>CAJXGE010000001.1:0-145560 GCA_913053885.1 uncultured Acidimicrobiaceae bacterium
GGCCGTGTCTCAGTCCCAGTGTGGCTGATCGTCCTCTCAGACCAGCTACCCGTCGTTGCCTTGGTGAGCCGTTACCTCACCAACTAGCTGATAGGCCGCGAGACCCTCCCGAAGCGCCGGAGCATTTCCTCAATCGACCATGCGATCAATTGGGGGTATCCGGTATTAGCCCGAGTTTCCCCGGGTTATTCCAGTCTTCGGGGCAGGTTTCTCACGTGTTACTCACCCGTTCGCCACTCACTCATATGACCCGAAGGTCGAGTGCGTTCGACTTGCATGCATAAGGCCCGCCGCCAGCGTTCGTCCTGAGCCAGGATCAAACTCTCCATCAAAATCTCAAGAAAAACTTTAGAAGTTTCTCCCAGAAATCATTTGTGCGGTTTTGTTAAAACAAAACCGACGCGAGTGTGTGTCAATCTAAGAAACACCAAATTTCTTGATTGACTGGCTTCAGGTCAAGATGGTCACTTAAGTGACCATGCTGTCCGTCAGTGCTTGAATTGTTCAGGGTCTGACCAGAGATAACTCGCGATCATCTGTGGCCAGCCCGCACTGGCTTTTTCGTCCTCTGTTCCGTTTTCAAAGAGCACATGATGACTTACGTGTCATCCGGCAGCCGGTCTCCTTGAAGGCCGGTAGTGCCCGTCGCTGCAGCATTACTATGGCCTTTAACCATTGAATTACAGCAACTACACACTTTTCAGCAAAAAAATTCCTGAACTTGTGCGCTCCGCAACGCTAGCGCTCAAGCACGTCTACATCAACCTTTTAGCCCTTATTTCCGCTAATTTTTCCGATGTCCTAATTCAAGAAATTATTAACAAATGACGGGAACGTCTTCCTTTTTGCAAAAGGATAAAGTGTGCGTCCTCTAATAGCTCTTGAGATAGCTCTGAATTCTCTGGATCCTGGCGAATTCCGTTAACAGATACTCCTCCACCCTTGATTGTTCGACGTGCATCACCTTTCGATTTACAAAGACCACTTTCGGCTAACGCATTAACAAGAGACTCTATTTCTTGGAGTTTTTCTCGAGAAATAGATGTTTCAGGGATAATGCCGCGAACAGCTTCAAGGTTCTCATTTGATGGCAAGATTTCTCCAAAAAGTATTTCTGCCGCTAAAACCGCTTTCTCTTTTTCTTCAACACCGTGCACAAGAGTGCAAACTTCATCGGCTAATCGTCGCTGACCTAGCCTTAAAGAAGGATCTTTCTGATGCTCTGTCAATACTTCTTGGATTTCTTCTACTTTCAATAAAGTAAGTTGTAGAAGCATTTTTTCTACATCTTTGTCGTCAGTATTCAAAAAATATTGGTGCAGTTGATACGGGAGTGTCCGTTTGGGATCTAGCCATATTGTTCCCTCAGCTGTTTTACCGAATTTGCCTCCGTCTGATCGTGTAATTAAAGGAACAGTAAGTCCGTACGCAGTCCCTCCAATACGTCTACGTATGAGGTCTATACCCGCAGTAATATTTCCCCACTGATCAGAACCCCCTACCTGCATTTCACAGTCATAACGTTGATACATCTCATAGAAATCATTTGCTTGCAAAAGCATGTAACTGAACTCAGTAAAAGAAATACCTTGATCACTTTCTAGACGTGCCCTAATTGATTCTTTTCCAAGCATCGTCCCTACTGTCACGTGCTTCCCCACATCTCTAAGAAAATCGAGAACGTTTACGTTAGAAGTCCACTCAAGATTATTGAGCAACATCGAGGCTCCTGTGGCTGAGCTAGTTCCATCTTCTAATTTGATGAACGACTTCATTTGACTAGCTATGGCTTCAACATTATGTGACAGGGTTTCTTCATCTAAGAGATTGCGTTCCTCTGATTTACCACTTGGATCACCAACCATTCCTGTTGCTCCCCCAGCTAGTGATATAACCCGATGGCCAGCATCTTGAAATCGGCGAAGAAGCAATAAAGGCAAGAGGCTTCCTACATGCAAACTGTCGGCAGTGGGATCAAAGCCGCAATAAAGGGTGATTGGTTTCTCTGAAAGCCTCTGGTCTAAAACTTCTCGATCTGTGCTATCAAAAATGAGGCCTCTGAGTTCGAGATCATTTAAAAATTCATTACTTGCCACCCCACAACGATGGCCTATATAACGGCTCAGGTCCAACCTTTTCACATATATTGTCAAAACCTTCTCGTAGTGACATCTTTTTTGGGCTCTCACAGGCCAAAATAGAGAGTAATTATGGGAATTTTTATCCGACGTGTTATTCCAATCTTTTTTGTTTTGTCTTTGACTGCTACCGCTTGCTACCGATCAGAGTCTCAAGAATTTGAAATAAGTATCCCTGAGCAAGCACAGACTTCTGTAGTCGTATCAGCAGATGGAACTTATATAACTTCGCTTGTCGCTCCTGAGAATCGTTCAATTATAAGAGAGATTGAAGAAATCCCAGAAATGGTTCGCAACGCCGTAATCGCTATTGAAGATGAAAGATTTTATAGTCATGACGGGATTGATCTTCGAGGCATTATCCGAGCTGCTCGCACGAACCTAGAAGCCGGAGGCATCAGTCAAGGAGCTTCAACTATCACTCAGCAGTACGTGAAGTTAGCCATTATTGAAAACTCTGAAAGAACAGCAAGTCGAAAACTGGAAGAGATCTGGTATTCAATGCGACTTGAGGACCAATACAGTAAGGACTTCATTCTCCTGCAGTACCTGAACACAATCTATTTTGGACATGGCGCTTATGGAATAAAAGCAGCCGCCTTGACCTACTTCAATAAAGATGTTCAGGACCTTTCTATTGCGGAGGCAGCGATGCTTGCGGGAATAATTCAAAGACCTTCTTACTATGACCCTCTCTTGAACTACAGCAATAGTCTCCGGCGAAGCCACATGGTTTTGAATCGAATGCTGGCTAATGAATTCATCTCAGATGAAGAATACGAAATTGCTTTAGATACTCCGCCTGTTCTTGAAGAATATTCTGCTCGCCTTGACACAGTATATGAAGCTGGACATTTTGTGGAAGAAGTCCGTAGATGGTTCTTAGAAAATGAAGATATTGCGGACACGCGGGCTGAACGCGAAGCTCTTTTGTTTGAAGGTGGCCTTCGCATAGAGACAACTATCGACTTAGCCCTTCAATCTGAAGCTGAAGCAGCAGTTGAACGACATCTTCCTGGAGGAATAGGGCTCCCAGATGCTTCTGTGATCGTCATGGATCCCCAAACCGGCTTTGTTCTTGCAATGGTTGGCGGACGAGATTTCTTCGCTGAAGATGAAGATGCAAAAGTAAATCTGGCTGTTGGCAATGGAAGACAAGTTGGTTCTTCAATGAAACCAGTGGGATTAGCTGCCGCCTTAGAAGCAGGGTGGAGCGCTACTGCTGTGTATTCCGCTCCAAATGAAACTGAGTTTGATATTCCAGGTGCAACTGACGAATTTGCTACTTGGAAAGTTAGTGGAGGAGCAACCGGGTATCGCCTTCCTGATCCAGATCCAGTGACAGGAGAAATTCCAGATCCAGAAAATGTCACCTTAATTGAGGCGATGTGGGGCTCTTACAACACTGTTTACGCCCAATTAGTGATGGGAATTGGACCAGAAAGACTTGTTTCTATGGCTCGCCGTCTAGGAATACAGAGTCCGATTGAAAATGTTTACTCAAGCATTTTGGGCACCTCTGACTCAACCATGCTTGACATGGCTTCTGCCTACAGCACCTTCGCAAATCGGGGTGTATCAGTTCCTCATACTTATGTGCAAAGAATTACTCGAGCTGATGGAACAACGTTGTGGGAATGGGAGCGTGAACAAACACGAGTATTGAGTGCCTCCTTAGCCGATCAGATGACTTGGATACTTCAAGGAGTAATTGAAAATGGAACAGGTTGGCGAGCTGATTTCGGAAGAGTGGCAGCTGGGAAAACTGGAACTACACAAAATTATGCTGATGCTGTCTTTGTTGGCTATACACCACAAATCACAACAGCAGTTTGGGTTGGTTACCCTGACGCCCAGATCTCTATGGTTCCTCCTCTGACAGACAGAAAGGTGTCAGGAGGAACTTTCCCAGCGTTGATTTGGCATGATGTTATGGAATCAGCACATCTCAATTTACCTACAGTTGATTTTACTGAACCACCACCTTCACTGCCGCCTACAACTACTGAGGAACCTGAAGTAATTGTTGCCACACCAGAATTACTTGGACTGACTCTAGAAGAAGCGACTCAACTTCTTATTGATTCAGAAACAGGAATAACTATTCTTGCTGCTATTGAAATTGAAACCACTGATTACGATCCAAATGTGGTGATAGGTCAATCACCTACTATCGGATCAACCATGCCAGAGGGGGGTTCTATGGTCCTAGAAATTGCAGTTCCCCCTCCACCTGTTGTTGTAAGTGATTTACTTACTCTTACCATCGAGCAAGCACAGACTTCTTTGGAGTCAAGTGGGTTGGCTCTCATATCAGTCATAGCTTCGGATCCTGAAAATCCTGAAGCTCCTGCCGGAATTGTCTGGTCGCAAGATCCACTTCCAGGAGTGGAACTACCAGTTGGCTCTTCGGTTACAGTTCAAGTTACACCTGAACCCGAAGAAGAGCCCGAAGAAGAGCCCGAAGAAGAATGATTGAAAGCCCTAATCAAGATTGGTCCCGAAGTGTTGTTCGCCTTGGTCTAAGCACCCTAGTTATTTGCCTTATTGCTTTTTGGTTCTGGGCGTTTTTCTTAGCTCCTTCTGGAAACCCAGATCGTATAGAAGACCGAGTTTGGGCGTCCAATGCGGAGAATCTCTGCGCTGAATTCAGATTAACCATTCAAGATCTTCCGTTGGCTTCTACCGCAACTACCCCTAACGCACGTGCAGACATGATTGATGAGATAACCGTATTGGTTGGCTCCTTGGTTAATTCTCTTGAGTCGCTTGGTGGAGGAACAGAGGATGATCGCTTTCTGATAGAAAGTTGGATTTACGATTGGCGTATCTATATCCAAGACCGAAATAACTATGCAGAAGAACTAAGAACTGAAGGAGATGTTGCTCCTTTATTGACTTCGTTACCATCTGGCTCAGGCTCACACCTTGATCGTCAAAATGGTTTTGCTCGTGTTAACGATTTAGATTCCTGTCTTGATCCAGGCGATTTTTAAGAAAATAGGTTTACCTAAATTTCTTCAAACCGATCTAAGGCACGCTTAGTAAGTCGATGAACACTTGAGTCAACTTTCAAAAGATCTAAGTCCTCTACATCTATCCACCGCAATTCTTGTGACTCATGGTTTCCCTTGGGGGTTGTTCCCTCAGGAGCTACTACAAGAAACCGAACATCGTAATGTTCATGCCGGTCTTCTTTAGGAGGGCTTACTTCATGGATATCAAGATCCACTACTTCGTCCAGTACACGTAAATCTGGAATACCTGTTTCTTCGATCGCTTCTCTTAAAGCCACTCTTGCTAGGTCACCATCTCCATCAGCATGACCTCCAGGTTGTAGCCATTTCTGAAGTTTGCTGTGAAACAGCATCAGGATTTGACCGGAGAATGGATCAAATACTAAAGATGACCCGGTTAGATGCCCTGGTCGGCAAGTTCTTATAAGCGCATCAGAATAATTGTCGAGAAGATGCAGAAACCTTTCTTTCTCAGAACTTTCTGGTGCAGATTTAATTACGGCTCTTGGCTCAATCCCAACTCTTGCATTGAGTTCTTTGATTGTTCTAAATGTCACTCTTTAGCCGTTCTCGTTGAGAATCCAGCTGAATCTGGAACTCTTTTATCTGAACCTTTACTGCTTCTGGTCCAGCGCCTCCAGGGCTAGTGCGCCTATTCACAGCAGCACCCGGAGCTAAAAGAGCAGCAGCTTCAGGCCCTAGTCTCTCATCGGAAGAAACTATGTCTGCTAAATCTGCACCTTCTTCTATTGATGCAGCTACGTGACTTCCAACTATGGCATGTGCTTCTCTAAAAGGTATACCTTTAGCCACAAGATATTCTGCTAAGTCAATAGCTGCAGAATTTGGATTGTCTGCATGCTGCTTCATGACTTCAGAATTGAACTTCATCGTGTCAACCATCCCATTAAGAGCAAGAAGCAAGAGCCGGACTGTGTCGCAAGCGTCAAATAAAGGCTCTTTGTCTTCTTGTAGATCTTTGTTATAGGCCAGCGGAAGACCTTTAAGAGTGGCCAGTAAACCAGAAAGGTGTCCTATCAGTCGACCAGCTTTTCCGCGAGCTAATTCTGCAATATCAGGATTCTTCTTCTGAGGAAGCATTGATGACCCTGTTGAAAAAGCATCATCTAATTCAACAAATCCGAATTCAGTGCTTGACCATAAAATAAGTTCTTCCCCGATGCGAGATAAATGGACCCCCAAAAGCGCCAAGGCATACAAAGCGTCAACGACAAAATCTCTATCTGATACTGCGTCTAAAGAATTATTAAATCGGTGACTGAATCCTAAATCTTCTGCCACTCCATCTGGGTCAAGAGGTAGAGAGGAGCCTGCTAACGCTCCAGCACCCAGAGGTGAAATATCAGCCCTCGTTAGAGCTTCAAATAAGCGATCTAGATCGCGACTCAAAGCCCAACCATGGGCTAATAAATGGTGTGAAAGTAAAACCGGCTGAGCCTGCTGCATGTGGGTATAACCCGGAAGATAATTATCTTTCGACTGCTTAGCATGGGTAAGTAGAGTTTCTTGAAAATCAAGAACTAGCCCAGATATTTCTTTCATTTCACGTTTAACCCACAAACGAAGATCAGTGGCGACTTGATCGTTTCGGCTTCTCCCTGTGTGTAAACGAGCGCCTGCATCTCCAGCGATCTCTGTCACTCTTCTCTCTACTGCTGTATGAATATCTTCGTCGCTAGATTCAAAAACAAATTTCTCTTCATCTATTTCTTTTTCAGTTTGATCCAGTGCGTCAAGAATTTTTTCTCTATCAGATTCACTGATGAGACCTACCCGCTCTAACATGCGGACATGAGCTCTTGAGCCTTCAATATCTTCTTTATACATTCTGATATCAAAAGAAATACTGTCATTTAGGGCCTGCAAAGCTTCAGCAGGGCCTCCTTTGAAACGTCCGTGCCAAAGCGTCGTCATGATTTCTCCTGACCTGATTGGTTCCTGCGAGCAACGGTACGTAATCTAAGCGCGTTTAGTTTTATAAAACCTTCTGCATCTGCTTGGTTATAGGCACCTTGATCTTCCTCAAAAGTCGCTACTGCCTCGTCAAAGAGAGTGTCATTGGACTCCCTACCAACAACTTCAATGTTGCCTTTATAGAGTCGAAGTCGAACTTTACCGTTCACCCTAATTTGGCTGTGATCTATCGCTGCTTGGAGCATCTCTCTCTCCGGACTAAACCAAAAGCCGTTATAAATTATTTCGGCGTAGCGCGGCATAATCTCATCTTTAAGATGTGCGGTGCCTCCATCAAGTGTGATGGACTCTATAGCTCTGTGTGCTTTAAGGAGTATTGATCCTCCAGGAGTTTCGTAAGCGCCCCTTGACTTCATCCCCACATAGCGATTTTCTACGATATCCGTTCTTCCAATACCGTTTTCTCCGCCCACTTTATTCAGTGACGTCAAAACTTCAGCGGGTGTCATTCTTTTGCCATCGAGTGCTACTACATCTCCCTTTTCATAAGTTAACTCAAGGTATGTTGCCTCATTTGGCGCCTGTTCAGGGCTAACTGACCATCTCCACATCTCTGTAGCTGGTTCATTCCATGGATCCTCTAACGGCCCTCCTTCATAAGAGATATGCAGCAAATTAGCATCCATTGAATAAGGCGACTCTTTGCCTCTTTTCATTTCTACTGGTATGTCATGCTTGTCCGCATATTCCAGAAGACTTTGACGAGAACCTAATTCCCACTCTCTCCATGGTGCAATTACTTCAATATCAGGGTTGAGCGCATAGGCTCCTAATTCAAAACGAACTTGATCATTGCCTTTTCCAGTAGCACCATGACTAATTGCATCTGCTCCTGTTTCAGCTGCAATTTCTACTAGACGCTTAGCTATAAGTGGACGCGCTATAGAAGTACCGAGCAGGTACTCACCTTCGTAAATAGCATTTGCTCGAAACATCGGAAAAACATACTCAGAGACAAATTCCTCCCGGAGGTCTTCGATGTAAATTTCTTCCACGCCCATTGACTCAGCTTTTGCGCGTGCTGGTTCAAGTTCTTCCCCTTGACCTAAGTCTGCTGTGAAAGTTACTACTTCACAGTTATAAGTCTCCTGCAACCACTTCAAGATGATTGAGGTGTCTAGACCTCCAGAATAAGCCAGAACCACTTTTTTTATTTCAGATTTCTTTGTACTCATTTTCTCTCTCGCTAATACTTTCCTAATTCAGAGACCTGCTAATTGCAGAAGATTCTTATTCAAGGATTTTCCAGCTTCACTACTAGCTGCCACAACAAACAAAGTGTCATCTCCTGCCACCGTGCCTAGAACTTCAGGTAAGCCAGCACGATCTAACGCGGAAGCGACTACGTGTGCAGAGCCAGGTGGAGTTCTCAACACAACTATATTTTCCGATGTCTTGATTTCGACTACCCACTCACCCATTACCCGCCTTAAATGATCTTCGGGAAGGACACGATCTACTGGATACTCAGGAATCGCATAAATAAGCTCCCCACTCGGAAGCCTCACTTTCACTGCGCCAAGTTCCTCTAAGTCTCTAGATACCGTGGCTTGAGTTGCTGGTATTCCAACATCTTCTAATTCCTTTACTAGATCTAACTGGCTTGATATGGGTAAGTCAGAAAGCAGTTGAGTTATCTGGTGATGTCGTTGAACTTTACTCATATCGTTTCCTTCCCTCCTAGATGTTTTTCAATTAACCAAATTAAAAGGCCTCGAGCCGCATGCATCCGATTTTCAGCTTGAACCCAAACTCGGCTAGCTGAACCATCTACTACTTCATCTACGACTTCCTCGCCTCGATGAGCTGGAAGACAGTGAAGGAAAATAGCTTTTTCGCTAGCCATTCCCATCAATTCTTTATTTACTTGAAACCCTTCAAATGCTTTATGGCGCTGATTTTTTTCTTCTTCTTGACCCATAGAAGTCCAAACATCTGTATAAACCACATCAGCATCTTTTACGGCTTCCTCAGGTTTGTCATACTCAGTGACATTGACTCCCGCGAAATTCAACCGGTCGCGATCTTCGTCACTTATGAAATATTCAGATGGTCCTGAGAATCGAACCTCCATGCCTAGAAAGCCACTGGCTAAAGCTAAGGATCTAAACACATTGTTTCCGTCTCCTATATAAGCGACAGAACGTCCTTGTAAATCTCCTAACTCTTGTTGCATCGTCAACACATCAGCTAAAGCTTGTAAAGGATGCGCTTCGTCTGACAACAAGTTGATTATGGGGACTTGGTTTTCTTTCGCCATCCGTTCAACTGTGGAATGCTTAAAAACCCTTGCCCCAATCATGGAGTGAAAGCAAGAAAGTGTCTTAGTGACATCTTCTACTGACTCGCGTTTATCTAAACCAATTTCTTCAGCACTTATATAAATTGGGTGGCCGCCTAGTTGTATAACCGCCATTTCCATTGAGTTTCGTGTACGTGCTGATGGTTTTTCGAAAATTAAAGCTACTCCCTGCCTGTCAAGAACTTTGGGGTATTCTTTGGTGCTTGCGAGTTCTAGAACCTCTACGACTTCAGCCGCATTCAAATCATCTATTTCAAGAATGTGTCTCATTTTTTTCCTCCCCAATCGCGCTAGCCAAAACTTCTCCCAAGAGAGCTGCGCCTCTAATCAACTCTTCAGAACTAACGGTTAATGGTGGAGCTAACCGCAAAGATGTCGGAGTCACTCCGTTAACTACAAGTCCAGCTTCTAAGCATGCTCGAGCAATTTCGGGGCCAGTATGTTCCTTCAAAATTTCTGAGTTAAGTTCAGCAGCAAGAAGTAAACCTTTACCTCTTACGCTTTCAATGCCAGCTGTTTCATTTAACAATTTAGTTAATTCTTCACCTCGACTTTTAGCAAGTAAAGGGGCATCAATTTCTATCATCGTTCTTAGAACCTCTCGTGCAGCTGAAGCAGCGAGAGGTTGTCCGCCAAAAGTTGACCCATGATCTCCAGGATTGAAAGTTGAAGCGACATCTTCAGTAGCCCAGACCGCTCCAATAGGTACTCCATTACCAAGTGCTTTTGCACAAGTAACTATGTCTGGGTCTATACCTGCATGTTGAAATCCAAACCATTTTCCAGTTCTTCCTAGACCTGCTTGAATTTCATCCATGATTAACAAAACGTTGTTTTCATCGCAAAGATCTCTGATTCCCTTTAGAAACCCTGGATCTGCTGGATTAACCCCGCCCTCTCCCTGAACCGGTTCAAGGAGTATGGCTCCTACCGAGGAGTCAACTAGGGAACTGAAACTTTCTAGGTCATTCCAAATTGCATGTCGGAATCCTTCTGGTAATGGTTGAAACTGTTGATGTTTTTCTGGCTGGCCTGTGGCTGCCAATGTGGCCAAAGTACGTCCGTGAAATGACCGCAAAGCAGAAAGAACTACATGCCGTCCTGGCCCCTGATATTTTCGAGCCAACTTGATTGCTGCCTCATTGGCCTCTGCGCCTGAGTTTTGAAAAATGACTCTTCCAGGTGTCTTGATACCAGTTTCTTTTCTTATGAGTTCGTCAAGATATTTAGCTACCTCAAGATGTGGATCTGTATCAAACAAGTTTGAAACATGGAGTAGAGTCTGGGCCTGATTTGCTAACGCTTCCGCAATTTTTGGATGGCTATGACCAAGGCTGGTAACAGCTAAACCACTCAGAAAATCAAGATATTCTTTCCCATGCTCATCCAAAAGTAAGGTTCCTTTGCCGCTTATGAATTTGACGGGTGGGGTTCCGTAATTGTTCATGAGTAAACGATCAGGTGACATTTTCATTCTCCTGATCGGGAAGAACCATTGTTCCAATACCAGAATCTGTAAAGAGTTCAAGCAGGATGACGTGAGGTACACGTCCATCAATCATGTGCGCTGAACCAACTCCAGCATCTATAGCTTCAAGACACGCCTTTGCCTTAGGAATCATTCCTCCACTAATAGTTCCGCTTTCAATCATCTCTTTCAAATTTGAAGTTGTAATTTTCGAAATATGACTTTCAGGATTCTCCATATCCGCACGCAAACCTTCAATATCTGTCAGATAGATAATTCGTTTGGCTTTTAATGCCGTAGCTAAAGATGAAGCCACTGTGTCCGCATTTATGTTGTATGACTGCCCATTCCCATCCGCTCCAATACTGGAAATAACGGGGATGTGACCTTCTTTTAGTAAACCTTCTATAAGTGAAGGGTTCACGTCTTGAACTTCTCCTACAAAACCTAATTCCTTGCTGTGCGACTTAGCAGTGATAAGGCCCGCATCTTCTCCAGAAATACCTACAGCCAACGGTCCGTGAATATTAATGCTGGACACTATGTCTCGGTTCACTTTTCCAACTAAAACCATGCGTGCTATGTCAAGGGTGTCGCTATCAGTCACTCTAAGCCCATCAACAAATTGTGATTTCATCCCTAATCGATCAAGCATGCCTCCAATCTGGGGGGCTCCTCCATGAACAACGACTGGTCTTATCCCTACTGAATGCATAAGCACTATGTCCTGAGCGAACTGTGTTGCTAACTCATCATCAACCATCGCATTGCCGCCGAGTTTGATTACAACAACTTCTCCGGCAAAGTGTTGGATGTAAGGCAGTGTTTCAACAAGAACTGCTGCCCGTTTCTCTGGTGAAAAATTTTCTTCAACGTAACTCATCTTTATTCCTTTAAGAAGTTCTCATGTTTTCGTCTATATATGCGTGGCTGAGATCAGTTGTAACGATTTGGGCTGTGCCAGAACCCTGACCTAAGTCCACATCAAGTTTGATTTTTCTTCCAGCCATATGCTCTTTCAATAGTTGTTGGTCAACTGTTTGAGCTTCTCCATCTGCGTAAACAACCTGGTCTCCATACGAAATCGTTATCGTTTCCGGATCAAAGGCAATACCGGCAGCTCCCATTTCTGCTGCGATACGCCCCCAATATGGATCTTCTCCATACCATGAGCATTTGACGAGTTGACAATTTGCAGTATCTCTTGCTCCTTTGAGAGCTTCTTCATCAGTCGCCGCACCTGTCACAGTAAGGAACACCGTCTTTGTTGATCCTTCGGCATCATCAGCCATTTGAATAGCAAGAGATTTGCATGCCTCATTAAGAGCTTCGGCCAAGGCACTTTTATCTACTGGACCCGATTCTCCAGAAGCTAATAATAAAACGGTGTCATTAGTGGATTCTGCTCCATCAACGGTTAAGCAGTTAAATGAGGCTGATACCGCATCTTGGAGCATGCCTGTTGCAGACAGTGAATCTATTTCGGCGTCAGTTGCTATAACTGCCAGCATTGTGGCCATGTTGGGCTCAAGCATCGCTGCACCTTTAGCGATGCCTCCTATGGTGAAGTTATCTTTCTTGATCTCTACAGTTTTTGGAACAGTGTCAGTGGTCATGATTGCTTTTGCAGCATCAAGTCCTCCTTCAGAGCTAAGAGATTCAAAGGCATTTGGAATACTTGACTCAATTTTCTCAATGGGAAGGGGGTAACCAATCCAGCCTGTAGAACAAACAAGAACCTCTTGTGTCCGGCAACCAATTTGCTCTGCAGTCAGTGATGCCATCGTGCGGGCATCTTCCTTCCCTCGTTCTCCGGTGGCTGCATTCGCATTACCACTATTTATTATGACTGCAGCGGCTTGACCCCCAGTTTCAAGTAAGAACTCTTTACAAATCTGAACAGGTGCAGCGGTCATTTTGTTTGAAGTAAAAACTCCGGCTGCTGTTACTGGTTTTCCATCAGCGTGTGCGATTAAAGCGAGATCAGGAGCTCCAGAGGGCTTTATTCCAGAACTCATACCGCTAGCAAGAAAATTTGAAACAGAAGTAACAGTCATGGTGTCACTCCTGCGGTCGTTAATCCTGTTGTTTCAGCGAGCCCTAACGAAAGGTTTGCACATTGAACGGCACCTCCAGAAGCTCCTTTACCAAGGTTGTCTATTGCGCTTATGACGATGAGGTGCCCCGTCCGAGGATCCACACGCGCAGTGAGGTGCACTGCATTTGAACCAAAAGTTGCTTTTGTTGAAGGAGATCTTTCATCCACAACGACAAAGGGCTCTTCGCTGTAATAGTTATCTAATACTTCTAAGGCAAATTCAGTGTCCATGTCTTTTACTGGTCTGGCGTAACAAGTTGCAAGAATCCCGCGAGTCATGGGGGCAAGATGAGGAGTGAACAACACAGAAACTTCATCACTAGCTTTTTCTGATAGGACCTGTTCGATTTCTGGAGTGTGGCGATGGTTTAATAGCCCATAGGCTGTGTAATTTTCATCAACTGCGCAAAACGTTGTGTTATCTTTTGGTGCTCGCCCTGCCCCTGAAACTCCGGTGGCTGCATCAACAATTAAACCTGACTTTTCAATAAGTTCTGATTCTGTAAAAGGAGTTAAAGCTAAGACCGCTGCCGTAGGGAAACAGCCTGGAACGGAGATTAAGTTTGACTCTTTTATTTCATCTCGAAAGAGTTCTGGAAGTCCATAGGAAAATTCTGATAGCAGTTCTGGATTGAGATGAGACTCGTCATACCAAAGGGGATACAAAGCTTCGTTTTTCAGACGATAATCTGCACCTAGGTCAACCAAGCATTCAACTTTGCCGATTAGTTCTGGAACCAGTTTCTGAGATGCTCCATGTGGCAGGCAAAGAAAAACTAGATCACAGTCGCTAAAAAGGGTGGGGTCTGTTGGGGAAAAGACTAACTCTTTGTATTCGGCAGCAAGACCAGGGTAAAGATCCGAAACTTTTGTTCCAGACATTGAATCTGCTGCGGCTATTTGCACCTTAAACTCAGGGTGACTGGCACATATTCTGAGTAATTCAGCGCCAGTAAAACCAGATGCTCCAATAATTCCAATTCTTTTCATGAAATAAATATACAAAATTATGCATATAAATACAAATATTTATGCAATTTGATGAATATCTTATTTATTTAGCAGAATTAAGCTCGAAGAGAGGCTGAATGTTCTGCTTCTACTGCAGATATGCAGCGTTCGCGAACTTCAGATACTTCTAAATCAGTCAAAGTCCGGTCTGTGGCCTGGAATCGCAATGTATAAGCCAAACTGCGGTGATTCTCTTTTACCGGCTGACCTCTAAAAACATCAAATAATTGCAGTCCGACCAATAACTCCCCTGCAGTAATACGTAAAGTCGCTTCGACAGCTGAAGCCGGTACATCTTCCGAGACTTCAAATGCTAAATCTACGTCAGAACTTGGGTAACGACTTATTGATTTATATGGCTTATCACCATGAGAGATTTGTAACGCTGTGTCTAAATCAACTTCAAGCCAACCCACTCTTTCGGAAACTCCATAAGCTTCAAGCACCGCAGGAGATACTTCGCCAACAAATCCAATAGTTTGACCACCCACATCTATTCGCGCCGTCCTCGTTGCATGCAACCCAGAGGGACTGTCGGCAACGAGGTCATATTCCCTAAGGGCAAGTGCATCAGCTAACGCGGACCAAATTTTCACTGCCGATCCAGCATCACCACCAGATAAAACTACCCCAAGATGCTCACGCTCATCCGGCAAAGGTTGCTCCGACTCTGGATGTCTGTACACATGCCCGAGTTCAAAAAGTTTTAGTCCCGTTATTCGATGTGAAGAGTTATAAGCCAAAGTTTTTAGTAACCCTGGCCTGAGTGATGCTCGCATAACGGACTCTTCGGCCACCAATGGGTTCGTAACTGTTATACCTTCAACTTTTAGTCCAGCAGCTTCTAAATCACCAGGAGCCAAGAAAGGAACTGGCATCACCTCATCGATGCCTAATCCAACCATCGTATTTTTCACGATCCGTCGATCTTTTTGTCGCTCAGTTAAACCTCCAGTCACCGTTGACTGTGGCACAGTTCTAGGGATATTCGAATAGCCATACAATCTGGCAATTTCTTCAATCACATCAATTTCTGTAGTGCTATCGAATCGGAACGACGGTATTTCTACATCTAAATCTTTTCCGGATTTAGACACTTTAAATTCTATAGATTTGAGAATTTCAGTAATCTCTTTAGTCGAGAGATCAGTTCCTAAAATGCTATTTACACGATCCGTTCTGACTCTGACGGTAGGACACTCCGGTAAATGGCCTCGAACATCTAACATCCCAGGGGCGATAGAAGCACCGGATGGACTCAGTATTTCAGCAAACCGTTTCATGGCCAACTCGGCAATTTCAGGATCTGCTCCCCTCTCAAACCGAGAAGAGGCTTCGCTCCGTAATCCAAGTTTTCGCGCAGTGGCCGAGATTGAAATCGGATCCCACCAAGCCATTTCCAATGCCACGGTTGTAGTTTTCTCATCTATTTCTGTTGTTGCGCCGCCCATCACGCCTGCTATCCCAATTGCAACATCATTAGCGTCCGCAACCACGCCATCAGATGGACTTAAATCACGCTCAATTCCATCAAGCGTGACGATTTTTTCTCCTTCACAAGCTCTCCTTATACGAAACCCTGCCCCTTGAATGCGATCTAAATCATAAGTATGGCTTGGTTGCCCAAGTTCAAGCATCACGTAGTTTGAGGCATCTACCACGTTATTTATAGGGCGCATTCCAAGAGAAATGAGGCGATTTGACACCCATTGAGGAGAAGGTCCTATTTGTATTCCATCTAGCACTCTGACTGCAAACCTTCCACAAAGGTCTTTGTCTACAATCTCAACTGCGAGACGACCATCTATTCGGTCCCCTTGTTCTTCCAATTTTGGCTTAGGTAAAGAGAATTTTTTACCTTGAAGCGCTGCTAGATCTCGGGCCACCCCAGCGACAGACATGGCATCAGGACGATTCGGATTTACTTCCAAATCGAAAAGTACATCTTCATTTATTTGTAAAGCTTCTTTGAGGGGAGTTCCCGACTCAAAAGAAGAATCAAGAATCATGATGCCTTCCGAGTCAACGCCCAAACCTATTTCAGAGGCAGCGCAAAGCATACCGTTTGACCATTCTCCTCGCATTTTCCTTCTTGAGATTTCCATCCCATTGCTCATTACCGTTCCAAGTGTCGCGAGAGGTACAAAGTCGCCAACTTTCATGTTGAATGCCCCACAACAAATCTGCAGAGGTTCCCCATCCCCACTATCAACATCAACCAACTGAATCCGATCTGCATCTGGGTGAGATCTAAGTTCAAGGACTTGAGCTACTACAACCCCGTCTAGCCCTCCACCAAAAAGCGTCATGTCTTCAACTGTTAAACCCAGACCACTTAACTGATCAGCAATTTCCTCTGGCTCACCCTCTATAGGAGCGAACTCTTGAAGCCAAGAAAGTAGTACCTTCATTAGAACTGACTCAAGAAGCGATAGTCGTTTCGGAAAAGTTCACGCAGATCGTCTATTCCGTGCCGCATTAACGCAAGACGGTCAAGCCCAAAACCAAAAGCAAAGCCAGACCATTCTTCTGGGTCTAGCCCTCCTGCTCTAAGCACATTTGGATGAACCATTCCACATCCAGCCAATTCAAGCCATGTGCCATCTGGGCGACGAATGTCAAACTCTGCGGACGGTTCAGTAAAGGGGAAGTAGGACGGCCGGAGTCGTGTTACAAACTCTTCCCCAAAATAAGCAGAAGTGAAGGACTCAAGTGTTCCAGCTAAGTCCGCGAAAGTTATCCCTCGGTCAACCACTAGTGCTTCAATTTGATGAAACACTGGCATATGAGTGGCATCAGCGGTATCGGATCGAAATACTCGTCCTGGCATAATCGAATAAATTGGAGGTTCTTGATTTTCCATGACTCTTATTTGCACAGGGGAAGTATGGGTCCTCAGCAACGTACTTTGTGGTTCTCCATAGTCGACATAAAGAGTGTCGTACATATCACGTGCCGGATGACTTAAAGGAAAATTCAAAGCACCAAAGTTGTGCCACTCATCTTCTATTTCTGGCCCCTCAGAAACTGTGTATCCCATTCCGACGAAAAGATCTTCGAGGCGCTCCCAAGTTTGAGTAATGACGTGGTGGTGACCTAAACGGAAACCTGAATCTAACTCCGTCAAATCAAGTCGTTCATTCTCTAATTGCACGGATTGGTGTTCTTCAACAAGAGCGGTTCTTTTGCTAGCGATGAGATCTTTTATCTGGTCACGAATCTCATTTATCTGCTTGCCTTTACTACGCCTTTCGTCTGCGTCCAGATCGCTAAGGTTTTTCTTGGCAAGAGTAATCACGGATTTCTTCCCCAACAATTCTGAGTCAAGCGTATTAAGGGTCTCCAAATCTCTCGCTGCCTCAATGGCAGCGAGAGATTCAATTAAATGAGAATCAAGATCTATATTCTTCATAATTCAAATACTTTGCCTTAAGAAAGAATACGACACGCGGCACTGTTTATAGTGGCTAATTTCATGATTAGTGCCTCTGAGGCAACGAATAAAGAATAATTGAACCCGCCACAGCAACGTTTAATGAGTCAGATAGACCAACTGTTGGGACGCTCAACCTGCCATTACAAGCTTTTATGGTCTCTTCATTTAATCCCCGAGGCTCATTGCCAAGGACAACTGCTATTGGAGAATCTTCTTTCAAGGTTTCTGGAGATACGCCACCTTCAGGAACTGCTGCCCAAGAAAGGTAGCCAAAGTCAGACAAATTTCTTAAAACACTCTGAGATTCATCTGCCTGCGTAAAAGGAACTCGAAATAAAGACCCTGCAGAAGCTCTCACAAATTTAGGATTATATGGGTCCACTCCTCCTACCAATACAACCCCTGAAATGCCAAAAGATTCTGCAGAGCGAACCAATGTGCCTGCGTTACCAGGATCAGAAACTTCCTCAAGGACCAAAAGGGTTCCTTGCGAATCAATTAACTCTTCTAATTTTTTGTCATGGCACTCAACAAGAGCTACTGCTGGCTGAGGCGACTTAGTTGTTGAAAGAGTATTAAAGGTTCTTTCACTTATTGATACACATTGAATACCAGACGAAACTATCTTTGCCGCTAGAGCATCTTGGCTAAAGGATTCTGATACTACGACTAATTGCACCTTCAAATTAGATTCAAGTGCTTCAACTACCAGTTGTGGCCCCTCCACAAGGTAAGTATTTTCTTCTTCTCGGAAAGAACGGTCTCGCGCTAGCCGACGTATTCGTCGAACAAGCGAACTTTTGTCACTTGCTTTAGGAATCACCGAGCAGAATTAATCGCGTCAATAAGCTCCGCTTTTCGGAGGCCTGAGATTTTTATATCAAAACTTTTCGCTATCTCTTTAAGTTCCGCGACTGTTAATGAAGAAAGATCTTCGTCTTGTGAAGACGACTCTTCAGACATTTCCTCTGCCACTTCTTTGACATCTTCAACTATGGACTCTTCTTTATTGGCAGAACTCTGTGGAGTTGAAGGTTGCTGTGGCTCTGCTGCTGCGGCTAGCTCAACTAACGCAGAAAAAGCTTCAGGTTCCTTAACCGCAAGATCTGCAAGAACCTTGCGGTCTACTTCAACTCCTGCACATTTCAAACCATTGATAAAGCGGCTATACGTGGTGTTGTTTTGCCGACAAGCTGCATTAATTCGTTGAATCCAAAGACGGCGGAATTGCCCTTTACGCGCCCGGCGATCACGAAACGCATAGTTACCTGAATGCATGACTTGCTCATTTGCTGCACGAAAAGATCGACTCTTGTTGCCGTAATATCCTTTCGCTTCCTTCAGTACGGCTTTATGTTTTTTCTTACTGTGTACGGCTCTCTTAACTCGTGCCATTGGAGACTCCTTTACTTTCTACAATCAACTTCAAGAACAGAAATTATCTTTACTAAATTCCTTTGTTAGCGGTTTTATTTACCAAGACGAGTACGAATTGACCGCTCATCAGATTTGGCTATGTCACTCTCGCCGGCAAGTCGGCGCTTACGCTTTGATGGCTTTTTCTCTAAGATGTGATTCAGATTTGGGCTACGTCTACGAAGGCGTCCAGACCCCGTTACTTTTACGCGCTTAGCTAACCCTCTGTGCGTTTTCATCTTCGGCATTATTTACTCCATTCTCAAACTAGTTCTACATTAAGATTCTTCGTTCACCGCATCCTGAACTTCGGTGTCCTCTGATTCATTTACTTCTTCTTGATCTTCCTCATTGGTCTCGGCCTGCAATTTCTCGACAACTTCTCGCTGCTTACGAGTTGCTTTACCTGGAACAAGAACCATGGTCATATTGCGACCTTCCTGTTCCGGATATACCTCTATGTGACCTACTTCTTCAACAGCTTCTGCAACGTTCTCCAGAATTCGTGTTCCAAGTTCCGGATGCTGTGTTTCTCGACCTCGGAACATGATCGTTACCTTGACCTTGCTCCCCTCCCTAAGGAACTCTTCCACTTTTCTAGTCTTTGTATTGAAATCCCCTACTCCGATTTTCGGACGGTACTTCATTTCTTTAACCAGAATGTGAGTGGACTTCTTTCGGGATTCTTTGGCTTTTTGGGACTGTTCATATTTGAACTTCCCATAATCCATAATCCGGCAGACCGGTGGGGTTGCTTGACCTGCAACTTCTACTAAATCTAGGTCCATTTCCTGAGCCATGTTCAACGCTTCATTCAAAGGCCGGATACCAACTTGCTCTCCGTCATAAGAAACGAGTCTTACTTCATGGGCCCGAATTTGATCGTTTATTCGAGGTTCTTGATTCTGTGGCGTTGCTATTGTTTTTCACTCCTTCGCGTTAATCGTCAGTTTCCTGACATATGACAGGCCCGCTTATAAAAAATAAGCGGGTGCCGAAAAGCCGACACCCGCACCAGAAGCTTATGCTGCTAGTTTGGAAACGACCTGATCGCACCTTCAGTGGTCAGGTGGGAAATCCCACTTCTCTTTATTTTGTTGAGATAAGCGTATCAGCACTTATCTTTAAGAAGAACTGAGAATTAATACAAAGGAAAATACTATGAGTAGCCTCTGGACACCTGATGGAGAGCATAATGTTCAACCAGAATCCTCAAACGACGAACCCCCGGTGAGTTCAGGAGAATTTGACCATCTCTCCCCAGAAGATCGTGAAAAAGCAGAAGCCATGGTGAAAGAAATGGCAGCGGCACAAGAACGGATAGCGAAAACACCAGCTTCAGTGGTGATTTCAACTCATTTGATGGGATTGTACGAATTAGCAGCTATTCATTTGTCTCAACAACCACCAAATCTAAAAGATGCCTCCCTTGCGATAGACGCCTTAGGTGCAGTAATGGACAAGTTGATTAATCAACTTGGAGAAAACGAAGAGACGTTAAAAGATGCTTTACACCAAATTCGCATGGCGTATGTGAGCCTGGAACAACGAGACAAAGCAGATGCCGACCTCAGCGAAGAAGAAGTAAATTCTGAATCTGAATAAAAATTGAAATAGACCTCAACTGCCAGATTTCAAAAAAGTTTTAATGAACAATTTTTGAGAGTGGGATTTCAAGTATGTCTGTTGCCCCCGCATCCCTTAACGCAGGGATGAGTTCATTAATTTTATTCTTCGCTACTACAGTTTCGACCGCAAACCCAGATCCCTTAAATAACTCATTGACGGTTGGTGCCTTCATTGAGGGAATTAAATTAATCACCTGATCAAGATCTGATTCTCCTACATTCATTTTGACTAGTACTTTCCCTCTAGCTTCAAGAGTTCCCTGTAAGAGTCGGTGGATCTGTTCCATGGCGTGACGTTTTTCTGGGTCTGCTGCAGAAACTGGATTAGCGATCAATTCCGTAAAACTGGTCAAAATGGTGTCAATCACTTTAAGGCCTGCTGCACGAAGGGCTCTTCCAGTTTCAGTTATGTCAACTACTACATCAACTATGTCTGGAGTTTTAGCCTCTGTAGCCCCGTAAGAGAGTCGAATATCGGCTTCAACATTTTGTTCAGCAAAAAATTTGCGGGTTAACTCTGGATATTCGCTTGAAACTCTCACGCCGTTCGGAAGATCAGCAACTGAATTCCAAGGTGCATCAGAAGGAACAGCTACAACAATATTTACCGGACGAGCGGTTGCCTTTGAATAATGAAGTTCACCCAGAGAAACAACATCACTGTCTGTCTCCTCGATCCAATCTCGACCAGTTATCCCTAAATCAAACGTTCCTTCCGCTACATATGAAGGAATTTCTTGCGGGCGAAGTATACGAACCTCTTCAATTCTTGGGTCATTAACATCAGCGCGATAATCCACAGAAGAGCTTCTCATCACCCCAAGATCAGCCCCTTCAAAAAGTTCAAGGGTTGACGCTTCCAACGATCCTTTTGGTAATACAAGTTTTAGCACGTGAAAAACTTAGCGGATCTAATCGCTTCTCCCGCTCTTATTTAATTTTCTTCTAAAATTACATCGATTCTTAAGTCATTACCTAGTTGCTCAATTGAAGCAAACCGGCCTCTCTGAATTTGTTCCATAGTGGGCGCGCCTGGCCCTGTAAATAGTGCTTTCCCGTCGTCACCACCAAGAAACGCTGGGGCAATGTATATCACGTAGCGGTCAACTAAACCACCCCGATGGAAGCGTCCCGCGACATCTGCTCCCCCCTCAATGAGAAGCTGCAAAACTCCTTGATCCCCTAAATCATCAAGTAGTTCTTCGAGCTCACCATTCCAGGATTCTGCTGGCTGAACTAACGCCCCTTCAGGTATATCTCCTATCACTATCCGACGAGGATCATTTCCTTGAACTGCCCTGACTGTAAGCTGCGGATCGTCAAATCGTACCGTTCCTGCACCTACACACACCGCATTACTTTCAGCTCTTAACTGATGAACATCCGCTCGAGCTTCTTCTCCTGTGATCCATTCGCTGGATCCATCGGGAGCAGCTATGCGTCCATCCAAAGTGGCAGCAAGTTTCAATACAACATAAGGGCGACCGGTATTGCGATGACAAATATAGGGAGCTAGTTGTTCTAGTACCTGAGATGCGCCTGGACCTAGTTCAACTTCTATTCCCGCATCTAGAAGGGCGCTTATTCCTGAACCTGATACTTGCCCATCCGGATCTTTGACAGCTACTACCACCCGAGAAACTTTTGATTTTATGATCGCTTCAGTGCAAGGTCCTGTTTTACCAAAATGATTGCATGGTTCGAGAGTCGTATAAAGAGTTGCGCCTTGTGCCCCTTCACCTGCTTCCAGAAGAGCTTGCGCTTCGGCATGTGGTTCCCCAGGAGGGCCAGTAGCAGCTTTTGAAATTACTTTCCCATTAGAGACAACAACAGAACCAACCCAAGGATTAGGAGAAGAACGAAGTCGCGCCTGTTCCGCAACTTCTATTGCCTGAGACATAAATTCCAAGTCGTTAACCAAGTTCATGATGAAGTGGGATGCGGATCTGCATTATCTACTAATAAACGTACGGCATGAGGCACAACGTCAGCTACAGCTTCGAGACATTCAATAGCGCCCTTTGCGGAACCCGGGGTATTGAGAATGAGTGTCTGACCTCTTGTTCCGGCCACCCCTCGAGAAAGACGACCTAAAGGGTTAACTAGACGCATCGCTTCCGCTAATCCTGGAGCCTCCCTATCTAATACCATTTTTGTTCCTTCAGGAGTTTGGTCGCGTGGTCCGAATCCTGTTCCACCGGTGGTTACTATCATTCCGTGAAAATCTTCCGAAGCAGCCGACAATTTTTGCGCTACTTCTTCTGCTCCGTCTTGAACTACTAATTTCTCTACGACCGTCCAGCCCCTATTAGCCATTGATTCTTCAAGTGCCGCGCCGGATAGATTCTCACGTGTTCCTGCTATAACGCCATCGGAAACAGTGAGAATTTTTACCAAAATCGGAATTTCGGTATCTTCATGCATATTCTGAGGGTATCGCAGGGTCTCACTGTCTTGAACTTTGGACTGTAAGGTCTTTTGATGGACGCAAAAGCTTTACATGGTTATGAAATAAATGAATTCAGCCACGATGGGCTCAGTCGTGAAATATTTCGAATCGGAAAAGGCCCTGCTGTAATCGTAATGTCAGAAATGCCCGGCATTACTCCTCGTGTTGCAGAGTTTGGCAGAAAGGTAGCCAGTGTCGGATGCACTGCGGTTCTGCCTTCCCTATTTGGCACTCCAGGACGTTCACCCTCAATGGGGTACCTCACTTCTACTCTCGCTAAAGCCTGCATATCTAGAGAATTCACTGCTTTTCTTAGAAATCGAACTTCTCCGATCACTAAGTGGCTTAGAGCTTTAGCAGCTTTTGAACATGGGCGATGTGGCGGACCTGGTGTGGGAGCGGTCGGTATGTGCTTCACCGGCGGGTTTGCTCTTGGCATGATGGTTGACGAAAGAATGCTGGCACCTGTATTAAGTCAACCAAGTTTGCCTCTGCCGCTAATGAAAAACGCTAAACGTTCTTTAGGTATTTCTAAGAAAGATCTTCAAATAGTGCAGGATCGTGTGGACGATGGTGTATGTATCGTTGGTTTGAGATTCAGCAACGATGGGATGTCTCCCCGTGAAAGATTTGATCGCCTAGAAGAAGAATTTGGAGAAGGATTTATAGGTGTGGAGATAGATTCTTCACCCGGGAATCCGTACCGTTTTTCTACTCGCGCTCACTCCGTTCTAACTGAAGAGGTAATTGAAGAACCGGGTCACCCCACCCAAGATGCGCTAAATCTAGTTCTTGAACATTTTAAGGAGCGTCTGGTTCTTTAATCGCGGTTTTGATTTTGTGTAAATTCATTCAACTTGGTAACGGAAAATTGCCATTCCTTCACTATTGAGATCCTGAGGGAGAATCATTCCTCCTTCCCCATGAACTCTCCATGGGTCTGGCAACGGTCCACAAGATTGAACTCCTGTCTTCTTCCTAAAGCGTTCATCTAATTCGATTGTTTCAGCAGAAGTAACCGTACATACGCTATAAATCAGTTGTCCACCAGGGGCTACTAGGTTCAAAGCAGCAAGAAGGAGTTCCTCTTGTAAAAGAACTAATCTTTCAATTTCTTCTTCGGTTACTCGCCAACGAGCATCGGCCCTACGTCGTAAAACCCCTAAGCCCGAACATGGAGCATCTACTAGTACTCGATTGAAGGCTCTTGGCTTAAACGGCGGATAGCAGCCATCAGACACCACTAAAGGAAGGTGAATATTAAGTTGCTCCGCATTATTTGCCACAAGTCCTATTCGGCTCTCTCGTATATCTGCTGCGACAGTCCACACCTCACCAGAAGCCATAAGCGTGGCTTTCCCCCCTGGCGCTGAACACAGATCTAAAATGGAATCTCCTGCTCTCATTCCATTGATTGCCAATTCAGCAACCATCTGCGAAGAGAGGTCTTGATGGTAACCATCTTTACGAGTAACGGCCAGCGCAGGTTCGTTCATCGTTTTTGCCATTTCTAAAGCATTTTGTTTCCCTATATCTGATTCAAGCCGAGCCATAAGCCAGTCCGGATAACTGAGTTCAATAGCTTCTGATGGCCAATCAGTAAGCGGATTTTCACTAATTCGTCTTAATACAGCATTACACAACCCGCGAAAGCGACGTGGGGCTATTTCAACAGTTGCAGATACTGCCGCATGAGCTGGAACACCGCCAAAGATTATTTGCCACACGCCTAGTCGCAAAATTGTTCTCGCGAGAGGTTCTATTTCATCGTGGAGAAAGCGATCAAGCGTGTAGTCACAAGCACGTCTCATCCGAGTAGTCCCATAAACCATTTCAGTGACAAACGCACGATCTCTGCTATCTAATTTAGATTTTTCCAAAGTGGCATTAAGAACTAAGTTCGCAAAAGCACCGTCATTCTCTATCCGCTCAAGAACTTTGACCGCGATACGGCGAGGCGAAGCCCCCTCTGCCATCAGATAAACCGGTCTTCAGAGGTAAGACGAGCTCCGGATTGCCACGAGTCAAAAGGCTGGCGTCCTCGATTCTCGGCTTGCACCTCAATTAACTTAAGCGAGCCGTTCACCCCAGACACTTGATCACCAATAATCGTTCCGGTCGGTTCTGATAATGGTGAACTAACTGAAGCAGACCAAATTTTAAAGCGAGTTCCGCGGAATAAGGTCCAAGCGCCTCCAAGTCGAATCTTATTCATATTCTCTTTGACCGGGTGTTGCCAATCTAGACGTAAATCATCTGGTGAGATCTTATGAGCATACGTAGGGGTTCCGACCTGAGGTTCTGGCGTTTTGATCCCTTCCGTAAGAGCTTCGACTAACAGAGAGCTTCCTACTTCAACTAACTCTTTACGAAGTTCTTCACCTGTTTTTTCTTCTATGGCTACTTCTTGGCTTGCACAAATACCACCAGTATCAAGCTCTTCTTCTACCACCATCAAACAAACTCCGGTAACTGCATCGCCGGCTAAAATTGACCTTTCGACCGGTGCCGCTCCACGCCAACGCGGAAGTAACGAGAAATGTAAATTCAGCATTGGAACTTTCTCTAGACATTCTTTAGGAAGAATTTTTCCAAATGCTACAACTATTCCAAGATCGGCTTGGATTTTTTCCAGATCAGATAGATCATGCGTAAATGGTATTCCAAGCTCTAAAGCTTTTGCCTTGACTGGGCTATGACTTGGGGAAGAGTTCCGGTTGCGCCGCTTGTCCTCGCCTGTGACCACCATCAAAATTTCAAATCCGGCTTCCACCAAATGAATAAGTGGGAGCACCGCCATCTCTGGCGTGCCTAAATAAACCAACTTCTTAGGATTATCTGGCAGCGGCGCTATCAAGGCAACCGCAATTCTCCGGAATCCGAACCCGGATTAGAAGTACGTCGCAAATCAAGGTCCCTTAATTTCTTTAGTGCTTGACGCCTGTTGTCGTCATCAAGAAGGTCGAGTAATAGAACACCATTCAAATGGTCAATCTCATGCTGGAATAAACGTGCTTCTAGTTCATCTGCTTCTATGGAGACCTCATTGCCATCAAGATCTATACCCACTAAGTGAATTGTTTTAGGACGGATTATTTCCCAAGAAAGACCAGGTATAGAAAGGCAAGCCTCTTCAAATACCCACTCACCATCGGACTCAACAATTTGCGGATTCAGAATTACTCCTGAATTTTCACCATGGTCATAAACGAAGAATCTTTTCTGAATTCCTACTTGTGGAGCGGCAAGACCTATGCCCGCGGCGTCGTACATTGAAGTGAACATGTTTTTAGTCACCTTCACCAACGACGCATCTATATCAGTGACTTCAGCTGTTACTGTTCGTAACACTGGATCACCAACTGTTCTAATTTCGTATGAACTCATAAGATTAAGACTATCGTCACGCTATGGATGACTCCGATCAGCACTACTGGGTATCTAACCCAAATTCTACTTCTCGTCAGAAAGAGGTTGAGTTGTTACTGCCGGATATCCACCTTACTTTGATGACTGACCGTGGAGTTTTTTCAGCAAATCAGGTTGATAAAGGAACTCGATACCTTCTGATGGATGAACTTAAAACAACTGAAATGCCGAGAAATCTCTTAGATCTAGGATGCGGATATGGCCCTATTGCATGCGCTTTAGGAAGAAGAAACCCAGAAGCCAAAGTATGGGCAATAGACACGAATTTGCGCGCTATTGACCTATGCAGAATAAATGCAGAAAAAAACGGAATAAAAAATGTATTTGCATGCCTCCCGGAAGAAATTCCAGAAGATACCTACTTTGATGCGATTTGGTCCAATCCTCCTATTCGAATCGGGAAAGAACCTCTTCACGATCTTCTCTTAGAATGGTTAAGTCGGCTGACCTCAAGGGGTTCTGGACATTTTGTGGTACAACGGCACCTAGGGGCGGATTCATTAGCTAAGTGGCTAGGTAGTAAGGGATGGGAAACAACTCGCAGGTCTTCCCGAAAAGGGTTTCGATTGTTAGACATAACTAGGAAGGTTGGTTATGAAGAATCTTGATAGCACTGGTCTCAAGAGACTTCATCGAGAATGGAGACGGAAAACTGACTCTGATGTAGCGATACTCCTTGACAGTGTTCAAACGCCATTTAATGTCGGAAACATTATTCGCACTGCAGCCGCATATAGGGTTTCACATATCTGGCTCTCTGGAGCTACTCCTCTTCCTTCTCACGCCAAAGTTGCTCGTACTGCTATGGGCACGGACCGTTACGTCTCTTGGTCGTTCTGTGAAAAAGTCGAAGATGCACTTAACGAAATCAATGAGTCTGGCTTTTCCTTACTAGGCATTGAACTTTCTGAAGGGGCTTCTCCAATGTTTGAAATTTCTATTCCACAAAAAACCTGTTTGGTTTTTGGGCACGAAGACCGTGGTCTCTCTTCCACAGTTCTTGAATCGTGTGAATCCGTTGCTTTTATCCCCCAACTTGGTCGAGTTGGAAGTCTGAATGTGGCTACAGCAGCCGGTATCGCTTTATATGAAGCACACCGCAGATTGTGGATTCCATGATCTAAACGTCGTAGGGGTCAACTTCGATTCTTAGTCTTCCGCTTGGGCGTTCGACTTGACTTAATATTCTGGCCAACTCTTCTGGGCGTGAAGTTTTGATAAGCCAAGATCCATTTTTCGGACCCATAATTTCTGCTTCTTTGGGCTTTCCTAATGCCTTCATAAAAATCGGCGCAGAAGGACCTGAAATTTTTGCTAAAGCAGTAAAAGGAGGAAGATTTAGAAGTTTCCTTCGCTGGACTTCAGAACTTGATAGCAGATCAGGATCTCCTTCAATTGCCGCCCTTAATACCTCATGGTCTGGCTGGCGCGTTTGGACAATAAGTTTCCCGCCGTTTTCTTTTTTTCCTACTAATCGAGCGGCGTGTGCTAGTAGAGCCAACGACTGCTCATTCGCTCTAAATTTCTGTGCAAGGATTTCTTGATCAAAATCGAGAAATATAACCTGAGATGCTTTTGGGAAACGATTTAAAACTGCTGTAGTTCCGACGTATAAATTACATTCTGGAATATCTCCTTCTGTTTCTGAAGTGATCTCTATCACTGGTTGACGAGCAAGGGCTTCAATTTCTTCACGCACTCGACTAACGCCAGCTCTAAGATTCTTGAATTTTGTGGACCCACAGAAATTACAAACCTGAGGCCTTTTTTCTCCATCTATTGGACATGTAAATATTTCTTCTTCGTCTTGAATCAAAGGAGTTTGGTGACTATCACACCTAACTAATTCTCCACAATGTGTACATGCAAGCAATCGAGATCTTCCTTTTCGATTAAGTACACAGATAGTGGGTTCGGCATTATTTTCTCTTATCAATGGGACTAAAGCGTCACTTAAAAGCCCTGTTCTGATCGGATCTTCACTACGGCGATCAATTACTTTTATTTCTGGCCAACTCTTATATTCATCAATTTTTGGGAATGTTTGTAGTTCGCCCCATTGCAGTGCCTCCAAACTTGGGGTAGGTGATACTAAAACACATGGAACCCCGGCTCGATCAGCACGTTCTGCGGCTACTTCTCGAGCATGCCATGTTGGCATACGTTCTTCTTTAAGGGATTCATCGTGCTCATCTAGCACTATCACCGCTGCCAGCTTGCGAACTGGAGCAAATGCTGCCGATCGTGTTCCGATCACTACCCCTCCGGCTGCTGCTTCTGCCCACTGATCAGGTAAGAGTGCTACGGGGATACCGAGTTTGTCTAAATTTTGAGAAAGTTCCTTGGACATCTCAATTGAAGGAACCACTACTAAAGTATCCCCCATCTTTACAGCTGCTTTTATTAGCGGTAAAGGATCTTCGCTAGGTGGCATTCTTAAAACTCTTCTTGGCTTCTCTAGGGCCTTTATTGCCCAACTCGGTGGAACGGCATTTATTGGTACTCCAGATCGAGTTGCCGGTAACCGGTTTATATTTCTTGTTGGCGAGGCAGTCTTAAGAACCGCTGAGACTCTCCCGTACCATCTATACGACACCCAACGAGATATTTCTATTATTTCCAGACTCGGGCCCTTACCACTTAATTTTGTTAGTTCACGAAGATTTACTCCTTCTGGAGGATTCACCTGGTCTTCAACTACCCAACCGGCGACTCTTCTACCTCCAAAGGGAATTCGTACTCTGCTACCTACTTCAAGAGCGTCACTGCGACCATCATTTTCCCATTCCTGTGGCACCAAATAGTCAAATGGGCGATCAATGCCTCCCACGTCCGGTAAAACTCGAACGACTCTACCTGACTCTCTTGGTTTGAACTCGGGTTGAGGGTCAGTGTCTTCAAAAGGCAACTGGCTCTGATCCGACACGTTGCCGGGCACGACCTGCCTGCCTGCCTAAGCTAAGCCAAGAGCAGAACGAATCTCTTCAACTCTTCCTGTTTGTTCCCATGGAAATTTTTCTCGACCGAAATGCCCATAAGCAGCTGTGTCTTTATAAATAGGCCGTTTTAGATCAAGGTCACGAATTATGGCAGCGGGTCGAAGATCAAATATTTCATTTACACAATTTGATATTTTTTGCGGATCAACGGTCTCGGTACCGAAAGTTTCTACGTAAATAGAAACTGGTCGAGCCATACCAATTGCGTAAGCAACTTGAACTTCGCAGCGGCGGGCAGCTCCAGCTGCTACAAGATTCTTTGCCACCCACCTAGCCGCATAAGCAGCAGACCGATCCACTTTACTTGGATCTTTTCCTGAGAAAGCTCCCCCTCCATGGCGAGCCATACCTCCATAGGTGTCAACAATTATTTTCCGTCCTGTAAGACCAGCGTCTCCAACAGGTCCACCAATGACAAACCGTCCAGTGGGATTTACATAGACCTGATAATCGTCATCTGCAAACTGTTCTGGAATAACTGGTCGTATTACCTCATCGATAAGATCTGGGCGAATCATTGAGTCACGATCAATCCCATCGTTGTGTTGAGTCGAAACTAAAATTGTTTTTAAGCGAACTGGTTGGTCATCTTCGTAGTCAAAAGTGACTTGTGTTTTAGCGTCTGGTCTCAAATAAGGGATTGAACCGGATTTACGAACTGAAGCATGACGTTCTGCCATCTGATGCGCCAGATTGATAGGCAGAGGCATTAGTTCTTCTGTCTCATCACATGCGTAACCAAACATCATTCCTTGATCGCCTGCTCCTTGGCGGTCCAAATCCTCTTCGTCTGTTGAAAGAGCGGAGCGAGCCTCTTCGGAGTCGTCTATGCCTTGAGCGATATCAGAGGATTGAGAGTCTAGAGAAACCATGACTCCACATGTGTCTCCATCAAAGCCGAAATCTTCCCGGTCATATCCGATTTCTTTAATTGTGTTGCGGACAATGGCGGGAATATCTACATAGCCTTTACAAGTAACTTCTCCTGCAACAACGACCAAGCCAGTGGTTACAAGGGTTTCACAAGCAACTCTGCTCTCCGAGTCTTCAGCCAGCATCGCATCAAGAACTGCATCGGAAATTTGATCAGCCATTTTGTCAGGATGGCCTTCTGTAACTGATTCTGAAGTAAAGGTCCACTTACGACTCATTAGTTTCCTCCAGACTCTTCATGCTTATCCACTTTCAATTTTAGTGCGACATCAAGGACTGCTTGGGCTATCTCTCGTTTATCCGCTAGAGGCAATTCTGTTTTCTTTCCCATGCAATCAAACAGAATTGCTGCATTTGTATCGTAGTCAAAACCTACATTTGCGGCGGAGACATCATTTGCAACTATCAAATCAACACCTTTTGATTCAAGTTTATTTCTTGCATTCTTTTCAAGATCATTAGTTTCTGCTGCAAACCCCACCAAGATTTGTTCATCGTTACGAGCAGCGCCCAAAGAGGCAAGAATGTCCACAGTAGGAACTAACTGTATTTCTAGACCTTCTTTATTTTTTTTGATTTTTTCTTTGTGTTTTTCCGCAAGAGTGAAATCTGCTACAGCCGCAGCCATTACCACAAAGTCACTTTTAGGAGACTCTGAGAAGACTGCGTCAGCCATTTCATTTGCAGTTTCGACTGCGACTACTTTTATTAGGGGATGATGATAAATGTTGTCCGGTTGAGTCGTTATGCATGTGACTTCTGCGCCTCTAGCTGCAGCTTCCAAGGCTATTGCATGCCCTTGTTTTCCTGAAGAACGATTGCCAATGTAACGAACAGGACAAATTGGTTCCCTAGTCCCACCAGCAGTTACTAAGACCTGAAAACCAAGAAAGTCTTGTGCCGGAGCTCCAATACTAGAATTCAATACTTTTTCTGCTGCGGCAACAATTGAGACTGGATCGGAAAGGCGACCCGTTCCATCATCTCCCCCGGCCAGCCTTCCTTTTTCAGGTCCTACAATCTCAACTCCACGACTAGCCAACTCCTTGATGTTTTCCTGAACTGCAGGCTGTTCCCACATTTCAGTATGCATTGCTGGGCAAACTATGACTGGTGCGCGAGTAGCCAAAAGAGTGGCTGTCAGCAAATCTGCAGAGCGTCCAACGCGGTAATCAGAAAGCAATCTGGCAGTAGCTGGGCAAACTAGAATTAAGTCAGCATTTTGGCCAAGATTTGTATGTGGTATTGGATGATCCTCATCCCATAAGGAAGTTTGAACTTTTTCTGAAGCTAGTGCATCAAAGGTTGCTTTTCCTATGAACCTTTCTGCTCCTTTAGTAAGAATGGGTGAGACATGGGCCCCTTCGTCAACTAGACGTCTACAAACTTCTACTGCTTTGTACGCAGCAATACCGCCGGTTACTCCTAGAACAATTCGGCGACCATCAAAGATGCCCATAAATTCACTCTAAATCAAGCGCTTTCGTCGCTTGTTTCTTCGGTTTCCACATCGTCTTCAACCTCTGCTTCTTCCATAGCCTGAATGGCCATCAGTTCTTCTTCAGTTGGTTCTAGCTCTTCTGTGGCTTCAACCGGAATAATTTTGTCAGCAGAGATCTCTTCAAAAGCTATGGATAACGGTTTACGAGCAGTTGAAGGAAGTTGTGGTGGGATTGAAGAACCAAGCCCTTCTCCTAGCTGATTGAAATACGCGTTGATCTGTCGAGCTCTTTTAGAACTCAGTGCTACTAAACGAAATTTTGATTCTGCCCGATCGAGAAGACCCTCTATCTCGGGTGTAATCATTGAGTCGTGACCCTTCACAAAAATACCTCATCTTAAATTGATGGTTAATGCCTAACGTCATTTCAGACGTCTAAACGGTATCAGATATGGCTCTTTTTACCTCGATACTTAAGCATTTGGAGCTCTAAGAGCTTCGTTTGTCAGCAATTATTTCTTGAATCTGTTCTACTGCTTGGTTCAAATCATTATTGACGACCTTGAAATACCCTAAAGATTCTGCATCTTTTCGTTCGCGGTCACCTTCTTCTATGCGCTGTTCTATTTGTATCGCATCATCTCCGCGTTCAACTAATCGTCGTCTTTGCTCGGAAACATCAGGGGCATCAAGAAAAATCAGCACTGTCTCAGAATGTTTCTCTAGAATCTGTCGTCCTCCGGCAACATCAATTTCTAAAAGGATGTCTTGTGGAATTGAGTCATCAGGAACTGGCGTGCCGTAGAACTCGCCTAAGAATTCATTCCATTCAATAAATCCATTATTTTCTCTGTGTTGAAGAAATTCTTCGTGACTAACAAATTTATATGCTTCTGGATTTTCATCATTTCTGCGAGGTCTAGTTGTCCAGGACTGGCTAAGTATTAGCTCTTCGTCTCGTTCAACAAGTTCCTTAGCAAGAGTGCCTTTGCCTACTCCGCCTGGACCAGAAAGAACCACTAAAAAAGGATCTCTTTTGGTGTTTACCATTAGATCTTAAGAGAATCGTGACAGAAGATCAGACCGTTGTTGACTTCCCAGTCCCTTAAGTCGACGACTTTCGCTAATGCCTATCTCTTCCATAGTTCTTCTGGCTTTAACTTTTCCGAGTTTGGGAAGTGACTCTAAGGCGGCTAAGACTTTCATTTTCGCTACAACGGGGTCGTTATCTGCTCTCGTGAGAAGTTCTGTAAAAGTGAGCGAACCCATTTTGAGTAATTCTTTTATTTCTGCTCGAGTTCGTCGAGCTTCTGCTGCCTTGACCAGCGCGGCTCTGCGTTGTTCATCAGTAAGTTCTGGAAGTCCTGTCATGACAGGGACTTTAGCGTGAAATCGCGATTGGTGAAATCATCCGAGCAAATAACTTACAAGTTCTGCGGCAGCCAAGATCGGTTCTTCGGCTGCGGTTACTGCACGTCCAATAACTAGAAGATCCGCCCCGTCGTAAATCGCCTGTTGTGGTGTCAGTGTTCGTGCTTGATCATGCGTTTCTGATCCAGGCATCCGTGTCCCTGGTACAACTCGTACCAATTGATCTGCCCATGGTTCTGTAATAGGCAGATCGGGACCTGCGCAAATAATTCCTGCACATCCTGTTTCTGCTGCTAGCGAGGTTCGTTGTTCAAGAACATCTGAAGATGCCTCAGCGTCGCTAGTTAGAACTGTGACTCCGAGAACCCCTGGTTGAGGACCTCCAAGACCTTCTGCGCCTTCTACTAGTCCTTCTACTGCTGCTCGTAACATTGCTTCTCCACCAGAAGTATGAACGGTTAACCATCGAACTCCTAAAGATCCAACCACACGAGCTGCTTTATTTACTGTGGTCGGTATGTCATGCAATTTAAGATCAGCAAATACATCCCACTCATTCGCTACTAACCCGGCGATTACATCTGGTCCAGCAGCTGTATATAACTCAAGACCCACTTTTATTGTTCCAAAAAACTCATCTAAATCTGCTGCTAACCTTCGGGCTGCAACTACGTCATCAACATCTAAAGCAAGTGCCAATCTTTCTCTGATTTCGGATGGGACTTCTCCGTCATCCTCATCAAAGCCTTCATCGTCTAATGCTTCTTCATTCATGAGCCGCTCCTATCAATTGATTCATTTCTTCCAAACTTTGATCTTTGCACCATTTTGAGAACTCTTTAAGGATCTTCTTAGATGCACGCGGGTTTGCAAAAGTTGCCGTCCCTACTTGTATGGCTGCAGCCCCAGCCATCATAAACTCTGATACATCTCTCCCTTTGGTAATTCCACCAACTCCGATAATTGGGAGGTCAGGATTTTCAGCATAAGTATCAAAGACCGAACGCACTGCAATTGGTTTGACAGCAGGACCTGATACTCCCCCTCGTCCTGCTCCTAGAAGCGGCTTACGAGTTTCTAAATCTATAGTCATACCAAGAAGTGTGTTTGCGACTGTGACTGCTTCCGCTCCTGCTTTCTTTGCTACAGCAGCAATCTGAGGTAAATCAGGCGTATTTGGGCTGAGTTTTGCCCAACATGGCCTCTCTGCCGCTAATGAAACTTCAACCACCTCTTTTGTGGCTTCTAACGAATGAGCAAAAAGATTCTTTCTATCTTCCAAATTTGGGCACGATGCATTTACTTCTACTGCGATCACGCTTTTTGAAGCCTGAGCTAACTCCTTAGCGGCCTGAGCGAATTCTTCTACTGTTCGACCCCATATGCTCACCACTATCCGAGCTCCGGCTTCCTCTAAGAGTGGAAGATCATTATTCAACCATTCTCTTACTCCGGGACCTTCTAACCCAACACTGTTTATCATCCCTGCAGGAGTTGGATGTAAACGTGGCGGAGGACTACCGGGCCAAGGTTCTATATGTAAAGACTTGACCACTATTGCTCCGAGTAGGGAAAGGTCAAAGTAACTTGCTAATTCAGCTCCTTGACCGGACGTACCCGAAGCGGTCATGACAGGGTTAGGAAGACTGACTGATCCTATTTCTGTAGCCAAGTTGGTCTTAGGAGCATCTTTCATATTATTTATCTGCTTTTACACCCTTATGGTAGGTCTGTAAAGTACGGACTTCGAGTGAACTATTTTTCCACTCATGTAAGCCTTTGGCCGCCGCTAAGGCTGCCGCTGCTGTTGTAAGCAAAGGAATATCTTGTGCCCCGGCTGCTCCACGAATATAGTCCCCGTCGGCACGTGGGCCGCGTCCGTGAGGGCTGTTCACTACCAGTTGAATACGCCCAGAGCGAATTAACTCCACGGCATCTGTCCCTTCTTCATCAAGTTTGGCTACTACTTCTTTAACCTTTACGCCGTTCTTCTCCAAATACTCTGCTGTGCCTCTAGTCGCCACTATTTCTAAACCTAATTCTGAGAGGCTGCAGGCTGCTTGAAGTCCTGTCTCTTTATCTCTGTCCGCAAGAGACATAAAGACTGTTCCTGTTTCAGGTAACGCACCTCCAGCAGAAATCTGAGATTTAGCAAAAGCCAACCCAGTTGTGAGATCTATACCCATCACTTCTCCTGTTGAACGCATTTCAGGCCCAAGTACAGGGTCAGCCTCAGGGAAACGGTTAAATGGCAAAACTGCTTCCTTAACTGCAACGTGATCACCAACAACTCGATCGCGGAGTAATCCTTCTTCTCGTAACTCTGAAAGTGTGGCTCCGACCATAACCCGACTTGCTACTTTCGCTAACGGAACTCCTGTTGCTTTTGCAACAAAAGGCACAGTCCGTGAAGCGCGTGGATTTGCTTCAATTACATAAATTTCATTTTCTTTTACTGCGAACTGGACATTGATAAGTCCTTGAACTTCAAGTGCGTCTGCTATCTGAAAGGTGAATTGCTCTATACGAGTGATTACGTCTTCGGTAAGATGAGGGGGAGGTATCACGCAAGCGCTGTCTCCGCTGTGGATCCCCGCTTCCTCGACGTGTTCCATCACGGCACCTATAACTTTTTCTCCTGTTTTATCTCTAATGGCATCAACGTCTACTTCAATTGCTTCTTCTAAAAATCGATCAACAAGTACTGGTCGTTCCGCAGAGAGCCCTCCTTCAATACCTAGGCTCCCAAACTCTAAAAGTTCCGCCATCGCTTTCCCTAATTGAGAATGGTCATAAACGATTTCCATAGCTCTACCGCCAAGAACATACGAAGGTCTCACCAATACGGGAAAGCCGACTTCATCTGCGATTTTTTCTGCTTCATTTAAGTCAACAGCAGTGCCGCCCGGCGGCTGGTTGATACCAATCTCTCGACATAACGCATTCCATAATTCTCTGTCTTCTGCGATATCTATTGAGCGAGGATTGGTGCCCGCTATAAGTTCTTCAGGAAGAACCGAAGCAAGTTTTAATGGAGTTTGTCCGCCTAGAGAGACAATTATCCCTTCTGGATTTTCAGTTTGGATGATATTGACAACATCTTCTTTGGTTAGGGGTTCAAAATATAATCTGTCGCTTGTGTCGTAATCTGTTGAAACTGTTTCTGGATTGCAGTTAACCATGATTGTTTCATACCCGGCTGAGCGCAAAGCGAAACTTGCGTGCACACAGCAGTAGTCAAACTCAATACCTTGGCCAATTCGATTCGGTCCTGACCCAAGAATCATAATTTTGGGCTTGTCAGATTTTTTTACCTCATCTTCATCTTCCCAAGTCGAGTAATGGTAAGGGGTGTTAGCTTCAAACTCGGCTCCGCAGGTATCTACTGTTTTATAGGTTGGGAACACCCCAAGGCTTTCTCGCTTTTGCCGTATCAAGGATTCTTCTATTCCCCAAAGGTAAGAAAGTTGAGCATCTGAGAAACCTAATTGCTTCGCTCTTTTCCATTCTCTTTTTTCTAATGTATTGAAATCCTTGGTTTCTAAATTTGATCTTTCTTCAGTGATTGAAAGTATTTGATCCAAGAACCATGGATCTATAGAGGTGGCGAAATTGACTTCTTCAAGTGAAAGTCCTCGACGGAGTAAAGCTTCTACCTGGAATAAGCGATCAGGTGTAGCTACTTTGGCGGCTTCACAGAGGCTCTCGTTACTCATTTCATCAAAAGACTTCTCTGCAGGGTCTGAATTCAAACCTAACCGTCCATTTTCAAGAGATCTGAATCCTTTCTGCAAGGATTCAGTAAACGTTCTTCCAATGGCCATTACTTCTCCAACTGATTGCATAGAAGTACCGAGCACACCTTCGGCGCCAGGGAATTTTTCGAATGCCCAGCGGGGAATTTTTGTTACAACGTAATCAATAGTTGGTTCAAAAGCGGCGGGAGTTTTCTTGGTGATGTCATTAGGTATCTCATCGAGGGTGTACCCCACTGCTAAACGCGCCGCTATTTTTGCTATTGGAAATCCTGTCGCTTTTGACGCGAGCGCAGAAGAGCGGCTCACCCTTGGGTTCATTTCAATTACTACTTGATCGCCATTTTCAGGGTTTACAGCAAACTGAACATTTGAACCCCCAGTTTCCACTCCCACCCGACGCAAACAAGCGAATGACGCGTCACGCATTTCTTGGTATTCAATATCCGTGAGGGTTTGGGCAGGTGCTACCGTAATTGAATCCCCGGTGTGAACTCCCATAGGGTCAACGTTTTCTATTGAACAAACTACGACACAATTATCTGCTTTGTCTCTCATAACTTCTAGTTCGAATTCTTTCCATCCGGCAATTGACTGCTCTATAAGAATCTCAGTTATGGGACTTGCATCTAATCCGGTCTGAGCCACTTTTTCGAACTCTTCAGGAGTTGAAGCCATGCCTGTTCCTTTACCGCCAAGTATGTAAGCCGGTCGAATAATAACTGGAAGTCCTATGTCATTTATTACTGATCTAGCTTCTTCGAGGGTGTGGGCAATACCCGATGATGGAACTTTCAAGCCGATTTCCAACATTGCTTCTTTAAATAAGTGGCGGTCCTCTGCTGTTGCTATTGCCTCTGCTCGTGCCCCAATTAATTCCACTCCATGTTCCTCAAGAACACCTGCTTCAACTAACTCCATGGCAAGATTCAGTGCTGTTTGCCCACCAAGTGTTGGTAAGAGAGCATCCGGCTTTTCTTGTTCTATTACTCGAGTTAGAACATCTAACCTTAGAGGTTCTACATAGGTTGCATCTGCAAAATCGGGATCGGTCATTATTGTCGCAGGGTTCGAGTTGACAAGAATTACTCGATATCCCTCTTCTTTCAAAACTCGGCATGCTTGAGTTCCGGAGTAATCAAATTCACATGCTTGCCCAATAACTATTGGCCCTGAACCTATTAGGAGAATGCTAGATATGTCTGTCCGTCGTGGCACTAGAATTTACCCCCTTCAGTAGAAGACATAAGTTCTTCGAATTCATTGAAAAGGTACTGACTATCGTGTGGGCCTGGGCCTGCTTCTGGATGATATTGAACACTGAATGCTGGTACTTCTTGACAACGTAAGCCCTCAATTGTTTCATCGTTGAGGTTGACATGGGTTAAGTCAACCGAAGGGATTCCTCCGTCGGCTACGCAATAGTTGTGGTTTTGACTGGTAATTTCGACTGCTCCAGTTCTCAAATTTCTAACGGGGTGATTCCCTCCGTGATGACCGAATGGCAATTTGTATGTCTCAGCTCCGAGGCTTGCTGCGAGTAGTTGATGGCCAAGGCATATACCAAATATGGGCACTTTCCCTAGTAAAGATGAGATGTTTAGACGTGCGTAATCAAGTGGCGCAGGATCTCCTGGCCCATTGGATAGGAACACTCCGTCGGGTTCGTGCCCCAAAACTTCTTCGAAAGGAGTTGAGGCGGGAACAACAATCACTTCTCCTAGTTTGGAAAGGTGATGAAGGATCGTACTTTTTATTCCAAAGTCATAGGCAACTATTCGTCGCGTGCCCCCCAAAGACGGAACTATATATTTTGATTTGCATGTAACCGTTGAAACAAGATCTATTCCATCTGTAGGTAAAGCTTTTTCCGCGGACTTAATCAAATCGTCAAGATCTGCTTCACCAAATGCGGCTGGCATTGAACCTTCTTCTCGTAAGTGTCGAGTCAGTCTCCTAGTGTCAATCCCGGCTATTCCTGCTACTTCATGTTCTTTCAAAAATGCATTAAGACTGTTTGTTGAACGCCAGTTACTTGTTCTTCGGCTAAGTTGTCGAACAATCACTCCAGAGCAAAAAGGTTTACGACTTTCAAAGTCTTCTTCGTTGACTCCATAATTTCCTATGTGTGGATAAGTGAAAGTTATTATCTGACCTGCATAAGAAGGGTCGGTTAAAACTTCTTGGTAACCCGACATGACCGTGTTGAATACGGCTTCTCCTGTCGTCACTCCGCTTGTGGGTGTGGCCCCTATAGATTCACCTTCAAAAATTGTTCCATCCGCTAGCACTAGTCTTGAAAGCTCTCCACTATTGGTCATCTTTGAGCCTCTCCATCTATCACTACTGCCTCTCCTGCCTGAATGGTGTGACGAACATATCCTCTTAGACGACGGCCTTCATAGGGTGTATTAGAACTTAAACTCGCCATGGATTTTCCAGAAACTGTCCACGTTTCATTCAGATCTATGACGCAAAGATTTGCTCTAGAACCAGGCGATAACGTCATTCCATGCCGATCTGCAATTCCTGCAATAACTGCTGGACGCCAAGACATGAGAGAAAAAATTTGATGTATATCTAATCCTGACTCTTCAAGCGTAATACTGAAAGCGGTTTGGAGCCCCAGCATTCCAGGAGGAGCTTCGCTGAAAGATTTCTCCTTTGAATGGTCAGTATGTGGTGCATGATCGGTAGCTATAGCATCTATCGTCCCATCTGCTAAACCTGCTTTAACTGCCTTAACATCTTCATCAGTGCGTAGGGGGGGATGCACTTTAAACACCGGATCATAAGAAGCGCATGCTGCATCCGTGAGGCTGAAATGATGAGTAGTTGCTTCAGCTGTTACTGGCAACCCTTCCTCTTTAGCTTTCCGTACCATTTCAACCGAACCGGCAGTTGACAAATGTTGAAAATGCATATGCGCCCCAGTAAGACGTACTAGCGCGATATCACGTGAAACCATAAGTTCTTCTGCTTCAGCGGGCTGACCGGGTATTCCTAGCCGCGAGGACCAAGCTCCTTCATGCATATATCCGCCACAAGAAAGAGCTTCTATTTCACAATGTTGAGCAAGGATAATTGGGCGACCAAGACGGTGTGTCAGTCCTGTGCTGTACTCCATAATTCGGCGCATAAGCCGTGGGTCTTGTAAGCCGTTGCCATCATCAGTGAAAATACCTACTCCTGCATCTACGAGTTCACCCATTGGAGCCATTTGTTCTCCCTTGCGGTCAACGGTCATTGCTCCCGTCGGAATGACTTCACAAATTGATTCTTGCCCGAGCCCTCTCACCTGATCAATAACAGCTAAACAATCCATTGCTGGTGTGGTATTCGGCATGGCCACTAAGGCTGTGTATCCACCAAGCGCTCCTCCTCTAGATCCTGTTTGTATTGTTTCAGCATCTTCTTGTCCGGGTTCGCGGAGATGGCTGTGTAAGTCAACAAATCCTGCGGTCACAACGCAACCGGATGCATCAAGCTCTTGGTCGCCTTTCAAATTTTTGCCTATTTCAAGGATGGAACCATCTTCGCTTATCTTTACATCTGCTTCTTGCTCGCCATTTTGATCAACGACAGTCCCGCCTCGAATTACGAGAGTCATTGGTTAACCTCCACATCAGCGTCTTCCATTAAATTGCGTCCTGACCCTAAGAGCAAGAATAGGATCGCCATTCGGATAGAAACTCCATTTGCTACTTGATCAAGGATGACTGATCTTGAATCTGCAGTGACTGCAGCCTCTATTTCTATTCCTCGGTTCGTAGGCCCTGGGTGACAGATAAGAGCGTCTTTAGGAAGAGTTGAGGCTCTCTTTACATTCAACCCATAGTCGGTAACGTACTCACGCACTGAAGGGATGAGTCCTTCGTTGATTCTTTCGTTCTGCACCCTAAGGAGGTAACAGACATCAATAGTTGGAAGAATTTCATCCAAGTTATACGAGATTTCTACCGGCCATCCTTCAATCGATGGCGGGAGCAATGTAGGTGGAGCCACGAGCACCACTTCTGCTCCTAACATTGAAAAAGCAAGCACGTCAGATCGGGCTACTCTCGAATGAAGTATGTCTCCGACGATTGCGATACGTAGTCCTTCTAATGAACCCTTATGTTTTCTTAGTGTGTAAGCATCTAATAGTGCTTGTGTCGGATGCTCATGACAGCCATCTCCCGCATTAATAACTGATGCGTTTGTCCAGTTGTCTATACGTTGAGCCGTGCCAGCGGCTGGGTGGCGTACAACTAGTAAGTCCGCTCCATACGCTTCAATGACTTCAACAGTGTCTCGTATGCTTTCTCCTTTTGAAAGCGACGAAGAACCGGCGCTAAAACTCATCGTGTCAGCAGATAACCGTCGAGCTGCCGTTTCAAAAGAAAGCCGAGTTCTAGTTGAGTCTTCAAAAAATAGTGTGGCGACAGTTCGCCCTCGAAGTGCTGGAACTTTTGGTATCGGCCTTCGCCCAATTTCGTCAAAAGTGTCTGTTAGTTCCAGAATTTCTTCTAGTTCATACTTTGTCATTCCTTCAATGGATAGGAGACTTTTTGAAGGAGATTGATTCATTTCTCTATTCTCCCTAGGTCAACACCTTCTGAGCTGACGTCAACAACCTCATCTTTTCTAGTTGGAAGGTTTTTTCCGACATAATCAGGGCGGATGGGTAATTCTCGATGCCCTCGGTCAACCATTACGGCAAGTTGAATTTCTCTCGGGCGACCAAAATCACACAAAGCGTCTAAAGCCGCCCTTATTGTTCTGCCCGTATAAAGAACATCATCCGCTATAACAATTGTTGCTCCGTCTAAATCTACTGAAATATCTGTTACGGCTTCTGGCATTACCGGTCGCATACCAATATCGTCCCGATGAAGTGCAACATCTAAGGTTCCTAGGGGTGGATGACTCCCATTGATTTCTTTTAGAGCTTCAGCCAACATTTCTGCTACAACTACCCCACCTGTTTGAAGCCCAATGAGTACAACGTTTTCAAGACCGTGATTTCGTTCAACTATTTCATGCGCCATACGCTGAGTCGCTCGTTGAATATCTTCTGAATCAAGAACTCTTGCATGGGCAACAAAAACGCCCCCAAATGGGGGCGCCTGACCTCGTTCTTTTTCAATCACTCTATGACTCCTTTGATCCGTGCAAGCCTCACTGGACTCGCTTCACGGTCAAAAAAGAACTTTAGCAAATCGGAACAGTGTCCGCGTCATCTGCCAGAAACTGTTGGATTAATTTACTACGTTGCTGCTCTCTCCTCTTTAGCAATGTTAGCGACCACTCCATTGATGAATTTACTTGACTGTTCAGTTGAGTATTCGCTGGCGAGCGTTACCGCTTCAGACAAGATCGCTTCTATAGGTATATCTGGTCTATAAATAACCTCGTATACGGCCATTCGAAGTAACGCTCGATCAATAGCGGGCATACGGTTAGTGCTCCAACCTTCAGCAAAATCATCAATTACTGTGTCAATTCTTTCTGAATTGTCTGCGATTCCTGTGATCAAATCTGCAACAAACTTTTCGGGCGGCAGAGGCTGATTATTTAAGTAATCAACAAGATTTTGGTCATGGTTGTCAGCTGCGTAAAGAATTCCTAAAGCTATTTCCCTAGCTTCTCGGCGTGAACCAAAATTAGTGTCACTGTTTTCAACCACCATGCATCCTTATTAATTTACACTCGGCCTAAATACTCACCGGTTCGAGTATCAACTTTCACTGCTTCATTTTTCTCTATGAACAATGGCACCTGAATAACCAAGCCTGTTTCTAGAGTGGCCGGCTTTCTTGCTCCGGATACTCGGTCTCCTTGTATACCTGGTTCAGTCTCTGAAATTATGATTTGAACAGAAGCTGGTAGCTCAACTCCGATCACTTCTTCTCCATACATAATTAGTTGAGGGGTGCTTGAATCAACAAGATAATTTGTTGCATCACCGAGAGTTTCTGGCGTAACAGTTAACTGCTCATAAGTCTCACTATCCATAAAGACATAGTCAGCTCCTTCTCGATAGAGGAATTGCATGTCTCTCTTATCCACTATGGCGCGTTCAACTTTCTCTCCAGCTCGAAATGTCCGATCGACTACTGCTCCAGAACGAACATTCCTTAATGTAGTGCGCACAAAAGCATGGCCTTTTCCGGGTTTAACATGTTGGAAGTCAACCACTTGAACCAGAGAACCTTCCAAATCAAGCGTCATACCATTCTTAAGATCGTTAGTTGTGATTGTGGCCACTTTGCTTCTTTCTCCTGCTATCCAGTCTCTTAAATATAAATGGTAGAAAGCAGAAACGAACCAAAACTATGCCTTAACCCCCTTTAAGGGGAGACAACAGTGTCCGGGACCCAAGAGCCATGAAATCCATCCGGCACTCTCTGGGGCAAATGTATTCGAGCTACAGGTTCTTTAGTCATATCATTTGCATCAAGGATCACTAGTTCTGCTGGCCCATTATTCTGGTCGTTTACCACTACCATCACCCAACCATCTTCCTCGTTTTCGCCATCCGCACGGGGTATGAATAAGGGTTCGGCTCCGAATCTACCTTCACCATGATTATGGAAAATAGTTTCACCTGTTTCCATATCCGTTCTACATGTATGGCCTAAGTCAAGCCAGGAGGTATATGCATACTGGTACTTACGGGCTACCACTCGAGGGTCATGGGTGGGAAAATCTTGTGATTGTTCACTAACTATGTCTTCACTGACGGTTCCTGTTGTTGGGTCTATTGTCCATCGTGCAAGTTTTGGTATTGACTCAAACGGACCGTGTAAGTCCGAATAAAACATACGATCAAACCTGCATAGATCTACAACCACTTGGTTTGTTCCATCATTTGTCTGAATATCAAATGCATTTACTGGATGAAATACATAGCACGATGGTGCCTCACACCAAATAATGTCTTCAGCTGTCCCATTCCTAGGTAAGAGCCCTACCCGCGGTTGATGATCGTCATTCCAAGCAAACGGAAATCTCTTCCCCGACATAGCCATCTCAATATCTACACATACTGGCAGGTCATAGATAAGTGCATATGTTTCAGTAAGAGACATGTCATGAATCATTGGCATGCCGTCTAGTGGAACATCAGTTACTTTTTTAACCCGGTTATCCATTCCTACTACGACATGTTGTACCCGGTCTGGAATATCGGGATAGGTATAGCAAACTCCATGGAGTTCCTCGGTAACTGGGTCAAACTTTGTATGAGCAGTGAACGCTCCAGGTAAAGTCCCTTCAAAATTGGTATAGCCGATAGTTTCAAGTTCATATGTGAGAGAGACCGGACTAATTCCGGCTTCCACTAAAGCTAATGTATGGCCGCTATGTCCTATCACTGAAGTATTAGGACTAAAACCAGAATTTCTGAAGCATTCTCCAGATGGTGGTTCCTCTCCGAGTCGTTCTGCTAGATCTTTTCCTCGAACCCAACGATTTCTATACCATTCTGCTTTTCCTCCACGGAGCCTTACTCCATGTATCATTCCGTCTCCTAAAAACCAGTGATAAGAGTTGGGGTCAACATTTCCATAAGGGTTTGGGCCGTTACGAAGCCACCTGCCTTCAAGTTCTTCAGGTATTTGGCCAGTAACAGGCAAATCATAAGTTGTTAACTCTTCTGTGACCGGAGCGCGACTACCTTCCAAATATTTACGTCCTGTTACTGAACTAACCATTTCAACTTCCGTTAAGGATGCTTTTTGGGGAATTCGTCAAGAGCTCGTACCCGTGATCAGTCACGATTACTGAATCCTCCCATCTCACTCCTCCTAGACCCGATACATAGATTCCTGGCTCTACGGTAACTACTTGCCCGCTTTTCAAACTTCCTTCAGACTTCTGGCTTATTCCAGGGTTTTCATGTATCTCTAACCCAACTCCATGTCCAGTGCTATGAAGAAATTTTTCTCCATATCCAGCTTCCTCAATAATCGTTCGACATGCAGTATCTACTTCAGATATTTCCACTCCATTCACAACGGTCTTTAAACCTTCCTGTTGTGCTGCCAAGACAATTTGAAGTATTTCATTTTCTTGACCTTCTTCGCTTTCACCTATGCGAAAAGACCGAGTCATGTCTGAGTGGTATCCATTAACTAAGGCGCCAAAATCACAGATCACTAAATCACCTGTTTCAAAGGGGCGATCTGTGGGGCGTGCATGAGGTAACGCACTATTAGGACCCCCTGCAACAATTGTTTCAAAAGAGCGGTCTGAAGCACCATGGTTACGCATTTCATGATCAAGCACCGCTGCTAGTTGCTTCTCAGTCGTTCCTGGAACAAACATTTCAGTTGCTATAGCAAGTGCTTTATCTGCAATCGATGCTGCTTCTTTCATATGCTCCAGTTCTTCTGGATCTTTTATTTCGCGTAATTTCTCTACAATCCCTGATGTGGGTACAAGTTGAATTGAAGGAAGCCACTCTGCAATTTGATTTTGTTGCTCCCATGTAATTGATGCGGCTTCTAAACCCAACCGTGTTACGCCTTCGCTTAATTCGTTGAGAGTTTTATCAAATCCTTGAACTTGAATAACGACTTCTATCTCTCCACTTTCTGTTTCAGCTGGGGCTTGTTCTGCATATCTTCCATCAGTAAATAAGACTGCTTTTTCTTCCGTTACCCATAGTTTTCCTGCAGACCCAGTGAATCCACTCAAGTACCTTATGTTGATGAGCTTTGTGACAAAAAGGGCGTCACATTCCGCCTCTTGCAAATGACTTCTAAGTTTTTTTAGCCGTTCAGATGTATCCACTTTTTTCCTTACTTAGTTCTTAAAGCAATTCGGAAACTGCATCTACAGCGATCTGATATCCGTGTCCACCAAATCCTGCAATTGTCCCGGATGCTACCGGCGCAACTACAGAAGTGTGCCGCCATGGCTCACGGGCTGCGGGGTTAGATAGGTGTAGTTCTATCACTGGTCCGTCAAAAGTTTGGAGCGCATCATGGATAGCCCAGGCGTAGTGAGTGAATGCACCGGGATTAATGATTATGGCAGCATGCTTTTCCCTTGCTTGGTGAATCGCATCTACTAACTCTCCTTCATGATTTGATTGGAGATGCTCAACTGTGATGCCATGTTGGCTCGCTGTTCTTTCGGCAAGTTCTATATGTTGATCTAGAGTCTGATCCCCATACATCTGAGGATCCCTCTCACCTAAGAGATTTAAATTTGGGCCTGAAAGGATAAGAATTGTTTTCTCAGATGCCTTATTTTCCGAATTCATCAATTTCCTCCTTAATTCTGATCCATGTGATTAAGAATTTCTTTCACAATTGATGTTTCAATCCCTGCTACGACTTCTACACCAGAAGGGCCATCTAAAACGAAAGTGAGACCATCTATAGCTTTTTTGTCCCTCTTCATAACTTCTATTATTGCATCCGGTTCGATTCCTTTGGGCAAATTGCAACTCAATCCATAATGAGAAACGACTGAGCGATGTTCTTCCACTCGATTTTTATCTATTCGTCCAAGTTTGTAAGCGAGTTCCGCTGCGAAAATTAAGCCAATTGCTATTGCCTCACCGTGTCGGAGATCATATTGTTCGACGGTTTCAAGTGCGTGACCAAGCGTATGTCCATAATTCAAGACAGCGCGAATACCTGCTTCTCTCTCATCTGATGCAACTACCTGGGCTTTGATTTCTATGCATTTAGCAATCTTCTCATCTAGTTCTAGACCTTCTAGATCCCCGCTTCCAAGAAAATGATATTTTGCCATTTCTCCATAGCCACTCATCATTTCTCGTTCTGGAAGCGTTTTTAACGTGGAGGTATCACAGAGGACTGCCGTCGGTTGCCAGAAAGCTCCGACTAAATTTTTTCCTTCGGGAAGATTGACTCCAGTCTTGCCTCCAATTGATGCGTCAATCTGTCCTAGCAAGGAAGTAGGAATATGTATTACCGGGACACCTCGATGATAAGAAGCAGCTGCGAACCCTGCGACATCAGTGACTACACCTCCGCCTAAGCTAACTATGCAGTCGCCTCGTGTTAGTCCCCATCTAGAAAAAGAGCTACAGAGTGATTCAATAGTGTTTAAATTCTTCGCTTCTTCGCCGTCGGAAATAAGGAAAATTTCATTAGTGGTTTCTAGCTGTAGATCAACGCCTATATTTTGCTGAGTGATGACCGCTACTCGCTGTGCTTCCCCTGGAAGATAAGACTCTAATTCTTTTCGAGCGTCAGGCCCTACTAGAACTGGATACTCTCGTCCTTCTTGCAAAGGTACGGTGACTTCAATCATTTGTGCCTCTTAGGATGTTAAGTGCCAAAATCTGTTGAGAAATGTCTCTTACGGAACCATTCTCTACGTTGATGACAAAATCTGCAGTCTCTTCATAAAGTTCTTCTCGTTCTTTACTTAAACTTTGTAGTACCTGAAGAGGATTCTTTCCTTTCAACAAAGGTCTGCTTTCTCCATTACCAACTCTCTTAGCCAATCCTTCGGGTGTAGCTTTCAGCCAAATTACATAAGAATTTTCCCTTATGACTTCTCTGTTTACACTACTAACTACAACACCCCCGCCCGTTGACAGAACAATAGGGTCTTTCATTTCTAAAACTTTTTTCAATGCGTCTGTTTCGATCTCCCTGAATCCTTCTTCGCCTTTTTCTTCAAAGATCACGCCTATAGATCGACCGTAATTATTTTGGATCCAACGGTCTAGGTCAATGTGGCGATGGCTACTTTTTCGAGATAAGGCGGCACCAACTACCGTCTTCCCAGCACCCATTAATCCTACGAGGGCTACATGTGGACGTAGTTTGTCGCTCATGTACTTAAGGATACCTACTGCGAGTTGTTCAGGACAGCAGATTATTTTTCAGAACTCAACTAACTAGTTATGTTTAGAGTTCGTAAACTCCTGCAACGTCAAGATTACGGAAAGTAACTGACCCGACATTTTCTTCATGCTCACTTGAAGATTCTTGCGTTTCATCTAATTCATTGTTTTGCATTGCTGATTCGTAAGAATCAAACTCAATGATTTGAATTATGGTTTCAGGATCATCTCGGTCCACACAAATAGTCACTACACGTGCTGTTGTTTTCGAACCTGCTACTTCGATGTATTCCTCTAACCCTTTTTGAGCCTCTTCTATCGTTGATTTGAATTCCATCACTTGAATAAATTTCATTATTATCTTTCTTTCTTTAATTAGTAGTTCCAAATATATTTACTTTTACGAGCGGCGTTCAAGTTCTTCTTCAATGGCTCTCAGCATTGTTGATACTGGCGCTTGTTGTCCCGTCCACAAAGTAAAAGCTTCAGTTGCTTGAAAAAGGAGCATAGAAACCCCGTTATGTGTTCTCGCTCCCTTTTGCTCAGCAGCAGAGAGCCACGGGGTTTTTAAAGGGTGGTAAATAAGATCAACAACAAGTTGATCAGAATGAATGAGGTCTACTGGGCAGGGAAATTGCGTCGCATTATCCTTCATACCCAATGAGGTTGCGTTAACTACGAGGTCGGCTTCGGAAATGTCTTCTAAACCTCCTACTGTGCCGACATCTGTTGCTAAAGCAGCCGTGCTCTCTGCTTTTGCTTGAGTTCTGTTGATCACCACAAGGGACGAAACTTCCGCTCTACCCAGTGCTTCTGTTATAGCTTTGGCTGCTCCTCCTGCTCCTAACACCACAACTCTTTTCTGTTTTGGATCAAAGTCTGCATCGTGTTTTAAAGCTTTTAAGAAACCGTCTCCATCAGTGTTATGGCCAATTAATCCTTTATCGGTAGAAGTAACACAATTAACTACACCCAGAGCTTTCGCTGTTGGTGTGCATTCATCAACCATCACCGCTGCCTTAGCTTTATAAGGCATAGTTACTGAAAGCCCTTTGAGGTTTGATGAACGCATTTGTTCAAAGACTTCTTCTAAATCTCTTTCTTCAACTTCAAGGGGTATGTAGTTCCACTGCAAATTTAAATGTTTGAATCCTGCGTTATGGATCGTTGGGGATAATGAATGATTTACTGGGAATCCAATCACTGCAGCTAACGTCTGTGAATTGCCGTTTCTTTCAAGAAGCTCTTTCAAATCATCAACCACAGCCCAGGTCCTTTTCTCGACATACTGCTACTGCTTCTGCAAATTCTTCACTAGTAACGGCAAACGTGTGCGCACCCACTACCCCATTTTCATCAGTGCGGACAAAAAACATCCACGGCCCTTCTTCTGGATTGACTGCGGCTTCAAGTGAAGCTCTTCCAGGAGCAGATATTGGTGTAAGCGGAAGTCCAGCTTCTATCCAAGTGTTCCAAGGAGAATCACTATTTAAATCTTCACTAGTAAGAGATTCACCTGACAATTTTCCAGCCGCGTAACGAACTGTTGACTCTAGTCCGAGAGACCACCCTTGATCTAAGCGATTATGTATTACTTGGGAAATCTTTGCCCTTTCGTCATCTAATAGAGCTTCTTCTTCAATAAGAGAAGCGACTATAAGCGCCTCGTAAGGGGTTAGCCCTACTGCTGCAGATTGAGCCTCAAGATCAATTTCTTGAACTACTTTTAGGAACTGACTGTGCATACGTGTTATAAGGCTCATTTCATCTGTGAGTGTGGCTTCGTCTAATTGATATGTATCAGGAAAGAACATCCCTTCGTACCAAGGTAAGAAAAACTCTGTTGGATAGTGTTCCCAACGCACAACATCACTTGAAAACGCTTCGCTTAATTGAGCTTCACTATATGTAGGCATGCGTTCTTTTATTTTGTTGATCATTTGACCAATTGAAAGACCTTCCGGGATCGTAATTCGGATCGTTTCTGGAGGAATAGGCCCTTCATCCAAAATGTCTATAACAGCTTGGAAAGGAAGATGCTCTTGGAGCAGGTAGTCCCCTGCTTGAAATTCATATTCAATACCTGAAGGGCAGTCAATAAACCAATCAACTACAGCGTGGCATCGCATCCATTGACGAAACATCGGTGAATTGTCTATTACGCCAGCAGACCCAAGAGCAATTGCAACCTCATTTGAGGACCAGCCCGACTCAATGACAAATTCGACCTCGTCTCCTGGCGGGGCATTTGGAGTGACTAGTGAATTAACCCATTGATCCACTTTGCGGTACGTAAAAACAATTCCGATTAGGAGAAGAAATGCAACTAGCCCCCATCTTGGAATTGGACCTAAAGGTCGACGATGCCTAACCCAACGAACGTTGGGATTAATCTCAGTTTCTTCCCCAAATATTGTCCCTTCTTCGGATTCTTCGTAAACAGATGGATCCCATACAACTGCTTCCTCAACAGCTACCTCTTCGGGCACTATAGGTATTCCTTCTGTTACTGGAGATGAATCGTCAATTTCCTCTTGAGAAGGTTTTTGTTTCCTTGGTGCCATGTCAGCCGAAGAACGAAAAGTTTGTTGAAATTCTTCGCTTTCTTCTTCTGTATTCAACGGTCCTCCAAAGTTTGTTGTTTATCTAACCAAGCTTGGAGCAGAACGGCTGCTGCTAATTGGTCAATAACTTTTCTTCCTTCTTTAGAAGACACTCCTTGTTCTCTTAAAGAGCGCTCGGCTGTGACTGTCGTTAAACGTTCATCGTAGGTCACAACAGGCACGGGAAGTATGTCGCTCAAACTCTTTACCTCTTCAAGTGTCTTTTGGGCCATTGGTCCTTCTTGCCCATCTAAAGAATATGGCATTCCTACTACGACAATATTTACTTCCCATTCTTTAACCAATTCAACTACCGCGAGATAATCTTGGCGGGCATCTTTTTGGCGAAAAATAACTTCTATTGGCGTAGCTAGGAGCCCTTCGCTATCGCTAACCGCGACACCTATCCGTTTGGTTCCTAAATCTAAACCAAGAGCGCGCACTTTTTTATTTGGCTGTCTCGGCCGCATTACGAGCTTGGTCAAGTGCTTCTTGAAGATTCTCCGGTTTACTACCACCGATTACTGTCATTTCAGAATTCATTCGGCCGCCTCCACCTATTGTCTTGGCAGATTGAGACACCAATACTCCAGCATCAAGACCGCTCTTTGGATTCACAGCTGACACAAGAGCAACTCCACCACCTTCCGGAGCAAGTCCGAGAATTACTGCTCTTACGTTTTCTTTATTACAAATAGCGGTGGCCAGCTCTTTTAAGCCTTGTTGGTCAACTCCAGTTACTTCAGCGACGACTAAGCCTCCCTGCGCATTTTCAACTAAAGAGTCCACTTGACTTAAAGCTAAAGCACTCCGCAACTCGTTGAGCTCACTCTTGATTTCTTTATTTTCGTTGATTCGCTTATCTAAGCCCTCAAGAACGTCGTCTACTGGGACACTCAACCTCTCAGAAATAGATTGAAGGATTGACTCAAGATTTCGGAGACGATCGATAGGAGCATTACCAGTTATGGCTTCTATACGACGAATATTTGCGCCAATTGAACCTTCAGTAATTATTTTGAAAGAACCTATATCCCCAAGTGCTTTTACGTGAGTACCTCCACAAAGTTCAATTGAATTTGGGCCAGCTTCAAGAACACGGACCTGTTCACCATATTTGTCTCCAAAGAAAGCTACTGCTCCCGCAGCTTCTGCTTCCTCTCTTGAAGTTTCATAGTGATTGCAATGAACATTAGTAAGGATCTCTGCATTTACTGCATCTTCAATTTCTTTGATTTCTTCGGGCTGCACTGCCTCATAGTGACTGAAATCAAAACGTAACCGATCAGGGCCAACCCATGAACCTTGTTGCTTTACATGCTCCCCAAGAATACGCCGTAACACTGAATGTAAAAGATGTGTGGCAGTATGATTTCTTCGAATACTTGATCGTCTAATTAGATCAATTTCCGCCTTTAGTTTGTCTCCTACTTTTATTTCAGTTGTATTTTCTTCAATACGATGAACATGAAGCCCTTCTAAAGCAAGCTGAGTGTCTACAACTTGAATGATTCCATTTTTAGTTGTGAGTGTGCCTATATCTCCAATTTGACCACCAGACTCAGCGTAAAACGGAGTTTGATCTAGAACTACGTAGTGGTTTTCTACATATATAACTTCTGCTTCAACTTCGTATTGATCTCGTCCAACGAATTGTGTTGGTCCGTGTTCATCTAACAAAGGTCGTAGATCCCCAGTGATACCTGATTCATCACTTTCTTTTCGAGCAGCTTTCGCCCTTTCTCTCTGTTCGTTCATAGCCTTGTTGAAGCCTTCAGAGTCAATAGATATACCTCGTTCAGCAGTAATTTCTTCAGTTAGTTCAAGAGGGAATCCGTATGTGTCGTGAAGTTTGAAAATTACTTCTCCGTCAAGTAACTCCTCCGCTTTCAAATCTGCAATTGACGCATCAAGGATTGTAAGTCCAGCCCGTAAAGTTTCCCGAAAACTTTCTTCTTCGCGATCTATAACTCCTTTTATGAACTCATGATTTTGTAATAATTCTGGATAATCCGGCCCCATAAGATCAACTACTTCATCTACGAGAAGAGCCATGATTTGATTTTCAACTCCCAAAAGCCATGCGTGCCTTACTGCTCTTCGAATAAGACGGCGAAGCACATAACCTCTGTCTTCATTAGAAGGAAAGACACCATCATTGATCAAGAACGTAGAAGATCTTGCATGATCTGCAAGAATACGCATTGAAATCGCAGAGCTTTCGCTCTCCTCTTGTTTCACCTGGGTAAGGTCACTGATGCTGTTGAGAAGCGTTGCGAACTCATCTGTTTCCCATACAGAATCTACGCCTTGAAGAACAGAAAGAATGCGTTCCAAACCTAGACCAGTATCTATAGAAGGAGCTGGGAGCGGTGTTTGCGATCCGTCTTCATGCTGTTCAAATTGCATAAAGACAAGGTTCCATACTTCAACAAACCGTTCTTCCGCTCCATGAGCAGGGCCCCCATCTTCGCCGTGCTCTGGACCCTTGTCCCAAAAAATTTCAGAACAAGGACCGCATGGCCCAGTGTCTGCCATGCGCCAATAGTTGTCTTCATCTAAACGTTGAATTCGTTCTGCGGGTACACCTACTTCGTTTTCCCAGATAGAAGCTGCTTCGTCATCGCTTACGTGAACGGTGACCCAGAGACGGTCAGGATCTAATTGCAAATTCTTAGTTATGAACTCCCAAGCAAAGGCGCATGCTTCTGATTTGAAATAGTCGCCGAAACTAAAGTTTCCCATCATTTCAAAAAAAGTAAGATGACGGCTGGTTCGACCAACCTCATCCAAATCGTTATGTTTTCCGCCCATTCGTGCGCATTTTTGAACTGTCACGGCTCTTGGCCATGGTGAAGGTTTCTCCCCTGTTAGATACGACTTGAACTGCACCATTCCAGAGTTTGTAAATAAAAGTGTCGGATCATTTGGGATGAGACTGTCAGATGGTTCATGCGAATGACCTCTTTCAACAAAGAAATCCACAAATTCACGTCGAACTGATTTCGCAGTCAAGAGTTTCTTTGCCATATGCGCCTATTCTAACGCACCCAACTCAGTACCGAAGACGATTATTTAAGTGTCTGCCGAGGCCGATGCCCTGGACTTCGATCAAGATGTTTTAAAGGCGGAGCTTGTTTTCTATTTTGTTCTCTCATAGGTGTGGATGACTTGAAATCCTTACCAAACCTCCGAACCGTTTGCACAACTTCTAAACGTTTTTCTTCGATTTGACGCCGAAAATGCTCCGGTGCGTAGTTAACAATCAATTGTTTTAAGCGACGTCGTACAAGTCCTGAAGATAACACCCCAATAACCCATCCAATTACAAGAGACGAAATTCGATATTTCATTTTTTAGTCACCTTCTTCTTGTTGTTTGGATGGTTCTCGGGTAGCCATTCGTCGAGCTACTTCTTCTTCAAAACCATGTTTAGAAGGATCGTAATATATATTTCCGGAGGTTTCTGCTGGGCGATAAATCTGCTCAACCCATCCGCTTGGATCATTATGCGGATATATGTATCCCTCACCATGACCTAAAGATGACGCGGCTTGATAATGAGCGTCTCTTAAATGTTTTGGAACCTCACTATTTCCACTTACCTGCAGATCTGCTTTAGCGGCAAAAATTGCTTTGGTCACAGTGTTTGATTTTGGAGCAGTGGCTAAATGAACTACTGCTTGAGCAAGATTTAATTGCGCTTCTGGCAGTCCTACAAACTCTACGGATCTTGCTGCAGCATCAGCGATGAGGAGCGACATTGGATCAGCCATTCCAATATCTTCACTCGCAAGAATTACTAGTCGTCGAGCTATGAACCTCGCATCTTCTCCTGCTTCTAACATTCGAGCTAACCAATAAAGTCCTGCATCCACATCTGAACCCCGAATACTTTTTATAAAGGCGCTAATTACATCAAAATGATCGTCTCGCCCATAACGTAAAGCTTTAGTCCCTAGTGCAGATTCAGCATCAGTTAATTGAATTATTTGACTGTCACGCGCTAGTGCCAATGCTGCTGCTACTTCAAGACTCGTTAGTGCATGGCGTCCGTCTCCCGAAGAGCGTTCAATCAATAAATCCAGCGCATCTCTTTCTGCTTGAAGACCTTCTGCGTTTAAGCCACGATCAAGAAGTTCCCCTATGGATTCTTTTGAAAGTGGTTCAAGGCGGAAAAGTGTTGATCGAGACAATAAGGGTGGATTTACTTCAAAAAATGGGTTTTCCGTAGTTGCTCCAATAAGAACTAACAAACCTGTTTCAACCGAGGGCAGAAGAGCGTCTTGCTGTGCTTTATTGAAGCGATGCACTTCATCCAAAAATAAGATTGTCCCTATATCTTGTTCGCCGAGACGCTTTTCAGCTCTCTCTATCGTCTCACGCACATCTTTAACCGACGCGCTTACAGCCGAGAGTTCTACAAAATCTTGTGATGTGACTTGAGCTATGAGTCTGGCAAGACTCGTCTTCCCTGTTCCAGGTGGACCCCAAAATATTACTGAAGATAATTGATCTGACTCAACTAGACACCGTAATGGTTTGCCTTCTCCAACTAAATGGTCTTGACCTACTATGTCATCTAACTTATTTGGTCGGAGTCGTGCCGCTAGCGGACTTCTTCGCGCCAACCGTTCCGCTGCTGCAGTTGTGAACAAACTGTCTGGCAAGCCAATACCTTCTTACTGTTTAGGTGGAAGCACTCGAAGGCCTAATTCAGTCAGGTGCTTATCATCTATTGGATTTGGCGCTGAGGTTAGTGGATCCGCTCCTGATTGAGTTTTCGGATAAGCAATTACTTCTCTAATATTTTCTTCACCTGCAAGAATTGCTGTGAGGCGATCCATGCCAAATGCAAAACCTGCATGCGGGGGAGCTCCGTAACGGAAGGCATCCAATAAGAAACCAAACTTTTCTTGGGCTTCTTCTGTTTCAATTCCTAGGACTTGAAAAATCTTTTCTTGTATCTCGCGTTTGTGGATTCGGACACTTCCTGATCCAAGCTCCCATCCATTTAATACAAGGTCATAGGCTTGAGACCGCACTCCGAGAAGATCTCCTTCTTCTAACTTTTCTATATCTTCCTCATGCGGCATAGTAAACGGGTGATGAGCTGGTTGCGGGTTTCCTTCCTCGTCTACTCCCTCAAATAATGGGAAATCTACAACCCAAAGAAAGCTAAGCCCTCCTTCTGTAACAGGAGGTCGTCCCATTTCTAAGCGAAGTAGTCCCAATACATGTCGAACCATGCTTCTTTCATCCGCTACTAAGAAAAGGAGGTCACCATCTTCTGCTTGTAGTGTTTCTTGGAGGGCTGATTTCTCTTCCTCAGTGAGGAATTTAGAAACTGGAGAATTTAGTTCCCCATCTTCTACCTTCATCCAAACAAGTCCCTTGGCTCCCCACTGCTTACATTTTTCTGTTAAATCATCGAGACGATTACGAGATAAGTCAGACCCCTTCGGCACTCGGATCCCCTTTATACAAGGAGCTTCAAATGCTCGAAATTCTGTGGAAGTAAATATGTCTGTTAGTTCCACGAGTTCAAGACCAAAACGAATATCAGGTTTATCGCTTCCAAACCTTTCTTGAGCTTCGTGCCAAGACATTCTTGGAATTTCCCCCGGTCGTTCACCAGTGATCGCCTCTGCAGCTGAAAGGACAGCATAGGAAATAAATGCCAACACATCTTCCTGAGTGACGAAACTGGCTTCAGCATCAAGTTGCATGAATTCAAATTGTCTGTCTGCACGAAGATCTTCGTCACGTAAACAGCGAGCGATCTGATAATAACGATCCACTCCTCCTACCATGCAAAGTTGCTTAAAAATTTGTGGACTCTGCGGCAGAGCATAAAAAGAACCAGGTTCTTTGCGTGATGGAACAACAAAATCTCTCGCTCCTTCAGGAGTGCTTGCAATAAGCATTGGAGTCTCCACCTCAACAAACCCTTGTTCTTCCATTGCTTGACGAATAGCGCTGTTCACTTTGGAACGTATAGTCAAATTCTTCTGCATGCGTTCTCGCCGAAGGTCTACGTAGCGATGACGCAGACGTAGCACCTCATCAATTTCGGTGCGTTCATCTAAGGGAAATGGGGGCGGCTCTGCTTCGGAGAGAACAGTTACTTCTTTTGCTTCAACTTCGATTTCTCCGGTGCTTATTGAAGTGTTGGTAGTTTCATTAGGGCGTTGTCGCACCTCACCCTTTATTTGCAGTACGTATTCCGCTCTTAGGTCTTGAGCCCCATCGACTACTACCTGCACTATCCCGCTCCGGTCACGTAGATCTATAAATGCTAAATGTTCACCATGCTCCCGACGTCGGCTAACCCAACCACAAAGTGTCACTGAACGACCTTCATCTGTTAAGCGCAAATCCCCGCACCGGTCGGTACGCATAGTTGTAGAAAAATCTGGATTGAAGTCTGTAGTCAACGAAGCCTCTTTCGGAGATCCTCTTGGATGGTTTCTCTTGTTATTTTGGACTGTCCGGTGGATTCTCGTAAATCCCTCAAGATGACGGTATCACTCGCTACCTCTTCTTCACCTACAATTATGGCGAATAACGCCCCACTACGATCAGCTAATTTCATCTGTGCTTTCATCGACCGATTATCCCAAGCTCTATCTGTTTTGAACCCGGCATTTTGTAGTTCAGCTGTTAACTTTAAAGCTTCCATTCCGCCAGTCACATCAACGACAAAAACCTCAATAGCTGCTTCTGGCATTTGGAAAGTCTTTTCTGCATCACAAGCGAGCAATGTCCTATCAGTCCCTATGGCAAATCCAACCCCTGGGGTAGAGGGCCCTCCAAGGTCCTCCACTAATCCGTCATATCGTCCTCCACCTCCGATTGCATTCTGGGCTGCATCAAAACTTTCAGATATGAACTCAAATGCAGTCCGAATGTAATAATCAAGTCCACGAACTAGTTTTGGATTGACGCTGAAGGGAATGTTCAGAGAATTTAAGCCTTCTTGAACTTGAGTAAAATGTTCCTCTGAGTCTTTAGAAAGAAAATCAAGCATGCTAGGAGCTGCTGAGATTAAATGAGCGTCTTGTTCTCTGTTGGAATCAAGCACTCTCAAAGGATTCACTTCCAACGTCTTCTGCGACTCTTCACTTAATTCACTGAGAGATTGAGTGAAGTGTTGTTGCAGGGCATCAATAAATTTGTTCCGATCTTCTTTACTTCCCAATGAATTAAGTTCGAGTTTGACTTGACGTAATCCAAGCCGTTCATAGAAACGCCAAGCAAGAGCCATTACCTCAACATCTAAATAAGGATCTTCTACGCCTAGAACCTCTATACCTACTTGGCTAAATTGGCGAAATCTTCCTTTTTGTGACCTCTCATAACGAAAATTGGGGCCTGTGTACCAAGCCTTCCAAGGTATTGCAGGCCGATGTTCATTAAACGCTCTTACAACAGAAGCAGTTTGTTCAGGCCGTAATGCTAAGTGTCTCCCACCTTTGTCCTGGAAGTCATACATTTCTTTTCGAACGACATCGGTAGCGCCACCTAAACGTTGGAATACTTCTACATGTTCAAACATAGGTGTAATGACTTGTGTATAGCCTGCCTCACTCACAACTTCGGCAAAAACTTCAGTAAAAAGCTGGTGGCGCGCAGAATCAGGCCAGAGAATATCTCTAGTTCCTTTTGGTGCTCGGAAATTTAAATCGTTCACTCTGGTAAGGCTAGTTCGCCAGACGGGACTAGATGGGCTTAATTGCTAAGAGTTTGCTCCAGGAACTATTCGATAGACATCATAAACAGAGTGGATACCTCGCATGATTCTCATAATCGGATCAAGATGATTAGGGTCCCCGAGTTCAAAATCAAATTTCAAACGTGCGACTCTGTCATCTTCACTAGTAATTGTTGATGCCCCAAGAACATTTATCTGGTGATCTGCCAAAACATTTACTAGATCTCGCAATAACAAAGGTCGATCTAACGCTTTCACTTCAATAGATGCAACAAAAGACGTTTCTGCCTGTTGATCCCATTCAACGTCTATGAGTCGATCTGGTTGATCTGCAGAAAGCGATACCGCATTAGCACAGTCAGTTCGATGGACTGTGACTCCTCTTCCTCGCGTCACAAATCCCATAATTTGGTCAGGAGGTACTGGTGTACAGCATCTCGATAATCGAACTAAAAGATCGCCTAAGCCCTCAACGTGAACTCCGACTTCATCTTGCGTTCGCCGGTTAGGTCTTGCACGTAAAACATTGAAAGAAGCATTTTGCGCCTGCTCAGGGTCTGACGCTTGGATCGATCTCTCTACTCGAGAAATAAGAGATTTGGGTGATAAATTTCCTTCTCCTATTGCTGCGTACAACGATTCGATTTCAAGATAATTTAGTGAAGCAGATATTTCCGAGAACATCTCGCTTTCGATCGTCTTCTTTATTGGAAGATTTGCACGACGAAGCTCTTCTACTAATTCTTCATAACCTCTCTCCACTGCCTCGGCTCGACGTTCCCGAGAAAACCAGTGACGGATCCTGTTCTCTGCCCGATGGCTGACCACAAATTTCAACCAATCTTGAGAAGGCCCTGCTCCAGGTTGTTTAGAAGTAATGATTTCAACTATCGATCCAGAATTAAGTCGTGTCTCCAATGGAACTAAGCGACCATCTACTCTGGCCCCAACACAACTATGACCTACTTCTGTGTGAATCGCGTAAGCAAAATCTACCGTTGTGGCGCCAATCGGGAGAGCAATTACTTTCCCTTCAGGCGTGAAAAGAAATATTTCATCTTGTTCCAGATCCATTTTTAGATTGGCCATGAACCTACTGGGGTCTGTGGTTTCTTCTTGCCACTCAACTATTCGACTCAACCATGTCATCTCATCAACAGGAGCGACGCCTTTGTAGTCCCAATGGGCTGCTACACCATATTCAGCTCTCCGATGCATGTCGTAGGTACGAATTTGAAATTCAACTTGTTTCCCTTGCGGGCCTATAACCGTGGTATGTAGAGATTGATATAGATTGAATTTTGGCATTGCTACATAGTCTTTGAAACGGCCTTGCACTGGTTTCCAAACTGCGTGGATTGATCCGAGAGCGGCATAACAATCTCTTACGTTCTGCACTAAAACTCTTATGCCTACTAAATCATGTATCTCTTCGAATGAACGTCCTTTGACAATCATTTTCTCATAGATGCTCCATAAATGTTTAGGTCGACCGTCTACTTCTGCCTCAATACCTAGTTCTTTGAATCTGCCTTCTACTTCTCCAACCATTTGAGTTAAATAGAGATCTCGCTCTGGTGCTTGAGCAGAAACCATCTGATCTATTTCGCTATAGCGTTTTGGATAGAGAGTTGCTAATGATAAATCCTCTAACTGAACTTTTACTTCTTCCATTCCTAAGCGATGTGCAAGTGGAGCGTAGATATCTAAAGTTTCGCGTGCTGTACGCTCCTGTTTGAACTCAGGTAAAGCGGCCAGCGTTCGCATGTTATGTAGACGATCTGCCAATTTGATAATAAGTACTCGAAGATCTTTAGCTAGCGCAACTAGCATTTTCCGCATGCTTGCTGCTTGCTGCTCTTCTTTGGAATCAAAATTCAGACGATCTAATTTTGTGACTCCATCAACTATCAGTGCAACTTCTGAACCGAACTCTTCTTCAAGGTGAGAAATTTCAATTTTCGTATCCTCAACAGCATCATGAAGTAAAGCGGCTGCAATCGTGACATCATCTAGTCCTTGCTTTGCGACAATAGTGGCTACTGCCAACGGATGATGTATGTAAGGTTCTCCTGATTTCCTTGTTTGCCCCTCATGAGCTTTAAGCGCTAACTGATATGCCTTTTCTATAAGGATTGAATCCTGATTTGGGTGGTTTTCTTGAAAGACAGTCAGCAGAGTCGAAGTTTCAGAGACTTCACTTTGTGGGCGTCGCCGCCAAGGTAGAACGCGGTGAACAGCTACCATTTCCAGTACTCTCCGAATCGGGTATCCATAGGACCACGGTATCGGTCATTACGGCAATATAAAATCTTTACTTTCGACGTTTTTTTCTTGGCCGAGGGGGGACGCCCCCTCCAGGGCGGTGCACTTGAGTCGGTTTTCTCTTAGCTGGACCGCTGGTTCGCTCTACAGGCTTTGAGTCAATTTGAACAGCGTCTTTTAGATCAACGTTTCGAGTTGAACCATTTTCGTTTTCTTTTCTAGATATTTTTTCATTTATTTCTCTCCAACGAGGCTCTCTTGTTTTGAGAAAGGAAACTAAGAATGAAGCAATAAACAATGAAGAGTAAGAACCGATGACTATTCCGACCAATAGCGCAACTGAGAACTCTTGAAGAGTGGTAGCACCGAGTAAAAGTGAACCAATTAAAAGGAGTGAGAGCACAGGTATCGCTGATGTAATACTTGTATTGATTGAACGCATGGTGACTCTGTTTAAAGCCAGGTTCATTAATTCAATGTATTTATAGCGATCTGTCGCTCCGAGTCGCCCAACGATTTCCCGCACTTTGTCATAGACAACGATTGTGTCATAGAGCGAATAGCCCATAATTGTTAAAAAGGCAATAATGGTTGCGGGTGTTATTTCAAGTTGAAATATTGAGTAAATTCCAATGCTGATCAAAATATCGTGGCTTACTGCCGCTAACGCCCCAAGTGCCATTTTCCATTCAAGACGTACTGTTATATAGACAGCCACGGTGGCAAAGAAGACGATTAGTGCTCGAACCGCCTTATTTGTAACTTCACTTCCCCAAGTTGGGCCAACTTGTTCAAAAGTTTCAACTTGCCCCAGTTCAATATTTAGATAGTCGCGAATTTCCGAAGTTCTACTGGGGTCCGAAATATCTGATCTAATCCTTAGAACTTCTTCATCTACGAGTTGGATACGTGCTTCTTCGAGCCCGATAGATGAAAGAACCTCACGAGCTTCTGCTACAGATATTCCTGGCGCCCTAACTTCATAAGAAGTCCCTCCTTCGAAATCAATTCCGAGGTTCAATCCTCTTACAAAGAAGGAAGAAACGCTCGCCACTAACAAAAGAGCAGATATTAAAATCGTTCGCTTCCACCATTTTGGATAATCAACTGGAGTTTCCCCTGAATACAGAAGACGGAGTGTTCTGATCATTGTTCGTCTCCTAGTAATGCTCCTACAGATGGCAGGCCAAAGCGTTCTGGTTTATTTGCAAATGTTTTCGTTTTGGAAAACAATTTGATAGCTGGCCCCATAAAGAAATAAGTGGCAACTAAATCAAGAATCGTTGCAAGGCCGAGGTAGAGAGCGAATCCGCGTACCGCTCCAACAGTGAGCCACCACAAAAGTCCTGCACCTATGAGAGATGCAGTGTTTGCTTTGACTATCGTCGAGAATGCGGGTTTAAACGCACGGTCTACTGCAGAACGGGCTGTGCGTCCATCACGAATATCTTCTTTTAAATGCTCAAAATAAACCACGTTAGAATCGACAGAAACACCTATAGCTACGATTATCCCTGTTATTCCTGCCAAAGTAAGAGCAAGACCTGATTGGGTACCCAAATGAGAAATAATCGCCCATAACAAGGACCCAGAAATCGCCAAACTTGTTAAGGCGATAAGTCCTAGAAGTCGATAGTAAAAAAGAATGAAAAGGGCTACTATCGCCAACCCAATTAATCCTGCAGTCAGTCCAGCTTCTAAAGAATCTTCTCCGATGGTAGCTGAAACTAGTTGAGTGTTTTCTGCTACGAGTTCAACAGGTAAAGCCCCATATCGTAGAGCCAGAGCCACGTCTTCAGCCTGTTGCTTTTCGTAAGCGCCGGAAATCAAAATTGAATCTCTTTCGAATGCCGGCGCGTTAATTACAGGAGCAGTTATTACTTGGCTGTCAAGCACTAAAGCTATCTGGCCTCTTACGCTTCCTGCTTGAGCTGGACAGAAAATAGAGCTACTAAAACACTCAGAAGCAATTGCATTAAATGCGTCTATACCCTGTTCACCATCTTTCATGGTTACTGATATTCCCCATTCAAAATCAACAAAATCTGCATCAGCTCCGCTTAAACCATCACCTGTAAGTATTGAGGGGCCTAACAACAAACGTCGTTCTGAAAAGACATCTGTAGTTCTCTCATCCGTAAGAATCACAAAATTTTCTGCTTTATCTTCTTCAGGTGGAGTCAACCCATCTACTCCAGTAGCGGGGATCACATCACCATTTGAAACAGAGAGGCACGAAGCTGGTACTAGATTTGATTCTCCGCTAGATGGGGTGGACTCTGCTTCTCCAATCAGAGGCGGCAAAGTGTCACAAACAGGACGGAATCTGAGTTCGGCTGTAGTTCCAACAAGTTCTAAAGCGCGAGCTTGATCATCCACTCCTGGCAAGGAGACCATTACTCCTTGTTCTGTTCTTGAGATCTCGGGTTCTGCTACACCTAAGCCATCAACTCGAGCGCGAATAATCTCAACAGCCTGATCAAGCATTTCGTCGTCTGCTGGCTCTACTGCTGTGAGCCTTACGGAAACTCCGCCTTGTAAATCAAGTCCCAGAAGCGGTTTATTCCCCCACAGGGTTGTAAGGACTACAAACACTAGAGTGACAAGAAGTATCCCGATGAAGAAGAGGGTCTGACGACGCTGCATAAATTAATTACTCAATCGGAGAGTCTTCTTCTGGTATCTCTGATTCTGTTGCTTCTGCTGGAGGATTAAATCTTTGATCAATAGCGCCCTTAAAAACTTTAAGTTCTAAATCTCCGGCGACTTCTAACCAAATCACATCGCCTTCCACTTCACTAACTACCCCAAAAATCCCTGAATTGAGAACGACTTCGTCTCCAGCTCTGACCGACTCGATCAGAGCTCTTTGTAACTTCATCTTTTTTTGTTGAGGTCGAATCATGAGGAAATACATGACTCCGAAAATAATTATTAAAGGGAGAAAACTCATTTTGATTTCTTTCTTGTAACTTATGAAGACTTAGAAAGCCTACGGCAATGGTTGCCTTTCCGGTCTTGATTCTAGGTATTAGCCCCAAATTTCAAGAGTTTCTTTGCGAAATCTCTGAAATTCTCCTTCGATTATTGATTTTCTTAGTTGTGTAACAAATTCAAACATCCATGCGAGATTATGTAACGTAAGTATTCGAGGTGCGGTAGGTTCTTCTGTGACTAAAAGATGCCGCAGGTAGCTCCTACTCCAGTTTGATGCGGGGCTGTTTTCAAAAGCGGGATCTAAAGGACGTTCATCTGCAATAAACTTCGCGTTGCGCAGATTAATACGTCCTTCTGATGTAAGAACTGTGCCATGACGTGCTAGTCGAGTAGGTAAAACACAATCAAACATGTCCACTCCGCGTCCCACTACTTCAACAAGCCCTGCAGGATCACCTAAACCCATGAAGTAACGAGGTTGGTCTTTAGGTAGAAGTTCAGTTACTGCAGATACGGGGTCAAGCATCTCAGATCTTCCTTCTCCAACGCTTAGACCCCCAATCGCATACCCATCAAAGCCGACTTGCAAGGTTCTTTGCGTACTTTCAATTCGTAAAGAAATATCTGTTCCTCCTTGAACGATACCGAATTGACTTTGTCGCTCCTGAGCTTCTGGATGGAGCAAGAAAGCTTCTCGTCCACGACTAGCCCATAATGCTGTTCTGTCTACCGCTTCTTTAAGAATATTTTTTTCTGCTGGAAGAGCAGAACAAACGTCTAGAACCATCTGAATGTCGGCACCAAGATCTGCCTGAGTTGTGCTCGCTAACTCAGGAGTGAGGTGGTGAGAGGATCCATCATATATTGATCGGAATGTCGCTCCTAGGTCATCAACTTTAGGCTGTAAAGAGAAAATCTGGTATCCACCTGAATCGGTGAGAGTCAAGCCATCCCAACTAGCGAATTTTGCAAGCCCACCACTTTCTCGTATTAAATCCGATCCGGGTCGAAGCATGAGATGATACGTGTTTCCGAGAATGATCTCTGCATTCAAATCTTTCATGTCAGAAGAAGACAAATGCTTGACTGCTCCACGAGTTCCAACCGGCATGAAACATGGTGTTTGAAATTTTCCTCCAGCTAGAGTGACTTCGCTAAGCCTTGCCTCTCCATCTGTAGCAATGACTTCAGAAACTGCCTTCATTCTTACTTCCTTGTTTCACGTTTAGATATCAGCATCGCATCTCCAAAAGACAAGAATCGATATCCGGCTTCTTGAGCCACCTCATATAAGTTACGCCAATAACTACCAATAAAGGCCTCGATCATTACTAGCAAAGTAGATCTGGGGAGATGAAAATTTGTTAGAAGGACATCTACGACCTGAAATTCAAAAGGATCCCGAATAAACAATTTAGTCTGTCCGGAAAGACCAAATAAGTGAGCGGATTCAAGCGCTCTGACTGTAGTCGTTCCTATGGCAATAACTCTTTCTGCTTCTCTGCATGATTCCATTACTGTTTCTGAAACGTTATAAAACTCAGAATGCATATTGTGATCATCAAGGTCTGTGACTGTAATTGGACGGAAAGTGTCTAGTCCTATTGCTAATTCAATTTCTTCAATTCGTGCCCCCATAGATCTACACTCGTCAAGTAACTCTTGAGTGAAGTGAAGCCCAGCTGTAGGAGCTGCAGATGAGCTTGGCTTATCGGAAAAGACTGTCTGATATCTTTCGGAATCTTTTAATTCCTTTTTGATATATGGAGGTAGGGGCACTTGCCCATATCTTTCTAGCAGCGATAAAAAATTCGATTGAGCATTCACTTCAACTAGTCGGCGCCCTTCTCCCAAATCTTCTCCGACACAAATCGTTAACTCTGAACTGGCTCTTAATTCAGTGCCGGGTCTTACTTTTCGGCTTGGTCGTACAAGAGCCTCCCAAATATTTTCACTTCTGGGTTTTAATAACAAGATCTCTACAGTGCCGCCAGTTTTTTTCTTTAGGAATAGTCTTCCAGGTAACACTCTTGTGTTATTTACTACGACAACATCATTCGGTCGCAATAGTTTAGGAAATTCTCGAATGCGTAGGTGTTCTGGGCCCTGACCAAGGTCAACTAACATTTTCGCTGAAGATCGTTCTACCAGAGGGTCTTGCGCTATTGAACTTTCTTGCAATTCATAGAAAAAATCATCAGGACCCATAAGTTATTTAGCCTACGGAAAGTGTCCAATTATTCTTCAAATAAAGACCCAGTATTGTGTTTTGGTGGGTCAAGACCTAGATGAGTGAATGCTGCAGGAGTAGCTGTTCGCCCTTTAGGAGTACGGATTAAGAGTCCTTGTTGTATAAGAAAAGGTTCATACACATCTTCTACTGTGTCATCAGGTTCGCTAACACTAATTGCTAGAGTTTTCAGACCTACCGGTCCACCATTAAATCTCGTGCATAGTGAATTTAAGATAGCTCGAGTCGCTTTATCCAGACCAAGAGTATCTACTCCAAAGAAAGCAAGACCGTCATTAGCAATGTCTTGGTTAATACTTCCGTTAGATTCAGGCCTTTCAATTTGAGCAAAATCTCTAACTTGACGCAGTAGTCGATTCCCTATCCGTGGTGTCCCACGTGATCTACGAGCAATTTCAGTAGCGCCTTTAGAGTCAATTCTCACGCCTAGTATCGTGGCAGCTCTTTCAACAATTGCTCTTAAATCATCCGGCTCGTAATAATCTAAGCGTGCTGTAAGCCCAAATCGATCGCGTAAGGGGCCGGTAATAAGTCCAGTGCGAGTGGTTGCACCTACCAAAGTAAAATTTGGAAGCTCCAATCGTATCGATCTTGCAGCTGGCCCTTTCCCAAGAATGATGTCAAGTTCAAAATCTTCCATAGCGGGATAGAGGACTTCTTCTACTGCTCGTGATAAGCGATGTATTTCATCTATGAATAGAACATCTCCTGGCTCTAACTTTGTAAGTATTGCAGCTAAGTCCCCTGCTCTCTCAAGGGCGGGCCCTGAGGTTATATGAAGTTCGGACTCCATTTCATTTGCCACGATATGAGCCAAAGTTGTTTTCCCTAGGCCAGGCGGTCCTGCAAAAAGAAAATGATCAGACGCTTGTTCTCTCTCGCGAGCAGCGGACAACATGACTCTTAAATGCCCTTTTAATTCTTCTTGCCCAACAAATTCTTCAAGAGTTCGTGGGCGAAGACCTATTTCGACTTCTATTTCTTGAGGTTCTTGATCTGGGGATAAAAGTTCTTCGCGCATTTAATTTCCTAAGCTACTGCTAATCGTTGTAGCGCTTCACGTAAGAGAACAGATGGGTCATCTCCTGCAAGGTCAGCTAAGACCGGTCGAATTTCTTCCAGACTGTAGCCAAGTCCGCCTAACGCTTCTTGAACCTCAACCATGGCTGAACGTCTATCTGCTCCAGTGCCGGTGTTAACTGCATCTAGTTCTGCTGAGATATCTAGCGAATCTTTTAATTCGATCAATAACCGGGATGCCGTCTTTTTCCCAATACCTGGCACAAGACATAAGGAAGACACATCTTCTTCTGCGATCAACCGAACCAACTCATTTGGGCCATGAACGCCTAAAACTGCTAGAGCGAGTGAGGGTCCAACTCCGTGCGCAGATAACAACGTTTCAAAACATCTTCTTTCTTGTCTTGAAAGGAATCCGAATAATGTTTGATCAGATTCCCGAAAATGATGATGGATATGAAGAAAAATTTCTTGCCCAACTTCTCCAACAGAGACAGAAGTAGTAGGAGTGACTGTCACCCGATAACCAACTCCAGCTACCTCAACTAAAACTTGTCCGTCTTCAAGACGTTCTTGCAAAACTCCTCTGAGTGATCCAATCATTGTGCTCTACCCGCCAAAGTAAATGATGAGGGTCTCATAGCTAAATGACAAAGTGCTACAGCCACTGCATCTGCTGCGTCAACTGGGCGTAAAGGTTGGTCTATTGACAATAAGGTCTGGACCATCTGTTCCATTTGTTGCTTATCTGCTCCGCCCCAACCTGCGACTGCTAATTTGACCTCATTAGGTGAATAAAGGTTGACTGTGCAGCCTGAAGTAGCGGCCGCTGCCATTGCAACGCCAGCGGCTTGACCAGTAGACATTGCAGAACTTACGTTTACCTGAAATAAAACCCGTTCAATTGCTACTTCTTCCGGTTTATATTCACTAATTAAAGAACGGATCTCTTCTTGTAGTTCCGCCAATCTGATTGCAAGGTCGGTTTTTGGAGAAGTTCTTATAACCCCGGCAGCTACTGCTTTTATTGTCTTAGAGTTTTTCTTGTCTTGCTCCAAGATTCCATATCCACAACGTGAAAGCCCCGGATCTATACCTAATACGAACATGTGTACGATTGTAGCCAAATTTATGACTAGAGTCGTTCACCCTCTGAAAATTTGAAATTAGTCCTGAAGCGCATCAAAAATTTCATCTGCAATATCAAAATTTGCATAAACATCTTGTACGTCATCTAAATCGTCTAGGAGATCGATGACTTTCAAAACTGATCTAGCATCTGATTCATTATCAATTGCAACTGTCGTTGTAGGAAGCATCGTTACATCTGCTGAATTGAACTTTAATTCTGCTGTCTCTAGGGCTAAGCGAACTTCTGGCAAGACAGATGGGTCGCAGGTGAGGCGCCATATTCCTCCTTCGTCTACCAGATCTTCTGCTCCGGCTTCAAGAGCTACCATCATGATTTCGTCTTCGTCTATCTCCCCTGGCATGAGGATGATCCCTTTTCTTTCAAATTGCCAAGCAACTGATCCTGGTTCAGCTAACGAGCCGCCGTTTTTGCTTAACAAGGATCTAACCTCCGAGCCGGTCCGGTTCCGATTATCTGAGAGTGTTTCTACATAAAGAGCTACTCCATGAGGTGCATACCCTTCATACGTAATGGATTCGTAGTCAACACCTTCAAGCTCACCAATACCCCTCTTAATTGCACGCTCTATCGTGTCTATAGGTACTGAAGCATCCCGAGCTTTTTGAAACATTGTTCGTAAAGTCGGATTTGCATCTAGATCTCCACCGCCTTGACGTGCTGCTACTTCAACCTGTTTGATGAGCTTCGCAAAAAGTTTTCCTCTTTTTTTGTCTGCTGCTCCCTTTTTATGTTTAATGGTTGCCCATTTAGAGTGACCTGACATGTTATTTCCTCATAATGTCAATTTGAAGCAAAGGCTGTTTCTAGAAATAGACGATGAACACGATCATCGTCAACAAGTTCTGGATGAAAAGAAGTAACCATAATTTTTCCTTCACGACAAAAGACTGGATGCCCTTCAACTGAAGCAAGTACTTCTACGTTGTCTCCGATTCGCTCAACAAGAGGAGCACGGATAAAAACTCCCCTAAATGGAGTATCAAAATCATTGATTTTAAGATCCTCTTCAAAAGAATTGAGTTGTCGCCCATAACCGTTTCTTCTAACACCTATATCTATGGAGCCAAATGGATGCTGGTCATCCCTTCCGTCAAGAATTTCGTTGCTCAATAGAATCATTCCTGCACATGTCCCTAGAACGGGGAGGCCATCTTCTATGCGTTCCATTAAACGCTTTCTGACATTTAAAGACTCGGCCAGTTTCATCATCGTGGTGGACTCCCCTCCTGGAATCACCAGCGCGTCTATCTCTTCCAAGTATTGAGATCCTCTTACCTCTAAAGGGGCAGCACCTGCAAGAGATAGCGCCTGAGCGTGACGATCAAAAGCTCCTTGGAGGGCTAAAACTCCAACTTTCACTTAGTGTTACCAGCCGCGGTCTGACAACCGAGTCTCTAGATTACCGATCTCTAAGCCAGGCATAGCTTCTCCTAGGCCACGACTTACTTTGGCTAGTTTGTCTGCATCTGCAAAATTGGTTGCTGCTTCTACAATCGCTTGTGCTCGTTGGGCTGGATCTTCGCTCTTGAAAATTCCCGAGCCTACAAACACAGACTCTGCACCCAGTTGCATAACCAGTGAAGCATCTGCAGGAGTGGCTATCCCTCCAGCGCAAAATAGAGGGACCGGTAAGCAACCTGTTTCCGCTATTTCTTGAACTAAAGGAAGAGGTGACTGAAGTTGTTTCGCCCAGTCAAACAGTTCTGCACTATCTGCTTGGGTTATCTTCCGAATATCTCCAATTATCGATCGAATATGCCTCACTGCTTCAACAATATTTCCAGTGCCTGCTTCTCCCTTGGATCGAATGAGGCAAGCCCCTTCCGAGATGCGTCGTAGTGCTTCACCAAGGTTGGTTGCTCCGCAGACAAACGGAACTTCGAAGGCCCACTTATCTATATGATGTGTCTCGTCCGCTGGGGTGAGAACTTCGCTCTCATCAATGTAGTCCACTTCAAGCGATTGAAGAATCTGAGCCTCAGCGAAGTGCCCGATCCGGGCCTTTGCCATAACTGGAATAGTTACAGCCGCTTTGATCCCCTCTATCATCTCTGGATCTGACATTCGTGCGACACCGCCATCTTTTCGAATATCTGAAGGGACACGCTCGAGCGCCATGACTGCTGCCGCACCAGCATCTTCAGCGATACGTGCTTGTTCGGCATCAACAACATCCATGATGACGCCACCCTTTAACATCTCTGCCAGCCCTCGTTTAACGAGTTCTGTACCTGTTTCTCTCAGTGCTTTGGTCATAGTTATAAGTCTAAATGGATCTTTGACTTTAGTGACTATTAAAAAAAAATTTCAACTAATCAACTGCACAACTATTTCAGAACTTAAAATACTTCCCTCACCTGGGCGGGCTAAGGTAACCCAAGTTGTACCAACGTCTAGAGCAATCGTTTCCCCAGTTTCATCATCAAGAATTTTCCATTTATCAGAAGTTCTTTGACGCTCCCAGACAACCCCTGTCACTGTCCCATCGCGTAATAACCACCCATCTCCTGTTCCGACGCTGATCGCCTGCGGTGACGCTGGATCAGCATCCGAAGTTCGATAGCCGGTGTATAAAAACAAAAGGTTGTCCATAGCCAATGGGGCTCCAATCTGATCGAGATGTATCAGCCCATCTTGGTACCGAACCCACTGCTCTAAAGAGGCATTCCAAACGTAATCAACAATTCTCTGCGAAGTTTCCCAGCGAGCACCTGCAGCAGGAACTGCGGCTTCCGGAATCTCCCCATATTCGAATAATGAAAGCGGAGTTTCTGCTTCGTTCGATGCTGTTTCTTGTAGATCGCTTGGGTTCACGTATCCGTTGTCGGGGCGAGAACGGCTGGAATCTCTTTCAAAATATCGTTCTCCCCATTGGGAAGAAGCCGATCTGCTGTCAAAGCCGCCACCCCATTCCGCTGTTTGTATCTCACTTAAAACAATGTCATTTGCTCCCCAGTACACAAAGACTGGATGGTTGAGATTCAGGAGTAAATCTATATCACTAGACCTAGCTGAACGCACTGGTAGGATTTTCTCGGGAAGTCGACTGTGGTAGACGGCTAGAAACCTACTCTTACCGTTCTCAATACGAACTTCATAAACTATGTCGGCTTCTCTTAATCCATAATGAGGAAGAGAATTACGATCGTTGTTTCCAACTTTCACTGCCACTGCAGGTTCCTCCGGGATACCTTCATAGGCCGGTAAACCTGTCAGCGGATACAGTGGCCCATCCCAAGAGAGATCTAATGTTGTTGTCGGGATGGTCTCTACGACTTGTTCCTGTGTCGTAGTGGTGGTTGCTTGGGGAATTTCTTCTAACTGAGTTGTTGGGACTAATGAGGTTGACTCCGTTGTTTCATTATTTAACGGCGAATCTTGGTTTGATTCTTTCCCCCCACAGCCCAGAAGACACACAGAAAAAAATAAACCCAAAATAATGGGATACCGCATGTGTCTCAGAGCTCGCTTAAAGCTGCACAACGCAATGAAGCAGACGGATGACCCGAAGTCGCTAACTGAGCGGTTGGGTCCAAAAGCCACAGGTGAGAAGTGGATGCTGATCCTTCAATAAACGTTCCAATCCGGTCAGATATTTCAAAAGCTTTTATTAGACCAGGTGGAAATCTGGTAAGAGTAACGCTCTTTTGATCCAGAAGTAAGACTTCTTCAGTTTCAACCCTATTCCTGAGAAAATATCGAAATATGGGAAGAGAGATCCAGAAAGACTTTTGAGTTTCCTGGCTAATGCGAGGCTCTTGAGTACGAATTAGCGCTTGAGCGAGTAATGCTTCTAATTCCACTACCCCTAGATTCATTAACGTCCCGGTTGTGACCGAAAGTGTGTTGTTTGAACCATTAGAAGTAACTGCAATATTCACAGCTGATGAGTCAAGCACTTTTAGATTAGGCGCTTCTATTCCATGAGATAAACAAAGTCCGTCAATTGCATTATGTAACCGAGGGAACTCTTTCTGTGTTGCGACTCTGCTGCTTATCCGGGTTTGGACTTGGCGCGTCCCCCATCGCCCTAAAAGAGTTAGCGACACAAAGAGAGAAGAAATTCCTATCGCTAGAAAGACCCACAACTGCATACCAAGGACTGAAAGTAACACCCCTAAACCCATCGGCAGAGAAATTGACAAAATAAAAAGGAGAGAAGTTGTAATGCTGTTAGCTGGATTTTTGTTCATAGTTATTCGACTTAGTCAGGATTTCTAGATAATAGGTTGATTTAAAAGGTAATACTTATCAGATTCCTCTTAAAACTTTTCCATAAGAGTCTAAGTAACGCTCCGCTAAAGACTTCATAGAGAACTGCATAGCTCTTTGGCGGCCATTTTCCTTCAATTCTTCTTGCTTGTTTGGGTCCCCAAGCACTTTCTCTATTGCCGTTGCAAGAGCGTGACTGTCTCCTGGAGCAACAAGCACTGCATGCTTCCCTTCCTCGGCTACTTTTGAATATCCAGGGATATCACTAGCAACCACAACGGTGTTACATGCCATACCTTCAAGGAGCACAACCCCGAATGACTCTCCACGCAGAGAAGGAGCGCAGAAAATATCTGCTCCTTTCATCCGAGAGAATTTCTCACTCTCACTGATGCGGCCTAGCCATTCAATTCGAGGATCTCCAGCAAACCGACTTTTTAACTCTTCCGTTTCCGGTCCATCACTTGCAATCCAAAGTCGAATATCAGCAGGAAGATCATTCATTGCGTCGAGTAGCACCGAAAGCCCTTTTCGGGGTTCATGACGCCCAATGAAGAAAATCGTAGGCCCTTCAGTTGGCCAAGGAGAAGCCTTCTCACACTGATCAGTCTCCACTCCGTTAAATAAGATTTCATACTCGTGACCTAAAGAAGTTTGTGCCATTTCGGCCGCATCGTTTGAGACTGCAAATCGATAGTCAAGGCGGCCACTCAACCATCGGATAGGTCGGTTCAGGAGGTCATAAGCAAGGCTCCCTCCCGCAGCATGGAATGTCCCAACCATTGGCGCATTTGACATGAACAGAGCGGTGACTGTCGGGCCAGGAGCCATCGGTTCGTGAAGATGCAATAAATCAAATTCACCATCCCGGAGTGCTTGTATAGTGCGTAAAGCACATGGGACGTCTGGAGCAATGGGAGCGACAGAGCCATTTGCCGCTGTCGGTAAGCTATCTCCGAGAGGAATTACTGATGCATCTGGTGGAGGGCCATCGCAAGGGCCAAGCACTCTCGTGTGTTGACCTAATTCTCTAAGTTGTCTCGCTAAACCTAACACCTGACTTTGCACCCCGCCAGGGATCGTCAAACTATAGGGACAAATGATGCCTATTCGCATGACTTAACGCTACTCTCCATTTACCCGTACGCAAAAGCCTTACTTAATCCTTAAAGTTTCCTTGGAAATATCATCCGTAATCGCTTGGCCAGTTGGGCTGTAATAAATGCCATTGTTCTGGCGCTTTACGAATGAAATTCTCGAATTCATAAGCTAATTCTTGTGTTATGCGTTGTACGTCATCTCGCAAACGGCCTTGCCTTTCAACTTTAAGCGGCGGATTTACTAGCCCATGAACCCCATCACCTTCTATGTAAACCGCGATGGGGCATAATGGCGCACCGGTTCTTAAAGCGAGCGTTGCTGGTCCAGCAGGGAGAAGAGTTTTTTCTCCAAAAAATTCCACTTCAACTCCCGTACCACCGACATGCCGGTCGCATAAAAGGACAACCATTTCCTTAGCCTGTAACGCTGCAATAACTTCGGAACCTGCCGAAGCCCCCAAGGGAACCACATTCATTCCTAGTGAAGATCTGAAGTCTCTAAACCACTCAAAGACTTCAGGTGGCTCTAAAGGTTCCACAACTGCAGTCAAAGGAATTTCTCTTATTTTTGTAACCCAAAAGGCCGCCCATTCCCACCCGCCGAGGTGAGGTAGCACAATTATTGGCCCGACTTCCGAACTTAGAGCTTCATCCAGATTAGCTTTCCCCTCATAATCAAAGCCTTCTAGTATCTTTTCTGCGCTCATCCCTGGCAAACGAAAACTTTGAAACCAATAGGTCGCATACGAAGCGAAAACCTCATCAATTGATTTCTGCATCTCCTTACCGTCAAGGTCAGAAGATTTTGTTCTCCGAAGATGCTTCCCAACCATGCTTCTACGGTCTTTATTCAAACGTCCAGCAAGTTTCCCAAAAAATCTAAAAACCGAATTACCAAAGCGCTTCGGCAATAAACGAGCAATAAATGTTAGAAATCGATAACCAGAAACTGCTGAAAAGATTCTCATGTCACGTAATCAACGAGAGCACCACGCCATGTAAGCATGCAGTGCGATGAATACTAGATTTCATTCTTTTGCTCAGCAGTTGCTTGAATCCAAACCTTTATAAATCTTTGAATCGCTGTAACTAACGTAAGCGCAAGCATGATCCAAAGAACAACAAGTAGAGCATCATCTCCGATAATCACAGAAAGTAGGAGTCCAAGAGCTAGAACAATGAATCTTTCAGCGCGCTCCATAACTCCACCTTTTGCTTCATAACCTAAAAGTTCTGCTTTCGCTCTTTGATACGAAATGATTTGTGCGGAAGCCATCACAGCTACAGGAAGCATCATTAGATGACCTGGTCGCGTACTCGCATAATGCCAAGTAAGACCACCGAATAATAAAGCATCAGTTAGGCGATCTGAGACGGAATCAAAGAAAGCTCCGCGTTTAGATGAGGTACCGGCTGCTTTCGCAACTGCTCCATCTAACGCATCTGGAATACCGGTAAGTATGAGGAGGATAAAGCCTAAAAGTAAGTTTCCTCGTCCTATCGCGACTGCAGCTCCGCCTGACATAGCGATTCCTATCACGGTCACTACATCTGCAGTGATACCTATCCGCTGAAGAACACGCCCAATGGGGATCAGAGCGCGGTCAACCGCTGTTCGCAAGTTACCGTCCAACATGTTGTTCCTCCTGCGGTTTCTAAGACTCGCTGGTTAAGTGGCCGCTATTTTGAGAAACCACTGAATGCTTCTTAGCGTATCAGTGGCATTGAAGGGTGTCGGTTTTAAGTATTTGCATCCCAAATTTCAGGATTCTTTTCAACATACTTAGCGACAACTTCTCCATTGACCCCATCAATATAAACTAAGCCTCGATGCTCTGGTGGAGACTCATTGGAATACACAAGGATCCGCCAAGTCGGACGACTACGTAACCCTCTCCAAGCCAACTGAGCTGAGGCATGACCAACAGGAAACCCCATAGCTTGAGTTGCAGCAACAAGAGCATCGCCTTCATCTGAGCCTAACCGCCAACCCGCTTGGAGATGAAAAATGCCGACGATGGCTAAACCAACACTCCCAATAATCAAACCTCCGTTCAATAAAGGAGAGTCGCCTACGACAATGGTTAATGTAACCACCGCTGCTGCGATCAGTAAATACAGATAACCAGGAATTCGGCGACGACTATTGTCGGGAAAAATGTATGGTCCAACTAATCCAGTGACATCAAGGTCCTCGGGCAAAGTGTCTCTTTGCTCATCTTCGTTTTCTTCTTCTGGTGAACTCACGTCTGAAACCTTAGCGTCTCTACTATTTAGATATTCCATCAATGCATTCCAGCACTTTTTCTAAACTTTCTTCTATAGGCGCAGACCCATCAAGAATGAGGTCCGCAAAGGAAGAAGAGGGCTCTATATATTTGTCATGCATTGGGCTAACCGTGGAAGCAAACTGAGAACGTATACTTTCAGGCGTTCTTCCTCGTTCACTTACATCTCTTTCTAATCGACGCTTCAGACGAAGTTCTTCAGGAGCAGATATAAATATCCTTAGTTCAAATTCTCTTACAACTTCTGGAATAACAAATAGTAAGTGTCCTTCTCCGATGATTAATTCCGCTGGCTCAATTCGTTCAACCTCAGTTGTTCTTGAGTGAGTAGAAAAGTCATAGACAGGAATATCGACTGCTTCTCCTTGCTTAAGTAAAGCCAAGTGTTTTAGGTACAAATCATGCTCGAATGCATCTGGATGATCAAAATTGATTTTGGCCCTATCTGCCAAGGAAAGGTCAGAATGATCACGGTTATAACTATCTAGAGGAAGGATCGCCAGCGCTTTTTCTTCCGCAATAAAACGCTCCCTTAAAGCATTAACGATGGTTGTCTTTCCGGCGCTTGCTCCACCAGCTATGCCACAAATCACTTTTCTTGTTTCCTCACTTACAAGTTAATACCGATAATGTTCAGGCTTGAATGGGCCTTGAGAATCCACTCCAAGGTAATCTGCTTGTTCGGTTGTCATTTCTGTCAGCCTTACACCCAGTGCATCTAAATGAAGTCGAGCTACTTTCTCATCAAGAATTTTTGGAAGAGTGACAACGTCTTTCCCATAACCTTCAGCATTCTTGTGTAGTTCTATTTGTGCCAATACTTGGTTTGAGAAACTTGCTGACATAACGAAGCTCGGATGTCCCGTGGCATTACCAAGATTCAGTAACCGTCCTTCTGATAAAACAATGATTGAATGTCCATCTGGAAACACGTACTCGTCTACTTGGGGTTTTATTTCCACCCTTTGAACATCTGAAAGCTTGTTTAGACCTGCCATATCAATCTCATTATCAAAATGGCCGATATTGCCGACAATAGCTTGATGTTTCATCCGCCCCATATGGTCAGCAGTGAGAACATCTTTGCATCCGGTAGCGGTGATAAATATGTCCGCTTTATCAACTACTCGCTCTAATGTATTGACTTCATAACCCTGCATGGCCGCTTGTAGTGCGCAAATCGGGTCTACTTCAGTGACGATTACCCGTGCCCCTTGCCCGCGAAGTGACTCGGCACAACCTTTACCAACATCCCCAAATCCGCAAACAACAGCCGTTTTGCCTCCAATCATTACGTCTGTTGCACGATTAATTCCGTCAATTAATGAATGACGGCATCCATACAAGTTGTCGAATTTTGATTTAGTAACAGCATCATTCACGTTGATTGCAGGGAATTGGAGCTCTCCTGCTTCTTGCATTTGATAGAGACGGTGCACCCCTGTTGTCGTTTCCTCTGATACTCCTCGTATTCCGGATGCGATGCGAGTCCAACATTGTGGGTCTTGTTCTAGAGAGGATTTGAGTAGATCTAAAACCACACCCCATTCTTCGGAATCATCTTCTGTTTTGTTAGGAACTGAACCCGATTTTTCAAATTCGGATCCTTTATGAACCAAAAGTGTGGCATCCCCTCCATCATCAAGTATCAGATTCGGACCTTCGCCGTCTGGCCACTTTAAAACTTGAGTAGTTGCCCACCAATATTCTTCGAGTGTTTCACCCTTCCATGCAAATACTGGAACTCCTTCTGGTTTTTCTACAGTTCCGTTTGGTCCTACCACTACTGCCGCTGCCGCTTGGTCTTGTGTTGAGAAGATGTTGCAACTGGCCCATCTAACTTCTGCTCCAAGCTCAACAAGTGTTTCAATCAGCACAGCAGTTTGGACTGTCATATGAAGTGAGCCGGTAATACGTGCACCTGCTAGTGGCTGTGAGTCAAAATACTCTGCTCGTAATGCCATAAGTCCCGGCATTTCGTGTTCAGCTAATCGAATTTCGTGACGACCTAGGACATGCAAATCAATGTCAGCTATTTTGTAATCATTTTCTACGGGCACGACGACTCTCAACTTTCTGTATTAAATATTTCTACATTTTGAATGTTTTATCTGGGCTGGGGTCGTCTAACGCCATTTCATACAGCCACATGGCCAGTCTACCTGCATTAACCGACTACTCGATATGCGGTTCCAAGAGTCTGAATTTCATACGAGCCTTCGGCTAAAGGCACCCAGGCTGCTGAACCCTGTTGAATTATTAAAGTTTCTTTTTGCGAAGTCAGCGTGGTCTCCCTTGAAGCCGCTACGACTACATCCGTTCCTTCTCTATCTTTCACCTGTACAGATTCGTTGATTTTCTCTACGTCAAATTCTGAAGTTGGGACCTTAAAACGGTGATGACTGGACGAGGCGATTTGAATCTCAGGTCTCAATTCAAAATCTATGATTCCTAATAAGGTGAGTGGATCTTTTGGCTTACTAGTAAAACCTGCTCTGACAACGTTGTCACTTGACCCCATTACTTCAAGAGCAACTCCTCCTAGATATGAATGCAATACCCCTGGATCAAGAAACAGCGCTTGCCCGGGTTCCAAAGTAAATTTTCTCATCATTGGAATAAGAAGCAATGCCTGATCTTTTGGGTATTTCTCCGCCAATCTTTTTATTGTTGAGATTTCAGAACTAAACATTTCTTCTTCTGCTTCGTAGCAGCGTTGTAAAAGTGCTGTAACCGCTTCTTCGCGATCTTGAGTCAAAATACTTTTCGTCACTTCCGTAAAATCACCAGAACTCTCCATTACAGATAATAGATCTGAAGCAAAATTAAGATAAGAACAAATTTCAAGAGCCGCAGACACTGACTTAAATCCGCATAGTGCCTCAAACTGTGTAAGAGCACAGATCATTTCTGGTTTAGATCTCTTGTCTTCAAAACCCGAAGATGCTTGGATGACGTTTGGATGCGCTTGAAGCGAAAGAGGTTGATCTGCGGCGAGAACTTTTACGAGATAAGGCATCTCTTCTTGAATTTCATTTAATGCCTGCTGAAGAGGCACCTGCCCATGCTCTCGTTCTAGAGTCGCTGGTCCAGAAGGGTGAACTCCGAACCATAGTTCTGCTTCAGGAGATCCAGATGCTTCTATTCCACGAAGTTCAGCTAATGCACTAAGTGATCCCCACTCATATTTCTGCAAATAGCCGTTTATTAAGTCCACAAGACGTACAGGTATTTAGAGGTCAAAAGTTGGACTTATGCCCTCAGAACTTACTTGCTCCATAAGTTTCCCATGCTCATCTTCAGTTACTGTTTCTGACTCATCTACGAGCATGATTGGGATATTTTCTTTTATCAGATAACGACGACGAAGACGGTCGTTGTATAAGAATTCTGCATCTTCAAAATATAAAAGTGGCCCTTTATCTTCTGGACAAGCCAAGATTTCTAAAAGTTTTGGATCAAGTGTCATTCGCTCTCCTTATAACTCCTTATTTGATTCAATCAACTCTTGAACCTCCTGCAAAGTTTTTTCGTAAGTAACTTCATCTTCTGCTTCTAGATTAAGCCGTAATAGCGGCTCTGTATTTGATGGCCGAAGATTAAACCAACATTTGTCAAATCTCACAGTAAGTCCATCTAGATTGTCTTGATCAGAGTCAGAGTATTTCTTTGATACTTCTTCTATTACTTTGGAAGAATCCGAAACGTTAATATTTATTTCTCCAGAGGAAATGTAAGAATTGAATGGAGCTAACAACTCACTTAATGGCTTCGTAGCACAAGATAGTTCTTCAAGAACGATGAGCGCAGCGATAAGTCCTGAGTCCGCTCGGAAATTGTCTCTAAAGTAATAATGCCCTGAATGCTCTCCTCCGAACGCGGCTTGTTCCTCAGCCATGATTTTTTTTATAAAAGAATGACCCACACGAGTACGAACCGGCTTTCCCCCTAACTTAGTTATGGTCTCAGGAACTATTTGAGAGCAAATGAGATTATGAATTATGGCTGCGCCCGGCTCTTCACGTAGGACTTTCTTGGCAACAAGAGCAGTGGTGACAGATCCTGAAACAGGTTGTGCTTTTTCATCAACTAAAAATACTCGATCAGCATCGCCATCAAATGCGAGACCAATATCAGCTTCTGTTTCCAGAACGCGCCTTTGTAAATCAACTAAATTTTCGGGCTGTATGGGATCCGCGGGATGATTTGGAAAAGTTCCATCTAAGTCTTCGTATAGGATTTCAAGCTCAAACGGGAGGTTTTGGAATGCCGCCGGTACAACCATTCCGCCCATCCCATTAGCTGTATCGACAACCACTCGTAATGGCCTTAGTTTCTCTTTGTCTATAAAAGATTGAACATGTTTAGCGAAATCTTCTAATAAGTTCAAATGAGAAACACCCCCGTTGCCGTTTCCGTTAGGCATTTCAGTTAGAACTTCGTCTCTTATTTCCTTCAAACCCGTATCAAAACTGATTGGTTTAGCTGAAGAGAAACAAAACTTTATTCCGTTATATCCCGAAGGGTTATGGCTCGCAGTAAAGACCGATCCAGGTAGTTGAAGGTGCCCAGAAGCAAAATAAAGCATGTCCGTTGAGCAAAGGCCTATATCAATAACATCCACATCCTGAGCATTCACTCCTTGAGAAAAAGCTAAAACTAGTTCTTGGCCGCTTGGCCTCATATCTCGCCCAACGATGACAGTTTTAGTTTCCGGCTCATTGCGTTTTATTAGTCTTGCCCAAGACTCACCAATAGATCGCGCTACTTCGGTATTGATCTGTTGCGGGAACAAACCACGCACATCGTAAGCTTTGAAGATTGAGGCGAAGTCTTCCATTTTTAAACTTTACTTTCCTTTGGAAGCTCAGGGTTTGCAGGGTAAGACCCTTTACTAGCCAACTGACGGACATGAATGAGGTCTCGAAGCAGTCTTAAACCATCTTGGATTGCTCGAACAGTGGTTCGTTCTGAATTCTCGATTTCAACTGGTATTTCTAGCAGAGAGAGTCTCCATCTTTCAGCTAAGTGAAACAGCTCCACATCGAAAGCAAATCCTTTAATCGTTGATGCATCAAACAGTGCTCTTGCTACATCTGCTCGAAATGCTTTTAATCCGCACTGGGTATCGCGATATTGACCTAATAAAAGTAGGTGAGTTGCGAAATTCACCATGCGCCCACCAACTCCTCTAAGAAACCCAGCTTTTACGATCGTTCGAGTGTTCATATGATGCCGATTACCTACAACCCAGTCATATCCATTTTCAACTTCAACTAAAAGATTAAAAATTTGCACTGGAGAATAGGCCAGATCTGCATCCGTGAATGCGATTACTCGACCTCTAGCTTTAGCAACCCCGACTCGAAGTGCCGCACCTTTTCCTTGGTTGTTTGGCAAGACAACTATTTGATCAGCTTGTTTTGCAGCGGTTTCCGTCCCATCTTGTGACCCATCGTCCACAACAATGACCTCTAAATCATTATTGATTTTTCCTCCAACCTCTTCACGAACTCGAAGGATTGTGTTTTCAATTCTGTCCGCTTCCTTATAAGCAGGAATAACAACACTTAATCGGTATTGCCCCGCAGCAGGAGGACGTTGTATTGGTTGATCTTGCTCATTTCGGATTGTTCGAAAAATAACTATCCGATAGGAAATTGCTCGAACCAAAGAGGCCCCTATGACCGCTACTAATTTCGCTAAGACTTCTTCTTCAGTCTCCCTACTTGGACCGAAAAGATGAACAACCCCAGTATCAACAAGCCCCGCGGTTACAACCATGAAACCAAAAATTCCAGGTGAACCAATCCATCGGGTAAAGGGGTCGTCAGCCAAGGTGAACAATCGGTGAAGCGGCCATGCAACTAGGGCTGCTGCATTCAATGCGACTACGTTCGCCAGAAGTAAAGAAGCTCCTGCCTGATGTAAAAGAACGAAAAGGGCGACGTCTAAAGTAGTAGCGGTAACACCTACCACTACAAAGCGACGAATTCGAAACTTCATTCGGGAGGGCTTTCAATATCTTCAAACGAGGCTTCCTCCTCATCACCCTTTGCCCATTTTTTCAAAAGTCCATCGACTTGAGATTCTTTATGGTCACTTATTTCAATTGATGGTTGGAATCTCAACTTAAGTAGAAACACTAAGCCGAGGAGTGTCAAAAAAATAGAGAAAATATCTATACCTGTCCGCCCATAAGTGAGAATAACTTGTTCTTCTGTAGGCACTACAACCATGAGATTTGGTGTTGCTCTCCAAGGCCCCTCAGCTCCTTCAACCTCCCAATTCGGGAAGTACGAAACTTTTACAACTACTGGCACCCCTATTTCGTTAACAGTGAATGAAACGCGATCAACGCCTGCTACCACTTCAGTCACTTCTATTTCTTTAAGTTTTCTTGCTTCAGGAATTTGATCCGTTTCTATTTGTTGCCACTCCTCTAAGCCTCCAAGTAAACGAGTAACAGATTGGGAACTGTCATTAAATACTTCCACTGAGTGGTCTAGCCAATTTGAATGCTCTACGTCTGTCCACACCGCTGGCTCTACTGTGAGAGGCTCTACTAGTGGAGAACTTTCTACTAGAAAGATTGTCCAAGGTCCTGAGACTGCAATCTCAGTAAGTGCTGGATGTCTTCTTGCTTCTACTACTGGACGTTCTGAAAAGGCGGCATAGTAAGTGACACCAAATTGCTGGAGATGGTTCACTCCTTCTCCTAGATTGAATGATCTATATGGGAGACCTCGCTGTGCTCGTGATGGTTCCATTGATAGTTCTGACTGCATAAGAAAGTGATACGGAGTTGTTGTAGATGCTTCAAAATAAAGACCTTCCATGGAACCGATACATCCACCAGTCCAATGAGGCATAAGCATAAGTGCCATGGGAGTCCCATAACGAACAAGGTCTCGGTTGTACTCCCACATGAGCCGACCGCAACCATATGTTTTTGAAACCTCTTCCATGGTGTTAACTAGTGCTCGATGCTCTTCCCAACCACCACCGTTAACATCTCCAATTCGTCCTTCGTAACCAGAGAAATTCCAATTAACCCAGCCCCTACCAAGATTTAATTCCTCTGTTTCAAAACCCATCCATTTATAAGTATTTCCAGTGGTCGTTCCGCCGGGTAAAGACCTTAAGGGTAAGCCCAAGAGAATTATTAATAGGAAAACAGAAGTTATTGATCCGAGATAGGGGAAAACTTTTCCGATCTTTCTTACCCGACCTGAAACGCCTTCAATCAGCATTCCAATGGTACGAAAAGACTCAGCAACACCTACTGCTGCTAGCAAGTATGCCCCAAGATAGTAAGCAGGAAGAATTCGTCCGTTATAAAGCCTTCCTTCAGGCAAGTGGATGAAAGCTAGTGCTAAGACAACGAGTGATGCTCCTAAAACAATTCCTAATCGGCGGCGGAATACAACTGAAAAGATAAACCCAATACCAGCTAAAACAAGAACAACCTGGAAAGGAGGGCTGTTTGTTAGAAAATCTGCAGCCAGTTCACCGCGATCCCAAAGATAAGATTTGAACCGTGGCAACTTATCCCATGCCATATCATTCAAGTGGTCCCTTTGCCACCAGAACGGCAATACCCAAAAAGCGGAAAGTAAGGCTGAGGTAATTCCTGTCGTTACAATCCATTGGATTCTCTGTTTGCTTGGTTGAAAAAGAATCACTAAAAGAGTTACAACTAGAGCGTAAAACGCAACCAGTAAGTGGCATAACCCAGTGAGTGTTAATAAAAGTGCCGCCCATGCTCTTCCCTTGCCTGTATCCATGCCTCTCATGAGGACTCCGATATAAACAAGACAGAAGGAGACAGCAAGAGCGTAAGCGAATTCTCCTGCCATCGTTGACATGAGATTGCCGCCAAAAATATTGAAAGATCTATCAAAGATAAACGGAAGAGTTGCAGCTGCCATAAGAGCTGGAGCAGGGAAAGGTAGGCCTGAAAGCCGTCCCATAAGCCATGCCGATATCGGCATAAAAACTAAGCCAGCTACTGTGACAAGTTTGATCGCAATGCCATAGTGAATTGGGACAATCAAAATTGTTGCAACTACCAAAACGCCCATCATTGGAATCCAAGCAAAAGGTCGGTGTTGGAATAAAAGCACTAAGGCAACAATTGCTAGCACGGCTAATGGAATTGCAAGCGGAAGAATCAGCCCCACATTTAATGCAACGATGAAGAGCATTGGGACAATCATGTAAAAGTGGTAGGCAGGAAACCCTGCGTACCAGTCAGGCGTCCAACCAGTAAGCCTAAACCTTGGAATCAGCTCATCTCTAATGAATGCAGGACCCCAGACGTGAGCGCCTAAGTCTCCTCCTGTTGGCAGCGTTGAGGTAAATAAAACTCCGTTCGGATTCACGATCCAAAGCAGATAAAAAGTCGATAAGGCAACAATTGTCCCCGTGACCCAATTAGCAGGAGAAGCCTTTCGGACAAGGCTTAGAAGGTCGTGTTCTTTCACAGGTACACCAAAACAAAGACCGTATAAGCGTTAAAGCCTGCGTGCGCCCACATTGCTCTTCCTAGATGACCATCTCGTTGAGTTAACTTTCCTGCTATTAAACCAAATAGTACTAAAGCGGGGAATTGAAGAGGTTGGAAGTGAATTATTCCGAAAAGCACTGAGCTTGCCATCAACGCTGTTCTCTGAGACCAGCGATCTTGAAATGCCTTTAATGCAAACCCCCGGAAAAATAATTCTTCAACAATTGGTGCCCCTATCACAACTATCAAAATAAGTAAGAAAATTCCCAAACCGTGGGCGCGGCTCGTTAACTCGCGGGCTGGTCCTGATACGTCTAAATCGTCTACAAAAATAAGTGCCGGTAGATACAAGAGTGGGACCAATAGTGCTTGACTGAATACACCGATAAAAAACCCTTGGATACATTGATTTTTTGTTATGGAAACTTTTTTCTCCTGTGTATCCGGTTGTAAGACACCTTTTCTTAGAGCCAGTAAAGGAACCCCAAGATTCTCTTTCCAAGAGAGATTGCTGCGTCGAAGAACTACCCATGGGACTCCTAATAAACCAAACCACAATGGGATCTGCAATAAAGCAGTGACCCATAGCGGAATAGGGTCCCAATCACCGAAAGTAAGAACTAACGATCCCACGATGACTGATGAAACTATGGATAGAACTACGCCAGTTGCGACATGCTTAATTCCCCAAGGTTTTTCACCTGATTGAGAAATATTTTCAACAGAATCCATCGTCAAACACTACACAGAAGAAAACAACCCTGTACCTCAGGGCACTAACAAGTTCTGAGACCTCTAACATTAAAGTATGGCTAAACGTCCTGATGAAATAAAACAACCACCTGAACCGCTTCCAGAAAAAAGTGGGCGCGGTTGGCCTAAATGGAGCATCTGGCTCCTAATGGGTCTTATCGGGGCTTTCATCATCTATCCGGCTTTTAACTCTTCAGATGATTCCACTTCAATTCCTTATGACCAATTCCTTTCAAAAGTTATTGCTGAGGAAATAATCGAAATAAATATCAACAACCAAACAGGAAAAATTCAAGCAGAATCTGTCAACGGAGACGAATACAGCACCACTGGACCGCTAGAACTTTCTCCCACTGACCGTCAAATCCTTGATGCAAGCTCAGCAACCGTTGAGTTTAAGACCCCACAACCAGGATTTTTCCAGACATGGCTTCCTCTTCTGCTGCCGGTTTCTCTGATTATTCTTTTCTTTTGGTGGATTAACCGCAGAGCTCAAGGCCAAATGAGTGGAATGATGTCAATCGGTCGCTCCAGAGCAAAGTCGTATTCTTCAGAGCAGCCGGGGACCACTTTCGAAGACGTAGCTGGATATGAAGGGGTCAAACAAGAAATACGAGAAGTTGTTGATTTTCTGAAAGAACCAGAAAAATTTTCCGAAATCGGTGCACGAGTGCCTAAGGGAGTTTTACTTGTTGGCCCCCCCGGTACTGGTAAAACACTTATCGCCCGAGCAGTTGCTGGAGAAGCTGGTGTTCCATTTCTCTCGGTAACTGGATCAGACTTCATGGAAATGTTTGTTGGCGTAGGTGCTAGTCGAGTTCGCGACCTATTTGAAACCGCCAGAAAAATGGGCCGAGCGATCATTTTTATTGACGAACTTGACTCTATTGGCCGTAAACGGGGCGCAGGGCTCGGAGGTGGACACGATGAGCGAGAGCAAACTTTGAATCAAATGCTTTCCGAAATGGATGGTTTTGAGGCAAGTGAGGGAATAGTAATGCTTGCGGCAACAAACCGTCCCGACATTCTTGACCCTGCTTTGTTAAGGCCAGGAAGATTCGATCGCCAAGTAGTGGTCCCTTTACCGGAACTTGAAGATCGCCGCGAGATCCTTGGAGTCCACGCAAAGGGGAAGAACCTTTCTGAAGACGTTGATCTTGATCTTGTAGCACGAGGAACACCAGGAATGAGTGGAGCCGATTTATCGAACCTGATTAATGAAGCTGCGCTTATAGCTGTTCGAAGTTCACAAGATGCTATATCTGCAGAGCACTTTGAAGCAGCTCGAGATAGAACTCTAATGGGTCAAAAACGTGAGTCGATGGCTCTAACATCTGCAGAAAAAGAAGCTATTGCTTACCATGAAGCAGGCCATGCCCTTTGCGCTGCTGTGCTTCCAAATGCCGACCCTCTTCATAAAGTCACCATTATCCCAAGCGGAATGGCTTTAGGAGTAACGATGCAACTCCCAGAGGAAGAACGCCATATCTATCGTCAGGATTACATTGAGGACTCTTTAGTGGTTCGCATGGGAGGACGAATCGCTGAGGAGTTAGTTTTTGGAGTTACTTCAACAGGTGCGCAAAATGATCTGGTAGGTGCAACTGAACTTGCGAGAAAGATGGTTCGCGAATGGGGAATGAGCGATCGTATCGGTCCTATGGCTTGGGGTAGCCAGAATCAAGTGTTCCTTGGGGATGATCTCATGCAGAGCCGCGATTACAGCGACGACACGGCAAGAGAGATTGATGAAGAGGTAAAGAGAATTCTTCACAACCAAGAAGATCGCTGTAGATCTCTTCTTACAGAAAACCGTAATGCGTTAGATCTGATAGCAAGAGCCCTACTAGAACATGAAACAATTTCTGGTGAAGAAGTTATGAGGCTCACTGATCTTGCGGAAAGCACTGATCCGTCGGCGGAGTCACCTACAGAACCATCTCACGCTGACTGATCTAACGTGGATCGATTCTACCTACTTCTTCTAGTAGCTTCAGTTGCAGGAATTCTTGCATACAAATTCCAGCGCAGCTCTTCGGATACTCCTGTAAGGACCGGATGGTCGATACCTGATCAAGTCAACCGAAAGGACTTTCTTTCACCTGATATTCCTTGGTTAGTCGCTGTATTCACTTCTTCTTCCTGCGATACATGCTCTGAAGTGATATCCAAAGCTGTTCCTCTTGCCAGTAGCCAAGTTGTTGTTCACGAAGTGGAAGCAAAAAAAGATAAAGATCTGCATGATCGTTACAAAATTGAAGCTGTACCGCTGGTTGCTCTTATTGACACACAAGGAGTGGTGAGATCTCATTTTCTTGGTCCTGTAAGTTCTTCGGATTTATGGTCATCGTTAGCAGAACTTAGAGAATTAGATGATACTGACGCCTAAAAAACGATTTAATAAAGATCCCAAAATAAAAATTTTTATTTTTTTCTAGTCGCCCAATTAGACACGAAGCAATTTATATGCCTAAGTTTGATGGTGTTACTCCTTTATGGAATAGCAACGAAACCCCGTAACAAGGCTCTCACGCTAAGTTGCGGGGATTTCTTTTTTTCAAAGAAACTAACGCTCTATTGCTATGACAGAATTCTCTACAGAGACTCCATAAGCATTAACCCAGCCCTCTGGCCCAAGCCACTCCCTCACCACAATCACTGGAGAAGAGGATCCAACTTCAATTAACGCGGTTGTATCAATCTGTAAGGTCGCTCTATCACCAGGATCAAGTTCAAATGGGTCAGGCAAATTCATGTCTTGTTCAGTTGAAAGAGTTACCGATGAGATACTTTTTAAACTTGGATTAAAGAGAGTTACTACTGCAGGGTTTCCGGAAGACCCAGACACATTCAAGAACCAATGGGTTGATCCGTACCCGATGGCAGGTAAGACATGAAGCCCAGTAGTTGATGAAATTGAAGAATCCGTAGATTCAATAGACACTTCCTGATCCGAGAATTGGCGAATATACGAAGCAGACAAACTCGGATTATCTAAACTTCGAATATAAAGCGAGTAAGGACCGATGCCTTCAAATCGGGTGTAGTCAGAAAGTCGAATCTCTTCGCGCTGTCCTGCACGTAACACGAAACCAACCGGTTCTACAAATACATCAGGATTTGTGGGCCTTACGACAAGCTCTCCTTCAACTGTTGATTCACTTGGATTCACAATCACAACTGATCCTGTAAATGTTTCCCCGTCAGAGCCAGGCAAGAACAAGTCACCTCCTATCTCAGGAGATCCATAACTTGCGTTAAGACCTTTTATCCCTGACGGAGCTGTTCCATCCGCAATCGTGATTCCAGAAACTATAAGTTGTCCGGAACGAACCTCGATATACGAAGAAAGCAATGCAGTGTCTGGAATCCGTTCGGCGAGATCATAAGTCACGATAGAACGACCTGGTATAACGACCCCTTGAGAGTCAAGGGTCTCCCGTAGTCCTTGATTACCAACAAAAAGTAGATCTGCTACTGCTGTTGCTTGAAATGGATTATAAAGCAGCAGCGTTTGCTGCGTCCCTGGACGTTCAGTGGTCCCCCATGGCACGATCCAAGAAGATGAAGCAGTTGTAACACAAGGTCTTTGATCAACTCCTGAGAAGTCGGTGGCTTGCAGCTGTTGCTCTACCAGCACTCCGCCCTGAGGTGCCTCAATAGTGACTCCGACGTATGAAGCAGTGTCTCTTTCTTGACTGGTGAGAATCTCTAGGACCCCTTGTGCTTCAATCTGTATGGATCTTTCTGTCAAACTTCCATCGCTATTGGAAACACTTAATTTGAGACCCTCTGTAATTTCTGGACGCAAGTTGGTAATAGTTATGACTTGTTCATCTATCCCACCAAGTTTGTTTGTCGGCCCGACACAAAACCAAACATCTCCTGATACTTCCTCCACTGAAGAACCGAAAGATAACTCCGAGTAACTTATTGGATCTGCAACTCGCAAACTCTCTTCCTTCTCCTGCGTTTTGAAAACAAAAGCCCCAACTACTAGTGCAGCGACAACAACTAGTGCAGGAAGGCGAACTGCATTCATATCATTTGCTTCTTTCGTTCTGCATGAGACCAACTTGTAAATAGAACAGCGATCATTAGTACAACCAGTTGAATGAGCCGATCAGAGCTGTCGTCATTTTGACTTAATCTAAGTTGACCGATGGATCCAGAAGCCATCCGAACCGTAGGTTCACCTGAAGGACCGAGGATAGTTTCACCAGAAGATCCCGTTATAGGAACAAATTCCCAGTGTTCAACAGGACCTAATCTCCAGCGATACGCCCCATCTACAATGGATTGAATTTTGAAAGAGGCGTACCCGCTCTCTTCGACCGTCATGGGTACAGTCCGTCCAGTCCCATCCCTTACAACTGCATGAATGGGTTCAATGGCTGTGTTGCGGAAAATTTCTAGAGATCCGTTCAAGCCTTCCACTCGTTCAAGGTCTAGTTGTCGAGTAAACGAAGAAAAGTACTCATCAGGCAAAGGTTTAGCAGCATCTCCATAAGGAATAGGAGCAGATCTTTCTATCAGAACTATATGGCTGACTCCCCATGCTCCAACCTGTTCCCCGAGGCGACTGATGTCGCCTTTTAATGTAGATACCACTGAATTACGCAAGTCTGTGATTACCGATGATTTTGACTCTTGAAAGGGAGATTGATCACTTACGTTTGGATAACCATCTGTAAGAGCTAATCCGGTGCCATTTTGGATCTCTATGCCAGCAGCGGGCAATAAACTCGGGTCCCCAATCCAAAGCACACGACTCGTTGGGGTATCAGTTCGTAAACCTTCTACGTCCTCTTCTCCTAGCAAGTAAGGTACCGTGTCTGAAAAATCTTTTTCGGGCAAGCCCCATCTGCCTTCTAGGGAAGCGAACAAAACAGGTATGACTGCTAATGTAAGCGCTCCGGAAAATAAAAAGGCAGTAATATATCTTCGCCGTCTTGTGTTCGTGACCAATTCTTGACCTAGAGATGAAACTCCGGCTGCGGAGGCCAAGGCAACTCCGACTGTTGCCGGGACTATGAGTAACTCTGCTGAAGGTACCTGGCCAGACAACCATCCTTGATCAACAAAATAAACAGCGGAAAAGCCTCCAATGATTAAGAACCAAGACCGAACCACTACAGCGAGACGCCAACCACTAGTTCCGAGTAATGAAATAGCGGGAATGGCTAAGAACACCCAAGCTAAGTTTGAGATTCCAAATGTGCCTGTATCGAATTGTAAGAGAGATTCAGGGCCCACATCTCCAACCGGCCAGTTATCAAAAACTAGCCACGCTTCTAACGGCTGTCCGTTTATTAAATCCGCCACGATAGGAAAATGAACTGCGGCTGCTATCACTGACATCCCAATAGATACAAGTACAAGACGAAGCAACCCTGCAGAACTCCCAGCGAAGAGACTTCCTATTAGCAAAGCAGTGATTGCTATTGCAGTTGGAATAACAATTAATGGTTCAAAGAAGATCGCAAGCGCCAAAAGTAGACCTGAGGCCGTAACGTCAGACCAGAAATTCCTAATCACTGCTCCTGGACCAGGGTCGCCTCCTTTTTCACCATACGGAACAACTCCTTGAGCTAGTGAAAGCCGATGAATGATCCAAGGAAGCAGGGCATAGGTGACTAGAGGGCCAAACCTTCCTTCAGCTATTGCATGATAAGGCGTTGGTATGGCTAAGTAGATGGTCACAGCAGTCGCCCGTGATCTTCCCCCTCCAACCGGCTGGACTAGTTGCCATATACCTATTGCTCCAATTGGGAACACCGCCAAGACAACAATTGCCATTACTACTTCTGGGTCAAAGGGGAGGATCCATCCCAAACCACCTAAGAGAGCTAATCCGTCGATCCCGTTATCAAGTATTCCTCCGGCTGTCGATCTCCAACCTGTCCACCAGGAATGAAAAAGATCCAGAGGATTTTCTGGAATCGGTTGAAATCTGCCTACTGCCGGGAGGCCTCTGGTTAATAAATGCCGTGACCCGAACCCTAGAACTGCAATGCCAAAGAGAAGCGCTAGTCCTCCGGGCCCAAACAAAGCCACCCAGAAATTTTGCAACCGCGTAGAAATACTTGATTCTTTCTTTTGTTCTTCAGGCCCTCTCCCAGTAACTACTCTCCTCAGAGAATTTTCAGCCACATCACCAAGAACGTCATCGGAAATACTTGTAGTTGTATTTTTCTTAAAAATAAATGAACGGCGAGTTCGAACACTAGGCAAATGGCGGAAGTTCCAAATCCATGCACTTAGTAAAGACTGAGCATGCCGAAATTTTCCTCGAGCCAGTCCATAGATTGTTCCGAGAATAGTGAGAAAAAGTAGCTCTAACGAAAGGACTGATGCTTTAGAAATCGTTTGATTTGCCCAGATCATACGTATCCGATGCCGGGGTCCAAAACGAGTAGAGTCAACGCGCCGTCGTCGTGTCCTTTCCTGCCGTTCAAAAGTCAGTACATTTCGACCTACTGCATTAGAAGCTAAGACAACTTTTGCTCCCAATAGCCGTGCACGCCAACAGAGGTCTGTATGGCCATCTACTAAACCTAACAGTGGGTCAAATCCTCCAATTGTTTCAAATAAATCTTTCCGCACTAAGAACGCTGAAGAGGATGAGGCAAACACTTCCTTTCTTCCATCGTATTGACCTTGATCAATCTCGTTTATTTGATGGCGAGGAACAGTGGTGCCATACCTATCAATCGAAGATCCAACTTCGCGAAGAATTTCTGTGTTTTCCCCACCCAAAACTTTTAGACCCGCTATCCCTGCATTTAGTTCAAGAGCTGATTCGACTACACGGCGAACCGCGGTTGCATCGAGCACAAGATCATCAGTGATAAAGAAGTAAAAAAGATCCTTTTCAGATGCATTTAAGTTCTTTGGAGTAAGAGCACTAAACCCTGGAGATCTCTTCAAATGCAGAACTCTGCTTTGAGGGAGCAATGACTTTACTTTTTCTTCGATAACTGCGCGTCTAGTTGTATCTACGACAGTTACTTCAAGGGATGCATAATCTTGTTCTGCTATCCCTAGAAGTACCTCTTCAAACCATTCTCCAGGGTTATGGGTCACCAAAACTAACTGGACTTTGGGAACAAAAACGTCCCCAGAAGTGGTTGGAGCTAATTCTTCAGGTTGGTTTGATTCTTTCAAAACTTTCACCTGTATCGGACCTTAGCGCTACTAAGGGTGTTGAGGGAGGCAGTCTGGCGTACAGTTTCTTCTGTGATACAAATCTATACACTTTCTCGCTAATGAAAGCATTAGTTACTGGAGCCGGCGGTTTCGTTGGTAAATACCTTATTAGGCACTTGGAAGAATCTGGAGATGATGTCGTTCAGACGGACATTATTTCTGGTGGCCCTGACTTAAGTGATTTAGACGGATTTACTGAATTGATACATGACGCCGCTCCTGATGTTATTTTCCATCTAGCTGGGCAAGCTGATGTTGGTCGATCATGGGATCATGTCGCTGAAACATTTAAATCAAATACCGAAGGCACACTAAATGTTTTGATGGCTTCTCGGTCCTTGAGTAGCGCCACACGAGTCATAACAGTAACGAGTGCTGATATTTATGGCGTTGTTGACTCTAATCAACTGCCTCTAGATGAGAATGCCCCCCTCAGACCGGTTTCTCCTTACTCTGCTTCTAAAGCTGCTGCTGATTTATTGGCCCTTCAGGCCTATCTCGGCCACGATCAAGAAGTAATTCGCGTACGCGCTTTTAACCATCTAGGGCCAGGCCAAAGCGAGAAATTTGTATGTTCCGCCCTAGCAGCTCGAATTGCACATAATGAAATTAACGAAGTCTCTGAATTGTCTATTGGGAACTTAAGCGCTCGCAGAGATTTCACTGATGTTAGAGATGTTGTTCGTGCTTACCGCTTATTAGCGCTTCATGGGAAAGCAGGTGAGTCCTACAACGTGTGTAGTGGGTCGTCCACTAGCATTGAAGTGGTTGCTGAGAAACTATTAAGTCTTTCGCAATCGCCAATGAAACTAGTTGTTGATTCGAGTCTTCTTAGGCCTATAGACCTGCCAGATTTGTGTGGAAACCCATCAAAAATCCGAAAAGATACGGGCTGGTCGCCAGAAATTCCTTTGGATCAAACTCTTTCTGATTTACTTGAATACTGGCGTTTGCAACTTTCCTTGGCAGAATGACTATGGACCATATTGATCCCATCAAAAGAACTAAGAGAAATCTAGGGAATGGAAATGAGTAAAAAGGCACTAATTACGGGTATCACCGGACAAGATGGTTCCTATTTGGCTGAGTTGCTTCTTTCCAAGGGATACAAAGTAGTCGGAATGGTTAGAAGAAGTTCAACGGTGAACTACGAACGAATCGGTCATTTAATGGACGACATAGAGTTTGTTCCAGGCGATCTTCTAGACCAAATGTCTTTGGTAGAAGCACTTGAATCACATAAGCCAGAAGAAGTTTATAATCTTGCAGCACAATCATTCGTTCAAACTTCTTTTACTCAACCAGTTCTTACTGGAGAAACCACAGCGCTTGGAGTAACAAGACTGCTTGATGCAATTAGAGTCGTTGATCCAAGTATCCGCTTCTACCAAGCTAGTTCCAGCGAGATGTTTGGGAAAGTACATGAAGTTCCACAAACAGAGTCAACGCCATTTCATCCACGCAGCCCTTATGGTGTCGCTAAAGTTTATGGCCACTGGATAACAGTGAACTATCGTGAAAGTTATGACCTTCACGCGAGTTCAGGCATTCTCTTTAACCATGAGAGCCCTCGCCGAGGTTTAGAATTCGTTACTCGAAAAATCACTCATGGAGTTGCAGAAATAGCTCTTGGACATGCCAGTTCGCTTTCCTTAGGTAACTTAGATGCCAAACGAGACTGGGGATTCGCGGGAGACTACGTTGAAGCGATGTGGCTTATGCTTCAGCAAGAAAATCCCGGAGACTTTGTTATTTGCACGGGTGAAACTCACTCCGTTAAAGAATTCTTAGAATTGGCCTTCAATCATGTAAATCTTTCATATGAGGACCATGTAACTGTTGATGAGAAGTTTTTTAGGCCAGCCGAAGTTGATCTTCTTGTCGGAGACGCTTCTCTCGCTAAGAAAGAATTGGGATGGGCTCCAAAGACAAGTTTTGCTGATTTAGTAACAGGTATGGTCGACTCAGACTTGCAGTTACTAAAAGACAACCCGAAACAAAGATGATTGTCACCCTTGCTGGTGGAGTAGGAGCCGCTCGTTTCCTTAAAGGGCTAAGCCTTATAAAAGAGCCAAGCGAGTTAAAAGCAATAATAAACACGGCAGATGACGTTGTTTTGCACGGGTTACATATATCTCCAGATATAGATACAGTCACGTACTCACTGGCTGGGGTTGATAACCCTGAAACAGGATGGGGCATCATTGAAGAATCCTGGAATGTGATGAAGTCTTTGGATTTTCTCGGTGGAGCCACTTGGTTTCAACTCGGAGATAAGGATCTTGGAACTCATCTCTTCCGAACAAATAGATTGTCTGAAGGGGGTTCTCTGACAGAGGTCACTGCTGAAATTGCTTGCAAATTTGGAATTGAAGTCAAATTATTACCCATGAGTGACAGCAAGATTTCTACCTTTGTCACACTGGCTGAAAGCGGAGAGGAAATAAGTTTTCAAGAATATTTTGTCAAATTAAAGCATGCGGTTGCTGTCGAAAGTGTTCGATTTGAAGGATCTCAGCAAGCAAAACCAGGCCCTGATGTAATTGAATCGATTCATCAAGCAGAAAAAATTGTTATCGCTCCATCAAATCCGATTGTTTCTATCGGACCGATATTGTCAATCAGCGAGATTAATTCCGCTATAAAATCTAGACGTGAATCAACTGTAGCGATTTCACCAATAATCAATGGCTTAGCTTTGAAAGGTCCAGCTGACCGTATGATGAGCGAACTCGGGCATGAACCTTCAGTTCTTGGTATAGCGCATCTTTACAAAGATCTTGTCGCTACTTTAGTAATTGACAAGGCTGACGAAACCTACAAAGAGTCAATTGAGTCTTTAGGAATGCGTTGTCTAGTAACGAACACAGTAATGAGTTCGCCCTCGGTTTCTGCATCTTTGGCCTCAACTGTGTTAGATGTTTAGTGATGCTTAATATCTTTCCTATTCCTGGTCTTCCTGAGATTAAACCTGGTGATGACTTATCTGAACTAATTTTCCAATCCTGCAAGAACAATCAAATTAAGATCCTTGATGGTGACGTCTTAGTTGTGACTCAAAAGATTGTCTCAAAAGCAGAAGACCGACTCGTTGAAATAGATCCCGAAATAGGACATAAGCCTCTCGTTGAAGAAGAGTCCGTTCGGATTTTGCGACGAAGAGGTGAGTTGATCATCTCAGAAACCAAGCATGGATTTGTTTGTGCGAATGCTGGAATTGATCTCTCGAATGTTGAGCAAGGACAAGCTGCTTTGTTGCCGGTTGACTCAGATAAGTCCGCACGAAGAATACGAGACGCTCTCTCTCATCGTTACTCACTGGATGTCGCTGTGATTATTAGTGATACTTTTGGACGCCCATGGCGCCGAGGAGTAACCGATGTCGCTATTGGATCTGCAGGATTGCTGCCGGTAGTTGATTTGCGCGGCACCACTGATGCTTTGGGGAGAGAGTTGCAAGTTACTGAAGTAGCAGTTGCAGATGAACTAGCTTCTGCTGCAGAACTGGTTATGGGAAAGTCAACAGGTGTTCCTGTCGCGATTTTGCGGGGAGTTGATCCAGAATGGTTTGGCGATGGGAGTGTAAAAGATGATTTATTACGTAAACCTAACGAAGATCTTTTCCGCTAGTTCTCTTTAAACCACTCAATAGTACGCAGAAGGCCTTCTTCAAGAGAAATGTTTGAATGCCAACTCAATGCTTCTTGAGCATAGGTTGGATCAAGAGCTGACCGGTCTAACTCTCCTGAGCGAGATGGAAGGTGCTGCGGCTTTGAGGAGCTTCCAATCAATGAAGCCATGCTTTGGTAAAGACTATTTACGGAAGTCTCTATGCCTGTTCCAATATTGCAGAATTTTATTCCTTCAATTTCTGATGCTTGTATGAAAGCGTCAACCGCATCATCTACATAAACAAAGTCACGAGTCTGCTCACCTGTGCCGAAAATTGTGGACTCTTCTCCGCGTAATAGCTGCCCGGCAAAAATCGCTATTACTCCAGCCTCACCATGTGGATCTTGTCTAGGCCCATAAACATTTGCTAGCGCTAAGGCCGTTCCATCTAACCCATATAAATCCTCATAGGCAGCAAGGTAATTCATCGTCACCGCTTTAGATATTCCGTAGGGGGTTCCTGGGTTCGGGCTCAATGACTCTTTAAAGGGTAAAAGTGCAGGGTCTTGGGCCCCGTAAAGAGTTCCGCCACTTGCAGCAACTACGACTTTGTTCGCATTGCTCTTACGAGCTCCTTCTAGAACTCGCAATGTTCCCATAATATTTGTCTCAGCATCTAGCATCGGATCGCTGACGGAATGCCTCAAATCAACTTGGGCTGCTAAATGAAATACGGTCTCTGGTTTCAGATCCGCAATGACTTCAGTAACTTCACGACTACGAACGTCAAGCTGTTCAAATCGAAGTCTTTCTTCGCCATACTTTCTAGATTCATTGAGATTAGACAAATGGCCAGTAGTCAAATTATCAATCACTACAACGTTATTTCCAGTAGCAAGTAAGCGATCGACTAAAGACGATCCGATGAATCCTGCTCCACCAGTAACGATTGCAGTATTTTCATTCATCATCTGGCCAAAGTGCCCTCAGTAATTTCTTCTCCTTGTTGAACATTAACTCCATGTCCAACAATTGAAAAAGAAGTAATGTTTGCGTTTTGACCTATTGAAGATTGAAACCCAATAACTGAATCAGAAACAATTGCATCTCGTTCTACCCGCACTCCTTCTAATAGTACTGATCCGGTTACTTGAGCACCTTCTTCAATGACTACTCCGGCTCCAACTACCGAGTGTTCCACCGCTCCACTTATAACTGCTGTTGGGTCTATTCCACTATCTGTGAAACCTCGCACACCTCCTTCAAGTAGGTCTAGTTGTGCTTGAATGTATGTAGCTGGAGTGCCGGTATCTATCCAGTAACTTTCTGATTGGAAAGCGAAAAGTGCAGAATCCGAAGCAAGGCTAGGAAATGTCTCTTTTTCTATCGATACTCTCCTACCTTGAGTTATTCGATTGAGAACTGAGGGTTCGAGAATATAAGTGCCAGCATTAATCCAATTAGTTGGAGAATCCTCTGCTAAAGGTTTTTCAATAAAACCCAGAACTTGACCTCTTTCATCTGTCGGAACCACGCCGTACCGTGAAGGGTCGTCAACGGTGGTCAGGTGGATTGATGCTTCTGCACCTACCTCTTTGTGAAACGAAATCAAGCTCTGTATGTCTAGATCAGTTAGCACATCGCCGTTAAGCACGAGAAAAGTTTCTTCAATATTTGCCGAATCTGCTGCAAAGCGAATCGCTCCAGCTGTGTCTAAAGGCTCGGGCTCAATTGCATATTGAATCGGCACTCCATTGCAATGTCCTTCGGGATAAGCCGATTGAAAGACATCTGGAGCGAAGCCTAAAGATAGAACGATTTCTGTAATCCCATGACTTGCTAAATTCTCTACAACATGCTCAATCATTGGTTTACCAACTATGGGGAGCATTTGTTTTGGCATATTGAGAGTAAGGGGCCTTAGTCGGGTGCCAAACCCGCCTACAAGCACAACCGCTCTCACGGCGCCTCTTATCCCTCGGATGTAGTAGTAACTACGTTCAAATTATCTGACTGTATTGCTCGAGGATCAACAGTTTCTAAGAACGTATACCGTTCAGGTCGAGGTGGGGGCGGATCAACATCTTCTGGAACAAACGCAATGGTGAACGCTTCAAGATTCTTCAAGTATCTAATGTCAGCTATTCCTTCTGTGATGATCTCAGGTTCGCGATTTCTATCTTGAGCATCAAAACGCGCAACTTTGAGAACTGTTGGTTGCCCATTGCAATCTTCGCCTTCAGAAATAACTTCTCCGGTATCTAACTGGAGAGAAGAATCATTTATTGACCCTCCATAGGCACCAAAGAATTGACCGAAATCTGCTTTTTTACCAGATGCTTCTGAGTTGAAAGGGTGAATATGCATGAGCCCATCACCATGAGTGTGTATACCGTTTGGATCAGTTTCGTTGACTATCTTTCCACGCCAATCTTCACACACATAAATGTCATAAGCGGAGTGCCAATGGTCTCCTACCCGAGGAGCCGAAGTGGCCTCTCGAGAATTACGTGACCATACAACTAAAAGCAGACCAAGAACTAAAACCAGGGTTAGCGCTATCGGGTATCCTATTGGTCTTCTTTCCCCACTACCGCTAGTCCCGCCAACACGAGCAGCGCGCGCTACTTTTTTACCTGATTCTCCACGTGCCATAGTGCTTTACGTTACAGGTATAAACAATGGTTTGGTTCGTTATTGCGTTATATGCGTTACTTATTCAAACGCCCCAGTAAATCTTTATAGATTTCTGCAACAATTTTTGCCGTGGGTTGCTTCTCTATCCATAATCTACCCATGGTTCCCATTTCGGTTCTCTCCGCCGAATTATCAATCAATCTTTCAATAGCAGCAATAAACTCTTCAACCTCCTCGGGTTTGACAGCTATCCCTGCTTTTGTTTCAGAAAGAACTCTTGATAGTTCAGTTTCTGGATCCACACTTGCGATAGCTGGTCGGCCTGCTGCAAATATGGAATAAATCTTTGATGGAAGACTGCTTGTTCCTAAGCCCTGTTTTAAAAGCACGACGTGAATGTCCGCCGATGCAAGTACCTCTGGAAGGCGATCAATTGGCTGAAAGCCAGTGAATACAAAATTCGGAAGATCTTTTACCTTTTGTTCTAACTCTTTGGCGGCTACTCCTCCGCCGTTTATTACATATACAACGTCATCGCGATCTTGGTGGCGGTTGGCGGCTTCAATGAGTAGATCTAGGGACTGAGAATGACCAAGGTTTCCTGCGTACATAATTACTATCCGGTCGCCTAGACCTAGTTCTTCCCGGTAGACGGTGTCTTGGTTTAGAGGGAGGATCTTTTCTGTATCAACAAAGTTGGGAATGACTACAACTCTTGAGTCATCAAATCCAGTTTTTGATTTTACATTTTGTGCTAAATCCTGAGAGAGAACTGAAACAGCATTGGCTTTTTTATAACAAAAAAGTTCTAATCTTTCAAAAATGCTGATCAAACGAGGAGACTTTATCGCTCCTACTTGAACCGCCACATCAGGGAATATGTCTTGGACATTAAGCACAAGTGGGCAGCCATGCCTTCGAGAAGCCATCCATCCAACAAGACCAAGAGTTAAAGGAGGAGAAATCGTAATTACTGCATCAAACTTTGTTCGATTAAACAAAGCGGGTATTGCACTCAAAGCTGTGAATCCTGCAAAGCCTAGTGATCTTGCGACTAAAGAATTTTTTGAAGACGGAAAAGGATAACAACGAGTAACTTTCCCGTATTTCTCAGAATCAGTTCTGATAAAACGACGTAAACCTTTAATGTTCCATTCTTTAGCTACCTTATGTTTTTCATACCAAGGCAAAGAAGTAATCACATGAATGTCTATTCCTGCTTGGCTTAGTTCTTCCAAAATTGCGGAAATAATGACACCCGTTGGGGCGGTGTCTGGTTCTAAATGTGGAGAAATAACTAGGAGCCGCATTTACTGATTATTTCTTGATAAAAGTTGATGCCAGGCTCTTTCTAGTTGTTCAGCCGAATTCTCCCATTTATATTTCTCTGCCCTCATTAACCCTTGTGACGCGGCTTCAAAGCGTTCCTGCTTATTAAGAATCACCCTTTCAAGTGTGCGCGCCCATCCTTGAACATCATCGGGGTGAACTGTCAAATTTGGTTCGTTAAGAATCTCTTCGGCGGGCGTGTCTGAACTAACCACAACAGGAACTCCAGCTGCCATTGCTTCAAGAACTGGGAGGCCAAATCCTTCATAAGTTGAGGGAAAAGCCAAGACAGTTGCTGTTTCTATAATTTTTTTCATGACTTCGGGTGAGACTCGTCCCGTTCGTTCAATACGATCGACATGTCGAGACTGTTCAATAGCCTTTACAATCTCTGGTTCTGCTCTTCCAGCAGCCCCAGTCAAAATCAACTGAACTCCTAGATGACGATCTGCTATGTCTTCAAACGCCTTAATTAGGACTAAGTGATTCTTATGTGGATAAGTCGCTGCAGGATAAAGAATTACTGGAGTCATGTTTGGTTCAGCAGGCTGCTTAGCTATTTCTTGAACTCCGGAAGAGACCGTAACTACCTTTTCGGGATCAATGGGGAACCCTGTCCGAATGCGTTCTGCCACATAATCACTAACCCCTACAACGATGTCTGCTCGGCGAATAGATCTAGGAATAGCCCATGACAGATACGCGGCTTTAATCGGAGAGAAATTTGCAGGATGATCTAATGGCTGTAAGTCATGAATAGTAACAGCCGATGGTTTGTTGGTTCGAAACGGTAATCGTCCACCTAGGTGATGTACTGCAAGTGCTGATTTAGTTTTGTTTTTCAGCCAAGTTGATTCCGCTAATACTCTTCGAGAGCGGACAACTCCATCTATGGGGCAAGAAACGATTTCAAAACTTTCAGCTAACTCTGGGTGTGCTTGCTCAAAGGAGTTGACTGTATACAAAATTGGGCGGATATCTGATGATCTGTGCTTAGAGAAAGCGAGCAGGGTTCTTACTGCATATTCTTCTGCTCCACCGATGCGTCCCGGCACAATTGACAATAAATTAACTGCTAAATGAGGCTGAAAATTCATTATTTTCCTTGTTGTCCCGCGGCTTAAATAAACTTATCCCTTACCACGGTATACCGGCTAAAGGTACCCGACGACGAAAGGGAGAGACTTTGGCAGGTACCCTCCTTTTATGGAGAACTTTGAGTGGAAGCAAATCAACAAAAGAAAGCATGCCATTGAACTGATTTCATCTGCTCCTTCAGATCTACTTAGGGTTACTCCACCTGAAAATGTAAAAGGCTGGAATAGAGTCTCTATTAAATCCAATGTTGAAAATCAGTTCTTATCTGGGGCATCTATTACGGATAGTTCGGGCGAACGATATCGGTTTAGAAAAAACCGCCGTGGAAACTTTGATCAGATCTTTAACTTCTCTTCAGAGGAGAAACAGATAGAAGTCACTGGGCTAACGCTAACTTCTGTACAAATAGTCATTTATCGCTCTTCTCCATTAAGGCTTTTAAACCGAGTAGTGCTATCTGCCATACTTGATGTCTTACGGTTAGGTGTTCGCCGACGGAACTTAAGAACGGTCTTGCAAATCATCCGGGCCAGAGACCTTAGAAGTTTTCAAACTCGTCTAATTCAAAGATATAACCAAGCTCCTTTGGCCTCGAGCATTAATGATGGGATTATTTCTCCTGATGTGTGGATGGAAAGATTTATGTCGTTGGACTCAGAAGACCTCATGTTCATTGATGAATCAATCAATCTTCAGCAACTTCCTTCTTTCTCATTTGTTCTTGTTAATTCCAACGAATATGAAAATGTAAAACAAACAAATGGGATTGAGCGCCAACGACTCCCCGTGTTGGAAACTCTACTTTTAGAGAACTTTGACTCTTTGGATTTCACCCGGGCGGGAAAGTGGTTTGTTTTTCTTGACGCAGAAGCTGAAGTCCATGAAGCTACTACCTTTTCTCTTGCTAGCCATGCAGAAAAAAATCCAGAAGTACGAATGATCATTCCTGATTCTGCTGAGAAAGACGGAGAGGTTTTTACCGGCATACGAGCTAATCCGCCGTGGAATTTGGATCTTATTCTTGGCGGAGAAGGAGTGGGGCCACTTATTGCTATTCATCATTCTGTTATTTCGGAAATAGTCAAAGAAGGTAAGAATTTTTCTGAATTAAAGAATTTGACTGAAATTGCTTTGACCGTTTATGCAGATTTTGGTGACGAGATTATAAGCAGCCTTCCTCTTGTACTTAGTTCTGTGCCAGAACAACATAAACAATTTCTTCTAGATGCAACAATCACTAACTACCTCCGCGAAGTCAACGATGAAATTTCTGTGTCTCAAGGGTCCTGTTTAAACACGCGGCGGATTCATTGGCCTCTTCCAAAACCGGACCCGAAAGTGTCAATACTCATTCCTAGTAAGGATCAATCAGAACTTCTTCAGCGTTGCTTAAGTGGAATTTATGAATCAAGTACTTACTCAAATTTTGAAGTAATTGTAATTGATCACCAAAGTAGCGAAAAAAGTGCCCTTGAATTACTAGAAAAAGTAGACAAAAGAAGAGACACACGGGTTTTGAAATTTGAGGGAGATTTTAATTTTTCATTGATGAACAATATTGCAGCAAGCGCTTCTACTGGGGACTACCTATGTTTGTTAAACAATGACATAGAAGTGCTAGGCAGCGACTGGATTCAAGAATTGGTTTCTCATGCCAGCAGGGAAGATGTAGGAGTGGTCGGTGCTCTACTCCGCTATCCAGATAAAACCATTCAGCATGCAGGGTTGAGTCCGAACTTAGGAAGTCTTTTTGGTCATGCCCACAAATATTTTCCTGTCGAAAACTTTGGTTATCGCAACAGACTGGCTATCGCCCATAACGTTGCTGCAGTTACCGGAGCATGCTTGATGACGTCAAAAGAATTATGGGACGAACTGGGAGGCATGAACCAGGAACTCGCTGTCGCTTACAACGACGTGGATTACTGTCTAAGGGTAAGAGAGTCTGGGTATCGCGTGATGTGGACTCCATTCGCCGAATTAATTCATCATGAATCTTTAACTCGCGGCTACGACGAGCACCCGAAACAAAGAGAGCGCTTAGCTAAAGAGTCTGATTTATTTATTAGCCTTTGGGGAGATTCTTTGAAGAATGATCCTGCTTACTCTCCAAATCTGACCTCAGAAAGTACAAATTTTTCTTTGTCAGACCAGCTTGGTGTTTTGCCGCCATGGAAAGACCGGCCCTAGTCGCAAGTAACGCCCTCGGGAGGGATTCCATTTACTCCTTCCACAGAATTTCGAATCTGTAATCTTCTAGGACTCATTATGAATGAACCCTCAGATCCAAATACCGAAAATGCATTTTCATCTGTGCCCGAATTCAAATAAGTTTCTGCGATTGACTCAATTTCTTCAGTGGCTGCTGGTGGCCAATTGAGTCCTTGGAAATCTGCTCCCAGCACTAATTCCACAGGGCCAGAAAAACCATTAACAAATTCAAATTTAGGAACAGGCGTAACTATTCGGCCTACGAAGACCGAGTCCTCGAATTGTTCGGGAGATGAACGAATTACAGTTTCATTTTGAAGATCACTTTGTACCGTCTGCACAATGAACCCACCATCAGTTAAGTAATCTTCGACTGTTGCGGCTATTCCATCCTCTCTTGCGTTAACAAGAAGAATAGGAACGTTTTCCGCCAAAGTATATGAGCCGCGAAATACATCAAATGCAGACTGCCAACCTTCACCTTTTCGGAGTACCGAAAGTTCGCCAATTTCTGCATCAACAACAGGAAGTACATGTCGAATTACTTGGTCACTGCTCACACTCGCAAAAGCCTGACCAAGATCTACTAGCTCTCCCAAAGTTAACCGTTCATCAAATACAACCATTTCAACAGCTGCTTCAAGCAGTGCATCGTCAGTCAGCAGATTTGAAATACCTTGATTAACCAATTCTTCTAAAATTCTTATCATGAATTCTTGCTGTCGCTGATTTCGTTCCATGTCATTTGAAACTCCGACCCGACGCCACCAACCATCAACAAGAGCCTCTAATTTTCGGCTTCTCACATAAGCCAAGGAAGTTCTTCCATCAAACTCGCTACACCCTGAATTATTCACAGATAATTTTGAGGAGAGGTCTCGTATCGGGTACTCAAACCACATTGAAACTCCACCAATTAAATCAATAAGTTGTTCGAATCCTAGAAAATCCATCACAACGAAATTGTGGATTGGTACGTCAAAATTGACGCTAACGGTCTCTACGAGAGTGGGGGCTCCCTTTTCTAAACCGCCCACAAGCATGGCTGAAGCAATTTTTTCTTCGCGGATATAGTCGCCCTGGCTATAAATAGGAAGATAAAGATCTCGTGGGATTGACATCATATTGATCAAGTTGTTTACCGGATCAACTCGCACAAGCATAATTACATCCGCTAAGGCATACCCTTCTGGATGATCTCTATGAGAAGCAGGATCAGAGGGATCTAACCCTACTGCGCTATCCGTTCCAATGATTAGGAAGTTACGGGAAAAAGCTGGGCTAGTTGCTACAAGTGGGGAGTCAGAATTTTCTTGAATCTCAAGTTCTTCTGTTGGTATTTCAGCTAAGACTCCTGAGGGAACCTCAATGCGTACAATGCTTCCGACTGCATCATCAAACTTGTTGAGTCGCACTGATGCAAATATAAGAACAGCGACGAACGAAAGGCTGAAGACGATGAGAGTCCTCTGCGGCCAAGTGCGTCGGAATTTCTTGGGTTCTAGAGAAGGCACAAAGAAATGGTATCAGTGACCATTCCTTACCCGGTGTCGCGTCTACGCTACTAACTATGGATATTTCTGGAGTTTCGTGGGTGAACGGTTCTTTAATTGAACCGGGCCAGGAAGCAATCTTGCCTAATGACCACGCTGTAATAGTTGGAGATGGAGTTTTTGAGACGCTTCAAGTCCATGAAGGGAAGCCTTTTGCTCTTACACGACATTTGAAACGCCTGAAGAACTCATCTGAAGGGCTTGGGCTATTACCCCCAGATGAAAAAAAGATCAAAGAGGCTATAGATGCTGTGCTGCATGCTGATCCGGAAGCAGGATTAATTCGCGTCACTTGGTCGAGCGGTTCAGGTGTTCTTGGTTCGGCCCGCGGAAATAATCCGGGAACTCTTATAGTCGCTACTCAAGGAAGGAAAGTCTGGCCGCCCTCTGAATCTATTCATATTGTTCCTTGGCCTCGGAATGAACGCGGTGCTCTAACTGGACTAAAAACTACTTCTTATGCAGAGAATGTCTTGGCGCTAGAAAGAGCTCATCAGCGTGACTGCGATGAAGCTCTGTTCTTGAACACAGGAGGGCTTTTGTGTGAAGGAACTGGAACTAATATTTTTCTTGTTATTAATGAAGAGTTAGTTACCCCGCCACTTGCTTCTGGATGCCTGGCAGGCATAACTAGAGAACTTGTCTTAGAAATTGCGGAAGTGGTTGAGCGTGATATCACTCCAGAGGAACTGAGTGATTGCAGCGAAGCTTTTCTTACTTCTTCAACTCGTGATTTAAGTCCAATTTCTAGATTTGACGATCTTGTTCTGCCCTTCTGTCCCGGTTCAACCACGAAAAAGATAAGTCAAACTTTTAGCGAACTTAAATCCTCTAAAACGGATCCGTAAATTAAGCCTCGCGTAGGTGTACGACATCGCCGGCGAGAACGGAATACTCTTTTACTCCATCGCTGATGATAAGCGCTCCTGATGGATCTAGATCCACTGCTTCGCCTTCTATATCTCCGGAGTGTTGTTGAACTAAGACTCTTTTGCCTATAGTTGCTGATTTTTTAAGTAATTCTTTACGGAGTAATTCAGATCCATTTGGATTCTCTAATTTATTAAGTTGATTTTCGAACTCCAGAAGGACCGCACACAAGAGGTCGTTAGGTTCTATCTCTAAACCGACTTCTTTCAAGGACGAGGCTTCAAACGGGACCTCGTCTTTTGAAGTCGGCCAAGCCACATTGCATCCCATTCCGATAACAAGCTTCTGAGAGAGGTCATCTACTTTTACTGATTCAGCAAGAATTCCAGCGATTTTCCCTCGGTTCTTTCCACTTAACCAGACGTCATTTGGCCATTTGACTTGACTGTCTACGCTGTGTCCAGCAAGGACATTTACGAGACTTAATGCAAGAGCAGGAGTAACCAGCGGAAAGCTTTGGGGCAGGATTCTTGGTTGAATTAAGATGGAAAATAAGAGGTTAGTTTCTGGTGGGGCTTCCCAAAGTCGATCTAATCGCCCTCTTCCTTTTACTTGATGTCCAGTAGCTAAAACCAGCCCGTCTTCTGCTCCTTGACTGGCTTGAGAAATCAAATCTGAATTAGTTGATCCTGTCTGTGAGACATAGTAAATGGCCTTAAATCGCGTATTAATTAGGCTTTTGCCTATTAATTCCAATTCTTTCCATGTTTGGTGGTTTGAGTTGCCGTTCATTTATGTAACCATTAGAGGGTGTTTTCAAAAGTTTTAATCGCTAATCGAGGCGAAATCGCAGTTCGTGTAATTAGGGCATGCCGGGAACTTGGAATTACTTCGGTTGCTGTTTACTCAGATTTAGATCGTAATGCTCTCCATACTCGACTTGCAGACGAAGCATACGCCTTACCGGGGCAATCTGCTGCAGAGACGTATCTGAATACGGAATCTATTCTGAAGATTCTTGAAGAATGTGAAGCAGATGCTGTTCATCCCGGGTATGGGTTTTTTTCCGAGAATGCCGACTTCGCTCGAGAGATAGAGAAGAAAGGTATTAAATTCATTGGGCCTCCACCTGAATCCATTGAGGTAATGGGGGACAAAATTAGTGCACGCCAAGCAGCGGAAAATGTTGGAGTCTTAGGAGTCCCTGGCACAACTGAACTAATTACTTCGCCTGAACAGGTGCATTCCTTTGCGGAAACGTATGGATATCCAGTGGCTATAAAAGCTGCTTACGGCGGAGGGGGGCGAGGAATGAAAGTCGTATCGGCTCCTGAGGAAGTTGAGTCCGCTATAGATTCCGCTCAAAGAGAATCTCTCGCCTACTTTGGTAGGGACGAACTATATATGGAGAGATATTTAACTGCTCCTCGCCATATAGAGATTCAAATTCTTGCCGATGAACATGGCAATGTTATTTATCTTGGCGACCGAGATTGTTCGGCGCAGCGAAGACACCAGAAACTTATTGAAGAGGCACCTGCTCCGGATATTCCTGAGTCTATAAAACAAGCCATGGGTGAAGCTGCGGTGAAAGTTGCGAAGGGATGCGGCTACACGAACGCTGGCACCGTTGAGTTCCTTTATGAAGATGGTGAATTTTATTACTTAGAAATGAACACTCGTCTGCAAGTTGAACACCCAGTAACCGAACTCGTAACGGGAATAGATCTAGTTGAACAACAACTTAAGATTGCGGATGGGTCTCCCTTAGATATCTCTCAAGAAGATTTAGAGATACGAGGACATGCTATTGAAATACGTATTAATGCTGAGAACCCTGCAGGAGGGAGCTTTCTTCCTTCTCCTGGAAAAATCACTGAACTCAGTCCACCAGATGGCTTTGGAGTCCGATTTGATTCTGGTTATGAATCGGGAGATGAAATAAGTCAGTTTTACGACAACTTGATAGCGAAACTCGTCGTGTGGGGCAAAGACAGGATCACTGCGATCAATCGTTCCCTAAGAGCCTTAAGCGAATTAGAGGTTAGTGGAGTTGCTACAACAATCCCTGCAGATATAGCGATTCTTGAGCACGAAGATTTCCAATCTTGTTCTCATTCAACTAAATGGGTTGAAGATTCTCTTGATCTATCTGGAATCAGCAGCGAAAAAGAGTCTTCAAAGCAAGAAGATTCCCAGTCAACTCTCAAGAAAGAGACAACTGTTGAGGTAAACGGGAAAAGATTTGACGTGACGATGTGGGTTCCCGATAACTCAGGTGTTGAGCGTAATGTCAAAAGGCGGTCGCAAGGGAAAAAAGCAGCAAGTGGCTCGGGGACTAACGAAGTTCGAGTTCCTATGCAAGGAACAATTATCAAAGTCCTTGTTGAAGTTGGGGATTCCGTTGAGATAGGTGATCCGATTTGTGTTTTAGAAGCCATGAAAATGGAAAACAATATCCTTGCTGAAAAAGCAGGAAAGATAATGGAAATACGGGTATCTTCAGGAGATTCTGTCGGAAACGGCGATGTTGTAGCTGTAATTGAATGACAAAAATCAGCCGGAAATTAGCGGAGATAAAACTCTCTTGTATTCCTCTAGATTCAACTCAAACGACAACTCTTCGGCGCGCTGGTAACCATCACTAGCCAGTGAATTTAGTATTTGATCATCTTGAAGAATCTCATGGACCACTGCAGCGACTTCAGTAGGTTTCTTAGAGTCAAGCAGTAACCCTTTCCCCCCTAAAGTCTCCCTTACCGCGGCTGCTTCATAAGCAACAACGGGAAGCCCGTAATGCATTGCTTCCACTAAAGGAATACCAAATCCTTCGTGCTCTGAAAGAGAAACATAAATATCGCTGGAAAGAAAGTACTGGCGTTTCTCTTCCTCAGTTGTCGCTCCAAGCAATTTGACTGATTGTTGAAGACCAAGCTCTCTAATTAATTCTTGAATCGCTTTTTCATACGGTGCTAGCCCAGTTCCGATAAGGATGAGTTTTGCCTCTTGGTCATACATTTGTTGATAAGCAGCAAAGGCAGCGACTAAATCGTGTTGCGCTTTGTTTGGCACGATGCGGCCGACGAACAACCATTGAGAACCATTTTGCAATGGCTCCATCCTCTCATTTACTTCTTTCTTTTCTCCTAGTTTGAATAAAACAGGAACGACTACTACATCAGAGAACCCTAAAGACCTTAGTTCTGCGGCATTGTATTCAGAGTCGGCAATAGCAAAACTCGCGCGATCTGATAGCTCTATAAGTTGACGGCGGCCCATTCGGAGTTCCGAAGCTAAATCAGGTGACCACTGATCAAAATAAGTCGCGGGGGTGATGTTGTGGTAATTGATAATTAGTTGTGCATTACTTTTCATAACTTTTTCTAACACTGAAGAACCAGTGGCAGCTTGATAAATAATGACATCTTCGCCTGAATCGCTTACTTTGAGCCGTTTTGCATTTCGCGCTGGTGATGAACGCCGCTTGTCTGATGACCAAATAAATGACCGGCAGTTAAATGACTGAACCAAGTGGTGGAGTTCTTTCGTATGTTGCCCCAGAGCGTCATGCTGTTGGAATGTGGGAGTTACGTGATGCACCGTCTTCATGTCTTCACCTGAGATAGAAATCTTGTTTACAGGAATCAGTTAAATAGTCTTTCACCACAGCATCATTCTAAACAGTGGGGGCCTTTGAATCCTGACCATTAGAACTGACTCAACCTTAAATAAGTGCCCTGATAGGCTTTGAGTGGAGTGAAACGAATGATTGAAAAACAAAAAACTTCACAGAAGAGTCGCAAATCAGTGGACAATCGAAGTATTCGAAAAATTTTCTCTTACCGAGAGTTGCTCTTTAATCTAACCAAAACCGAACTTCAGCTTCGGTATAAGAACAGTGTCTTAGGGTTTATTTGGTCTTTATTAAATCCTCTTCTTTATCTGGTCGTTTTCTCTTTAGTGTTTCAAGAAATTTTGCGTACAAGTATTCCAATGTTTGCCATTTTTCTATTATCAGGATTACTGATATGGAACTTTTTCTCTTCAAGTCTTAATAGCGGGACAGGAGCCATTATTGGAAACGCTTCGATCGTGAAGAAGATCTGGTTTCCGCGTGAAGTTTTGCCTTTAGCTAGTGTTGGGGCGTCGGCTATTCACTTCTTTCTTCAAGCATGTGTTTTAGTTTTAGCGCTATTGATTTTCCAGCATGAACCAAATTGGGCTGCAATCTCTCTTCTTCCTTTAGCTCTACTTGTAGTTATTGTTCTGGCATCAGCTGGGGCAATAACTTTGTCTGCCCTGAACGTTTACTATCGAGATATTCAACATTTTTTAGAAATTTCACTGCTTGCTTGGTTTTGGCTCACTCCAATTGTTTATAACTACAACTTAGTTGCTGACCGATTAGGGAGTTCCGACTGGGTAGCGATGCTCAATCCAATCACTCCTGTAGTACTTGCTTTCCAAAAAGCACTACATAATCCCCCTGCGGGATACTTGCCCGATGTCTCATTATGGCAATACTTCCAAAATCTGGCCATCGTTCTTTCCGTTGGTTTGATTCTTCTTTGGGGTTCTTTGAGACTCTTTCACCGCCTTGATTCGCAACTTGCAGACAAGATTTGATGATGAGCACAAATGCAATTTCTGTTGAGGGAGTTACTAAGACTTTCCGAATTTACAAAGAGCAATTCAGAACGATAAAAGAGCGTGCTCTGCATTTAGGAAGAATTCCGTTCTCAGAATTTGATGCTATTCACGATATTTCTTTTGACGTTCCCGAAGGGTCAATGACCGGAATTCTTGGTCATAACGGTTCAGGAAAGTCAACGTTGTTGAAATGTATTGCTGGAACGCTTACGCCTACTTCCGGTGAAATCTCAGTGAGAGGTCGTATGGCTGCTTTGCTTGAACTTGGCGCGGGATTCCATCCTGAGTTGACTGGAAGAGAAAATCTTTATTTAGCTGGTTCAATTCTGGGCCTTACCAAGCTAGAAGTAGAGTCTCGCCTCAGCAACATCGTTGAGTTTGCCGAGCTAGAAGATTTCATTGATACTCAAATGAAACATTATTCCTCTGGGATGTTTGCTCGCCTTGGGTTTGCTTTGGCTGCCAATATTGAGCCAGAAGTTTTACTAATTGATGAAGTTCTTGCAGTTGGAGATGAAGCCTTTCAATTGAAGTGTCTAGACCAAATACGTCGCTTCAATGAATCGGGTGTGACAATGCTTTTTGTAACTCATGATGTTGACCTTGCTTCTTCTATCTGTGATGAATTAATTGTTCTTGACCATGGCCGAATCATTTCTCAGGGCAGTCCACGTGAAGCTGCAATTGACTATCGAAAGAGTCTTCATGCCAGAAATGACTCAACCGAGCCACATTCGACTTCTCCCACTGAAGAGGTAAGCATTGTTTCTGTTTCTCTTGAATCAGAAGATCGGCCGGTTATGACTGTGCGATCTGATGAACCAATTGGAATAAATGTCATTGCGACTTTAACGAAACCAATAAGTGATTTGGTGGTCGCCTACGCAATTAAAACCATAGAGGGTGCTTTAGTCCACTCTTCCAATACGAAGTTACTTAATGTTGATCTTTCGGGAGTGGGTTCTGAACTTGATTTGACATTTGTCTTTGAGAATTTGCCTTTACTTGAAGGTATGTATGAAATAGATATAGGCGCTCATTCGCTAGATGGCTCAACTCTCTATACCCAGGCAAATGAAGTAAAGCGTTTCACTTTAACGAACTCTTCTGTTGGCGCTGGAATAGCCGATCTTCCCGTTAGAGCCCAATTGAAATGATCTGTTGAAAATGGGTCGAATCAAATTCTAAAGACTAGATTCGCCTTCGTTGGTGACAATCATGCGACTGGAAAAAAGTACGTCGAGGACAACCGCTAGGAGAGTCACTATAGCTCCTCCCATAAATAAGAGAGTTGCTGCTACCACTTCAGGAGTTGTGACCGCTACTTGTATTGATCGAGTCAGCAAAACAAGAGACCATCCGAGACCAGACAGAAAACTCAATAAGCCTGTGAGGTAAGCCAGAGGTACTGGCGTAGTTTCGATCAAAAAATGGCGGTAATACATGCGCTTCCAGAATCCGCGGAGCAGAAGAAGAAAAATAGGGAACGCGACACGGCTCGGTCTTAATTTGGACTGTTCTCCCACGTCGTATACCGGCTCCATAGAGACATCTTGAACTCGCGCTCCATAAACCGCGCATGTAATAAGTAGATCATTTGGCACTCCATAACGAGGGTAAAGTCCGTTTCTAACAAACTGTTCAACCAATTTTGAAGATGCAGCGTTATAGCCATTCTGTGGGTCGCCTATTGTCCAATAGCCTGTTGCAAGTCGTGTCATAAACGAAAGGATGATGCTTCCAATAAGTCGAACCCTTGGGATAACTGACCAATCACTTTGTAAGTTATAACGATTTCCCTTAGCTAGATCCGTTTTCCCTCTGGCAACTGGTTCAACAATACGGTGCAACTCATCAGGGTCCATTTGGCCATCTCCGGCCATTACCGCTACGACATCTGCTCCATGTTCAAGGGATTCTCTGTAACCATCTTCTATCGCTGCGCCTACTCCCCCGTTCTCCTCACGAGCAACTAGGAGAATACGGGAATCTTCTTTCATCATCTCCTTGACAATCTCACAAGTGCGATCGGGCTCTGGGCTTGCATCGTCAACAACGATAATAAGGTCGACATAGTCGGGCATTGTTTCTAAGACTCGTCTGATCTGCTTTTCTTCTTTATAAGAAGGAATTGCAACTGCAATTTTTTGATTTAGGTACACGTCTACCTCACATGCATTTATTCATAGTTCATAAGAAAGAATAGTCAGGTCGGCTAACAAAGGTAGGCTTCTAACATGAGTTCTGTTTCTCCCGATTACCTTGAGAAGATTAAACAACGAGTTGCTGAACGCCGAGAAGCTGGTGACTACCCTCCTGGATTAGAAAATCAATTAGACCGTCACTACCAAGAGATATTAAGAGGGTTCAATTTTTTCTCTGATGAAGATGATCTTCAATCTCTTCTAAGACGCCTTAAATCTTCAACCGCTTTTGATGCTACGAGCATTGAAACCTGGTCTCCTAATCCCTTAAAGCGTATGGTCCATCGGGTTATTGCAAAATTAACTATTCGTCAAACCAGTGGAGTGCTTAGCCAAGTTCAACAACATGCCAACACCCTTAATCAGGCGTTTGAAGCACTTATTTTGCTTGTTGATGAGTTACAAGTTGATGGTGGTTCCGGACAAACTGAAATACTTAATAACCGAAGTGATCTTGATAAGCGTTTATCTGCCGCCTTAGATCGTCTTAGTTTAATAGAAGCCGAATTAGAATCTCTTCGTTCAAAGTGACCGAAATACATCAAGTCTTAGTCGGAGCAGGACGAACAGACGCTATAACGAACATGGCGCGTTCGATTCGTTCTTCTCTTCGGAAAATTGGGCCAAGCGAAATTTATGCCCAACATCCAGCTCCTGGTGTAGACGATGTTTACCTTCTTGACAAGCTTGGTCAGTCCGCTCGCTCGAAACGGATAATTGTCTTTCATGCCAGTGGTGGGAATCCGGCAGTTTACGATTTTCTTGACACGTGTTCAGATCCAGTAATCCTGATTTTTCATAACATCGCCCCTGCTGATTTATTTGAGGATGTTGATAAAAGCCGCGCTGACGACCTAAGGCAGGGATGGAAAGATTTAGAGTCGCTACGCTCAAAAGTGATCTTGACTATTGCAGACTCCGAATTCAACGCCCAATGTTTAGCTGATCATAAATATGAAAATATTGAAGTTCTTCCACTCGGAGTTGAGGCAAATCGACTTCATAATCTGCCGTCAAATGCTGTAATGGACTACCGGCTAGATCGGGAAACGAATGGGCCTTTACTTTTATTTGTGGGTCAATCTGTTCCTCATAAGAAAATTGAGACCCTTATCCAAATGCAATATCTTCTTTCAGTTCATTTGGGCCGCGAGTCATCTCTAGTTCTAGTTGGTCCTCCAACTATTTCAGCGATACAAGATGCAGCTCTTGAGCAGGCTCGAAGGCTAAGAGTGCCAAATTGTATTTTTCTTGGACAAATACAAGATGATGAACTTGCGACGCTTTACAGAAGATCTTCAGTTTTTGTTACTGCAAGTCTTCATGAGGGGCTTTGCATTCCAGCGATTGAAGCGATGTCTTTTGAAGTGCCTGTTATAGCTCGAAGAACTTCTGCCCTATCTGAAACGGTAGGAGATGCAGGGATGCTTTTACCTGAAGATGCAGGGCCAGAGTTTTTTTCTGAAGCTGTTAATGAACTTCTCGAAAACGATTCTTTAAAGAGAAATTTAATTGAACGTGGTAAAGAAAAAGTGTCTCATTATGACTCTGCTCTAAATAACCAAAAATTTCTCGATTCCCTTTCCCAGGTGATCTGATGCGTCTGCTTTTCGTCGTTCAACGTTACGGAGAAGATATTGCTGGTGGGTCCGAGCAATGTTGTCGTCTCTTTTGTGAACATCTAGTAAGAAATGGGCACCAAGTTACTGTTGCTACCAGTTGCGCGAAAAGTTACACCGACTGGGCAAATGAATTGGAACCCGGGGTCCAGACAATAAACGGCGTCACGGTTCAGAGGTTTCCTGTTGATCGCCCACGAAATCCTGAAAAATTCAGCAGTGTAGATGCATCAGTGGTTTGGGAAGGGTATGCCACTCCCCTTGCGACTCAAGAACTTTGGGTTGATGAGATGGGACCCAGAACTATAGAAATGTCAAGTTGGTTAGAAAGTCAAGTTTCCGAATTTGATGTGATGATTTTCTTTACCTATTTGTATTACCCAACTATTCGAGGGCTGCAAGCTGTTGCTGGGCGAGTTCCAACGCTTTTCCAACCCACCGCTCATGTTGAACCTCATATAACAGTGCCTCTTTTTGATCAGATATTTAGGCTTCCTGATGGTTTTGCTTTCTTGTCCCAAGAGGAAGCGGACCTCGTAAATAAAAGATTTGGGCACCGCCCCGTAGAAGATGTTGTTGGAGTTGGCACTGACTTAAGTCTTCAAGGAAACGGACAGCGATTTCGTGAACGTTACAATCTAAAGAACGATCCTTTTCTTCTATATGTTGGACGGATTGACCCTGGAAAAGGTTCACTTGAGGCATTTGAATACTTCGTTGCTTACAAAAAGCGAAACCCCTCTAACTTGAAATTTGTTATTGTTGGCGATTCTGTAATGCACCTCCCAGATCATCCAGACGTTATAAGTACGGGGTTTGTTCCAGAAGAAGAAAAGTTGGATGCTATAGATGCCTGTACTATCTTTCTTCAACCTTCTTATTTTGAAAGTTTTTCTATGGCTTTAACTGAGGCTTGGTCTCTCCGACGCGCTGCTCTTGTTCAAGGTCGATGTGAAGTTCTATCTGGACATGCAGATCGGTCCGGAGGAGCGTTGAAGTACGATGGATTCGCAGAATTTGAAGCTGCTGTTGATCTTCTTTTAGAGAATCAAGAAATAATTGAAGAGTTGGGAACCAATGGAAGATCTTATGTTGAAGAGAATTATCAATGGAGTCAGATAATTAGCCGTTACGAGAAACTATTGGAAGGAGTTGTTGTGGCTTTTAATGAACGAAGGCCGCAAAACTAATTTGGCCGGTAAGCCACTAGGAGAGCATCCTGTCCGCTCAACACGTATTCTTGGAGACCAATTATTGCTTCTGCGTAAGATGAGTTCCCCTTATCTTCGTCTGGTTCTAATTTCCATGGAACTTCTGGCTGTGAAACAAGATCAACTCGAACGTTAGTAAAGCCATAGAATTCAGCGAGATGCTTAAGTAATTCTGGGTGTAAAGGTCGAACATGCGTGTGATCCAACCAGAATGTAGATCCTCCTACGGCAAGGTTTGCGCCATTGGGTGTTTCTCCGAGAAAGATCCCTCCAGGCATAAGCGCTCTGAAAGATTCAGCAAGAACTTGGATCAAAGAGGGAAAAGATAGATGTTCAAGAACTTGAAATGAGACCACTGCCCGCAGTGACTCATCCTCACAAGAAGAGAGGTAGTCAAGCAAGTCCATCTGCTTAGCTTCAAATCCCTTTTCTTGACATTCGGCTACAGCGAGAGCGCTTGAATCTACCCCTAAGGAATCAATACCTGATTCAGAAAGAAGTTCTAAGAACTCGCCTCGCCCGCATCCAAGATCAACAACGCTTTTACCCGAAGGTACATTTTCTAATAATTTGATATACCCGGATTGTCTGTTGCGTATCTCCTCTGAGGACCCTCTTAATTTTTCTTCAATGGATGCATACACTGTCTCTGCGGCAAGTCGATCAAGAGGAGGTGTGGGTGTCGGATTATTGTCTACAATTTCCTCTTTTGGAAGTGGCGAAGTTCTTGACTCCGCCACGAGCCCCCGTTGCACTGACGACAACTGGGAAAAAGCCACATCTATTTTCTTTTCTAATCCCTTTACCTCATTGACTAAGTCTTCATGCTCAACTTTCCCCACCAAGGTTTCAATTTTTTGAGATAAATCAGTTATATTTTCTTGAATTTCGGTCAAACGGACATTCATTCGTTCTTCTAGTTGAGCCGCTCCTGTCAGTTTTCGAACTATTAACTTTATTTTTGGAACTAATGAATTCATTTATTTGCTCTGATTTATAGGTCGAATTAACTCAATTTCTGGAAGTACCATTCAAATACAAAAAGTACCGACAGATTCTCTTTCTTAACGCTAGCGACTCTGGCTGACTCTTGGTCTTTCTCTATAAGTTGATGAACTGAGAAGCAGTATTTGAAGAGGTAACCTGAAAGTATGAAAGGGCTAATCCTCAGCGGCGGGAAGGGTGTACGCCTACGCCCTCTTACTAATACAAGAGCTAAGCAGCTTGTACCAATCGCCAACAAGCCCATCCTCTTTTATTGCATTGAACAGTTAGTAGATGCAGGCATTACGGAGATCGGAATCATCATTGGCGAGACGGGAGATGAGGTTCGTGAAGCCGTTGGGGATGGATCTAAGTGGGGTGTAAAAGTATCTTGGATTCCGCAAGAAGCACCTCTTGGACTAGCCCATTGTGTTTTGATCGCAAAAGAATTCTTAGAGGATGACGATTTTGTCATGTTCCTTGGCGACAACATGCTTGAGTTGGAACTTGCAAGCATGGTTCATCAATTCATGAATGATCGAAATGATTATTCATTATCCTGCCGTGTTCTACTTAAAAAAGTTGAAGACCCAAGTTTCTTTGGTGTCGGGGTAATAAACGAAGATGGCCAAGTAACTGAACTAATTGAGAAACCAAAAGAACCTCCTTCTGATCTAGCCCTTGTTGGCGTCTATTTCTTTACCGACGCAATTCACGATGCGGCACTTTCAATTAGCCCATCAAAGAGAGGAGAGTTAGAGATCACTGATGCAATTCAGTGGCTCATTGATAACGGGCATGTAGTCGACCACGACATACTTGATGGGTGGTGGATAGACACTGGGAAAAAAGACCCACTACTTGAATGCAATCGTCTTGTTTTAAGTAAGGCTGATACTGAGATAGCGCAAAGCGCAGTAATCGATGAAGAAACTTCCATTTCAGGAGTTGTTCAAATCGGAGAAAAGTCTGTTATTTCTAATTCCATTATTGAAGGCCCAGTTGCAATTGGAAACGGTGTAACAATTTCAGACAGTCATATACGACCATTTACCTCAATAGGAGATGGAGTGAGAGTGTCGGACTCGACCCTTGAAGATTCAGTTTTATTGGAGGGCTGTGCTATTGACAGAGCTGGATTAATCACTGCTTCTCTTGTCGGGAGCAATAGTAAAGTAAGTGGGAGCACAGTTTCTACAGACTCAAATACCTTATTATTGGGTGATAACTCAATAATTGACCTGAGTTAGGAAAATAAAATGACTGCTATTCATCCATCGGAAATCATTCAAGATGTCATTTTTATTACCCCGGAAGTTTTTTCTGACGAACGGGGAATTTTTGTTGAAACCTATCGTCAAGAGTGGCTGCCAGACAGCAAGGAAATGATCCAAAGCAACCGAGCCGACCGCCAGGCTCAAAGTATTGTCGGACTCCATTACCATCGCTTCCAAGCCGACTACTGGTATGTCCCGTTTGGAACAGCGAGAGTGGTATTGCATGACCTAAGAACAGGTTCCCCTACAGATGGGGCCACACAATGTATGGATCTAGGAGCACAACCTGATGGCTCTCATAACCACACCGGTATTTACATACCACCTGGAGTTGCCCATGGATTTGCAGCACTTACCGATATGACAATCACTTACCTCGTAGATGGTTACTACAACCCGGCAGATGAACTTGGTGTGGCATGGAACGATCCAATAATTGACGCGGACTGGGGAGTATCTAACCCAGTACTTTCAGAACGTGATCAAAACAATCCGCTTAGAGAAAGCCTTGATAAGAAAATGATTCCAGAATTTATGAATAGAGCCTGATATGCGTCTTTTCGTTACCGGTGCTGCAGGTTTCATAGGATCTAATTTCATTCGCTACGTTCTTGATAATTCAGACGATCAGGTCACTGTTTACGATGCCTTAACCTATGCCGGCACCCGAACAAACCTTATTGAGATAGAGAACAATCCTCGTTTCAATTTTATTCACGGAGATATTTGTGATCGATCAACAGTTGAAGCAGTGATGTCTGGACATGATGCAGTTATTCATTTTGCAGCCGAAAGTCATGTTGATAGATCTATCGTCTCTCCAGATGCATTCATACGTACGAATTGTGATGGCACGAATGTTCTTTGTGATATCGCCCGAGAAGTTGGTGTTGAAAGGTTTCTTCATATATCAACTGATGAGGTTTATGGCTCTATCTCTGAAGGTTCCTTTTTGGAAACCGATCCTCTCTCTCCGCGCTCTCCTTACTCAGCTTCGAAGGCAGGATCTGATTTGATTGCTTTGAGCCATCACGCAACTCATGGTCTTCCAGTGGTCGTTACCAGATCTTCAAATAACTACGGTCCGCGACAATTTCCTGAAAAAATTATTCCATTGTTTACAACGAACCTGATTGATGGCCTGAATGTTCCTATCTATGGCGACGGCAAAAACATCAGAGATTGGTGCCATGTTTTTGATAACTGTACAGCCATTGACTTAGTGCTTCGTGAAGGAAAACTGGGAGAAATATACAACATTGGAGCGGGCAACGAAATTACTAACCTGGAATTAACTCATCATCTTTTGAATTTGACTAATTGTGACGAATCCAGAATTTCTTGGGTGGAAGACCGCCCTGGCCATGATCGACGCTACTCCATAAATACTGAAAAAATTAGAGGTTTGGGTTGGGAGCCTAAAATTTCATTCTCAGATGGTTTAGCGGAAACAATTCGGTGGTATCAAGAGAATCGATTGTGGTGGGAGCCTCTTAAGGGTATGCCATGAGGATTTTGATAACTGGCGGAGATGGACAGGTTGGGAAAGCTTTCTCTCGCCAAGTACAAAATCATGAGTTGTTTGCTTGCAGTCGTTCTGAACTGGACATATCGGATCCAATTTCTATTTCAAAAGCCATCGAAAGTTGCCGGCCTGATGTGATCATTAACTGTGGGGCTTTGACGGATGTAGACAAATGTGAAACAAGCCCGGAATTGGCGATGAACATAAACGGTCATGCCGTAGGTCTTCTTGCCACACAAGCAGAAAAATGCGGAGCCTCGCTTGTACAAATTTCAACTGATTATGTCTTTGACGGAGAGAAGGATGGTCCTTATCTTGAAACAGATCCCACTAAACCGATTTCGGTTTATGGTCAGTCCAAGCTCCTTGGGGAGCAACTAGCTGGTTCGGGAGCTCTTATCGTTAGAACCTCTTGGGTGATGAGCCTTGACGGAAACAACATTTTGGTGAAGATTCTTCGTTTACTTGACGAAGGTGGAGAGTTGAAATTTGTTGATGACCAGATTGGTTGTCCGACGTTCACTGATGACTTAGTTAACGTTGTAATGAAACTCGTTGAATCTGACGTCACTGGAGTGGTTCATGTTACGAATCGTGGATCTACTTCTTGGTTTGATTTTGCTCAGCACGTTGCTGAATGTGCAGGGTCTGATCCGAAACAGGTATCTCCAATAAGCGGCTCAGAATTAAATCGACTTGCAAGAAGACCAATGAATTCGACTTTAGAAAATCGTCGTCTTAGTGATTTAGGCTTCCCGCAGTTACCTCATTATCTTGACTCGCTTGACCATCTTCTCTCTAACGAGAATAGAGACCGGTCATGATTAAAGTTGGTATTTACAATCATCATTGGTCCACTCTTGGTGGAGGTGAAGTAAGTGCAGGGTCGCTTGCTGAGGAGCTTAGTGGAACGCACTCTGTCACTCTTTTAGGGCCACATAAACCAGACGTTGACACTTTTAAAAGACATTTGAACATTGATCTTTCTCTTTGTGAGTTTGAACAGGTTTCTGGGGATTTAGAAGCTTCAGAAACCAGTGAAAATTTTGATTGGTTTATCAACCATTCTTTTTCTAGTAGGGCTATAAATCGTGCTCCATTTGGAGTTTTTGTCGTGATGTTTCCGGGTGACCCTTTGAGAATGAGGGCAAAAATCAAATCTATGATCTGTCGTCCTCTGTGGCACTTTTTTAGATCTACAGGATTCAAATTTGATCGACTTGAAAACTCTTTGCGGCTACATGCTCACGATTTAAGTTGGGTTGATTCCTATAGTAAATTTTTTGCGATTTCTAGCTATACAAAGTGCTGGGTTTCGGAACTTTGGGGCTGTGATTGTGAAATACTTTATCCTCCTCCTTCTCGTTCTGTAGCAGGCAAAGAAAAAGAGAAAATTATTCTTTCTGTTGGAAGATTCTTTCAGCCCGAAGGAAGACACTCTAAAAAACACCTTGACTTAATTAAAGCGTTCACGAGTCTAGACAGCGCCTTGATTAGCGATGGTTGGAAATTAGTTCTCGCTGGTGGATGTGCTGAAGAAGACCAAGATTACTTAGATGAAATAAGAGAGGCTGCTGAAGGTTCCGCTATAGAAGTAGTTGCAAATATCTCTGGCAGTGAGTTGGAAGATCTCTATTCCTGTGCTTCTATTTATTGGCATGCGACTGGTCTTGGGGAATCGCCATTAACTCACCCTTCTCGGTTTGAGCATTTTGGAATATCTGTAGTTGAAGCTATGACCGCAGGTGTGATACCAGTTGTTTTTGAAAAGGGAGGTCCAGCGGAAATCGTTCAACCTGGGATAAACGGTCTTCATTGGGAGAATTTGAATGACCTTGTAGATAAAACAAACCATTTAATTTTTGATAGTTCGTGGGCTGATTCAATAAGAAAAAATTCTATTGAGCGGTCAGTTGACTTTGATAAAAGGCGCTACCGAAATCAACTACACGAACTTCTAAATACGTTCTAACTTTATTGCGCCTGTGCGAGTGCCACTAAGAAAACAAGAACGTAGGAGCTGAATTTCTGGCTTTGGGCCCCATTCATCTGAAAGGTTGAAGCAACACTTTCTAAAGCCCCTTGTGATCCATCGGAAGCAAAGAAAGCCGATTTTACTGCATGTTCTCCATTGACTTCTGGTGGGTTTTCTATTGGGTTCACTTCAGTTCCGTCTCCAGCTAGAGCGAGAAGGAAAGCGACCATTCCAACGGCGATAGATTGAATCTCTGCTGTTGAGGTCTCAAAATAATCTGCTGCCATTTGTAGACCTTCTAACTCTTCTGTGGTGTACCCACTAGTTACTCTGTATTCGTCGTATCGCTCTTCTGGGAAAGATGTACTCGCGTTAGGCGGCCCATATTCAATGGTGTACCACTTAGATTTCAATCCAAATTCCCATTGAAAGTCATATCCGCTTACAGTAACGACTTGTCCTGAACGGGTTCTAAGTTCTAGATCCTCTACCCTGCCTCCGTCATCTCCAAAACCGTCTCTGCTAACTACAACTGCTTCATAGAGGTCATTTATGTTGTAGGCGGCTAAAACATCAGCTAAAGATAATGCCTCGGTCCATCGATGTACTGGGTTGATTGCTACATCATCTCCATCATCTGGCACTCCAGGGAAATCAACGGTGATGGTGTGACCTCCGGTTGAAGCTGAAAACTCTGTACGTGCTACTTGATCTCCCCACATGCGAACCAAACCAGCTGTTGCGGCTATAGCAGTATCTGAGCGGCTGTCTTCGTTGCTCCATTGACTGCCCCCGCTTCGGCTTTCTCTACCTTCGTAGACTTGGCAACTTGTTGTATCACAAGTTTTCGCGTAGGTGTAACGACTTTCGGCGAGAGAGTATGATCGTGCGGCAACTGCTTGCACTTGTAAGGCGATAGCACCAGATCCTCCACCTTCGTCTGCCCAACTTGCCGGCATTTCCCGCGGCACCACTGATCGGAGGTACTGTTCGAGTGGTAAGGCATTCACCGTGCGTTGATTACCTTCGTAACGTGCCGCTCTTAACTCTCCTCGATACCACGTTGCCGTATTTGATCCTTCACATAATTGGAGTGTCACATCAAGGTCTGCATCATCGGTATTCAGGACTGTTAAAACAGGTTCGGTAACGGTTACGGAAACCGTTTGATCAGCAAGGTCATCGAATGCATCATCAGAATTAGCGTCGTCTATTGAGAGGACAACCGGGATTGTTTGAACTCCATCATCGCTGTTGTCCTGAACGCCAGTCAGGGTAATCGTTTGTGGGGTGTTCCAGTTCCCTGAAGTAAAGGTTAGGGGCGAGGTTGTAGTTACTTCATCTGTGTCACCCGAGGTCACAGTCAAAACCACATTTGATGTTGGCTGTGAATTCAAGACAACTGTGAAGGTGTCAGTGGTGCCTGTTTCATCGACCGTAGTTGATCCTCCTGTTTCGGTTATCGTGAACCCAGCATTTGTGTTCTCTGGAGGAGGGGTTTCAAGAGCATTGCCGCTAACTGGTGGGGCATAGTGGGCTGAGCGAACTCTGACAATGGGGCTTGTGATATTTATTCCTGTATCTGTGAAAGAACTACCGCAATTAGATCCCACTGAGATGGAGTAGCGATCTAAGTTGCCATCAAGGGTTATTTTTACAGCTTGGTCATCTAGTTCTATCCAGTTACCATTTTCGTCTCCAACTACAAGAATGGCGTCTTCAACATAAACTTTTGTGGAAGAACCATCGTGGCCTCTTAGCCTGACTGTCATTTCTTGTGGATCAAGAACCGAAGCTGTGGTATTCCCATAAAAATGTTCAAGAATTTGATCTCTTGTCCAACCTTCATCTATGGCATACCCGAGAGATCCATATTGACCCATACCACGTCCATGGCCCCAACCTCTGCCCTCTACCACTAAGTCTCCATAGCTAGTGACGTACTCTTCAACGCCTGGAATGGTGAGTTGTTGTCCAACATAAATGATGTCGTTTACGTCCAAATTATTTGCGTCTAATAACTCTTGTAATGAAATACCGTGGTCTTCCGCTATGCCAGAGAGCGTGTCTCCAGAAACAACTACATATGTGGCATCTGCTCCAGCAGGACTAGCAGCTAAACCGGTGCAGAGTAGAGCCAAAACAAGTATTAACGCTGATCGGCGCGTAAATCTATTTTTCTTGCTTTGTCTCATTGGGGGTACGTCTTCCGCTCTGCTTTGTATTAGAGAAAATGAATTTTTTAACTTTTGGTCCACCCAAGATTAAGTTTAGATAATTGAGAATATGAATGGAAGTAGGGTCTAATTCTCTGACCAGTTTCTCTGTATCTGATTTGAAGGGACCTTCTGAAGTGTTCTCATGAGTAACGCAAACATCAGTAGTGAAGTGGTGAATACGGTGACAATTAATGCGATTTCAACTCTTAGAAAAAGATCACTTGGAGCTATTTGAAGTGCTGCGGGGAAGACACCGACTCCTATTACCCATGCGGAAGCCATTCTTCCTTGTGCTTTGCAAGCGATTAGTGCCTGAGTGAGTGATAAGGCGATCATTAGTCCCGCACTTGAGCAAGAAAGTAAGGCCATATCACCGCTGGTTACTCGAAACTCTTCCCCGAAGGCGAGAACTACGATGTGAGGACCAAGCAACGTCATAAATAGGACTGCGGCTGCACCTAAACCTATAACTAAGGTAAGGAGGCGTTTTAGTTCTTTCCATAATTCAGAAAATTTTTCTTGACCAACTAATCCTGATAACCGTGGAAGTAAAGCTGCTTGGACTGCTTGGAAAAAGAAAAGTGGGACTCGAGCTACTAGCAAAGCGTTAAGAAATTTTCCGGACTCATCAATTTGTTGATCATTCGCGAGAAGCTGCACTGCTAGGGGGCTTGCATTTAACACGAGAGCAGTTGACACTGAAGCTAATAATAATGATCCTAGAGCTCGAGAAAGGTCACCTATTTTTGCTTTCGGTCCAGACGTAAATACTCCTTTTTGTTTATAGGTCGCAGTAAAGATTCCTATAAATGGAGCTAGTCCTATGGCTAGCCCATATGCGCCAACGTTTTTTGTGGTGAAAATTACAACTGCAATAACGAGAAGAAGTCGCCCTATTCCCTCTCCTATTACATATCGGGCATAACTATTGAACCGGCCGAGACCGGCCAGTGTCCCTTTTACCAAATGTGCTGTTCCGAGTCCGATTACAACAAGAAGAAGTCCTATGAACAGCGTTGTTTCTCCGTTGAAAAATTCATTTGTGAACCACTGATTTACCACTAAAGAAGCAACTAATAGAACTCCAGCTAATGACGCCCCAAGTTGACCGGCTGAGCGAATTACTGGTCCTACACCTTCTCCTTTACTGATCCGACTTGCCACTATTCGTGATGTTTCTTGTTCTAGAGGTAGGAAGAACCCGATGCCGAGAAGAAAACTCATTGCCCATAAAAGGGCAACTGGCGAGTAGGCCTCAGCACCCAAATCTCGTGAAGAAATTGTGATGAAAATATAAGCAGTGATTCCGTTAATAAGGAGACCGCCGCCTATAGAGATCGTTCCATGGGGTAATCGCTGAATAAGGCGACCTAATATCCCTTTCTTAAGGATTTCCTTTCTACCCATCTTTAAGTTGCCGAAGGAGGCTGATCTACTTGTGGAGGAAAACAAGTTTCGTCAATCTCTACTATTGAAATAGAGTCACGATTTTCCCAAGTAATTTCATTTACTGGGTCTCTTTTAATTTCGTATTCATGAAAAGTCATTTCAAGAGAGTTGAATATGAGGAGTCTTTCTGACAATCTTTCGCCAATATCGAGGATTAACTTTATGGTCTCTAACGCTTGTATTGAGCCTACGATGCCTGGCAGAACGCCTAAGACGCCGGCTTCTGCACAATTAGGTGCAGCATCTGGAGGGGGTGCTTGAGGTTGCATGTCACGATATGTAACTCCTTCACGTGGCTCAAAGACAGCGATTTGACCTTCAAAACGAAAAATTGAACCGTGAACTACTGGAATGCCGAGTTTCACTGATGCGTCATTTAGCAGATAGCGACTCGAGAAATTGTCAGATCCGTCTACAACGACATCGTACCCTTCAAGAATTTCCAAAATATTGCCTGCGCTAAGTCGAGTGTCATATGTAATTACGTTTACATCCGGATTCAGTGCATTAATTGTCTCTTTTGCGGAATCTACTTTTCTTATTCCAATTCGATCCACGCTGTGGAGTATTTGTCTTTGGAGATTTGATTCGTCAACAAAATCCATATCAACAACACCTAAAGTTCCTATGCCAGCTGCGGCAAGATACATAGCAGCTGGAGAGCCAAGTCCTCCAGCTCCAAGCAACAATACTTTGGAGTTAAGTAGTTTTAGTTGGCCTTCTTCTCCCACCTCAGGTAGTTGGAGATGCCTTTGATACTTTGTTCTCTGTTTTACGGCAAGGGTGTACGGAGTTTCGCAATCAAATCCATTTTGTTTCCATTGGTTGAAGCCGCCATCCATGGAAACCACTGTGGTGTATCCCATTTGTTTTAAAGTTTCAGTTGCGAAAACTGAACGAACCCCGCTTGCACACATAACAATTAGTGGTTGTTCATAATCTGGGATTTGATTCTCAATGTTTGATTCCAGTATTCCTCTTGGAATATGGAGAGCGTTTGGAACACTTCCCTGTTCATATTCTTCAGGTTCACGAACGTCTAAGACTCTGTAACCTTCTGCGATAAGTGTGACTGCCCCTACAGCGTCAGTTTCTTCAATGCGACTTTTTGCGTCTCTTAGGATCTGTTGAAATGAAGACATAATAGAAGTTTAATTTCTTCGTTATGAATCTTCGCTATTAAGAATCAGAGGTAGGACTTCGCTAATTGACCCTTGGACAGCTACTTCAGCGTAGATGTCGCTTGAAGTTGGCTGTCCATTGACGATCACGATCTTTACATCACGTAGAACTGCTCCTTCAATTACGGAAGCGACGGGGAAAACCTGCAAACTCGTTCCTATTGTGAGAAGAAGGTCGCAGGAGTCAAGGGCTTCAAGCATTCTCTTTAGGTCTTCGGGGACGAGATTTTGACCAAACATGATGGTGGCAGTTTTTATTATGCCGCCGCAATCACAGTGTGGATCCTCTTCGCCATTTCGCACTCTTTCTAAAACGGTTTCAATGCTGTCTCGCCAGTCACAGGATAAACACACTGCTTCTCGAACGTTTCCGTGGATTTCAACAATCTTGTTTGGATCGGTGCCGGCTGCATGGTGTAGTCCGTCAACATTCTGGGTAACAAGTGTGCCAAGTTTGTCAACTTCTTCTAAATCCAAAAGAGCGAGGTGGCCTTTATTAGGTTTAATATTTGGCCAAAGTTCTCCACTTGCAAAAACTCGCCAGTTGCTTTTCCGAATCTCTGGGTCGTTTACGTAGAAATCAATATTAGATGCCTTCTCTAATTCTGGGTTTTTTGTCCAAACCCCTTCAGGCCCTCGGAAGTCAGGAATCCCACTATCGGTAGAGATTCCGGCTCCGGTTACTACCAAAATATTTTTTGCTTCAGCAAGGAGTTGTGATGCTTCTTTTAGATCGTCTTCTAAGTTTTTTTGCATAAATGAATTTATTTTCCATCAAGTTCGGGTTTGCGAAAATTCCTTGCCAGATCTATGAGGAGACGCACTCCAAAACCTGTGCCACCTTTGGTTCTCTCTTCCTCCGACGAGTTGGAAAAAGCTGGACCAGCTATATCTAGATGCGCCCAAGGTATTCCTTCTGCCACGAATTCGCTAAGAATAAGCCCGGCGGTGAGAGTTCCTCCATAAGATCCGCCAATGTTTTGCATATCTGCGACGGGTGACTCATACATCTTTCGATAGTCAGAGGGTAAGGGAAGTCGCCAAACACGGTCCCCGGAAGTTCCTGAGGCTTCCTCTACCTGATGCAAGAAGTTCTCATTAAAACCCATAAGGCCAGCGATACTTGGTCCCAATGCGACCATGCAGGCTCCGGTCAAAGTTGCTAAATCAACGATTGCATCTGGTTTTTTCTCAGACGCTAGGGACAAGGCGTCTGCAAGAATAAGTCTTCCTTCTGCGTCGGTGTTTAGGACTTCAATTGTTTTTCCATTGCGGATAGTAAGAACATCGCCTGGGCGTGTGGCATCGCCACCAAGCATGTTGTCGGTCATTGGGATATAGCCCTTGACCCTGCATTTTGGTTTCAGAACAGGGAAAGCAGACATAGCTCCAATTACTGCTGCTGCGCCCCCCATGTCCATCTTCATGTCCATCATGCCTTGAGCAGGTTTTATTGATAAGCCTCCGGCATCAAATGTTATGCCTTTACCAACAAGGGCGAGAGTTCCAGTTGGTTTTCCTTTAGGGGTGTAAGTAAGTTCTACAAATCGGGGTGGATTGGTTGAGCCTCTATTCACGCCTAAAAGTCCGCCGAGTCGTGCGCGTTTGATTGCTGCTTCATCCATGACCTTCACAGTGATCCCTTTGTCTTTAGCAACACGACTAATTTTGTTAGCAAATTTTGATGGGGTTAAGGATCCTCCCGGTTCATTTACCAAATCCCGGGCAAGGGAAACTGCTTCAAGTACTGCGACTGCTTCTTCAACAGCTTCTTTTGTTTTGTTTGAGGTCGAGCCGGTAAGTATGACTTTGGATATTTTTGCTTCGGATTTTTTTGATTTGTATCCAAATTGGTAAGAAGCTAGTCCAATGCCTTCAACTACAGCGCGTGTAGCTTCATTTATCGGCAGTCCAGAAACATGAGGGAGGTCACAAGAGATTGTCTTATATTGACTAGTCGCTCGTGCCAATGCTGCTGCCGCTATTCGTAACTCATTCGTATCAAGTTGGTCTTCGGGTCCAAGCCCAACGATGGCTGTGACTTGTTTTCCTTGGGGTAACAATTGGATTTGACCAACTTTTGCAGTGAAATTAAGGGTTTCCAGATCTGCTGTAAGTTCTGTTCGGCATGAAGGGTCTTCAAATCCTTCTGTTGTGACGCCATAAGCCACAACAGATGACGATGCGGGAGCTTTTCTAGCGGTGGTAAAAGTAATATCCATTTTTTTCCTTAGGTTTAATTTTTAGTCTTGAGGTCTGATTGAACGTGATGGGATCGATGTTTCTTCCTGCCAGCGAGCCATTACCCAAAGTAAATCAGCGAGGCGATTCAGGTAAGGCAGTATTTGAGAATCTTCTACAACTACTGCTAGCACGGCCCGTTCGGCGCGACGAGTGACTGCACGAGCGAGGTCTAAGCGTGCGGAAATCTCACTACCTCCTGGGACAACAAACTCTGTTGGCGGCTCATATTTTTCAGTTATCTCGTCAATTAGTTTTTCTAGGTGCTCAACTTGTGAAGAAGTGACCCGGTTGCCAGCATCGTTTAATTTCTGCATTTGTCCAGGAGCGCAAGCTAGCTCTGCCATAACAATCCAAAGTTCGCTTTCAATTATGAGGAGGATTTCTGCTACTTCAGGAGCAGCTGCGGCGCGCGCAAGTCCTATCGCTGATTGGGCTTCGTCCACGTCTCCATACGCTGCAGGTTGTGGACTGTCTTTAGGAACTCGTTGCCCATAAAGCAATCCTGTTGTTCCATCATCGCCGACTCTTGTATAGATTTTCATAAGTACTGATTCTACTTTGCTTCAACTCAAGCACCTTAGTGGTGTGCTATGGCTTGGATCCAAACGGTTTCAGGTATCTCCGCTGGACTTGATGCTCTTCCAAAAACTCCTATCGTTGTTTCATCAAAATTTATCCCTCTTTCACTTAGAGGGAGGTCTCTCGCTACCTGTGGTAGAACCTGACCAGATTCAATTAGTTGGGTCAAGCTGATTACTAGTTTTTCTTTAGCACCTTGGTCTAGGAAGTCACTCCATTCCAACATCGCAAAGGAATCAATGGACCTAAAAGAAATCCAAGCATCACCAGTATCTCCTGTGTAGGTCGGCATGTTTGTAGAAATTTCAGCTGTTTCGGTCCAGCCATCTGATGCTGTCCCCCACCAATAAGGCCAGCGACCATCTTCCGGTAACTTTCCTCCTTCAGGTTCAACTATTTGTGAGTGGAAATAGGAAAGAATTTCTTCTGCTGCTGTGACAATATCTGGATTAATTTGAAATCTATCTTGGAGTTTAAGAACCCCTAAAGCCCATTCATTTTGATGGTTATATGGAACATTTAAGCCATCAAAATAGAAGGCGCTACCTTTTGGCCACTTTAAATAACTTGTTCCTGCTTCAAGCCAACCGGGTATTTCTTCTTCTGAGATTACTTCTATATGGTTTTCGAGAGTAGCTGAACTCTCTGCCACATCTTTTATACAGTCAACACTGTTTTCTATGCTTGGTACATAATTGATAAGTCGTTCATAGAGAAGAGCGATTCGAGAAGTTTGAACAGCGAAAGTGGTTGGCTCTCTATTCACGGTAAAAGGACGGCTTTCATAGCCATCGATACAAAGAACTTGGTTCAATGCCTGAATTTCGAGTACGAGCCGTTGCCATAAAGACTCTGAGAATTTTTCATCCAATGAAATATCGCTATTAGTTGCTTTTATGGTTCCATCAAGAAGATCTAAGAAAGCATTGAGGTAATAGATCTGGCTCCAAGAGATTCTTCCTTCGCGATTGTTCACCCCAAATTCCAGAAGACCATTTGCTTGTCCATTTAGTATCTCAAATCGGAGAAAGCTACTTAGGTCTGTCTCGCCTGAATCTTGCCAGACGAAAGTTTTCTGTATGTCGTCGTAACGAAGATTGAACGGGGCACCTTTTGTCTCAATTTGAGTCCATTCAAGGCCCGTCTCATCTATGGTCGCTAATTGAAAACCGCCTTCTCTTTCCGGCCATCTTTCTTCAAAATAATCATTTGATTCACATAAAACTCCAATAGTTGAGCCGATTCCTCGTTTGGCTTCTAAAATTTTGCTACATCCGTCAAGCCGGTTCTCAACAATCTCTCCATTGACTAACGTTGCATATAGCGTTCCTGCAAATATTTCTAAGTTGCCTGATGAGTTCACCAGCAATGAAACCGGAGGTTCCATTTCATAGGTGTACCCCGCTTCTGGCTCAAAGGAAGGTAAGGATATTTGGGTAAGGAATTCAAGGTTGTCTTGTGAGTAAATTAGAATTTGATTCTCTAGAGCCGCATTGTCATATACGACGATGTACAGATGATCTTTATCTTTTGCTAACCCGCGAAATATCAGGCTTAGATCAGAATCTTGACCAGGTAAATTTACAGTTTCTGAATGGCCAGTTGAGTTCCAAGAAATGAATTCAAGAGAACTTGACGTCCAATGGCGGACTATTGCTAATAAGTGACTTTCGGTTTGAACTAGGTCAACTGGTATTCCTTCTCCTATAAGAGAGTATTTATTTTCTCCTACTTCTATGAAAGAACCATGGGAATTAGCCTCTACTGAAACATCAATAGGTTTTTCCGAAGAGTGCCCAATCGAAACAAATGGAATAGTTTGTGAACTCTCTGGGAGAAGATCGAATGAATACCCGCATGGAGAGCTTACTTGACCTAAATAAAAGTAGGCCATGTACTCATGTATCTCAGGGTTGGGGGCGTTATCTAGATTTATGTATCGCGGATACTTCAAGTAATGCGATCCGTCTTGCCGGTAACTCAAGCCGTCGCTGCAAGCAGCTACCTGGAGTGTTTCAATTTCTGCCCCTAGTTCTCCTGAGAGATAAAGACTCCAACCCACGTCATAAAGTCGAGGAGTTCGCCATTCTTGTTTAGTTAATTCATGCAGACGCCATCTCGGCCACCCCAAAAGTTCATGCGAGATCAAGCCTTGTGACTGAAAAGTTGTTAAATGTTTTGATATCTGTTCTTGATCGAATTGAGATGCGAGTAAACCTCCGTTAGAAACGTAGGAGAGTATTCCATCAACAATGTATCCGGCATGCGTTAAGTCATTTGGTGTTGTTTCTTGAGAGGAGTAACTCCAATACCATCCTGATTCAATATTTTGCGGTACCTCAAGAAGGTCGAAGTCTTTAGGGTAGTTATCTTGATCGAAACCATTGGATGACAGTAGTTCTTGCAGGTCTGTATTTGTGTTGAGCGCTAACTCTTCAAGGCTTTGCCCGGGTTGAAGGCGTAGTTTTAGTTGGATCTGTTCCTGCCGGTGATTGTCAAGTAGCGACTGCATTACTTGATCTGCTACTTCTTCGTATTTCGCTTGATTTGTTTCGCTCAGTAACGAGAATCTCTGCATTTGTCCGGCAAGCATCGCCGAGGCGTTGAACACATCTAGTTGGTTGTCGTATGGGCTTAGAGAGTAAGCAAGCTGGCCTAACGGGGTAAACGAATCGGATTGGACCCACTCTTGAAGAGATTTGTCTACAACTTCATAAACCCTGTTCTGAACTTCTGTAGAGCTTACTTCTGCCCAATCAAGTAATGCTTTAATTACTAGCCCTGTAGATATTGAGTAAACAGTATTTGGGTTGTTTTCTGTACCATCACCAAATGCGTCCCAAGCAAATGGCAGACCCCATCCAAATTTTTCTGAGGGGTATTTATCTGGCCAATCTAAGAGATGATTTCCTACAGCATCCATGAATTCTCGATCATGCGTTGTCGCTGATTTCAGACATATTACTTCTGCTAAGAGAATTGCCGCTGAAGACTTAGGAATGTCCGCGGTTATAAAGTCTTCATAGTCTGCAATACCTGCAAGAGAACGGGTTAGTTTCTCTCGCAAATCTGCTATAACTCCGCTTGGGGCCTCGCAAGAAGAAATGGCTGGTGTGGCTGAACTATAGATTTTTTCACCAGTCGCGTTTGTAAGAGATATTCGAAATAAATGTTGTTTTGCTTCTGGAATGTTTTTGACTTTTATCGCTTCTTGACCGCTTCGAAGATAGTTTTCTTGCTCGCCAGATATCTCACTCCATGTTGCACCTTCGTCTAGAGACATCTCTATAAGTCTTGAAGTTTTTAGGGGCAGTAGGTCCTCCTCTATTGTTAGTCGCAAATAGACGGTGTCTTTGACTTTTACTGGCAGTACTTGGAGAGGGTCAACCGAAACTGGTTCTTGGGGTGGTTCAAAAATGGGTGGTTCTACAGCAACGGTTGTTGGGCTTTGATTTTGGTTTACGGCCTGATTGGTATCTGAGGAGGAGCATCCTGATACAAAAAGGGCAGCAGAAAGAAGATAAATCCAAATTGAGACCTGTTTGACTCTATTTATCATCATTATTGACGCTATCAACTAGGTAATAGTCTGAGTTTCTTAGACAATTTGAAGGGCTATAGATCAAGTTCACTCTTTGAAACTATGACCCCCATTTAGTGCGTTATCCTGTAACAATGCCTTTACGTATTGAAGAAAGCGCTGATGTAGATTCGCGTGCCACTATTGGTGACGGGACAGTTATCTGGCATCTTGCCCAAATTCGTGAATCAGCTGAAATAGGTGAAGGATGCATCATCGGAAGAGGCGCTTATATTGATCAAGGGGTCAAATTAGGAAATAACTGCAAAGTCCAGAACTATGCCCTGGTGTACGCCCCCGCTGTATTAGAAGAGGGTGTGTTTGTCGGCCCAGCAGCTGTCTTTACTAATGATCGATTTCCACGAGCAGTAAATACTGATGGGACTTTAAAAAGTTCCGAGGACTGGGAGACTCAAACGACACTTATTCGCTATGGCGCTGCTATCGGTGCTCGAAGTGTATTAATTACCGGTGTAACCGTTGGTCGTTGGGCGATGGTCGCCGCCGGAGCAGTGGTAACTAAAGATGTGCCCGATTTCGCTTTAGTGGGTGGCACTCCTGCCCGTATCCTTGGATGGGTTGATGAAAATGGGACGAGAATAGATGAAGAAGAGGCTAAGCGACGTTCAATTAGTCTTGATAAGAAAGATTAAAAGTTTTTAAGTATGAGTATTCCAATTTCGCGCCCAATTATTGGCCTTGAAGAAGAAGAGGCAGTGCTGAATGTTCTTCGTTCAGGAATGATTGCTGGTGGAGCGAAGGTCGTTGAATTTGAAGAAGCTTTCGCCGAATTCGTTAATGCTGATCATGCTGTCGCCGTAAATAGTGGCACATCGGCTTTAGTTGTTGGGTTAGCAGCTTGTGGAGTCGGACCAGGAGACGAAGTGATCGTTCCGTCATTTACTTTCGCTGCTACCGCTAATGCTGTTGCTTTTCTTGGGGCGAAACCAGTTTTCGCAGACGTTGACCCAGAGACTTATGTGATAACACCCGAAACCGTTCTTCCACTTATCTCCGAACAAACCAAAGGGATTATGCCTGTTCATTTATTTGGATACCCAGCACCTCTACCTGAACTCATTGAACTTGCAGAAGAAAAAAGCTTAGAACTATATGAAGATGCCGCCCAATCTCATGGTGCCACAGTTGAAAATTTGGTCACTGGTGCCGTAGGTAAATTTGCTGCATTCAGCTTCTATCCAACCAAAAATATGACTACAGGTGAAGGCGGCATGATCACTACTTCCGATCCGGAGGTTTATCGTGTTGCTCGATTAATACGCAACCAAGGAATGGAACAAAGATACGTCCATGAAGTGATTGGGTTAAATGAAAGAATGACCGATATTTCTGCTTCAATAGGTTTAGTTCAACTCAATCGTCTTGGAGAATGGACTGAGCGTCGAAGAAAGAACGCTGACTTTTACCAGAATAATTTGGATCCAGCGCTCAACCCTCCAAAAGTTTCGGAAGGGATTTACCACGTTTATCACCAATACACGATTTGCCCGCCGGACAGGGAACGAACAATTGCTGCTCTCGAAGAAAATGGAATTGGTTATGGAATCTATTACCCAATTCCTACCCATGTTCAGAAACCTTATGCTGATTCTGCTCCTTCCTTGCCCGTAACTGAAGAACTAGCAGAGAAAGTGCTTTCTATACCTGTGAGACCTGACCTGGAGGAAGAAGAACGAAGCCTTATCGTTGAAGTACTAAATGAAAGTGTTTCCGCATGAGCCAGGTTCGTATCGGCGTTATAGGTCTCGGAATGATGGGCCGTCATCATGGCCGTCTTTGTCAATCTCTTGATGCATTTGATTTTGTTGGAGCCGTTGACCCGCAGGGAGACCAGTATGGCGTGATACATCAGGGGCAGGTTTTTTCAGACACTGAATCTCTTCTAAAGGAAGGAATTGAAGCTGCTGTGATTGCGGTTCCGACTCATCTTCATTATGAGACGGCTATGCAACTTCGTGAAGCAGGAATTCATGTATTAATTGAAAAACCTCTTGCTGGGACAACTGAAGAAGCTGCTGAGATCGTTGAAGCTTTTGAAGGATCAGGACTTATTGCTGCTGTTGGTCATGTTGAAAGATGCAATCCAGCACTAAATGAGATGAGGCAGCGTTTGAATAAAGAGCAACTCGGTCCTGTCTTTTCTATCTCAACAGTTAGAACTGGTCCTTTCCCTGCTCGAATCACTGACGTTGGAGTAGTTAAAGATTTAGCGACCCATGACATAGATATTGTTCGCTGGTTAGCAGGTGAAATCCATGAGATTCATTCTGTAACCAAACATAAAATGGGCAGGCAACATGAAGATCTTATGGTCGCAGTGGGGCTTGCTGGCGACAACGTTGCAGTTTCAATGCAAGTTGCATGGATTTCTCCAATTAAACAAAGGTCCGTGACTGTTTTGGGAGAAAAAGGAGCGTTGCAAGCAGACCTTTTGTCTTCCGATTTAACTTTTTTTGAGAATGGGCACACCTCCAGTGAATGGGAAGCTATCCAGCAAATGCGCGGGGTGACTGAAGGAAATGTAACTCGATATGCGTTTTCAAAAAGCGAACCAATTCAAATAGAGCTATTGCGTTTTAAAGAAGCAATTACAGGCGGGTCAGATGATGATTTGGTGAGTTTGGAAGATGGATTGAGAACCTTACAAGTCGCTGAGGACTTAATTAAGGAAACCCAGTGAAAGCTGCCGTTATCGGTCTTGGGAAAATAGGCCTTCCGATTGCTGTAACTATTGCTGATGCTGGTATTGAGGTTGTCGGCGGGGACGCATCTCAGCGAGTTGTGGACGACGTCAACAATGGTCGTGAGCCATTTCCGGGTGAGCCTGGACTAGTTGAGGGCATTATTCGTTCTTTAGATAGTGGACTCTTGAGCGCTACAACGAGTAATTCAGAAGCTTCATCAGGGGCTGATGTAATCGTTGTTATTGTCCCGATGTACGTTGATGAAAATGGTGTCCCTGACTATTCGATTTTGGAATCTGCAAGTCGAGATATAGGTGCAGTACTTACACCGGGTCAAACAGTGATTTACGAAACGACTCTTCCTGTAGGGGCGACCCGTTCTCGCTTAGCCCCAGTGTTGGAGGAAAGTAGTGGCCTAACTGCGGGCGAGGACTTCCATGTTGTTCACTCTCCAGAACGAGTTTTTTCTGGAAGAATTTTTGAAGATCTAAAGAGTTATCCAAAAATTGTTGGCGGTCTTACTCCTCTTTGTGGGCAAATCGCTGTTTCTTTCTACGAGGCGGTTCTAAATTTTGATGAACGCCCAGATCTTGCTCAACCAAATGGAGTTTGGGACCTTGGAAGTGTTGAGGCAGCAGAGTTTACGAAACTTGCAGAGACCACTTACCGGGATGTGAATATTGCTTTAGCTAACGAGTTTGGTGATTTTGCAGAACGACTTGGTGTTGATGTCTACCAGGTTATTGACGCTGCAAATAGTCAACCTTTCTCTCATATTCATCGTCCAGGAATTTATGTTGGTGGCCACTGTATACCGGTCTACCCAAGGTTCTATTCCTCGGTTGATGAAGCTGCTTTGCTTCCTCCCCTAGCACGGGAAGTAAATGATGCTGGCCCTGAACGGGCTGTTTCTCGTCTGGAAAATCATTTAGGGAGCCTTGAAGGGGTAACAGTAGGTGTTCTTGGTTCTACCTATCGAGGCGGAGTGAAAGAAATGGCTTTTTCGGGAGTTTTTCCTCTAGTGAAATCTCTCGAAGCCCGAGGAGCGGTTGTATCAGTTCATGATCCAATGCTTTCCGACGCTGAACTTACAGACCTTGGATTTAAACCCCATGTTCTTGGGGGTCAAGTTGATGCAATTATCGTGCAGTCCGACCACCCAGAATATACTTCATTAGGTCCAACTGATCTTGGAAATCCTAAAGCGGTAGTAGATGGTCGAAGAATTCTGAATTCAGATCACTTTATTGATTCTTCAACTGCTTTGTTGACCATCGGAATCGGTTAGTTTCTCGACTTAACTTCTTTCTGAACCTAAGTCGTAAAACGTATACGTTGTCTCGTGACAGTGCCAAGTGTATGGGAGTATAAGGCTCTGACGTAGCGCCGGAGTGTTCATGTGTATCTGCCCGCGAAAATGATCCGAGTTAGTCATTAAACAATCATCAAACGGTAGTTCGGAAACGGGTGCCAACTCAGGTTGAGGCAAACCTTGCAATACCCCTAAAAGAAGCCTTCCACCACGTTCTTTAGCTATTCCATGTAATTCGTTAATGACTTCTGGCGACGAATCAACGTCCTCTAGAACGAACACAGATCTCTCGAAAGTGACTCGCATTGGGACTATGAAGCGCTGATCTACTATTGAAACAACAAGTACATCTTCTTTTGTTACTTCCTCTGCGAATGCTTCAAGAGTCTTATTGGACTCCCCCTCCGTGTTCCCAAGCTGCAGCACAGAAAAAAGCATCGACCATGCCATAACCGCTGCTACAACTACCGCCCCTATCCATCTTCTAGAAGAGTTGTAAAGATCGGTTCCGATCGCGGCAACAAAGAAGAGGGAAATGGGAAGAACGTCCACTGCCAAATACCGGCCGTAGTAATACAAATAAGGGGTGTATGGGCGAGTCAGGGTCACTACCCAAAGTAAAGAGAAAAAAATACAGAGTACTGAAAAAATAAGGGATCTTTTTTTTCGTACCCATGGCCCTAGTAAAAGGAGCAAGAAACCTATCGGAGAGACAAAAAGCAGAAGTCGATACAAAATATGGAATCTGAAAATGAGTGCATTAGGACCATCAGGCACTGGATAATCCCACGGATACATGACTCCTGTCTGATAAAGGTCGATTAAGGTTTTAGTTGACAGTGCTAACGCTAAAAGAACAGTCCAGGGGCCAATTTTGATAACTGTTGGCAACAGTTTCGATAAATCAATTATTTTCGAATGATTTGTTTTCAGGTAATAGTTGATAGCTAAAGAGATAACTAAGCCAACTACAGCGATGATTCCTAAAACAGGCAGAGATGGCAAGGCATCTTCAATGGTCTCTTTAAGCGGTAGATACATGCCCGTTTGATATTCGCGGTAGTAAAGAAAACTGATGAAAAACATTCCGCTGATTAGAGCAGAAACTAGGAATACTCTTTGTCGTATTCGTTGCGCAGCGACTGGAAGTGTGGACAGAAAGGCTACAACTCCTAAGAAGGGCAGGTACAAAAGGACTTGTAAACGAGTAAAACTGAGACCAGCAAAACATAACCCGGTTAAGAGATATGCGAGCCTTCTTTGGCCCTGATTCTCGCTACGTACAGAACGAATAGCAAACACAAAACCGTTCAGAGCAAATGCCATTGCTACGGTCTCACCTACTGGGAATTTTGCGAAGAATACGAGTGCGGGATTGATGGCAATTAGTGCTGTAAATAATTTCGCGACTGATTTGCGACCATCTATTTCCAAAGCAAGGTGGTAAGCCCCGGCCATTCCAAGCAGAGAGAAACCTATAAGAGAAAGATGCCGACCGTAGGGGCCGAAAATGTATTCGTTAATCGCCATCCAGATTGGATGCAGAGGGTAAAACTCGATTGTGATAGCAGAACGCACAGAGTCAACAACAGAGACGGAGAGAAGAACTGCTTGGTCATAGATCGCTTGTGTTTCGGCTGAGAGTTCTTCTCGAAATTTGTCAATGAACTCTAAGGAGCCCGTTCTTCTTAAAGCTGACGCCATATTCACATAGAGGCCTTGGTCTTGACCTCCGGTGAGATTTGGCCAGTGTTCTAGACGTAGTAAGAGTCCTGCTAGGACAATGATGCTCATGAACGGTGTTGTCTGAAGAACGTTTTTTCTTACGGAATATCCAAAATAAACTGCCGCTACGGCTGTTCCCAGTGCTGCAAATGTTAAGACCAAGAGAATGGTGAATCTCTCTACTGCTAACAGAGCTATTGATGCTGAACTAGCTAAACCGACAAAAAGTACTACTAATTCATACGTCGTAATTGCATATTCTTGAGTTCGTTTTTCCGTGTTTGTTGACGGAGTGTAACTGGTTTTTTCTTTAGATTTCATAACCGGTAACCGATCACAGAGCGTGCCAAACCTCTAAGGAAGAAAATTAAAGAAACTTGAGCTATTGCCGTCGCGAGGGCTGCACCCACCATGCCAAATAGAGGAATGAGGGCAAGATTCAAGATGATATTTACCCCAGTGATTGCACCTAATAAGGCTGACTGTCGCGTAGGTTTCCCTGCCTGCTGTAAGAGATTGGTGAATGGAACATATCCAGCGCTTAAGACCAAACCAATTGAAAGGATTCCAAAGACCTTCCAACTATCCATAGCGAGGTCTTCTCCAAAAAGAATCCCCACAACGAAGGGATAGCAAACATTAGCTATAGCAACAATTGGAATTATCAAGTAATAAGTTTTTCTTTTCGCTTCTTGTACTACATCCTTTAATTCAGTGTGGCGTTCCTCAACGATCAAATGAGTTACAACTGGGTCGTAGCTATATCGCGGAACCATTGTTAGTTGATAAAGACCTTCAGCGAAAAGACTTCCGATGCTGTAAATACCTACGGATTCTGAACCAGCGATTACGCCGAGCAAGAGTATGTCTACTCTGGTGTTTAGGTCTAGGAGCATTCCTCCAATGAGGCCGCGTATTCCGAATCGAAAGTGGGCTCTAACATTTTCATTTAGAGCTTCCCATTTTGGATTTCTTATAAGTTCTTGTCGTACTGTGAATAGCAGAGCAAGGAACATAACAACTTCTGTCAGAGTAATTGTCCACAAAAGATGTTGGTCTCCGTCAAAGAAACGGTTGGCTCCCCATGCAAAAAATGCCAAAAGCACGAAGCGTGATGCGAATAGAACTGAAAATGAACGGATACGGCGAAGCCCATTTATATGTGAAAGAAGAACTTTGTTCAATGGGTAAAGAAATAGACCTAAGGCAATTGCGTGCAAACCCTTGAGGTAATAGTCATTACCTGCAGCTCGTAGGAGAACTTCTCCTATACCTACGATTAGGCCTGTTGAGAGTAAGGAAGTGACTGTAGTTGCAGTTAATGCCCCAACTAACACTTGACCTGTAGGTCTACTCTCTGAACGAAATTTGGGAGTGTGATAAAGAACCGAGCCATGTATCCCGGCTGAACCCATTTGACCACCGACAATGATGACCGCTAAGAACGAGTTGTAGCGCCCAAGAGAAGTAACACCGAGTTTGGAGGCAATCAACTGGTTCAGAATAATGCCTGCCAGACTTACGAGTGCGAAGGCGCCAACGGTCCAGTAAATTCCGGACGAACTTACTGAATGATCAGATACCGATTGGTCGTTTCCGCCTGATTCTTCTGAAGAGAAACTAAATGCCACTAGTAAAAACTCTCAAATATTGGGTGTCATGGTTCAAGAAAACCATTTCACCACGATACGTCAACCGTGAACTCTTTACTGTTCAGTGTCTTTAGCCGGGGCAAATGTACCATCCTCTCAGCTCACGTGTGCAGCCGCTGTGAAACCATTCTAAGAAAGTCAACAAGAGCGCTGAACTGCCTGAACATAGGTGAGTCAAGTTATTAGTTTCTATTTCTGGGATTTTCCCGGCAGAAGGTGATTCCATAACACAATTTGGGCTTGCGTTACCGAACATGCGGGCTTTCTGCATGCTTATCAGTGGATTATCTTCGTAACCTAAATCTTTTTCCACCGGAGCGAAGAAGAGACTGGTTCCTTCCGCTCGATCTACATTGTTCAAGACATACACTCTTTGATCTGTTTGTGTGCATATTCCTTCGGTAGACGAACAAGGACTTAAGTTTGGAGGAGTGGCTAGTACCAACTCGATGTTGCGTTCGTCAAAATATGAGGTTTTGACCCATGAAAGTGCGAACTCTAAGAATTCGCCTGATTCAGGAACAACAATTACAGAATTTTCTTCAACTTCATCAAAAAAGCCGGCTTGAATCGCGTCTAGAACTAAGAAACTTCCACTCACTCTGCACTCTTGATCGGATCTAACCGATTTTGGACTCACCACTGAGACCGGGCCGAAAAAACCCACAGCAAGTTCCGCATCAGCTCGTGAAAATAGCTGTGAATCGCTTTCTATTTCTATGACTTCTGAGGTAGCTACGACTAGCGCAGATACTCCTGTTGCAGGATCAAACACTTCCTTATCTTCAACTGATACTCCATATAATTGTTGGACTTCTCGTTGGAAATTGTCGCCAAACAATAAACCTTGCGGATATTTGTTTCCATAAGAAATGCCGACACCATTTTCTATTTCAAGACATGTGTCGATGTAGCGCAAGCTCTTGATGATTTCATAACGATCTATGAATCCCATTGAATGAGCAAAACTTTCGTAGTTTGATTCGTTCCATCCAGGACTTTCTAAGCCGATGGGTCTTTCTTCGGATCTTGTTAGTGCGAAAGACGCTTGAGTCAGAAGCCCAAGCGCCACTATGGTGCTTACTCCCCCTAATAGCACTCTGGACATTTGCTTCTTCGGATGTTTGACCTTGGACACGCCAAAAGCCACAACGGGCAGCAATAAAGCAACGGCGGTGATGAGATACCGAGAGAAAGCCAACGAGAAAGACGGGCGCATGTAATACAGAACCCCAAGGTGAGTCAAAGCAGGCAGTATTACTAATAGTGGGAGCTTAGATGGCTTGCGTATGTAATGTACGAGGGCGAGAGTCAACCCAATTAAGAGCAGTGAAGAGGCCATGAATCCTAACCAGGGCACACCCCCACTTACTGCTCGACCCATAGTGATAAATGGCTCTCTTGTTTGAAATGCATCCGAGATTTGATCAGTGACTTGATAGGGAAGAAAATCGAGATCCGCGAAGAAAATATTTACAAGGGTTCGTTCGACATTATCTATCAACGAGCGAATTCTCTCTCCGAAAGAGATACTAAGCCCACCGGTAAAGAGGTTGAATGAATCAGGGTCTCCTAATGGATGCCCGTAGTAACGCCAATTCAGTAGATACCTATCCAAACCTACAAATAGTAAGAATGGCGCAGAAATTAATGCCCATTGGGTCAGTCTCTTAACTTCAACTCTGTAATTGGGGGACTTAAGTAAGGCAAAGGCCGGGACAATGAGCGCAGGTAACGAAAATAGCGCTGTTTGTTTAGTTCCCAGTAGTAAAGCAAACGCCAGTGTTGAGATTCCAAGTTTCCATGGTCGATTTTCCGTCCACCCGAGGTAACCAAATATCAACGCCGATAGGAAGAAAAAGACAGTTAGAAGATCGGTGAGTGCCACTCCAATTTGCACTCCAATAGTTGGAATCATTAGCCAAATTCCTGCCATGGCTAATGAGACACCTTTTTTTGCATTAAACAGTTTCCCTAGGCCAAATATTCCTACTGCACTGGCAATCGCAGCAATCCATTGATCCAAGCCAATGAAATTGATCCGCTCAGAAAGAACAATGCTTCGAAGTAAAGGAATATGAGCATTTATCGGATACGAGAACTGAACAGAATTGTAAGGAGAGGCAGGAGCATAAATAAGACTCCCGTCCTGTATCCAATAGCCGACTCGAGGGAGGTAAGCCGTCAAAATATCATCCATTGTTTGTGGTATGAATACTGATGCAGCGAGTGAAACAATGAGCAGCCCAACAACTCCAAAAAATATGACTGCTGCAGCAGGAACTAAATAAGGTGGAAGTTTTGTGGCTCTTATTTCCTGTAAAACTCTCTTTGGAGAACATTTGGCCTTGGCTTTGGTAAATGCTTCCAACAGTGCCGACATGCCAATCTGTCTAAACACAAATGAAGCAGTCAGTATGAAGATGAAGAGTTCTGCTAACAGCCATGCAAGTGGGTTTCCTATTAGACCAAAAAGAGAAAGCAGCCGTCCTAGAACAACAATTTCTGCATAGTAAAGAACTATCGCTGCGAGTAGTCGAAAATGGTGTTTACAATCGTCAAAAATTAGCGTTACACAAAATGCCGTCGCTATGACTAAGAGAGTTGAAAAGATATAAAGAGAAATCATCGCCAAAAGGTTTCGCCTAACTTAATTGCCTTCATGACCCAAACTCTGAAAAGCAAATTCTTCTATTCGGCTTCCTGCCCATTGAAGATCTATTCCAACGGTTACAAAATATGAAGCCAAGCCAAGTGAGTTGAAACGATTATCTGTTTCTAGTCGAGTGATTGCTTCAGATCTTTCCATTAATCCATAACGAATCTGGTTTGATCTTAAAGTGTCATGCTCAGTCATGCCGAGACCGATTTGATACATCAAATTATAGAACGGGGCTGTTCCATCGCCCATTCTCCACGAAGAGGATGAGCGGTCTTCTCCAGAACTCCAGTCGTATTTTGATCTCAATATTTCTTCTAGTTGCTCTTCTTCCCAAGGGATGTATGAGAATGGTCGAACAAAGTCATGCTTTCTTAAGTAATAGTCAACGAATCCTGTTAGTCCTTCTTTAAAAAGGGCAGGAAACATTCCCGGAGATTGTGCGGCGTGCAGGCCGTAGGAAAGAGCCATTTTTGCCATACCAGTTGGGCCTAGACGATACGAAACTCCACCAGCTTGATTTGGAGAAAAAGTCGCACCGGCAAGCATTGCTTTAAACCCGGTAGTTTCCATTGGGTGATCTGCTAAAACTGCTGGTATGTCTCCACGCTCTTGGGCGATTTCACGGGCCCACCGGAAATATGGTTTATCGCCAGCCATTAATATTGGGATGGTTCCCAATTTCGGCTTCTTTAACCACGCTCTCAATGCGCGATGAATGCGCACTCGATTTTGTCGAATATCTGGTGAGACTAGAACATGTTCTATACCGAGATCTCCACACATGCGCGACATATTCTCTCGTGCTGCAGTGGTGACCATCCCCCAGTCATAGGTGTAAGCAATCACATCAAATCCAAATTCATGAATTAGATGCAAGATATAACAGCTGTCTCTTCCTCCACTTAAGCAAACTAATACTTTCCCATTTGGTGTTAACTGATCTTGGAGATCGCTTGATAATTTTTCAAGTCCGGGATATTCGGGTTCTTGAAAATTTTGACAAATAGAACAAACTCCTTGATCGTTGAATGAAATACCTGGAAAAGTCTCTGGGAGCACACACGCTGTGCATCGTCTTAAGGTTGCTGAATAGTTGCTTGCTTGTTCTGCTACTCGTTCCATTCTTCTCGAGAAGTCTTCTTCTACTTCATTTGATTGGAGATGGAGTCCCTGTGCTCCTTCCATACCGGTTTCTTGTCTGCTCGCATCGACAACAGATACTTGGCCTGATTTTTCTTGTTTGTTTCGCAGAAAAATAGTTTGATCTAGGTTTATGCGTTCACAATCACTCTGCAATTCTTTTGGGAATTGCCTAGGTTCGCTCGCTAAGTAAACCTGACCTTGCTCTCCGGATACCGAGTAGAGATTTCCAACATTTGTACGGCACAGAACTTCTCCAGACAGTGAAGCAGCAATGACGCTGTACTCCCCGCGTAGACGATTAAAAACTTCGTCACTGTCAACTAACCGACCAGATTTATCCCATTCCTCTAAAAGAAGCGCTATTGCTACTGAATCTGTTTCAATGCCTCCATCATCAAGCCCAAGAGAGTCTTTTATTTCTTCTGCATTAGTTATGACCCCGTTATGTACAACTACCCAGTTGCCCAAAACAACTGGCTGATTATTGACTTGGGACCCAGAATATCCATGTGTTTCTAATCGACTATGCCCAAAAAGGCCGTAAGACTCTGTGTTCTTTGCTGTTTCAAGAAGACTGGAAGCGGCATCTGTTTGAATCATTGTCTCAAACCCATGGTTTGCTTTCACAACATGAATGTCGTAATTGCTTTCAAGTAAAACCAACCCACTGGCATCAACTCCACGGCGCTGCGCCAATTTTCCTATAGAAAGCAATCTTTTTAGGTCTTCCGCTGAAAGATAATTATTTTCAGTTGCGATAACGCCAAGTAATCCGCACACGCGATTTCCTATTCTCTAGCACGTTGCAGCAGCAACGAAGACCTCATCTTCTAACAAGAACTGGCCTCCTACAGCATAGTTTGTCCAACAGAGCTACTTCGGGTTTGTGAGGCTACGCAAGAATAGCTCTAGCTACAAGATCCATTCCAAATGCGGTCAAAATTGCTAGATACAACAAGCCCGTTGCTGCCATGACTGCAGAATACTGACGCTCTTTTAGCGCAGCGCGAGTAACAAAAACTAAAATAATTGTTGAAATTGCGCAAGCGACCCAAAACCAGCCAAGCATTCCGTTGTATCCATCATCTATAGTTCCGTTCAAAACTGAAACCATGCCCGTTGGCCATAAAAGCGCCGCCAGTTCAAACGGCCAAACATAGCCAGTCCAGCGCACAAGTTCATTTAACGGACCCCGAGCCAACCCTGGTTGGACTAGATACCAATGACCAAGAAGCATCGCATCAGTTATCGCTCCTAAGAACATGGCTCCGATTAACGTACGCGCAACTGCTAGCGCTTGAGGTTCTCCTGCATCAATGCCTGCAATTACTAGCGCAACCAAGCCAAATAATGGAGCGACAAGGTCTAAGGCGGGAGGAAACTCTGATCCATCTTCAAAAGTTTTTTTTGCTTTATCAATTCCAGTCATTGCCGCCACACGGGCAGTACGTTGCTCTTCGGTTCTTCTTTGTTTAGCTACTCCGGCTTTCCGACGCGCAATGGAAACGGCCATTGCTGCCAGGACTGCCGCCATCATTCCTATAGAGAAAATCTCACGTGAAAGAAGCTCCCCTTGAGCAAATCCAGCAAAAATTGATCCGGCAAGAATTATTCCGAAGGTAATTCGGATCGTCCATCCATATCCGATACCTACTTCTCTTCTTTTACCAGTAAGCCAAAGAAAGAAAAGGCTCCCAGTTGACCATTGAAGTAAAACCGTTGCTGCGTCTAAATCAATCATTCAGGCCATCCGCTCTGTTGCTGCAAATGTTCCTTAAAGAATTCATGTCGCAATTAGCACTTGGACAGTGAATGCAGCGAGAAGCACTAAACCGCATAGCAGTGCTGTAAAAATCAGAAACCGTGTACTCACACGTCTGACCGTATCCGGCATAGACTATTTGTGTGCGCTTACGGCCGGTACTTATATGTTTATGTTTCGTCTTCGGTATTGTTGCAACCTTGGGTTGCAGCACAGATGCCGATCAGGACCAAACTGCAAACTCCTCTATTTCTATTCCAAAAATTTTGAACTTTACTTCGGTTCAAATCGACGGCTCAGAATTTGATGTGGCAACACTCGGTGGTGAAGATGTCTTATTTTGGTTTTGGGATCCAAATTGAACAACTTGTCGTCGAGAAGCCCCAACGGTCGCTGAGGCAAATACCACAATTAAAGATCTAACTATTGTCGGTGTTGCGCGTGAAGGTGACGGACTGGACGTTGTTTCTGCCACTTTAAATGAGTGGGGCTTAACTGGGCTTATCAACTTGGTTGATTTAGATGGTTCTGTATGGGAGCGGTTTGGTGTGTTTGGACAACCGGCGACTGTTTTAGTGACTGCTAATGGTGATGTAACCGGTCATATGGGTGATTTGACTGGTGATGCTTTTGAAGAATTCGTTGAAGCTAACCGTGAAGTCTAATCTAGTCACATCTGATCTTTCTTCTTGTTACAAGTTGCGGTAATGCGCGTACTTCATGTTTTTCTCGTCAGTTGTTTCATTATTTCTTCCTGTGGAACTAATTCAGAGATTAGTCAGACATCTGTTTCAGGAGATCTCACAACTCGACATACTGGAACAACCACGACAACCACGACAACCACGACAACCACGACAACCACGACAACCACGA
>CAJXGE010000002.1:0-111435 GCA_913053885.1 uncultured Acidimicrobiaceae bacterium
ACTCCTTCTGTGGAAGAGATATTTATTATCCGAGGATTTTCAGCTTTTCTTAAGTACGGCAGGGCTGTTCGTATTGTTTTTACTTGCGCTGTGAGCATTACAGCAAGAGATATATCCCATCCTGCTTCGTAATTCGGGTCATCAATTGAGGTGCTTGCCGATAGCCCGGCATTATTAATGAGAACATCTATTTTCGGTGAGTTCTCTTCCCCCCAGAGGGCAACTTCTTCGATGACTTTTTTGATTTGCTCGGAGTTGGTTACATCTAACTCCCATCCTTTGGCTGCACCATTTTCAGAAGTTATTTCTTCAACAACTGCCTCAACTCTTTCTTCTCCTAGGTCTGTTACTGCTACTTTCGCTCCTTCTCGTGCGAAGAGTTTTGCGGTAGCTCGCCCAATACCAGAAGCTGCTCCAGTTATAAGCACCACATGACCTTGAACAGACCGTGACAGGTTTGAGAATTCTGGATCGTCCATATGAAAGTGTCTCACTTTTCTTTTTCCTGCCCATTACCGGGCAGTCTTGCATTTAGTTCTATTCTTCTTCGTTTAAGTCAGCAACAATATCTACGATTTGGCCGAGACTGTCTAAGCGTTCTTGTTGGTCCGCCCCCTCGGGCTGAACTCGTAAAACTGTGATTCCTGCATTTTTGTAAGCGCGAACACGTTCAGTTACTTGTTCTTTTGTCCCTAAGAAGTTGGTTTGTAAAACCAGTTCATCAGGTACCGCTGCAGTAGCTTCTTCTCGTTTTTTTTCTATCCAAAGTTTTTGAACATGTCTGGCTTCTTCTTCAAATCCTGCTCTTCGATATGCGTCGTTATAGAAATTTGTTGTTGGGGAGCCCATAGCCCCCAGAGTGAAGGCAACACCAGGGCGGCGTGGAGCGAGCAACGCTTCTAAATCGTCGCCGAATTGGACCGCTCCCCCGGCTTGATATTCGATACTGTTTGCCTTGCGTCCTGACAATTCCGCGGCTTTTTGTACATGTCCGAGTGTGGCTTCAGCTCCAGTTGGAACGAAAGATGTTCCGACCCAACCATCAGCTACTTCTCCGGTGTAGGCAAGGGATTTGGGTCCGAGTGTTGCCAGCCAAATCGGAATTTGTTCATTTGGCCTTTGAGCTAGACGTAATGATTTTCCTTGTCCGCCGGGGAGAGGGAGTTCATGGTGTTTTCCTTGATAGGAGATTTTCTCTCCGGCGAATGCTTGCCGAACAATGTCTACTGTTTCTTTTAACCGCGAGAGGGGTTTAGCGAAGGGAACTCCATGGAGGCCTTCAACTACTTGTGGTCCGCTGACTCCTAAACCCAGAATAAATCGATCATCACTTATAGCGGCGAGCGACAATGCAGTCATAGCGGTCATGACTGGTGCACGGGCAGAGATTTGTAAGATGCCTGTTCCGAGTTGCACTTTTTTTGTTACAGCGGCGAGATACGACAAAGTGGTGACTCCGTCCATACCCCATGCTTCGGCGCTCCAAATAATATCCACGCCCATTCGTTCCGCTTCTAGAAGAAACTCGACTTGCGTGTCCCAGTCTCGTTTAGCCCCAGAAGCAGGTCCGCCGTACCCAATCGCTACCTTCATTCGCTCACTTTCATATTTTGTTTTCTTCGATTTCTTAAAAGGTACCCCCAAATAGACTTTCTTCTATTATTCGGTAACGTTGCAGGAATGCGCTGGGGAATAGTTGGGCACGGGTCAATAGCTAAAACATTCATGAAGGCTGCTCGGGGTATTGGGCACTCTGTTGACATAGTTGTGGGTCGAGATACTAAACGTGCATCTAGCTTTTGTGAATCACATGATGTGCCGGAAAGTTCAACTGACTTATTGTCTCTTGTCGGTAATGTTGATGCTGCGTATATTGCTGTTCCGCATAGTGGCCACTGCTCGGCTGCCGTTCCTCTATTAGAGGCTTCTCTTCCGGTGCTATGTGAGAAGCCACTGGCGGTTAATGAATCTGAAGTCGTCAAAATGATTGAGGCTGCGAAAGGTACAGAAACTTTCTTCATGGAGGCGATGTGGACTCGTCATCTACCGGTGTATGAAAAAGTTCTCTCCTGGCTACGAGAAGGAAAAATTGGAAGAGTGACTCTGGTTGAAGCCTCTTTTGGTTTCAATGCTCCTTATGAACCGAAGAGTCGACTATGGAATCCTGATTTAGCTGGCGGAAGTTTGTTAGATGTAGGGATTTATACTTTGACGCTGGCGGACTTGGTCTATGGGGGTCTACCAGAAGAAGTTTCTGCTGAGGCAGAGCTTTCTCCTGAGGGCATTGACGCTCACCTTGGGCTTTTAGCTAAATACCCTGGCGGTGGTCTTGCCCGCCTCGGTTCTGCCATAAACGCTGCGATTGGATTCTCAGGGAAGATTGTTGGAACCGAAGGTGCAATAGAGATTCCGTTTTTTTGGCAAGCAGAAAAAGCGACTCTTAATTCCGGTTCTTCGTCGGAAGAGTTTTCTGCTCCGCATGAAGTCAATGGTTTCGAGTATCAGATACGAGAGGTTGAAAGATGCTTAGGTTCTGGTTTGACTGAAAGTCAGGTTGTTTCTTTTGATTGGTCTGTTTCGATGATGCGTTTGATGGATCAGATTCGGTCGCAAATCGGTGTTGTATATCCCGCAGATTAAGGAGTTCATTAATGGATAAGCGAGAAATAGTAGGTTTACCCCTTTCGGTGCCTTCAGTGATTCAAGGGGCGACTCCTCTTTTTGGGCAAACTCTGGTTGAAGAGCCGGAACGTTTACTGGATGATGTTTTCTCTACTGGCATTAATGCTTTTGATAGTGGCCTTACTTACGCAGATGAGGCAGGTTCTTGTGATGGAAGGCTTGGCGGGTGGGTTGATTCGCGTGGCGTTCGTGACGAAGTAACGATTATTGGTAAGGGGTGTCATCCCGGGCCGCCTGATTGGTCTGCTTCGCGTGTCACCCCGGAGAATGTCGCTAAAGATGTTTCTATTTCGTGTAGCCGTATGGGGGTTGATCGTATTGATCTTTGGCTTTTTCATCGTGATGATGAAAGTGTTCCTGTTCCAGAGCTCGTTGATGCTGCCTCCCATGAAGTTTCTGCGGGCAATATTTGTGCGTGGGGTGTTTCAAACTGGTCTTTTGCTCGCCTAAAGGCAGCGGTTGACTATGCAGAAGAAGCAGGATTGACTTCACCGTGTGCTACCAGCCCTCATTTTTCTTTAGTTGATCAGTTAGCGGAACCTTGGCCGGGTGTTACTACTATCACCGGGGATACGCATGCTGATGCACGGCAATGGTTTGAAGAAACAGGGATGCCAGTGTTGGCTTGGTCTTCTTTAGCGAGTGGGTTTTTGACTTCTTCCTTTGATTCGAGTCTCGCTACCTTTTCTGAAACAGTGCGTTGCTATGGGTCTGAAGAAAACATGGATCGCCGTGCGCGTGCTGCTTCTCTCGCTGCGGAGAAGGGGTGTGATCTTGAACAGATCGCGGTTGCTTATATTTTGGCTGCCCCATTCCCTACATTTGCGACGTGCGCGGCCCGGTCACTTAGCGAAGCGGAAAAAAACGTCGCTGCTAGTGAAATACAACTCACTGGCGACGAATATTCATGGCTTCACGACGGTAGCTGAATTTAAAGTATTTTCTTGAAATTGTCTCTTTTCTCTTCTCGGTATTAAAGTCTGAGAATTCTAAAAAGGAGAAGAGTATGAAAGTTGTTCACACAACAGCTTGGGATGTTCGTCCAGGTAAAGTTGCCGAATTTATGGCGAACTGTCAACAGGCTTCGGAAATTCAACGCCGTCATGGTGTTGAGGCAATCCATCTTGTTCAAAGTTTTGCTGGTCCACTACCAGTAATGACTTACGCCATGGTTTTTCCTGATGGAGAAACGTTCGGAAAATTTATGGACAGCATGCCAGCTGACCCAGAATGGGTTGCCTTTATGGCTGGGATTTCTGCTGATCCGTCTGCAAAGATGGTTTCGCAGTCTTTCGGCCAAGACTTGATGTCTTAAAAATTTTCAGAAAGGTAAAAAATGTCTATTACACAAGTAACTACTTGGACTGGCACTCCTGCCGCCATTGAACTACTCGAGGCTGCTTCAAAACAGTCAGCACCATTTCATGAATCACTTGGAGCGCAAAATCCGCGTTTAATGAGAGGCATCACGGGATCTTTCTCCACTGTCGCTTTCTATACCTTAGATTTTGACTCAATGGAGGCTTACGGGGCATGGTGTGATGCTCTTCTTCAAAGTGAATGGTGGGATACGACCGCTGAGGCCATCGCCGAAGCTCATCCCGATCTTGAGATGACATCGCAAAATGTTTTCTACGACGGGTTAACTAGAAAATAGGACCTCATCTAAATCTTTGCGTTTCAAGTCGGGTACTTTCACTCCTTTGAGCGGGTACCCGACTGGAAACAAAACAAATGGTCTCTCATTTTTTGGGCGATCAAGAATTTCGTTGAGGAAGTTCATTGGGGTTGGGGTGTGTGTCAGAGTGGCTAAGCCCATGTGATGAAGCGCTGCAATGAAGAATCCCGCGGCGATGCCGCAACTCTCTTTGACGTAATAATTCTTAGACGTGCTTTCATCAACATTTGTTTCATACCTTTGCTCAAATAGGACCACGATCCATGGGGCGATTTCAAGGAACTCTTTATGATGGTCAGTTCCTAGCGGAGCGAGAGCTTCTTGCCATTCTTTATTCATCCGATTTTCAAGGTAATTGATTTCTTCTTCTTTCTCTGCAGCTACCCGTATTGCGTGTTTGATTTCCGGGTTTTGAGTAGCTACGAACGTCCAAGGTTGTTTGTGCGCTCCGGAAGGTGCGGTGGACGCTGTTTTGACCGCTGTTTCTATGAGGCCCTTTGGAACGGGGGCTGAACTAAACATGCGCACGCTTCTTCTGCGTTCCATTTGTTCATAAAAATCATGAGCGCGGTTCCGCATTTCTTCTTCAGTGAACCATTCATGTTCATAATGCACAAACGGGTATTGAGATTCGAGTTCTGGTGATGGATAAGGGTGTTCGTAATGCTCTGCCATCTTTCTGTTGTAGCAGAGAAATTATGAAATCCTGAACCTTTAGGGCGCGTCTTGCCAGGAATTTATTCCGTTTTCTAAATGCCGCGCTGAGGACCGGTAGCAAGCTTTAGATACATACGGATCTATTTCTTTTGCACGCAGTAAACAAAGTTCTGCTTTAAATGCTTTAGCTTCAACTACTTCTGGAAGATCTGAGTCCGATAAAGCAAGCAAATCGATGACATGAAGTGCGAGTTGTGTATCTCCTTGTTCAGCGATTTCTTTCGCTCGTGCTAAAACTTTTTCTGGTTGGCCTATCGCACTTAAAACTGCTTGAGCGGCTTCTTCCGGTGCAGATGGATGCAAATTAGTGGGGTTACGGTCCCACCAGCCATTTTCTTCGCGGTATAAATCTCTGACTATATATTCAGGACAGCCGTAATTTGGAGTCATCCACGGCTCATTAAACATTTCCTCTGGGTAGGTCATATCCGCGAGTATCTCTCGTTCGCTCATACCTTTGTTAAGCCGTTCAACAACTTCGTTCCGTAACCATCGAAGAGATTCAGCAGTTCTTTCCAACCGGTGACGCACTTCTTTGGCTCCATTTATGATCGGCCCGAATTCAGTGACTAGAACCTCTGCGTCTAAAGCGGCGAGACGGTCCAAAGAGTCAGCCCAACGAATAGTGAACCGTTGAGTTCGAAGCGGAGTTCCAATGTTAGGAATAGCGTCACCAGGGGTGCAGGCCCCTCCGTAAACTAAACCGTCGTCAGGGAACCAAAGAGCGATAGCATCGTCTGTCTCAGAGGGCACCCATAAAAGTTCAATTGTTCGCGAACCTTCAGTGAGCACCATCGAATCAGCGAAGGTCTCAGTGGGTTCTGTCATACGAAAAGAAGTCAGCACCGTTTCATAGGAGACACCTTTCCGTCCCGGAAATTGGATTGCTGCCATACGTGCTTGATGAGTCAGCGTTTCTTTGTATCTGCTGTATCTCCGTAAGATATTTTCGTGGGCGATAAGACGCGGTGGGCTCTCCCCGCGTTCTTCACAGTGTCTAATCCACATACCAACTTCGCTGTTGTACCCCATATGACCGTGGCTGTAACAAATAGCATGTAACGGAGATTCTGTGGCCTTGCGGAGATATTCGATCATTCCGGGGGTGGTGAATTGTGATCCGGCATCTACGAGAACAAGCCCAGCGTCTGTTTCAGCGACAAGGGCGTTACCCATTCCCGGTAAAACATAGAAGCCGACACCAAGATCAGCTCCTACTGATTGTGCCGCTAAAACCCGATCTGAAGGTTGATTTGTAGCCATTACTCAATATTAGAGGTGAAATGATGTTTTCGTTGCCAACCATTTCCGTCGTGTTGTCGTATCACTCGACCAGGTGCACCTACCACAACTGAATAATCTGGAACATCACTAGTCACCACCGAATTCGCTCCAACAACGACATGTTTACCGATTTTCACTCCGGGGAGGATCACTGCCCCTGATCCGATCCAGCTTCCTTCGCCGATAGAAACTGCTTCTTCGTTTGGTGTTTGTGTGCCGATTGGCTCTTCAAGGTTTTCGTAACCGTGGTTCTGATCAGTGATGTAGACGTTCATTCCGGTAAAAACATCGTCTCCTATTTCGATAGACCAATGCCCGATGATTGATGAGCCTCGCCCAATTAGGCAACGGTTCCCTATTTTTACAACTGGGTTTGTGAGCATTTCTTGGTTTGGGCCCATTCCTGCTGAGAGAGTCACATAAGAAGAGATCATCGTGTTCTCCCCTATCCATATCCATTCTTCGCCGAATCCTGCACCCGTGGGCCATCCAATTGCTGATCCTTCTCCGAAGCGACCAAACCGGCGCCCTTCTCGGCTTTCTGGGCCGATGATAGACATGCGAGTTAGCGCGGTAGATAGTCGCCTAAACAAGCTTGCAATAAATGTTTGGATTTTTATTTTTATACCCATCGTTCACGGACCTTATCGGTTGTTCTACGGTAGGTTATGGCCAGAAACGACCAATTTCTTTCTTGTGGACCTAAATGCCGAATTCCCGTTTCAGATATTTCCTGGAAATTCGGTCCCGCGGGCGGCCCTGGTGGGCAGCATGCCAACCGCGTAAATAGTCGAGTTGACGCTTCAATTGATCTAGTAAACGCTCATGGCATTGAAGAAGATGTCAGAAAAGTGCTTCTAAACAAACTTGGTTCAGTTGTGAAAGTGTCTGTTGATCGTCATCGTTCTCAGTTCCGAAACAGAGAACTTGCGTTGAAACGTCTTGAATCTAAACTCAAAGATGCTCTTGTCGAGTTGGCGCCACGACGTAAGACCCGACCGACAAGAAGTTCTGTTGAAAAACGATTAAAAAACAAGCGTGAACAAAGCGAGCGTAAAGCAAACAGGCGTCATTTATGGGATGACTAATTAGCGAGAAGCGATTGGGCATACCAAGAAGCAAATCTTGCAACACTTGGTTCGAGGTAGGAGTATCTTCCCTGTTGAGCAAACGGTGATTTCATACCGGCGTGTTGTTGTTCAAGCATTGGTATGTCTTCTTCTAATGCCGCCTCAAACCTTTCATAATAGATTTCAGATTTTTCGTCAAAATCTTCTTCATCAATTGTGTTTTGAGGGAAACATACCGTCATCGCACAGTTACTTCGATCAGCTGACTCTGGGTATATTTCGTACATCCACATTGCGTCGGAACCAAAAGCAGTCACAATATTTGGAAACATCCACGAGTAACGAACTCCAGAACGTAGTCTGCCGGTAAGAGTTTCCATCACCGGTAATTCTTGGCCTGTTCCTTGCTGTTCATCTAAAAGACCACCTGTGCCTTCAGTTGTTCCAAAATGAGTAGCAAAAGCTCCATTCACTTCTTCAGCTTCATCTGGCTCGTTATAGGTAGTTCCAATACTGACCGGGTGAACATAAGGGAGGTGATAGTACTCGTTGAATACTTCAGCGAAAGCTTTCCAGTTGCAATCCACGGTAAATTCTCTACGCCGAGTAGTAACAAGTTCTTCTGCTGGCCACGGCGCATGAACGTCCGTGAAGTCTCCCAGCCAAGTATGAAGGTTTGTTGGTTTTTCTTCCAAACTTAATAAAACAAACCCGAGTGTTTCTTCTAATGCAAATTCTTTAAGTCCGAAATCTTCTTGTTCGAAACCGGGAGTTTTGTGCATACTGGGTGCTCCTATGAGTCTTCCGTCTAACGCATAAGTCCAGAAATGAAAGCGGCAACGAAAGCGGGAGCATGTTCCTTCCCCAGTCATAATTTGAGAAGAGCGATGCCGGCAAGTGTTAGCGAAGGCTCGAAGTTTCTTATTTTCGTCTCGAGTGACAACGACGGGAACCCCGCCTATTTCAAGAGCGGAATAGTCTCCTGGATTTTTCCATCGATCAGAACGACCCAGACCTACCCAACCTGAACGGAAGAGAAGGTTTTGTTCTATCTCATAAATTTCCGGGTCGACATAACAAGCAGCAGGGAGAGTATGTGCATCTTCTGGCGCAGCAACACACCTTTCTAATCCCTTTTTAATTTCAGTTGTAATCCCAACCATTAAAGAAAAACTAAAGCAAACAAGACACGTATACAAATATTCTTGGAATCATTTTTTACCCTTCTCGTTCAGGGTGTACAGAATTGCTATTGTTTCTTGACGACTATTCCTTTATTTAAGGCTCAGTTATGACTAACTCTGCAGCAGTAAAAACTTCAAAACCAAAATTCTGGTTTGAAGGTTTAGATGGTCTTCGCGCTTTTGGCGCTTTATTGATCGTTGTTCATCACGCCGGATTCTCCAGCGGCTTAACTTTCCGCAGTGATTTTTTTGGTCAATTTTTTAGTCGCATGGACATTGGTGTCTCAATATTCTTCGTTCTTTCAGGATTCCTTCTCTTCCGACCATTTGTCCTTAATCAATTTGAAGAAACCTCGTCCGACAAAATCGGTCATTTCTGGATTCGTAGAATTTGCCGTATCTACCCTGCTTATTGGCTAGCTTTACTTGTTCTCCTCGGTTTTGGTGCTATCCAATTAATTGGGGCCGGTCAAGTGACCATGGCTTTGTCTCTGACACAAATTTATGATCCAACTTGGGGTTTATTTGGAATTAGTCAGGCTTGGAGTTTGGCTACAGAACTGAGTTTCTATTTGCTTCTCCCTTTGTTCGCTCTTTTAGCTAGACGACTAACAAGAAATAAATCGGTTGATAGCCAAGCACGCTTCTTGATCCTCCTTTGCTTTGGATTGAGCTTATTTAGTTACGCTTTCCGATTTCTGCTAACAAAAATTGCCCCTGATTCTGGGAGCTGGTGGGCTTCAGGTGCAGATCTTTGGATGCCTTCTTATTTAGACACTTTTTCTATCGGCATGGTCTTAGCGGTTATATCAGCGTGGGAAACTAAGCAACCGAAAGTTAGGAGAGCGACAGAATTTTTTGTACGCCAACCTTTCTTGTGGTGGATCATTGGTGCAGCCTTGTTTTGGCTGGTTTCGACTCAATTAAATTTGCCACGTGGGTTTGGTAGTGAGCCCTGGTTTCTGAATTTGAAAACTCATATGGCTCGACAGACCCTCTATTGGATTATTGGGGCTTGTTTATTGATCCCGCTTGTTTTCAAGTCCAACACCTCAAACAAGATTTTAGATTTCTTTTCATCACGTCCAATGGCTTATCTTGGATCTATTTCATACGGCATATACCTATGGCATCAGGGGTTCTTGACTTGGGCGCATAGTTGGCTGGACTGGCCGGAACTTACAGGGAATTTCTTCTCGTTGCTTCTAATAAGTATTTGTGGATCAGTTCTTGTCGCTGGCTTAAGTTTCAGATTTCTTGAAGAACCTTTAAATAAAAAATTGAGACATCAACTACAGCATTAATTTCTTTAACACTAATTACGCTCTCATTCAGGTAAACTAGTCAGTGTTCCAGTGATGTATTGCTGGAAGGTTCGCGGACAGGTGTAGTTATTCGTCAAGTGAGCCACCTAACCATCTATCTCGGTCTTCAAAAGAACGCGAACTTATAGCAACCGCTGACGCGGGCAAAGGAAAACATGACTTCAACTTTTTCAGAAATAGGCGTTCCCGCGTCTATTTGTAAAGACTTGGAACAAAGGGGTATCCATAAACCTTTTGAGATTCAATCAGCAACTATCAGTGACTTACTCGCCGGAAAAGACGTTTGCGGTCGCGCTCCCACTGGATCAGGGAAAACTCTGGCATTTGGTATTCCACTTATCGTTTCTTCTAAACGCTCACAATCCAAATATCCTCACGCCTTAGTTTTATCTCCAACTCGTGAACTTGCAGAGCAAATTTATACAGAATTGCGTTCTCTCTCACGCGACGTTCGCGTTGGAGTTGTTTACGGCGGTGTTGGATATGGCGCCCAACTACACACTCTAAAGAAGGGAGTAGACATACTTGTAGCCTGTCCGGGAAGACTTGAGGATCTAATTCAACAAAAAGCGGTGAACCTCTCTTCAGTGGAAAAAGTCGTACTCGACGAGGCTGACCGTATGGCAGATATGGGATTCATGCCCTCTGTTAATCGTTTACTTAACCAAACCAACAAAGAGCGCCAAACCGTTTTATTCTCTGCGACTTTAGATGGGGATGTTGCACAACTAATTAAACAACACCTAAATAATCCGGTTACTCATACGGTAGGTAATGAAACTCCTGACATAACTGCAGCTCATCACATGTTTTGGAAAGTAGATAAAGACAATCGCCTTGAAGTAGCAGCTGAAACTCTTAACTTTGCATGGCCAGCTATCGTCTTCTGCAGAACCCGACATGGTGTTGATCGTCTTACAAAACAAATGTCAAAATCAGGAATCAAAGCAGCAGCTATCCATGGTGGTCGTAGTCAGAACCAAAGATCTAGAGCGCTCAACGATTTTACAAAGAATAAAGTACAAGTTCTGATTGCAACGGATGTTGCAGCTCGAGGAATACATGTAGATGATGTTGTTGCTGTAATGCACTTTGATCCTCCGGAGGATCACAAGGCGTATATTCATCGATCTGGACGAACAGCTAGAGCTGGAAGAAACGGAGTTGTAATTTCTTTGCTTTTACCAAATCAGATAAAAGAGGCAAAGAGGATGCAACAAAAGATCGACCTCCAGGAAGAAATTTCCTCACCCACTCCATTTTCGCTGAAGGACTACCTTCCCCCTATTGGAAAATCTCTGTCCGAGAACAAAAAAAATAAACCAAAGAACAACAGTTCTACTTCTGATGATTCTCTAAGGAAGCAAAAGAAGCCTCCTCACTTTCAGGAAACTAAAAAAACTCAGAATCGAAAAAAACAGAACCAGAAAAAACCGAGACGAAAAGACAGGCATCTAGCTGCGGTGGGGCCCGATGGGCCTAACCGTAAAGCTCGCCGCGCCCACCTTCAAAGAAATTCTGCGTATGAGGATGAACGGTTATTGCCTACTTCTCGCGTAGACTTTGCAAATCGTGCCAACCACGGCCCGGTTAATAAATCAAAGAAAGTGAATACCATGCCACGTGGCACAGTAAAATTTTTTAATTCTGAAAAAGGATACGGTTTTATTTCCGTCGAAGAAGGCGAAGACGTCTTTGTTCATTATTCAAATATTGATGGTTCTGGCTATAAAAGCTTGGATGAAGGACAAGAAGTAGAATTTGAAGTTGGCGAAGGACGCAAGGGACCAGAAGCCCTTGAGGTTCGTAAAGTCTGAACAAATACGTTCAGTAATAAGTTGAAACCCTGATTAATATCAGGGTTTCTTTATTAATAACGACAATTTAGTTCACCCAGACGCGAAGGCACCCGTCTCCATCTTGAGACGGGCGCAATCCAGAGATAACTATTTGATCCCCGAGTTAACGATTCCCTACGGGAGACGCTTGAGTTTCCGTCAAGCACGTACACCCAATCGTGAACTGCTTCCATTCTCGCGTTGAATAACGAGAGATGCAAAAATATTTTTCCCTTTGCTTTAATTTGCCTCTAACAGTAAGTTCCTTTAGCAGAAACAAAGGAGCACATAGTGGGAACTCAGTGGATAATTGAAGGAACTATTGATCCGAGATGGCCAATAAACACTCGGGGGAACGTGGGTGAAGTATTCCCCGAAGTAGTTACTCCCTTAAGTTATAAATTGGGTGTACTTTCTGGCGAAAAAGCTTGGCGAGAGGCTTACCGAACTCTTGGTTTATTGAAATCAAATGATTTCTCTTCGTCAGATCCTGTCATCATCGGCCTTTACGGAGGATATGTCTATTTAAACCTTTCCTATTTGCGAATGATGGGTGTTCGCGCTCCAGGTAGTTCAGCAGAAGCTATCGATGTCTCATTCTTTGGGGAGGGAAACCCGCCCAAATATGTTCCAAAGAAAGGTGATAAGAGTTTTTTCTCTTCGCTGAAGATTCTGAAAGTAGTTCTCAATGCATTAAATGCAAACGAACTACCTGACATCGTTACAGAGAGTTTTGAAATAGCTTCAGAGTACGAGAAAAAACGCCCCTCACTTGACGCACCTGATAAAGAATTGATTGATTTTCTTCACACCTTTCCCGATGCCTTCTTCCCTGCTTTCAGGAACCATATGCTTTCTTCAGCTCTCGCTGCTGTTGTATCAGGGACTCTCGCTGATGCAAGCGCTGCTGCTGGAGAGCCTGGGCTAGTCACACATTTGGTTGGGGCTTCAGGAGATGTGCATTCTGCACAATATTCAAACGATCTTTACCGGATAGCGAAGTCTGTAAAAGAGATGCCTGTTGTTGATGCGGAATTTGATTTAGGAGTAGAGGGATTATTGGAGCGTCTAGAAGGCAAACCAGAAGCTGAAAAGTTCTTTGATTTGTTTCAGGATTTCATAGATGCGCATGGCCATCGCGGGCCAAACGATTGGGAAATTTCTTCAAGGAATTGGGAGAACACACCCGAATTAGCGTTAATGGCACTAGATCGTATGAGAATTGCAGAACATGATCTTTCGCCTTCTCTTCGACTCGAAGATAACGAGCAGAAACGCTTAGCTGCAGCAGAAAAAGTTCGTCCTCATCTTGGTTTATTGGATCGAATCCAGTTTGACAAGGCACTCAAAGCTGCTCCTTTTTGGGCACAAGCACGCGAAGCTACTCGTGATCGCGCTGTTCGAGTCAATCTTCCAGCGAAACAGGTGTATCGTGAATTGGTTAGAAGAGCAGCTGAGCGTGGCGGTAACCCCGATCCTGTAAGGGTGGCTCTACTAGATCCTTTTGAAGAACTTCCAGATTACTTAGAGAGTCCAGAAAACTATGTTTCAGTAATTGAGGAAAGGGGCATTCTTTTTGATCGTTTTTCTGAAATCACTCCCCCGTTCTTTATCAGTTCCCAAGAGGAGGTTCTCACCCTCGAAGAGTCAGAGAAAATAAAAGAGTCGGTTGACGCCATTCAGCCCAGTAAAACGGGGGATGTTCTCGTTGGTAATGCGGGTAGTAGTGGGATAGCTAGAGGTCGAGCCCGTATCGTTATGGATCCTGCTGATGCTCTGAACCTAGAACCTGGTGACGTGCTTGTCGCTCCATTAACTGATCCTGCATGGACTCCATTGTTTCTGCCCGCGGGAGCGGTTGTTGTGAACGTAGGGGCGTTGATGTCTCATGCGATTATTGTTTCTCGGGAACTTGGCATTCCTTGTGTTGTTGCCGTAGAAGGCGCTACAGAAAAAATTCCTGAAGGAGCAATGGTTGAAGTGGACGGGACTGCTGGCACGGTCACGCTACTCAGCATCTCAGAATCCTAAGTCATCGTTCTCGTAGTATTTCGTTTCAAAGAATTCAAAGTTTCGAATGCGGTCATGTAGCCAAGATTCATGAGTTGTGGCGCTTCACGAAAATCGTCATCTATTCCGTGATTATCAAGAGGTAAACGAAAATGTATTACCTCTATTCCTTCAGGAATATCTCTCCACTCCTGACGCGTTACCTCTGCCGTAGCGGCTCGGAATCCGGTCATCATAATCGACAAAGCTGTTTGCTTTTCCGGTGGTAGGAAGCCCGCAGCTACATCAAAAACAACAAGTCGTGCTGGACGTAAAGAACAGGCGTACCGTAGTGGAATATTTGAAACGACCCCTCCATCAAGGTGATAGTCACCGTCAGAAAGTTCTATTGCTGGTAAGGCGCCTGGCATCGCTGCTGAGGCACAAAGCAAGTCAACCGCTGGTCCTTTACGCCACCAAACTTGCCTCCCTGTAGATGCCGCTGTAGTCGCTAAGTGAAATGGAATTTTGGTTTGACTTATATCTTGAACCGGGATGTTCTCTGAAATGAGTTCACGAAGCCGTTCTCCATTGTCGAAACTCGGTTTCCCACGAATTATCGCTGCAAGATTACGTACAAGACTTCCTCGAATGGGTGACTTATCCGCTGTCTTTTTCCATACCTCTTCTAAAACACTTATTTGCTGCAAAGTTGGGTTCGACGCTAAAGACAAACCATTGAGCGCTCCTGCAGAAACTCCAACTATCTGGTCTGGGAATATTCCTTCTTCTAGTGCAGCGCGAAGCATCCCTACTTGTGCTGCCCCTCGTACTGCCCCACCGGAAAGAACAAAAACGGTACCTTTACCTCTTCGTTGAAGGAAGCCCCGCGTAATTCTTTTAAGAGGAAAAGTTCTGCGCATCATTTAATAGTAAATCGAGATAAGAAAATTTATTCAAAGATTGGGTCATCTTCTTCAGAAACATCTAATTTCTTGGCACTTACTCGTTGCCTTACTACCAATAACGCAACTGCGACACCTACAGCAATACCAATTATTGTTCCTGTATTTGAACTACTGCTACTCCCGGAAGACATATCTGCAGTAGCGCTTAAACTTCCAGATTCTTGTTCATCAAGTAGATCTATGTTCCACGTGAGGGTGGAACCTTCTATGGAGTCAGCATTGTGGGCTGTCACTTCACCTGGCAGAGTTACAGCAACAACAAACTCAGGTTCTGGGATATCAAATATTTCCATCATTTGTTGGAATTCAATTCCGTCGCTTTCAGCGTCTTCCGACATTCCACCTAGCCCAAGTTCCCCTATATCCATTTCCATTGAAAATGTGATTTCATCGCCTGCTACGGTGAAAGAAGGAGCAGCTTCATCTTCACTATCAGGGACTTTAAAGTCTTGGAAAGTGCCAATAAACGAATACCCGCACCAATCGTCATCTTCAAAAAGGGTTACTTCATCTGCTCCCTCTGGCGGAGCGACTCCCATTTCATCTTCGGTTACTTGTGAGCAGAAATCACCAGTGTCTTCACCACTCATCTCTGCAATCTGAGCAACTTTTTTACTGAAAAGAAAACTTCCCTCCATTGTTCCATTGCCATCTTTGTCTACTTCAAGTGACATGGTCACCTTCATACAAGAGGTCAGGATCAAAAGTACAGAAAGGAGTATCGAAATGAGGCCCAATTTTTTCATGGTTTAATCTTAGACCATGCACTAAGTTCTTTCTGTGAAGAAATTTCTTTATCTCCTACTTTCTATATCCCTCACTTACGGATGTTCGAACTCTTCGGGTGGATCGGATCAAGAAGATGTGAGTCCACCTTCCACCTCAACCACGGCGCCCTCTCTTTCTTCAACTTCTAAACCCGCACCAATTTCAACAACTACCACTTCCCCCCCTACAACTCTTGCCCCTACTACCACGACCACACCTTTAGCTGAATGCAGTGAGGACGGTCATGGCCCACCTGAGTATGCGGAACCTTTGAGTTCTCATGAGATTTGGATTGGTCAACTTGAAGACACAAGAATTGCCGACTCTGAACTTCTTGTAGAGCAAGCGTCGGTAGCTGATGGATTGATGATCGGAGACACTATTCATATTTGGTGGGTAGCTGCAGAGGATCATGTGATACATCATGGGACTTTGGAAGAAGATGTGTTTACTGACCATGGTCCAATAACTGTTGACGGGGAAGTTTTTTCTGGGATGGTTGATCCTGATGCTGTTCTTATTGATGGGTCAACTATCGGCTTGATTGTTCTAGATGGTTTTCTCCGACAAGGCCCCCCTGGTCCGATTTGCTATCTCACTTCTAATGATGGGCAGAATTTTTCTTCACAATACGCTCTACTTGATATGGAAGACCGTTTTGACCCATCCGTAGTGATTATTGAAGAAACTTGGTGGTTAGCGGTTGGAATTCTGTCGGAAGAAAACCCAAAGAGTGAAGTTTTTCGTAAAGAACCAGGTGGTACTTTTGAATTAATCACTGCTGTGACAGGAGGTGTTCCGGATCTGTCATATCAAGATGGAATGTTTCGTTTGCTGACGTGTTCCCTTGACGGAATGAGGCATCAAGTTTCTTCCGATGGAATGATCTGGGAGCAACTTGAAAATATCCGCACTCCAGGTTGTGACCCGTCAACAATAACTGGAAGTGACTATTTTCTTTTCAAAATGCAGGAAGGGACTCTTCCTCCTTTGGATTAGTTAGTGACAAATATCTATAACTAATCGTGCCGGCTCCGCAAGAGTAAACACGTTGAAAGGTGCTTCATGATCTACTCCTATTGCCCAAGTTGAGTAGCCTTCAAAATCTCCCATAAGTGATGCCTGCATCAAGTTGCTTGTTCCTGCATCAGATCCATATAAATCCCGTGGCCCGTCATACCATTCTTCCTCTGGTAACGCCCATCCACTTGAAGAAAGCATCCTGATAGTTAAGTACTCTAAACCTTCTACCTCTTCCGTTGGATCAAAACTCTCTTCTCCAACGTCTGAATCAATATAGTTTCCAGTCCACCGGATTTCCCATCCCGTTGGAGGGGTATTTCCGGGGCGGAATTCTAAAACCCAACGGTCATAACCTTCATGTGCGCCAATTCGAGCTGTTTCCTGAATGCTTGGCCCTGAGAAATCTCCTGAAGATCCGGGCCAGCCAACCGTCACTTTTGGATCAGCATCCCATGAGTCACACGCGGATACAGCCTCTTCCTCTTCAGCCTCTTCTTCTTCAACCACTTCCTCTTCAACGGCTTCTTCTTCAACCGCTTCTTCTTCAACCGCTTCTTCTTCAACGGCTTCTTCTTCAACCGCTTCCTCTTCAGCAGCAGTTGTTGGCGTTTCAGTTGTCGACGACACTTCTACTGTTTCTTCAACTACGGAACTTTTGTCTGAGGAGCAGCCAAAGGCTACAAGGGCTGTTATCAAGATGAATAATATTTTTCGCATGAGCCTACTTTACCTATTGAATCTGATGATTACTTTTACCTATCTTTTTGACTGTGACGCTCGGCGACTTGACTTATGAGCACGACCACGGACCAGAGAACAAACAAGAAAATTATTGCGCTTGGATGAAGAACTCCGGTCAGGATCCCTGTAATTAACAAGCCGACAAGTAGTAGATACAGAACTAGTTTGGTTCTTCGCATGACCATCCATCGGCAGGAACATCTAGGTACCACAAGTACTCAAAGACGACATCTGTTACGCATTCGCTGTTCGACAAGAATGCGCCATGCCCGTCCCCGTCACTTGTGATCAAAACTGCTTCGCCTATAGAGTCCGTCAACCCTCGAGCCCAATCCATAGGTGTTGCTGGATCTCCTTCTAAAGCAACCACTAAAGCGGGAGTTTCAAGTTCAGCTTTCTCTACATGCAGCGGGTCTAGTGAAGGTGGCATTCCGTAACAGTCCGTACTTGAACGCCAAAGAGAACCGAAATGTTCTAATTGATCGGCTATTTCATCCGCTGCTTCAGCTATTTCGTCTTCTGCAGGCCGTAAGGGATCATCCGTACAATTGACTAGAAATAAAACAGCATTGGAATTGTCGTAGCTTCCGTCTTCTCTCCTTCCCTCATATTCATCAAGTACACGTTGATGCATTGTCCCTGTTCCTTCTTCCAATATTTCAATAATGCCATTCTCTAAATCTGGCCACAGAGAAGGACTATAAAGAGCAGCCCCAGTGGCGAATACAAATTCTGATCTTGTGAGTTCTCGACCATTGTCGGTTGGAATATTCCCGGTTTTTAGTAATTCTGCTGCAGCAAAAAATGCTTCTTCAGCCCCCCCGTACTCTTTGAGTTCACACGACATTCGGTAAAGACAGTCCGTTGCGAATCGATTCCACGCGTTTTCAAAACCCAGACCCTGTATCGGGCTAAAGGCGCTCGGATGTTCGTCTGGAGATACCGGGCCATCGAGCACCATTGCTCGTACTCGCTCTGGGAAGAGTGACGCATACACCGCACCTATTCTTGTGCCATACGAATATCCCAGATAATTGATTTTTTCTGCTCCTATAGCTTCACGAATACTGTCCATGTCGCGTGCAACATTGTTTGTTCCAACGTGGTAGAAGAGTTCACCACTCATCTCCCTGCATTCCTCTACATGCTCTACTGCTTCAACGAAGAACTCTGTTGTGTCTTCACCATCTTCCACTAACCAATTCTCGTCACTGTCTGGATCATTGGGGCAGTTCACTTGATCGCTTGATCCAACTCCGCGTGGGTCGAACCCTATTACATCAAAATTAGAAGAAAAGGCCCATTCCCAGATTTCACCGTATTCCCCTACTAATTCAACTCCTGATCCACCTGGTCCGCCAGGATTAATGAGTAGCGGACCTAAATAAGGTTCACTTATCGCTGATATACGAATTAATGCAATATTTATGAGTCCGTCATTTGGGTCAGAATAGTTAAGTGGAACTTGAAGATCGCCACATTCATAAATTCCGTAGCAAGTAGCCCATTCAATGTCTTCAGGGATGAAGATCGGATCAGAAGCGGTTTCTGATTCTGTTTCAGTAGTCGTCGTGTCTGGTTGTGTCGTTGTCATGGATTCCAGTGTTGTAGTAGAAGCTACTTCTTCTGGCTCTGTGCTGGGTTCTGATTCTGATTTTTCACTTGAACAGGATGCAGCCAACAAAAGAATTGTCAAGCAGAGAAGAAATTTTTTTGACTTCATTTATTCCATTCCTTGCGTAATCGAGTCCAAGTATCCATTAAAGATTCAGGAAGTACTCTTGCTCCTGCAACTGTTGTTGAAAAATTTGTATCGCCTGACCAGCGGGGAAGACAATGAACATGGAGATGTTCTGGGATTCCTGCGCCCGCTGCTTTTCCTTGATTGAGACCAACGTTGATGCCGTCAGGTTTATAAGCTCTTTCTAAAGATTGCACGGTTCTTCTAACGAGGTTCCAGAGTTCATTGTGTTCTTGGTCTGTGAGGTCAGTTAGGTTCTCTACTTCTCGAAATGGAATGACCATTGTGTGCCCTGTGGTGTAGGGATAAACATTCAGTAAAGCGAAGCAGGTTTCTCCGCGGTGAATAATAAGAGTTTCTTCGTCTGGAAGGCCGCTTTTTTCTATGGCTGAAAAGATTGAGATTCCTTCCGGGATATCAATCAATGACTGTTGATTATTTTCACCTTTTATGTATGCCTGTCTCCATCCAGCCCATAGATGTTCTAAGTTGCTCACTGGCGTTCTTCGACTTCTGCGGTTAATCGGGAAAGAAATTCGGTAAACGGCAGATCACGTTCCGGTTCGTCAGACCCACGAACATTCTCTCCTACTGTTTCGTTGGCCACGTCATCTTTTCCTACTACGAGAACATGCGGGATTTTTTCAACTTTTGCTTCTCGAACTCTCTTACCTAAGGGGTCGGTTGCTGCTTCAATCGTGGCTCGGAATCCAGCAGTGGTTAGTTTTTGGAGTAATTCGTGGGCGTAGTCATCATGTTCTTCTGCGATCGGCAAGATCCGAACTTGTTCTGGGGCTAACCAGGTGGGGAACGCTCCTGCGTAGTGTTCTAGTAAGACTCCAAAGAATCTTTCTATCGATCCCATTAATGCTCGATGGATCATTACGGGGCGATGACGATTTCCATCTGTTCCTACGTATTCGAGCTCGAAACGTTCTGGCAGATTGAAATCGAGTTGGATTGTGGAGAGTTGCCATGATCGACCAATGGCATCGGTGATGTCTACATCTATTTTTGGACCGTAGAAGGCTCCTCCTCCTTCATCAACGATGTATTCCAAATTGGCTGATTCCAAGGCTGCCCTTAGTCCATCTGTGGCTGAGTTCCAAAGTTCATCTTCTCCAACAGATTTTTCTTGTGGGCGGGTAGACAACTTGGCTTGAAAATCAGTGAACCCAAATGCTTGGAGAACGGAAAGAGTGAAATTAAGAAGAGAAGCAAGCTCTTTTTCTATGTCTTCACGAGTGCAGAAAATATGGGAGTCGTCTTGAGTGAATCCACGACTTCTTAATAAGCCGTGGATAGCTCCTGAGAGTTCATACCGGTAAACCGTTCCTAATTCAAAAAACCGTAAAGGCAGTTCACGGTAACTGCGTTGGCTGCTTTGGTAGACCGCTACATGAAATGGGCAGTTCATTGGCTTGGGGTAATAAGATGCCCCATCGAGTTCCATTGGGGGGTACATTCCTTCGGCGTAGAAATCTAAATGCCCGCTCGTTTCCCAGAGAACAGATTTAGCAATGTGGGGACTGTAAACGAAGTCATATCCCCCAGCTTCGTGTCGTTCCCGGCTGTAGTCTTCAATTATCTTTCGAACAAGTGCCCCTTTGGGATGCCATACTGCTAAACCAGGCCCAAGCGTTTCTGGCCAAGAAACCAGATCTAGATCGGAGGCGAGTCGTCGATGATCTCTTTTTTCAGCTTCAACTAACCGTTCTAGGTGTTCTTTTAAATCTTTTTTATTAGCCCAAGCCGTTCCATAGATCCTTTGTAGCATTGGCCTATTTGTGTCACCACGCCAATAAGCCCCGGCTACCTTTTGTAAAGCAAAGTGTCCAAGCCTCCCCGTGGAGGGAACATGAGGCCCTAAACACAAATCAATAAAACCTTCGTCATTCTGGTAGTAGCTCACGGTTCCATCTGAATTAACTTCTGAAGATAGTTCCTGATCACTTCCACCTGAAGAAACTTTCTCGATGATCTCTTTCTTATATTCGTGATTAGAAAAAAGTTTTAGTGCTTCATCCGTTGTTATTTCATGCCGATGAAATTTCTGATCAGCCTTAACGATTTCTCGCATCTTTTTTTCAATCACTTCAAGATCTTCAGGATTGAAGGAAGCATTGCCTGGTAAATAAAAATCGTAATAAAACCCATTCTCTATAGGAGGACCTATGGCATAGGTAGCATCTGGCCAGAGGTCCAATACTGCTTGGGCTAGTACGTGAGCAGTTGAATGCCTTAGGACTTCTAGCCCTTCTTCAGTTTCCTGAGTGACTATCGCTACTACATCCCCATCTTCTAACGGGGCACTTAGGTCATGAAGTTCTTCGTCTTTTTTAACTACGAGGGCAGCCTTCGCTAATCCTGCACCTATGTCAGCCGCAAGGTCGTGCCCCGTGGAACCTTCTGGCAAGGTTCGAGAAGAGCCATCTGGAAGGGTTATTTTTATATCACTCATACTGTCTTGAGAATAGTCAATGCAGGGGGCAATCTTGTGGGAATAAAAGTCTGTCACATATTTTCGCCTCTGACAGGTAAGGTCTTGATAGAGGATAACTAAAAAATTAGGTCATGTATGGGAGAGTTGCATGGGTATTCTTGACGATAAGAAGTTGTTGATAACCGGTGTTCTTACTGATGCTTCATTGGCATATTCTGTTGCTCGTTTAGCTCAAGAACAGGGTGCGGAGATCATTTTGACTGGGGCTGGTCGTGGAATGCGTCTGACTCAACGAACCGCTAAGAAGCTTCCTGTAGTGCCAGAGGTGCTTGAATTTGATGTCACGTCAGCCGAGCAAGCCTCCGCTTTACAAAATGAACTAACTGAATCTTGGGGTCGAATAGATGGAGCTTTACACGCCATAGGTTTCGCTCCTGAAGCTTGCCTTGGGGAAGATTTCATGACCCCTACTTGGGAAGACGTGTCGGTAGCTATGGAAATTTCTGCCTACTCGCTAAAGACTGTTGCTGAAGTCGTCCGCCCTTTAATGACTGATGGTGGTTCTATTGTGGGTCTGGATTTTGATGCACGTTTTGCTTGGCCGGCTTACAACTGGATGGGGGTAGCAAAAGCTGCTTTAGAGTCAACTTCTCGTTACTTAGCGAAATCTCTGGGAGCAGAGGGCATACGCGTAAATATGGTTGCTGCTGGACCTATCCGAACTATGGCTGCAAAAAGTATCCCCGGTTTCGCTGCGTTTGAGGAAGTTTGGGGTGAGCGATCTCCACTTGGGTGGGATATTCACGATCCTGATCCAGTAGCACGTGCATGTGTTGCATTGCTCTCTGATTGGTTTCCATCAACTACCGGTGAGATGATTCATGTAGATGGAGGCTTCCACGCCATAGGAGCCTAAAGAGATTTAAAGAACCTCAGCATCTGTTTCGTCTTCAAACTCTCCTACTAATTCCTCAACAACGTCTTCCATCGTTACAAGTCCAACAGTTTCTGAAACAGGATTCTGCAACACCACTAGATGGTTCCTGTTGCTTCTCATAAGTAGCAATGCATCCTCTTGGGTTATGTCTGGTGAAACTATCGCTAATTCTCGGATTGAGCCTTCTGGAAGAATTGAACTTTGCATCTCTGGTCCGTACTGAAGAAGATCTTTCGCGTGCACCATTCCAATTATGTCATCGAGAGTCTCCCCTATAACCGGCATTCGTGTGTGGCCACTCTTTAAGATCTGTTGTTCTATTTCGGCAATTGTCATTTCTTTATTCACTGCAACTATTTCTTCCCGAGGAATAGCTATCTCTTGAATCGGGTGAATTCCTAGGTCCAATGCACTGGTAAGTAACTCGTGTTCAAATTCATCGATAGACCCTTTTTCATGTGATGAATCAAAAATTGCTGAAAGTTCTGAAACACCTAGAGCATGATTGATTTCATCAACTGGGGTATAGCCAAATGGTTTAACAAGAAGTGTTGACAATTTGTCTAATATCCAAATGAGTGGGGTCATAGATAAAACAAATACTCGATGTATAGAAATCAGTCGCTGCAAAGTATTTTCTGGAGCAGTCACCGCAAGATTTTTTGGCACCATTTCCCCGAGAAGTAACTGTACGATGCCAGCAAAACCTATTGCAGTGATCCAACTAATGCTTTCAGCCAGAGTTTCTGAGGCCCCGAAGAGTTCTACCACGGGTTGGATTAACCGACCAATAGAAGGTTCAGCGGTAATTCCTAAAATCACACTGCTTGCCGTGATACCTAGCTGCGCACCAGAAACTTGACGCCGGAGATCTTTGTGTGCTTCTAACGCTCGGCGAGAACTCTTCTTTCCATTCTTCGCAGCTTCTTGTAGACGAAGGGGTCGGCTTGCTATTAAAGCAAATTCAACAGCAACAAAAATTGCGTTTACAACTATTAGAAGAATTACGGCAATGAAAATCATGACGAAGTAACCCTTAACGTGATAATTCGTCTTCTCGTAACTTCGACTACCTCTATTGTCCATTGTCCGTCTATGACTTTTTCACCAGGTTCGGCCAAATGCCCTAGTCTCTCTAAGACAAATCCAGCGAGAGTTTCGTACTGTCCTTCAGGTATTTTGAATCCTGTTGAGTCAAATACTTCTTCAAAGTTGAGGCGGCCTGCGACAAGAAAGCTTCCTGGGTTCTCCAGTTCTGCTTCAGCCAAATCGTTGTCATATTCGTCTTTTATTTCTCCTAAAATTTCTTCTAATAAGTCTTCTAGAGTGATAATCCCAGAAGTTGCTCCGTGCTCATCTATCACTACAGCCATCTGTGTCCGACGATTTTTCATATCAGACAGAATTTCTTCTAGTTTTCTTGTTTCTGGAACAGCAAGAATGTCTCGCATAATTTCGGATACATGTGTGCTGCGTCTTTCTTCTGGTGAGAGTCGATAAACCGACTTGACATGGACAACCCCTATGATGTCGTCGAGGTCCTTATCAAATACTGGAAATCTTGACCGGCCAGTGTCTAAAGCATGGGTAATAAGATCGGAGACCTGCGTTGCTCTTTGTAAGGCATCAATGTCGACTCTTGGTATTAATGCATCGACTGCGGTCTTGTCGCTAAAACGTAACGAACGAGTGAGCAGTGAAACTTCTTCTGGGTCTAAAACACTCGAAGCTCTTTCAGTGATCAGTGTTTCAAGTTCTTCCGAAGTTCGTGAGGTATCTATTTCGTCTCTAGGTTCAACACCGAATCGGCGCACAACAGAGTTAGCTGTGCCGTTGAGTAGCCGCACTAAAGGACGCACTAAGACGCTGTATCCGGCTAACAGGGGAACTAACTTTCGTGAAGTTGCTTCTGGTGCCGCGAGTGCGATGTATTTTGGAACCTGTTCGCCGATAATTAAATGAAGAACTGTTGCAACAAAAATGGCCAGGAGAACACTCAATCCAGTGGGGTGGTCATCGCCAGTTAACAATCTTGCCATTGTTGGTTCAGCGACAAAGCCCAGCATCAAAGCCGACAACGTAATACCGAATTGACATCCTGACATAGTTAGAGTCAGACGCTGTAAAGCACGTAAAAGAGATCGATGTACTCGGCTACCTTGGTTTGCTTGTGCTTCTACTCGGGCTCGATCTAGAGCTAGCAGGCTGAACTCAGCTGCCACGAAACTCGCGTTGAGCACCAAGAGTGCTGTCATGATGAGAAGACCAGAGACGGTGTTCATTAAGTCTTTACTTTAGCGAAATGAAAAGCAGGCTCATAGTTGAGCGTGAAAAGAGTTAGTATCAAATTTGGTATGACTCCTATAGAGATTTTTTTAGTCATTTCGATATTTATTATTGCCGCTGCAATTCAAGGCTCTATTGGTTTTGGGGCGAATCTCTTCGCTGTTCCGCTTTTGGCTCTCATTAATCCTGAACTTATACCAATTCCCATTTTAATTGTGAATCCAATCATGAATTTAATGTTGGCGTGGCGTGAACGCGGGAATGTTGATCGACCTGCGTTAGTCTCCGCCTTAATAGGTCGAATACCTGGAGTCGTTCTTGGAGTATTAGCTTTGAGTCTGATCTCCACCGACCGCTTAGGGCTCCTCTTTGGGGTTCTTCTTTTAGTTGCTATTGCTCTACAAGTAAGTGGTCTTTCTTTGCCTCGGAGTAGAAAGACTGTGACTCTTGCTGGTGGGGTAAGTGGATTTATGGCTACATCAGTGGGCGTCGGTGGACCACCAATGGCTTTGGCTTTGAAGGATCTGCCTGGTCCTTCGTTTCGAGCGACAATGTCTCCTTACTTTGTCATTGGATCTTCCATATCTATCTTTGGGCTTATCTTGGGTGGTCAATTCGAGTTGAGTGACATTTGGAACTCTTTACTTTTGCTGCCTGCCGCTGTGATTGGAGTTTTGATTTCAGGTCCTTTACGTTCTCGTGTTGATTCTGGAAAGATTGCTTTCTTCATTTACATTCTTTCAACTGCGGGGGCTATCGCTCTCCTTTTGCGTTCTCTTTTCTAGTTAGTTATGTCTGACTGTGTAATTCGATTTGAAGGAGTTGAACGACAATTCGCTGGAGTTTCTGCTTTAAAAAAGATTTCCTGGAAGGTAGAGCCGAATCAACATTGGGTTGTTCTCGGGCCGAATGGTTCTGGGAAAAGCACTCTGCTTCAAATTGCTGGCCTGCACCTTCATCCTTCTCGAGGTGAAGTCACAGTCCTTGATCAGATTCTCGGACGAGTAGATATTCGTGGATTAAGAAGCAAAGTTGGTTTCATTTCGGCTTCTTTATCAAATTCTTTTCGTTCTACTATCAAAGCTCGTGATGTAGTTATGACCGCTAGGTATGGTGCTCTTGAACCTTGGTGGCATTCATATTCTGATGATGATCGTGACCGCGCGTGCTCTCTACTTGATCTCGTTGGATGCGGTAATAGAACTGAGCACGATTTCGGTGTTTTATCTTCAGGAGAGAAGCAGCGTGTTCTTCTTGCCCGCTCCCTAATGACTGATCCCGATCTTGTTTTACTAGATGAGCCGGCAGCGGGTTTAGATCTCGGAGGAAGAGAAGAATTATTAGCTTCTCTTACTTCATTAATCTCTGCCTCTTCTGGGCCCTCAGTTATTTTGGTAACCCATCATGTAGAAGAAATACCTGAAGGTTTTACTCATGCGGCGTTAATGTCAAATGGTCAGATGATTAAACAGGGGAAAATAGAGGAAGTGATGAGTGGAGAGAACTTGAGTCAGTGCTTTGAACTTCAGATTTCGCTTTCAAACGAAAGTGGCCGTTATTTCGCAAAAGTAGTTGATAAGAAATGACACACCATGTAGTGATTTTTTCTGGTGGTCCTGTTCCTTTGTCTCTTCCGGAATTAGATGCAGATTTTGTTATTGCGGCTGATCATGGCGCAGATCATGCTTTGAAGTTCGGATACGGCGTTGATTTACTTGTGGGTGATCTTGATTCTGTGACGAGCGTGGGTGAATCTTCCGCGAAGAAAGTTGTGCGGCATCCAATAGATAAAGATTTCACTGATCTTGAATTGGCTTTATCGGAGGCCTCAAGTCTTGGTGCAAATAAGGTCACTGTTGTAGGGACTTTTCAAGGGCGGGCTGATCATTCATTCAATAACTTGTTAGTTCTTGTTAGCCAGGAGTGGGCGCACATGGCGATAACTGTATTTATTGATGAGTCCCAAGTTTGGGTTGTTCATGATTCTCTTGAAGTTGTTCTCCCTCTGGGCACGACGGTGAGTCTTCTTCCAGTGGGAAATGAAGCTTCTGGTGTTACTACTTCTGGATTGCAGTGGTCTCTTCATGATGAAAGCCTTTTGTTGGGTGAAGGTCGCGGTATGTCTAACTGTTCAGTGCAAGAAAAAGTGGGAGTGTCCGTGCGTTCCGGGGTGCTTTTAGTTTTTGCCAACCAAGCTGGAAAAGAGTGATCGGAGTACTCTTCAACAATGTCACTTATTGAAGTTTCCCCGTGCACTCCTAATCTTGGAGCGACCATCACTGGTGCGGATCTTTCTAAGGACTTGAGTGATAGCGATGCTGATTTTCTTTATGACGCTCTTTTAAAGCACCTTGTACTTTTTTTTCATGATCAACACGTGACTCCAGAACAACTCAGTGGTTTTGCTAGTAATTTTGGCCCTCTCCAAGGAAGGCACCATACTTATGAAGCTCTTGAGGGATTTGAGCATGTCACGGTCTTAGATATGGGTCCGGAGAATCCTCCTGATAGTGCCGAATGGCATGCTGACCTCACGTTCAGTCAAGACGCTGCTTTTGCCTCAGTGTTGCAGGGCATAGAAATTCCTTCGGTGGGTGGTGACACTCTGTGGGCAAATTGTTTCGCTGTTCATGATGCTTTGCCTTCTGGTTTGCGAAAAGACTTAGAGGAACTTTCTGCAGTTCATGACATGGGTTCTTTTCGGTCTCATGCTTATAAATCTGGGGGTGTTGATGGGATTAATGAACGTATGGAGTCTGTGGGTTCTGCAGTTCATCCGATTATTGATCATCATCCAGTTACTGGACGCCCGTTTGTGAATGTGAATGAAACCTTCACTGTTCATATTTTGGGTATGACTCAACCAGAAAGTAGACGCTTATTGAACTATTTGCTTGACCTCATTAATCGTCCGCAATTTCATGTTCGCCTTCGGTGGCAACCAGGAACTATCGCTCTTTGGGATAACCGAGGCTCACAACATTACGCTGTTGATGACTATTTTCCTGAACGTCGAGTTATGCATCGTGTGGTCGTGGAGAGCGATGTGCGCCAACCCAATAGTTAGGAAAGGTGCTATCCCATTGTCGTGCAGTATTCAGGTTTGACAACTGCTGTTATTCGATCCTCTAACCGGCCGACATGCTCACGAGGAAACTCGTCTTTTCCCCAATATTTCTTCGCCATCTGATCAAGAAATTCAACCGCTCCTTCTGTTTCCCATTCCACTAATGCCCCGCGTATCTCCAAATACCGTTCTGGATTCTCTGGGTCTGTGGCTGAGAGCGCGATTTTGCTGTTTTTGTTTAGGTTCCTCCATTTTTGGCGACCTATTTTGTGAGGGAAACGTATATATATGCCGTCATAATCAGCCCATACCGGAGAAGCCTGTGGTTCGCCGTTAGGCCCAACAGTAGCGACATGCCAAATAGAGGGTTTTTCTAAAAGATCACGGTGTGTTTCAGGAATACTATTCATCATTGCAGAACTCTATCTTTTCTTTAAAGTAGCTACCCAGCCACCGAGGCCTGTTCCTGGTAGATGGTCTCCGTATTCTTGAGAAAGAATCTCTAATAGTCCTTCTTGTGAAAGTTTCTCTAGTTTTTCGTCTACTTGATCCTCTGCCCAATATTTCTCATTTAGGCCTATGACTAACAGTCCCCCAATTTTTATGATTCGTAGCATTTCACGTATTGCTTCGGTTCTTACATGAGCGAAACTGAGAACCCCAACAGCTACTGCAGCGTCGTAGGTTTCTGTTTCAATTTCTAGTTTGTGATTAATATCAGCTTCGAAAAGTCTTTGATAAGAGTTTGTTTCTTTAGCTTTCTTCAGCATTAATGGCGAAAAATCGCATCCTTCAATATTGTTGAAATCATGTTTTTGTAGTGCTAATCCTGAGAGTCCAGTTCCACATCCTATATCTAGGACTCTTATGTTTTTTTCCGGAGCATAGGTTGTGAGTGCTTCTGCGCATCTTTGTGGCTGAGCATAATTATTTTCTATGAGTTCTTGATCGTATGTTTCTGCCCACTCTTGATAATGGGCGAGAGTGTCATCTGGCGTTTCTAATGTGTATGACTGACTTAAGAATTTTTTTTCTACCATTTTGAGATCACTTATTTGGGATTTTGTCGTTTGATGGGTTGGAGTTTTCGGTAAGTCATGCATCTCCACATCCATTCGCTGGGTCCGAAACGGAAGTTTGTGAGCCATGCTTGTGACCAAATGAGTTGTAATGCCCAAACGAGAATTATGAATATTGCGACAGCGCCGCGACCGAGTTCTCCTCTTTCAAAAATGGTCGAGAAAACGGTCACTCCGATGATTGTTTGGGTTAGATAGTTAGTTAATGCCATCTGGCCTACTGAGCGAATACGGGTATGTAATGGCGTTGTGGGTTTTTTATCCCAGAGGGTTATGAGTGAGATGAATGCCAGCGCCATAGGCATAGTTGCTGCGTCGTTCGGTAGTTGACCCACAATGGCTATGTCTGTTTTATAGTTAGCGGCTGCTTGCCAAATAACTCCAGTAGTTGCGAGTGGTATTCCAAGACCTAGTCCCCAGATCGCAGTTCGGGTGTAGAGAGATTTTTCTTTTTCTCCAGACATGAAACCTATTCGGTAAAGCGCTACCCCGATCAGCATTGCTCCGAGAGATCTAAGGCCGATGTTGCTGATAAACCAAAGTCCGACAGCATCGCTCATTGCGCCGCCTTCTATCCAGTATCCCGCTCCAAGTTCATTCACTGGATCACTGATCGTGAGTTGAGTTGCTATTCCTATGAGAATTGCTAAGGCGAACATTCCTCCACCGAGCAGTAATAAGAATTTTGGTTTCTGCTTCCTTAAGAGGAGGAGTATTGGTGCACATATTGCATAGATGCGGAGGATGTCGCCTTCCCATAACCATGCATGGAATCCTCCGATTACGAGGAGTAAGAAATTACGCCAAAGGCTTAATGGAATGTGGCGTTTGCCTTTTGCTGCGGCTCGGTCTGCGAATAATACGATTCCTGCTCCAAAGAGCATGGAAAATATGGCCATAGCTTTTTGATCAATGAAGATTTCCCCAAAAATGCCTACTATCCAGTCAATTACATTGTTTGTCCCTAGGGCGTCAAGTTTGTAGTAGGAGACATCTCCGATGCCGTACATCACAGCATTCATGATGAGAATACAGAGTGTTGCTATCCCGCGGACAGTGTCTAAGTTAGTTATTCGGTCATTTTGTGTAACTGGCCCAGACATATCTGATAAAGATATCGTTTTTCCTCAGTTCTCGTTCCAGATAACTTGGAATCATGCTGTTGGTTGACTGTCCTCAATGCGGAGAGGAAGAGAATCTTTCTGGACATATTTCTGGTGAGCCGGGTGAAGAAGTAATTGAGGTTTCGTGTGGCGCGTGCGGTTTCTCTTGGGTGAGAGATCGGACACCTACATGCCCTACGTGTAGTTCTACCGATCTTCGCCAAGCGGCACGCTCAATTGTTGAGAAGTCTCGTGGCACTCAATTATCTATTCAATCTATTGAAGTGATTTATTTGTGCCCCGTGTGTGATGCGGCTGATCTAGCTACGTGGAATCAGTCAAATACTCCCCTTCGTCCTCGAGAAATGCCGGTTAGTGAAGATTAGAGACTTATTCCTCTACTAAACGTTTTGCTAATGATTGCAATCCAGCGATGAGAGATCCTTTGATTAGTACGACATCTCCGTCTGTTAGTTCTGAAAGGGATTTATCGATATCTTCTTCGGGTTCTTGCCCGTAAAGATCAGTTCCTACCGTTAAAAGTTCTAACTGTAGTGATTGAGCGTATTCGGCAACTTCTTTGTGCGCTGGTGAGGATTGGGCTCCTAGTTCTGCCATGAGTCCTAGCACCGCTACTTTACGTCCAGATTTTTTGACGGAGGCTAATGCTTCAAGCGCGGCTTTGGTAGAAACAGGGTTTGCGTTATACGCGTCATTGATTACTAATAGACCCGAGGGCGCGGTTTGGAATTCCATTCGTGCCGGAGAAAGTGTTCCCTCACTTAGTCCGGCACTTATTTCTGAAAGATCCATGTTCAGGAAAAGACCTATTGCTGATGCAGCTAGTGCATTTGGGATCATGTGCTTTCCTCGAACTTGGAGAAATACTTTTTCTCTTCCCCAAGGTGTTTCGATTTGAAATGAAGGGCGCAACTCTTCATCAAGTTCTATATCGGAGGCTCGTATTTCTCCTTTTTCTCCAAAAGTGAGTGTCTGGGCGCGAGTTCGCGTTGCTTGTTTCATTACTTCTTGATTATCTGCATTAAGGATTGCGCAGCCATTTGCAGGCAAGTTTTCGATTATTTCTCCTTTAGCTACGCCCACTGCTTCAATAGATTTGAATATCTCTGTGTGAGCTGCCCCAACAGTGGTTATTACTCCTATATCTGGTTTCGCTATAGAACAAAGTTTGTTTATGTCCCCTACATGACGAGCGCCCATTTCTGTTATTACTGCTGTTACTTCTTCTGGGGTGTTAAGCAGCGTGAGTGGGACGCCTATTTCATTGTTGAATGACCGTGGACTTGAATGAGTTGTTCCGCGTTGACTAAGCACTGATGTAGTTAGATCTTTTACTGATGTTTTTCCTACTGAGCCTGTTATTCCGATTACGGGAGATTGAATAGATGTTCTTGCTGCTGCGCCAAGGCTCAGTAAAGCAGAAGCGGTGTCTTCTACTTGTATAGATGTTGCGTCCGTTACTTGTTTCCCGCTTGTTAGGTAGGCGGACGCTCCAGCTTGCACTGCTTGAGCGATGTAGTCATGACCGTCTCGTTCTGCTACTAGAGGAACAAAGAGAGAACCGGGCGTTACGGTTCGGGAATCTTGCGTTGCGCCGTCGAGTTCTAGATCTTTTCCGTCTATTTTTCCGTCTACGACTTGCGCTACTTGCGCAACAGTGAATCTCATATAACGAGTCTCACAGGCTTAGGAGATGAAGTGGTGCCACCCCTCCACTTTAGACTGCCTCTACCATGCCTATATGGACAAATATTATTTAGTTGTTCTTTTTGGTGGACGTAGTGCTGAACATGATGTGTCGTGTGTTTCTGCTCGACATGTGTTGACTGCAGCAGATCCGGACCGTTATGAAATAATTCCCGTCGGTATAGATAAAGAAGGCAAGTGGTCTCTCTCCACTTCTTCTTTGGAATCTCTCAAAAGCGGCAACTTCTCTGATGGACTTGATCCTGCTGGAATCGATTGGGATCCTCTTCCTGAATTAATGAAGTTACGTCGTTCTGGTACAACCGTCGTGTTTCCCCTTCTTCACGGTCCTTTAGGTGAGGATGGAACGATACAAGGCTTGCTAGAAATCGCTGATATTCCGTATGTAGGTAGCGGAGTTTTAGGTTCAGCTTTGGCAATGGACAAATTAGCTGCGAAAGACGTGCTCAATCATCATGGAATTCGTCAGGCTCGGCATCGTGGAATTCATGCTGATGACTTACCTCCGCTTAAAAGTGAGGGTTCGATCGCTTTATGTTCAAACATTTTTGAAGACTTAGGACCCAGAATTTTTGTTAAGCCCGCAAATCTTGGATCTTCTATAGGTGTCTCCGTAGCTGAAGATATTGAAGAGTTAGAGAAATCTCTTGCTTTTGCTGCCGCATACGATGAGTGGGTTCTTATTGAAGAAGCGATTTCTGGCCGGGAAATTGAACTAGCGGTTCTCGGTGACCGAGTGCCGCAAGTTTCAGGTCCAGGAGAGATCCGTCCCGGAGCAGAATTTTATGATTATGCCGACAAGTATGAAGATGGAAGTGCTGAACTTATTGATGACCCGGAACTTGATCCTGAAACTGTAGTTGCTCTTCAAGAAACTGCTGCGAAAGCTTTTCTTGCTCTGCGGTGTTCAGGCATGGCGAGAGTAGATTTCTTTGTTTCTTCAAATAACGAAATAGTTCTTAACGAGGTGAACACCATTCCGGGTTTTACGCCAATTTCTATGTATCCAAGATTATGGGAAAAATCTGGTCTTTCTTATACTGGTCTTATTGATCGTCTTGTGGATCTTGGCATCCAACGTCACCTGAGGAAGAGACGGAATACGGCTAGATAGTTTGCTTCTCGAGCGGTGTCAAAGATGTTCGTAAGAAACTAAGTAGTTCTTGACGTCTTTGAGCTGCTGGGCGTAGCACTCGTTCAACGCCTGCAGTTCGCAATATTTCGATCTCTGTTGCTAAACCTACAACTGTTGAATAAGCGCTGAGCAATACGAGTTGAGCATCGGTTCTTCTCATCCGTCCTGATTCCATCTCTTCTTCCATCCAAGCAATTGCTCTACTCATTAGAGGTGACATTTGAGTTTTTAATCTTGGTGCTGCTGGTGATCCGGGGCGACTAACTTCTCGTAAGAGGCCAAGTAAAAGGGGTTGCTCTAGTGCAACACGAAACACTGAGCGGACAAGGTCTTCTATGCGGTCTCGATTTGAATTAGTGGAAGCTAATACTTCTTCAAGCGATTCTGTAAGTTTCTTCACACTGTCATCTAAAACTGCGTTCAATAATCCTCGTTTGGAAACAAAGTGATAAAGAATTGTTTGTTTCCGGATGTCAAGTGCTTCGGCAAGATCATCTAATGACGTTCCGTCATACCCAATTATGCTGAAAGATTCTAAGGCTTTCGCCAGAATGCGTTCCTTTGTTTCACCTCTTGGAGCCATGTTCACAACCTAACCGATTTTTCTACCATTTGGTAAGTCTTGAGTATTTCTGCTAGAAATGTAATGATGATTTCTGATTCTCTCTCTGGACGTCGTATAGCGATCACTGGAAGTACTGGATTTCTAGGTACGGCTATCGTTGAGAAACTTTTACGCTCAGTTCCTGACTGCGAATTGGTGTTGATTGTACGACCCGGACGTCGCGGTGCTGACCATCGTGTGGCCAGAGAAATACTACGTAATGACGCCTTTGACCGACTCAAAGAAGATCTCGGTTCTGAAGCATTTGAAAAAATGGTTGAAGAAAGAATCACTTCCATAGGAGGTGATGTCAGTGTGGACGGGTTGGGTTTAGACGAACAAGGACTTTCTGCACTTTCAACTTGTGACGTATTCATCCACTCCGCAGCATCTGTAAGTTTTGATTCCCCTCTTGATCAAGCAGTAGAAATTAACCTTCTCGGCCCTGTTCGTATCGCCAACACACTAAATGACCTGAAAATCACACCACACCTCGTTGCTGTTTCCACCTGTTATGTCGCCGGAAGTCGCAGAGGGTCAGCTCCTGAAGAACCAATAAATGAAAGCCCTTTTTATGTAAACGTAAATTGGCAAAACGAAGTTGAAACAGCACGTCGGATTCGAATGGACACAGAATCTGATAGTCGTACCCCCGAGAAATTAGCGGAATTTAGAAAAAAAGCTGAAGAAGAACTTGGTGCTGTAGGAACACCTGCGTTAGCTGAAAAAACGGAGCAACTCCGAACCCGTTGGGTTGATGATCGCATGGCCGAAGCTGGAGTTTCAAGGGCTTCTTCACTTGGTTTCCCAGATGCCTATGCCTACACAAAAGCTCTTGGTGAAGTAGCGCTCGCTGAGTCTGCAGGAGCCGTACCTATCAGTATCGTTCGTCCAGCAATAATTGAAGCCGCCGTTAATGAACCGAATCCTGGCTGGATCAGAGGTTTTCGAATGGCGGAACCAATTATCATCTCTTACGCCCGTGGGTTATTAGAAGAATTCCCTGGAATACCTGAAGGCGTCATTGACGTAATTCCAGTCGATCTTGTTGTCTCAGCTATTTGTGCTGTCGCTGCTCGAGGACCTATTGAGGGCTCCGACATAATTCAAGTTGCATCGGGAAGTTCAAATCCTCTTCGTTACGGCCGACTCGTTGACCTCGTGCGTGCTTGGTTCACTGAAAATCCAATTTACGATGAATACGGGCAACCAATATCAGTGCCAGAATGGTCATTTCCAGGTAGAGGTCGAGTGAAGAAGCAACTTGACCGCGCTAGCACAATGCTAAACAGAGCCGAAAAAGTTATAGGAGCTCTTCCAGTGAGGGGGCGGCAAGCCGAATTAGGTGCCCGTCTAGCTGAGCGAAGTGAACAAATTGAACGGGCAGCAAGTTATGTAGATCTTTATGGCGCTTATGCAGAGTGCGAAGCAGTTTATGAACTTGATCGCTTAATGGAGTTATGGGACTCCTTAGATACTAAAGACCAAGAAACTTTCTGCTTTGATCCGCGCGTTGTTGACTGGGACTCTCATATTCCAAACGTCTGGATGCCTTCGGTGGTAAAAGCAGGACGAGTTCCAATGAAACCTCCTTCTAAAACCGGAGATAGCAGACCCGATCGCTTGCGGAAACAAATTCTTTCCCCGGATCGCCATTTAGCCGCGTTTGATTTAGAAAATACTTTGATTGCTTCAAACGTCGTCGCGTCATACGCATGGTTAGCCAGTCGACGGCTCTCACCACGCGATCGGTGGCGGTTTGTCACCAAGACACTGCTTGAGGCCCCGACTTTGCTAGCTCTTGACCGAAAAGATCGAAGCGACTTTCTTAGATACTTTTACAGACGCTACGAAGGTGCCCCTATTGAGCAGATCGCTGAAGATAGTTCGGAGAAATTTAGTGAGCTGATTTTGACTAAATCTTTCCCTGCAGCAATTCGTCGAGTCCGTGAACACAAAGCTTTAGGTCATCGAACGGTCTTGATCACTGGTGCTTTAGATTTCATTGTGGAACCTCTAAAACCTTTATTTGACGACATTGTCTGCGCCGAACTTGGTCAAAGTAACGGTATGTACACCGGTGAAATGACTGCCGTTCCCCCTACAGGAGAAGCCCGTTACCAAGCCTTGTACGACTATGCCGTAGCCCACGGACTAGACCTTCGAGAATCAATTGCTTATGCCGATTCTGCCAGCGATCTTCCAATGCTTGAAGCTGTTGGATTTCCTGTTGCAGTCAACCCTGAAACTCGACTAGCTGCAATCGCGAGGAAACGTGGTTGGCTTGTCGAAGATTTCCAGAAATCCCCAGGCACCACTCGGCGTCTTCTACCGCTCGCTCCCCCGCATAGTTTGAGCAGCCACCAAAAACTGGGGGCTAAATCGTGAAAGCTCTTGAATTCAGACGCAATATTCCACGCTATGCAGCTGCAAAGTTAGCTGGTTCGTTCACCCCGGGTCGCGGGAGCGGTGTTGGTCCAATGCGGCTTGTTGATGCTGATCTTCCAGAACTACCTAATCAAGACTGGGAAATAGTTAAACCGCGGTTATCTGGTATTTGTGGATCAGACCTAGCAACTATTGACGGAAAGTCTGCTAGATATTTTGAGCCCTTGGTTTCTTTTCCTTTCACCCCGGGTCACGAAGTAGTCGGCGACCTTCAAGATGGAACAAGAGTTGTCTTAGAACCAGTTCTCGGTTGTATAAGTAGGAATATCAATCCGCCCTGTACATCTTGCGCGAGCGGACAAATAGGTAATTGTGAACACACAAATTTTGGTGAGATCAGCCCAGGTATCCAAACCGGGTCTTGTCATGACACCGGTGGCGGATGGGCCGTAGCTTTTGCTGCACATAAAAGCCAGCTTCATCCTGTCAAAAAAGATTTAAGTGATGAAGCTGCAGTGATGATTGAACCAACTGCGTGCGGTGTTCATGCCGCTCTAAATACAGGTGTTACTCCAGAAGGAACGGTAACCGTTATTGGATCGGGAACTCTCGGACTAGTGACCATAAGCGCCCTGCGTTCCCATTTCCCAGAAATCACAATTCTTGCTACAGCAAGATACCCACACCAGAAAAGCCTCGCCGCTGATTTGGGAGCTGATTTCGTTATTGCTCCCGATGAACTCAAACGTGCGGTACGGCGCATGACTAAAAGCAAAGCGATCAGTTTAAGTAGCGAAGATGGGAGTGTTGATCGGCTTACCGGAGGCTCAGATGTCGTGGTTGACTGTGTTGGGTCTTCCGAGAGTATTACCGATGCCCTTTCAGTGACTCGTCCTCGTGGAAAAGTCGTACTTGTTGGTATGCCCTCATCAGTTAATCTTGAGTTAACCCCTCTTTGGCATCGAGAAATACAACTGGTAGGCGCCTATACCTATGGAGTAGAAACTCTGACAGATGGGAGCACTACTCGCACTTTTGATCTTGCCGCTGATTTGGTTGAATCAGCAAAACTTGACCGACTGGTCACCGCTGTCTACCCACTCAACCGATACCAAGACGCTCTTGAACATGCTGCGGCGGCTGGACCCCGCGGCGCAGTAAAAGTAGCTTTTGACCTTCGCTCTGAAAAGGAACGTGATTTGTTGTGAAAAATGAAAAGCATCTTGCCCCCCGCCCTGGATTTGTACTTGATGTTGATCGCACAAGTCCACCTGTTCTTTTTCACCACGGAGACACATTCAAATTAGAGAAGCTCCCTGCAGGTCGTTCTCGAGTGATTTACCCACCTGAACCACTTGCAGGACTTAAAGATCCAGATGGGGCTATTCGTCACGCTTTAGAAAATCCAATAGGTGATTCAGAACCTCTATCCGCTCTCCTGCGTCCTGATATGAAACTAACGATCGCCTTTGATGATATTTCACTTCCCTTGCCTCCAATGAGGCGACCTGATATTCGCCAAAGAATCATTGAATCTGTACTTGATTTAGCTGCAGAGGCGGGAGTTGATGATGTTCATTTAATTGCCGCCCTTGCAATCCATCGGCGCATGACTGAAGACGAGCTACGTCATGCTGTCGGAGATCGGGTTTACGATGCATTCGCCCCTTCTGGCCGCCTTTACAATCACGATGCTGAAGATCCTGAAGGAATGGTTGTCCTCGGTGAAACTCCTCATGGTGAAGATGTGCAATTCAGTAAACGCGCGGCGGAAAGCGACCTTGTTGTTTACGTAAACATAAACCTTGTTTCTATGGATGGTGGTCACAAAAGCACCGCAACTGGCTTATCTGGTTACACCGGATTGCGCCATCATCACAATGTTCACACCATGAGAAATTCCACTTCTTTCATGGATCAAGAGAACTCCGAATTACATGCTTCTAACTGGAGAATGGGGAAAGTCATTCGCGATGCCGGAGTGAAGATTTTCCAGATTGAAACGACAGTGAATAACAACACCTTCGGGCGTTCTGGGCCTTTAGCGGTACTTCAGAAAAGAGAATGGGAATGGTCTGCTCGAGATAGAACTTCATTTATAGCAATGCAAAAAGGTCTTGATTTAATGCCCTCTTCTGCCCGTCAACAGATATTTAATGCTTGGGAAGCCCCTTATGAAATGACATCTGTTCAAGCAGGAGAAGTAGAAGCCGTTCATAAAGTAACCACAGAAAATGTTTATCAACAACAACTCGTGGATGTAGAGGGTCAAACTGACATTCTCACGATGGGTCTTCCCTACATCTGTCCCTACAACGTGAATTCTGTTATGAATCCAATCTTGGTCATGTGTTTAGGTTTGGGTTACTTCTTTAATATGTATAAAGGGAAACCACTTGTCCGTGAGGGTGGGGTTGTAATCATGAGTCACCCAACTCCTTGGGAATTCCATTCTGTTCATCACCCTAGTTATATAGATTTCTTCGAACAGGTTCTCGCTGATACTACTGACCCAATCGAGATAGAGAGAAAATACGAAAAGCAGTTTGCGGAAGATGAATGGTACATACATCTTTATCGAAACTCTTACGCTTACCATGGTGTCCACCCCTTCTATATGTGGTATTGGGGCAGTCACGCGCTAGAGCACCTCGGAAGAGTGATCATTGTTGGTGGCGAAACTGCGGCTGTCCGAAGACTCGGATTTCAATCAGCTTCAACTCTGTCTGACGCCTTAGAAATGGCATCTGATGTAGTCGGCCCGCAACCAACAATTACCCATATGAAGAATCCACCTATTTTCCTTGCGGACGTGAAGTAATTGAGCGCTTTAAGCACCTCCCTTAGTAAAGCCAAAGGTCTGATAAGTAGATCTGGCTTTCCCTATCGCTCTGCACCCACTCCTTACGGTGTTGAACCTCCACCACCTAAGAAAACTACTGGTAGTGATTTTGATACTGATTGGGCGAGAAAGTATCCAGCACGATTAACAAGAGCGATGCTAATTGAGGGTTTCATGCGGCCAGCGATGAAAGCTATTGCTGATCCTCAGATATCTGGTATTGATCGATTGAGTGGGCTTGACGGCCCGGTAATTTTTGCTGCAAACCATCACAGTCATGCTGATACTCCTCTGTTGCTGTCAACTATTCCTGATCCTTGGCGTCATCATGTTGTTGTTGGAGCTGCTGCCGATTATTTTTTTGGCACACGAGCCGGGGGCACTATTTCAGCCTTAACCCTGAATGCTGTTCCTATAGAACGAACCAAAGTTGGTCGGCGTTCCGCTGAGATGGTTCGTGATCTCATTAACGAAGGATGGAGTTTAATTATCTTCCCTGAAGGAGGGCGAAGCCCTGATGGTTGGGGGCAACCTTTTAGAGGTGGAGCTGCGTATCTTGCTATCCGTTGCGGAGTTCCGGTAGTCCCTATTCATATTTTTGGAACAGGAAAGATTCTAAGGAAGGGGAAAACTCTTCCCCGTCCCTCCTCTACTCAAGTCACTTTTGGTGACCCTTTGCTTCCCGCAGAAGGAGAGAACGCTAAAAAGTTTGCGGTGAAACTAGAAGCGGCTGTTGCTGCTTTAGCTGACGAAGCTGCTACTGACTGGTGGCAGGCTCGTCGCCGCTCATATAGTGCTAGCTCTCCAGACTTGACCGGACCTGATGCCGGTGGCTGGCGTCGGATTTGGGCGCTTGGGAAAACCGACCGTAAATCTCAACGTAGACGCTGGCCTGATTTTTAGATCTTTATTTATTCTGATCTTGGGTGATTAGTGCTTGTGCTGTTGCTAATCGAGCAACAGGTATCCGAAATGGAGAGCAGGAAACATAGTCGACTCCCGCTTCCACTAAAAGGTTTATTGATGAAGGATCCCCGCCATGCTCTCCGCAAACCCCGACTTCAATACCAGGCTGAGAAATCCGAGCTGCACGTGTTGCTGCAGCGATCAACGGAGCAATTGTTCCTGAGTCAAGAATTTCAAATGGGTTATCTTCTAAAACTCCCATCTTTATATATTGCTCCATGACTTCTTTTTCAATGTCGTCTCGGCTGAATCCAAAAACCATTTGAGTCAAATCATTTGTTCCAAAAGAAAAGAAGTCTGCTTCTTTCGCTATTTCTGATGAGGATAAAGCTGCTCGTGGCGTTTCGATCATTGTTCCGATCTGCGGCGTTTCCGACAAGTTACGAACTTTCGCTATCTTTGTTATTTCCTCTTGAATCCAGTCTCGAATGATTTGTAATTCTTTTCGATCTACAACTAATGGAATCATGATAGAGACGTTAGGTTTTCCGCCTTCTGTTGTTACGTCTGAAATAGCTTCAACGATTGCTCTCGCCTGCATTCGGTAGAGATCTTGGCGTAGCAGGGCTAAGCGAACGCCTCTTGTGCCAAGCATTGGATTGTGTTCTTCTTTAGATGCAGCGTCCCCTAAAAACTCGTGAAGAGGAGCGTCTAGAAGGCGCACGGTAACTGGTGAGTCGCCTGCGACGCGAAATAGTTTCACGAAATCTGATCTTTGTGTTGATTCAAGTTCTTTTAAGACATGTTCTGGCGGGTTTTCTTGTGCGTTGAGAAACTCTTGTATGAGTGGTAATTGCTCACCTAGAAACATGTGTTCCGTGCGACAAAGTCCAACTCCTTCAGCTCCGAATACTAAAGCCGTGAGCAAATCTTCTTCTGTGTCAGCATTGGTGAGAACGCCGATTCGTTCTCCACGAATTTCGTCGGCCCACTCTAAAAGTTTTTCAATTTCTGGTATTTGTTCTGAATCTTCTACTTGGTTGGATCCGAGAAAAATTTCACCGGTTGCTCCATCCAAAGAAATAGGTTCACCTTCTTTTATTTCTATCTCTCCAAAAAGGGCGCTCTTTTCCTTGATTTGAAGCGAAGGAACACCAACCACTGCAGGAATTCCCCATCCACGCGCGATTACTGCTGCATGAGAAGAAATTCCTCCTCTAGCGGTGACAATGCCTGCGGCCAATCGCATCCCAATTTCATCTGCTGGCGTCGTCTCTGAAGACACGAGAATTGTTTCTTCTCCGTCTTCATCTAGTGATAAAACCATGTCAGCAGATAAGCAAAGAAGACCAGATGCGGCTCCAGGACTAGCAGGAGTTCCCGAAGCGATAACTTGGTGATCCTCAGATATTGATTCAAAACTAGAGTGGCTGAGCTGTTGCACCAATTTAGGATCAACTGCTGCTACAGCCTCCCATCGTGCTTCTATAGTCCCAATTTCTTCAGTGTCTCTAATTAATTTCTGAAGATCCTCAAGAGTTTTTACTTCGCTCATTGTTCATCAACTTCAAGATTTACTTATTTATTTGTTCAGATAAGTAGTCCACAAGTCCAACTATTGGAATCCGCTCTTGAGTCATCGTGTCCCGTTCTCTTACAGTAACTGCTTGGTCGTCAAGGGTGTCAAAATCGATTGTCACACAATAAGGCGTACCTATTTCATCTTGCCTTCTATACCGGCGTCCAATTGCTTGAGTCTGGTCATAATCACACATCCATTGCGGTTGAAGGATCTCTAACACTTCTTGAGAGGGTCCGATAAGTTCAGGTTTTTTTGAAAGAGGCAACACTGCCACTTTATAGGGAGCGATCCGCGGGTCTAAACGAAGAACTGTTCGCGTGTCGTCATTTACTTCCTCTTCGTCATAAGCGGCCATAAGAAACGCCATCGCCGCCCGAGTAGCCCCTGCCGCAGGTTCAATCACATACGGTGTGTATCGCTCATCACTATTTGGGTCATGATATTCAAGTCGACTACCTGAGGCTTCTGCATGTTTCTTGAGGTCAAAATCCGTTCGATTGGCTACACCTTCAAGTTCATCCCACCCCCACGGGAATAAAAATTCAATATCAGCCGTTGCCGCAGAATAATGGCTCAACTCATCAGCATCATGTTCTCGTAATCGAAGTTTGTCTTCAGGGATGCCAAGATCCAAATACCAGTTGTGGCGTTCCTTGCACCAATATTCATACCATTCGGGTGCTTCATTCGGTGGCACAAAGAATTCCATCTCCATTTGTTCAAATTCTCTAGTTCGAAAAACAAAATTTCCTGGAGTGATCTCGTTACGAAAAGATTTACCGATTTGAGCTATACCGAAAGGTGGCTTTTTTCTACTCGTGTTTAATACGTTCGCAAAATTCATGAACATCCCCTGAGCTGTTTCGGGGCGCAAATAAACTTCGGCGCTGGTATCTACCACCGGCCCAGCCTGCGTTTTAAACATAAGATTGAATTCTCGGGCTTCTGTAAAAGAACCGACGCTATTGCAAGAAGGACAAACATTAGGATCCTCAAGTTTGTCTTGTCGATGCCTCGCTCCACATTCTTTGCAATCCACCAAAGGGTCAGAGAAGTTAGTTAGATGCCCGGATGCTTCCCATACTGCTGGTGGGGAAAGAATGGATGCGTCTAAACCAACAACATCGTGGCGGAGTTGCACCATAGTTCGCCACCATTGATCTTTCACATTTCGTAAGAGTTGTACACCTATTGGGCCGTAATCGTAAGTTGATCTAAATCCGCCATATATTTCTGCTGATTGAAAAATAAAGCCACGGCGTTTTGAGAGGTTGACTACTTTCTCAAAAAGTGTTTCATCGTTTATAACCATATGTATCAAGGTTACCTTGCCTGTCTGGTCGGAAGGGGCTGTTCGCCGTCATAATGCAATTACGGTTTCAATAGTTAGTGGATGGGAAGAATGACTGAGTCGAAATCAGTTTTAGTTAAGCGTGGGCTCGCTTGGGCTATTGATAGTTTTTTAGTGCTGTTTCTTATCTCTGTGGTGGTGATTTTTACTGCGGATCGGTATGACGTTCCGGATAGCTGGAGCGAAAAAGAAGCTTGTAGTCAATTTTCTGATTCATCCGACAATTGTCTTGTTGTTTTAGACGAAGCATTAGTTTTTGATCTTGGTGTTAAATCTCCAATTTTTTGGATTCCTTTTTTTGGTTTATTAGCAAATTTTGTCGTTTTGACGGGTTTGACTGGTTTCAGTATCGGCAAGCTTATTTGTGGTATTCGAGTTATTAACCGAGGTAGTCAGAAGCTTCCAGGTTTGACTGCTGCGGCTGGGCGGACACTGCCTTGGATCTTGGTCACAGCCTTTCCACAAATTGGTCTAGGTTTACTCTTCGTAGAGATAGGTCTCGTAGTTGGTTCTTCTGACAGGAGACGCTTGGGTGACCGCATCGCTGGCACATTAGTTATTAGCCGAGCAACTAGTCAGGACAATTAGAGCGTTGGTAGCGAAAATGCTAGACATGGTGCAGGAATACTACTAAGTTACCAATCAGTAACTTAGTGCTCTTTAGGAATGGCGATCTCTTGAAATCCTCAATAACTACAATCTTCATACTTCTTATCTGCTTGTCTTGTAGCGGTGGTAGCGGGAATGCATCCTCTGAAGAAACAATTGCTGGTATTCAAGGTGGCCAACAAGTGGTTAGTCAAGAAATAATCGACGCCGCAGAAGCCCAAAGAGAAAACAAGAGTGAGACCATCGAAGAAATTGCAGAGGAAGTAGGTGTGCTTTCTGTTGAAGAGGTAGAAGTTGAAGAACTCGTCACTGAAATAGAAGAAGAAGTTGAAGAAGAAATAGACGTTGCCACCGCAGAAGAGGACCCGCTAGAAGGAATCCTGAACGCTTTGTCTGTTTTCACCACATGCATAGAGGACGAAGGATTTGAATTCGTTGGTGTCCCTGGTCAACCCGGCCCAGACGGTCAAGTTCTTGATCCCGAGGATATAGAACCGGGTTACATCGAAGCACTGCAAAAATGTGCGACTGAAAGCAACATTCTTGAATCGTTTCAAACCTATTCGGACGCTCAAGCTAATTTAACTACTGAACAAATCGCTGAAATCAACTTTGGCATACCGGTCTTTCAAGAATGCATGGAACGCCTCGGTTGGGAGGTTCAAGAACCAGTCCCCAACGAGCGTGGCCTACTTGAATTTGGTCAAAATGGAACCGGACTCACCCCACCTGAAGGCACGGAAGATCTTGATCCTGAAGATATCGGCTCATGTCGTAGCGAAGCCCAGGCTTATACAACAGAGAACTATGTGACCGAGGAAGAGTAACTGTCCCAATGAATAAAAAATTGTTATGGATATTGAGCGCCATCGGAGGAGTTGCTGTTCTTCTTGTAGGTCTGTTCGTCTGGCCAGGTCTTGGCGACGACAACGATTCTTCTTCGACCGTAAGTGATGGACCAACTTATGTTGTTGCTCCGGTTGAACTGAGAACACTCTCCGATGAAATAACTGTACGTGGCGAGATTCGCAGAGATGAGCTTCAACGAATTACTTCAGGAGTTGATGGACAGGTAAGTTCTGTCCTTGTTGATGATGGCGACACAATAAACACTGGGGACGTTCTTTATGCCATTGATGGTCGCGCTGCCGTTGCAGTAGACGGAGAATTCTCGTTCTTTCGCCGACTAGACGTCGGATCCGACGGTCCAGACGTACTCCAACTTGAAACAATTCTTTCTTCCGAAGGTTACGACGTCGGGGTTGTTGATCAGCTCTACACCGAGTCAACTCGGGCAGGGCTTCGAGAGTGGCAAATTGATCGTGGGTATGGCGGCGCTAGTCCTGAGCCGAATGAGAACATCGTCGTTTCACTCAGCTCTAACTCCGCTGGATACACCATCGGAGCGAAAAATACAGTATCTATCGAACTTCAACCAAGTGTCCCGAATCAAGAATTGACTTCTGGTACCAACAGATTAGAAACAGAAGAAACCCGATATGTAAAAAGAGAGAGCCGAAATCAATTCTTTAGAACAGCAAACCTTGCTTTAGAAAACAATGGCCCGGTTGTTCAGTCAGACAGACCAGAGGTTGAAGTAACAGTAAGCCCATCATCTGTCGTTGAAGGAGGGACCGCCACCTTTACCTTTACTTCCAATATCGCTATGCCCGATGACACCGTTGTCGAGTACATCGTCACAGGATCTGCTACAGCGGATGACGACTATGAAGATGATCCGTTAGATGGAAGTTTTGTCTTTCCTCAAGGTGCAACAAGTTACACACTTGATATCGCAACATTGACTGATGATGTAATAGAAAATGTTGAAGATTTAACCATTGAAGTCGGAAATGGATTTGTCATCAACGAAGATGACGCCTACATACCTGGCCCACTCAACGAAGCAACGCTTGAAATCACTAGCCCTGCTGGTGACTTTCAAACTATTGAAGTGAGAGCCACCACTGTTTCTACTCCTGAGGGAGGGAATCTCTCTTTTGAATTTGAAACGGATCTTGTGCGAAATGAGGAAACCACAATCACTTTTTCTGTCTGGGGAACCGCAACAAGCGGATCCGACTATTTTGCCGAAGATCTTGAAGTTGATCTTCCCGCCAATGCAGAAACTGTCACAGTGACCTTTCAGACTCGAGATGATAAATGGGTGGAGCGAGATGAGACTCTTTGGGTAACTATCACCTTAAACCCCGATGAGGATTATGTAATTGGAGCTCAAGAATCGTCTTCAGGCATAATCGAATCAAACGATATGCCGGAATTAACTATTGAGGGCGGCGGAAACGTTGGAGAAGGCGGGAACGCCCAGTTCACAATAAAAGCAGACCAGCCAGTAGTTGAAGACACCTCAATCAACTATCAGTTACGGGGAAGCGCTTCGCCCGGTTCAGACTATAAAGAACTCCCTGGCACAGTGATAATGCTTGCCGGAGAGAGCGAAGTTACCGTTCAAATTGAGACTATAGACGATGACGTAATTTTTCTTCCCGGAGACATGGTCGTAGCTTCTTGGCCAGCACGAATCGGAACGGTCTCAGTTGATGACGGAGAGTTCATTCTTCTTGGTCAGCAAGTCCTTACTCTGACAGAACCCGATTTCACGATCACTTTGACGTTGAATGCAACAGATCGCGGAAATCTTGAAGTCGGAATGGCAGTAGAAGTTGAACTGCAAGCAAGCGACCAAGATGCCGTTCCAGGAGTCATCATTGAGTTAGATGAAACAGCAACAGTGAGCGGTGACGGGTCCGAACGATATGAAGGGGTAATAGAAACCTCAGAGGCTCTTGATGCAGTTGATGGCGCAAACGTAAACGTTGACGTTACCCGTGAAGAAAAGATTGATGTAATAACTGTCCCGGTTGCTGCAGTTCTTCAAGACGGGCAAGGAAACGACGTTGTTAGAGTCGTATTAAGCGATGGAACAACAACTCAGGTAAGAGTAGAAGTTGGACTTTCCGAAGGAGCTTTCGTGGAGATCACAGAAGGGCTTACCGGCAGTGAACTAGTTCTGGTGGAAACGTAATGGACTCAACTGGGTTAAAAGATCCCAACCCGGTAAATTCCCACCAGACGCAGCTCTTCAGTTTAAATAACGTCTACCGAATTTATGGTGAAGAACCAGTAGCTGTTCATGCTTTGGATGGAGTTTCTTTAGATATCCACTCCGGTGACTTTATGGCAATAATCGGTCCTTCAGGATCAGGAAAATCAACGTTACTTGGACTTCTTGGTTGTCTCGATTTACCTTCCCGCGGATCAATAAAAGTTTCTGGCACGGAAGTTACCGAGTTAGACGATGGAGCACGTTCTAAGTTGCGGGGCGACTCTATCGGATTTGTTTTCCAACAATTTCACCTTATTCCTCATCTAACAGCCTTAGGGAACGTAGCAACCGCCCTTCTCTATCGTGATTTGAGTAAAAGTGAAATAAATCAGCGCGCATTACAGGCCCTTGACACCGTTGGTCTGGCCGAACGTCATGATCACCGGCCAGTTCAAATGTCCGGAGGAGAACAACAACGAGTTGCCTTAGCGCGGGCAATAGTTACTGATCCGCTCATGATTCTCGCTGACGAACCAACGGGCGCTCTTGACACGAAAAATGCAAAAATGGTGATGGATATCTTCAAGAATCTTCAAGATCAGAACCGTGCAGTTGTTCTCGTAACCCACGATCTTGAAATAGCTGAACAGATGGACCGAGTTGTTTCTATGCGAGATGGAAAAATCATTGCAGATGATTTACGTGCCGAACGCAAACAGTCATTACAAGATACTTTTTGGGAATCCGGTAGCGGTTCCAAACTCGAGTAGCTATGAACTGGTTTCGCGAAATACTCAATGTCGCAATTAGCGGCTTAACGGCAAGAAAAGTCCGCACTTTGCTTATCATGCTTGGCCCAGTGTTAGGTGCAGCAGGAATTGTTGCTGCCGTTGGGTTGAACGAATCCGCAAAAGGCGATGTACGTCAGACTCTAGAAAGACTTGGCACGAACTTGATTGTTGCTTCTGCAGATGGATCTTTCTCTGCAGGTCAAGCACCAACCCTCCCTGAAGATGCTGTTGAAAGATCCATGAATGTATCAACGGTTGATCGAGTAGCTGGAATTACCGAAATAGGTAGCCTCACTGTTCTTCCTTCTCAAGGCGGGAAAGACTTTTTCCGAACGATTCCGATTCCAGTTTTAACTAGCGACCAGAACCTTCTTGATGTTCTAGATGCACAGATGCTTCATGGACGTTTTATCAACGGATCTGATGAAAGTAATGTGTTTCGTTCTGCCGTTATGGGACACGACTTAGCAAACGACTACCAGTACCTTCCAGGGGAACTTCGCACTATAGATGTAGACGGGGAAACTTATGGAGTGGTTGGAGTAATCGAAAAAGTAGATCTTGTTCCAAAACTTGACACGGCAATAATCATTCCGAAATCTTCTGCAGAAGAGGACTTTGATGTTGAACAAAAACCAACCACGTTATATGTGAGAGCTACAGAGGGGAATGTCGATTCAACAGCAGAAGCTTTACCTATGGCTATTAACCTCGGCGGAGACGAAGCGGTCACTGTCGCAGTTCCTTCTGACTTACTCGAAGCTCAAGGAGCCGTCGACACAACATTAAGAAATATTCTTTTCTTAATGGGTGGTTTGGCGCTGCTTGTTGGTGGAGTTGGAATCGCGAATGTGATGTCAATTTCTGTCATTCAGCGCTCAGGAGAAATAGGTATTCGTCGCGCTCTTGGACATACGAAAATGACAATAGCTCTTCAATTCGTCCTTGAAGCCCTGTTTGTAGGGGTTCTAGGAGGAATCGCAGGAGTGGTAACTGGAGTGTGTGTTATTTATCTTGTGTCTTCAATTCTTGGATGGATCGCGACACTAAACATTCCTCTCTTTTTAGTTGCGGGAGGGATGGCCTTGATTGTTTCGGTGATCGCTGGTTTATATCCGGCTTGGAAAGCAGCGCGCCTTGAACCGCTAGAAACCCTACGTCTTGGTTAAAGAGTTCTTATAAAATCACTTACGTTTGATCTAGTACTTTCCGGCTACGTAAACGGCGTTCCAAATGAAATTCAACTGCTTCGTAAGCTACAGATTCGACTTCTGAACATACTTGGTTATCTTCAACCGCAAGTGCCATACTGAGACCGCCGCCAAGGATTGAACGCATGACAGCTATTGATCTTTCAGTGACTGATCGTCCTCGGCGACATTTTTCGCAGAGAACTCCTCCTTCGTTGTAATCAATTGAAACAAGTGGGCCGCTTGACTGGCACCTAGTGCACAAATCTAGATGAGGCTCAAGTCCTTCATGGGCAAGAACTTTCAGCAAGAAAGCTGGTAGAACCAAAGGGGCTGGATTCTCGTCAAGGGTTCTTAGAGCTCCGACCAGCATTTCATATCGCTTAACATCCTTATTTTGATCTAAAGAAAAATGGTCAGAGACTTCCAGCATCGCTGAAGCGCTTGCGAATAAATTCGGATCATTTCGTAAATTGGCGAAACGGTCGATGGTTTCTGCTTGAGTTACAATGCCCAGTTCGCCTCTTCCTTCAAACATTTGAAACGATACGTGGCTGGTGAGTTCTAGTCTGCCTCCAAATTTACTTTTTGTTTTTCGAACGCCTTTTGCTACTGCACGTACTTTTCCATGCTCAGCGGTTAAGAGAACCACTATCCGATCTGATTCTCCTAGTCGCCAACCACGGAGAACTACACCTTTATCGTTGTATTGGCTCATAGTTACGTTTCAGACACTCCGCCGTAACGGCGATCTCGATCTTGGTACTCTTTCACAGCAGTAAAAAGATCCTCGCGTCTGAAGTCTGGCCAAAGAGTCTCTGAAAAAATGAGTTCGCTGTAAGCGATCTCCCAGAGAAGAAAGTTTGACACCCGGTACTCCCCTGACGTGCGTATCACCAGATCCGGATCAGGAATCGTTGGGTCATATAGATGTCTACTTATCGTTTTTTCATTTATGCGTTCCGCAGACATTCCCTTGTCAATAATCCGCTTCACCGCGTCAACAATTTCTGCGCGTCCGCCGTAATTAAAAGCGATCGTAAAAGTTAGTCCAGTGTTTCCTTTTGTTAAATTTTCTGTTTCCTCCATACGGCGGATAAGACGTCTTGGGACTTGACGATTCCTACGCCCAATGAAACGAATCCGCACATTACGTTCATTTAATTCGTCTCTTCTTTCCAAAAGAATCTTTTCATTGAAATTAAGGAGGAATTTCACTTCTTCAGAAGGTCTTGCCCAATTCTCTGTGGAGAAGGCGAAAACAGTAAACCATTTGACTCCAAGATCATCAGCGCCTTCTAAAACATCCATCAAGGATTGTTCACCGGCTGTATGTCCTTCTGTGCGCGGAAGTTTACGACTTTCAGCCCACCGGCCATTTCCATCCATCACTGCCGCAATATGCGTTGGAATTCTTGAAAGGTCTAAATCAGAAATCTTCACACAAGAAACTTACCTCCTGTTTTGCCTTAGAACCGAACCTTAAGCACCATCAATTGAACTTAAGCCTCTACTCTTCTATTCATGGACTTACCAGATTCAGCGAACATCGCCCTTGAAACCGTGTGCGAGAATCTACCAAACGGTGGAGAACGGCGACCCGGACAGGAAGCTATGACTCGTATGGTCGCAGAATCTATTGTTTCTGGAAACCATCTTGTAGTTCGAGCTGGCACTGGAACTGGGAAATCTTTGGCCTATCTCCTACCAAGTATTCTTTCTGAAAAACCGACAATTGTTGCAACTGCTACTAAAGCTTTGCAGGATCAATTAGCGCAAAAGGATCTTCCCTTTCTTCAGTTGCATCTTGAAAAGCCATTCTCTTTTTCAGTTTTAAAAGGTCGTTCAAATTACGTATGCCGTCAAAAAATTATTGAATATCAATCCTCAGATCAGCAGCAAGTTCTTGAAGAGATGCGGTCACTGGTCAATGAAGAGCATTTAGATTCAATTATTGAATGGGCTGAAGACACGGTTACCGGTGATAGATCAGATCTTTCTTTTGAACCCAACAATGCCACCTGGGAGAAACTAAGCGTGACTTCAAATGAATGTCCGGGTAGAAACAAGTGCCCAAGTGGTGAGATTTGCTTTGCTGAAACTGCGAAAGATGTTGCTGCCGTTTCTGATGTCGTCGTAACTAACCTGCACCTCTATGCATTAGATATTTGTGCTGAAAATGCTTTTCTTCCTGAGCATGAGATCGTTGTCCTGGATGAAGCGCACAAAGTTGAAGAAATTCTTTCTTCTTCTTTAGGCTTTGAAATTCACGGAGGGAAATTCCGTTCTCTCTTTAGAGATGCTGGGTCTGTCCTTTCTTCTTGTTCAGAGTTAGAAAATGTTGGAGAACTCAACGAAATGTTTGATACTGCCTTGAATCCTCACTCAAACCAGCGTGTTGTCCCTCCAGAAGACAGAGTTCTTTCAGACTTGTTTGATCTCACTGAGGCGCGTTTGGTTGCGCTGTCTTCAGTTCTTCGCGAACTTCCAGATATTACGACCCTTGACATAGGAGCAAGGATTACTCGAGTTATTCAATCAATAGATTCGCTTCTTGAGAATGTGAGGGAAGCGCGATGGCTTGAAGATGATTCTGTGGCTTGGGTTGAATCAACTTATGGTCGTCCCACCATGAAAGTTGCCCTTATTTCTGTAGATCATATTCTGAACGAGAATTTGTGGCCCTTACGCACTGTTGTTCTTACTAGTGCAACTGTTCCGGCTAATCTTGCTAATCGCCTAGGACTTGATGAAGAGAGTTTTTCTTTTGAAGATGTTGGGAGTCCATTTGACTTTGAGAATCAAGCACTCCTCTATTGTGCTTCTCATCTTCCAGATCCGCGAAACCAAAATTACCGCGAAGAACTTCATGATGAAATTGAGCGCTTGATCATTGCTGCAGGTGGAAGGACTCTGGCTTTATTTACCAGTCGTCGAGCTCTAGATGAAGCCACTTCCTATCTTCGCCCTCGGTTACCTTTTACTATTTTTCACCAGGACGATCTTCCTAAGCCTGCTTTGATTTCTGCTTTCTCACGAGAAGAAGAATCTTGCCTATTTGGAACAAAGGGGCTGTGGCATGGAATTGATATTCCGGGGCCTTCTTGTTCTTTAGTTATTATTGACCGCATTCCTTTTCCCAGTCCTGCTGACCCTTTATTAAGTGCTCGTAGGGAAAAAATTGGAGATTCGTCTTTTCGTGAGATAGATCTGCCAATTGCTGCGACTGAATTATCTCAAGGGGTTGGTCGGTTAATTCGTTCTACATCAGATTTTGGTGTTGTTGCGGTACTTGACTCCCGGCTCGCTAAAACTGATAGTTACCGGGGTCAACTACTTGAAGCTTTGCCGCCGATGACTCGAACTACGGATCTGGAGTCTGTTACTTCTTATTTAGAACGTATTGAGACTCGACTTTAGTAGCCCAACCGATTTAAAGAGCGGGGTTGTCTTTGCCAATTCTTGTCAACTCGGACAAACAGTTCGAGAAATACTTCTTCTGGTAAATGCTCTCGGGCTTTAATACCGACTTCTTTTAGCACTAACCCTTTTTTACCGATAACTATTCCTTTTTGGGATTCACGTTCTACGAGTATTTCGCATCTTATTCTTGGCCATTCCCATTCGGTTACTCGTGTGGCTATGGAGTGAGGAAGTTCTTCTTTGACTATGGCGAGTAATTGTTCTCTTACTAATTCTGCTACCCAGAATGCTTCAGGATTATCAGTGATGGTGTCTTCAGGGTAATACTTAGGTCCTTCTGGCAATTGACTCAATATGTATTCCACTAAGGCTTCTACTCCTTCACCTGTCATGGCTGAGATGGGGAAATATTCTTCGAATTCAAAACCTGCGGCTTCTGAAAGTTGTGTCAATATGCGGTCTTTGTTGACTTTGTCTATTTTGTTTAAAACTAGAACTGTTCGGCCCTTAGGTAGCGTTTCAGCGATCAAACGGTCACCCTTGCCGATATTTCCGTCAGCTTCGACTAAAAAGAGAACAACGTCCATGTCAGGTAAAGACTCACGGGCGGTTGCGTTTAATCTTTCCCCTAGAAGAGTGCGCGGCTTGTGTATCCCCGGAGTGTCGCAAAACACTGCTTGAACATCTTTGCGAGTTAGAACTCCACGGATTTCCGTTCGTGTTGTTTGTGGCTTATCAGAAACAATCGTTACTTTTGTTCCAAGTATCTGATTGAGCAAAGTTGACTTACCTACATTTGGGCGTCCAACAAGTGTTACAAAACCTGAACGGAAGTCATCAACTGGTTGCATTATTTTTTATTGAGTCCATGTTTAGCGAGGATTTCTTTTTGTCGGCTCTCCATGATTTCTCTTTCTTCTTGTTCCACATGGTCATATCCCAAGAGGTGAAGGACCCCATGGATTAGAAGCAGAGAAATTTCTGTTTCATACGAATGTTCGGTTGCTTGCCTCTTAGCAACTTTCGGGCAAATCAGGACATCCCCTAGCAATAAAACCTCCCCATCAGGAAAATCTTTTGGATCATCTAACGGAAATGCTAGGACGTCTGTTGCTCCCGTGCCCTCCATATATTCAGCGTTTAGTTCAGCCATTGCTTCTTCATCTATGAAATGGATTGTGAGTTCTATTGATTTATTTGCTAAACCTTCTTGCGTTAAAACTTCTGTAGCTAGACCAGTTAATTCTTCGGCTACGAGCTCTGGTTCTTGCGAAGTATCAATGCGACTCTCAGCAAAGACAACCTTTAGAGCACTCTGGCTGTTACTCATTCTTTTTTGCGTCTTTGAGTTCGCCGCTCATATGCATTTACTATGTCTTGTACAATACGGTGCCTGACTACATCTCGGCTCGTCAAGTTAACAAAAGTAAGATCTTTGATCCCAGATAGTATTTCCTCGAGGCCATCCAACCCGCTTCTTCCTCCCGGAACATCTACCTGACTTGCATCTCCGGTAACTACAACCTGTGAGCCGAACCCAATGCGAGTGAGAAACATTTTCATCTGCTCAGGTGTGGTGTTTTGTGCTTCATCTAATATCACGAATGCATTACTTAAAGTTCGTCCACGCATGAATGCTAAAGGGGCTACTTCTATTTGTCCGCTCTCTAAAAGACGTGTTGCGGTTTCATGATCAAGCATTTCAAATAAGGCGTCATAAAGCGGTTTCAGATAAGGGTCAACTTTTGCCATGAGGTCTCCTGGCAGAAACCCAACTCTTTCTCCTGCTTCTACTAACGGACGAGTGAGAATTATCCGATCAACCAAATCATTTTTAAGCGCTCGTACCGCCATGGCTACCGCTAGCCAACTTTTTCCTGTACCGGCAGGGCCAACAGCAAAGGTAATTACTCCATCGCGAACTGCTTCAAAATAACGCATTTGCCCTGCGGATCTTGGTCTTACTGATTTGCCTCTAGTTGTTCGAAGTATTTCCGTAGTTAGAACTTCAGATGGCTGTTCGTCTGCTTTTATCATGTCTATAGTTCGATCCAAAACACGCGTATTGAGTTCTTGTCCACTTTCAAGCAGATGAACTAATTCATTGAATAAGCGTCCGACTACGTCAGCTTCTTGGCCATTTACCGTTACTTCATTTCCCCTTACTGAAATCATGGCTCCCGGAAAAGCTGCCTCCACTTGACGGAGAAGGTCGTCGCGCTCTCCCACTAATCCAACCATCAAGTCATTGTTTGGAACACTTAATTTGAGATTTGTCATACAGATTTAAAAACGATAACGAATGAGGGACGGTTAGAGAGATTTTTCACTTATTTCTTCTTCGTTTCTTCTGTCGGCGAAGCATGTTCCGAGGCGATCTTTTGCGCTTTCTTCTTTCAGCTTCAACTTCTGCTTGCACCTGTGGAGCGGCTGAGTTCACTATGTCTTCAACTGACCCCAGTAGATCTGCAATACTGCCATCTTCTCCTAAGCCGCTAGGTTCCTCTGGAGTAGCTGGGGTTATTAATGTTCCGTGACTCCAATTCACGTCAACTGTTCTTCTTTCATACGAAGAACAGTTGTCTGGACAACGCCAAGGAGCTTCTGGAGCTAAATCTAGATTGCACTTTCGAACCGTGTCTCCATTGGGATAGGTTCGGCTTTCAAATTGCTTACATTCTTGGCGCATTGGCATGGTTTTAGAACCTTAGCAACTCGTAGTGATTAGAGCGACTAACCGATTGAACCTTCCATTTGAAGTTCAATCAAACGGCTCCATTCGACCGCATACTCCATTGGTAAAGTTTTTGTTACTGGTTCAATAAAGCCATTAACTACTAAAGACATAGATTGTTCTTCTGTTAGGCCTCTGCTCATTAAATAGAAGAGTTGGTCATCTGCTACTTTTGATACGGTCGCTTCGTGTCCTATAACTGCGTCGGAAGAACCTACTTCCATATACGGATAGGTATCTGAAACACTGTCATCATCTAAAATTAGAGCGTCGCATTGGACGTGGCTTTTACATCCATAGGCTTCTTCTTCGACTCGAACAAGTCCGCGGTAACTTGAGCGCCCTCCATCTTTTGAGATTGATTTAGAAACAATTTTTGAGGTTGTTTCAGGTGCGGCGTGTGTCATCTTCGCCCCTGCATCTTGATGCTGACCAGATCCTGCGTAAGCGACGGAAAGAACTTCACCTGATGCCTTTGGCCCAACCATTACTACTGCGGGATATTTCATTGTTAGACGTGAACCTATGTTTCCGTCTATCCATTCCATATGTCCTTCCGCTTCCACCCGAGCTCTCTTTGTCACCAAGTTATAGACATTTGATGACCAGTTTTGAATCGTTGTGTAAGTTACGCGTGCGGATTCTTTAACCACTATTTCGACTACTGCGGAGTGAAGCGAGTCCGTGCTGTAAACCGGTGCAGAGCATCCTTCAATGTAATGAACTTCCGATCCTTCATCAGCGATGATTAATGTTCTCTCAAACTGCCCCATGTTTTCGGCGTTGATTCGGAAATAAGCTTGTAAAGGCATTTCCACTTTCACACCAGGTGGAACATATATAAAGGATCCTCCACTCCAGACTGCTGAATTAAGAGCGGAGAACTTATTGTCATTCGGTGGAATTACTCGACCGAAGTAGTCTTTAACTAATTCTGGGTTCTCTCTTAGAGCAGTATCCATGTCACAGAAAATGACACCTTGTTGCTCTAGGTCTTCACGATTGCGGTGATAAACAACTTCTGACTCGTATTGAGCAGTTACTCCAGCAAGATATTTTCTTTCTGCTTCGGGTATTCCTAATTTTTCATAAGTGTCTTTGATGGCTTCAGGAACGTCTTCCCAATCTTCTGAAAGTGAATCTGTTGGCTTGATGTAATAGTAAATGTCGTCAAAGTCGATACCGGTCATGTCTCCACCCCACCAAGGCATCGGGCGGTCAATGAATCTCTGATGGGATTTCAGTCGGAAATCGCGCATCCATTCCGGTTCATTCTTCATCCATGAAATTTCTTGAATGAGTTTTTCGTCTAAACCTTTTGTTGGTTTATAGACGTAATCTTCTTCGTCGCTCCAACCAAGTTTGTATCGGCCTAAGTCGACTCCAATATCTGCGCTAGTCACTTGTGGATCTTCTCCATTTGATAAACATTTCTCCTATACAGATAGTAACAATATCTGACAGACAACCCCCTTTAATGTGATGACATTCACTAATCAACTAGTAAGTATTGTCTGCTTAACCAGCCAAGCAATATAGCAATTGCTCTCGGATCGTGACGTAGGTGATGGCCGGCGCCACTAATCATTCTTAATTCACTAGTTGCATGTGCCCCTGAAATAGCGCGTGCATCGAGCGGAGGAACGATTTCGTCATCGGTTCCATGAACAACGAGTAAAGATTTGGAAGCTAGATTTTCTGCAGATCGTTCTGCTGAGATTTCTGAAAGTGAAGACCTCCAAGTGTCAAAATCCTCTAAAGGTGAAGATTCATTTACAAGTCCGGCGTCTCGCGCGTGAAGTAGAAGTCGGCGTGGGTTTTCAGCCCAGTCTTTGAAATCTGCTGGGGCTGCTAATGCTGCGACACCTTTGATCTCTTCTTCTGTGACTGCAGCAGCAAGTGAAAGTGCTCCTCCTGTACCAAAACCCGCCAACCATAATGGCCCTACTTCTTCAAAAGTAGAGAAATGATTAATCGCAGCTTTTAGATCTTCGCGCCATCCATCAAGGCTAAAAAATCCTTCAGATTCTCCCATGCCGCGAAAGTGAGGCACCATTACTGCCCATCCCATTTCTTTTGAGATTCTCTCACCTAATTCTGGAAGGGTGTCCGGAGAATTAGCTCCTCCTGTTTCTCCTGTAGGGAATCCGTGAGCTATGACTAGCCCTGGAATTGATTTTTCTTGATCTTCAGGAAATAAAAGGTCTGCTTCTAACGACAATTCACCGGAAAGGAAGTGATGAGTAGCCACTAGCCTCAATCAACCCGTTTCATTTGTTGGCGGAACTGTTTTCCTCGCTCAACATAAATTTGGGCGTTCATTAAATTTGCTTCTTCAGGAACTACCCCTTCACGAATTGTCGCTGGAACCCCTAACGCCATTGAGTAGGGAGGGATCACCGTTCCATTACGCACCATTGCATTTGCTCCGACTATTGATCCTCGACCCACAATGGCTTCATGGATAACCACTGCTCCAACCCCTACTAATGCTTGGTCTTCAATGACACAACCCTCTAGATGGCATAAGTGCCCTAATGTGACGTCTTCGCCTACCACTGTCGGTAGTTCTGCTGTGCAGTGGAGTACTGCGTTGTCTTGAACTGAAGTACGTGCACCAATTGAGATTAGAGAGTCGTCTCCTCGAATAACAGCATTCGGCCATACGCTTGCTTCAGCTCCAATTGTGACGTTGCCGATAATGACTGCTTGGGGGTGGATATAAGCTGTGGGGTCAATTTGAGGGGTTAGATCACCTAGTGTGTAGATAGGCATTAACTGACTCCTTTAAATTGACCATAACTTCCACCAAGGAACACTAATGGAGAACCGTTGTCGTTATGCATTGCTTCTTTTACTAGTCCTGATACAAAGAAGTGATCTCCAGCTTCAGTTACTTCATGTATGGAGCAATCAATGTTTGCAAGGCAAGAAGGAATCATCGGAGATCCAGATGATGCTGGTTCCCAACCAGTTCCTTCCCACGGATCTCCTTCCTTTCTGAAAAATCCGTTTGAGAGTTCAACTTGTTGGTCTGTTAGTACGTTCACACAGAAAGAGCCTGATTTCTCTATTCTTTTCCAAGTTTGACTACCTGTTCCGATGAAGAATCCCACTAAGGGAGGGTCCATGGAAACTGAAGTGAATGATCCAATAACTATTGCGAGAGGTTCGTCATTGTCTATTCCTGTTACGAGAGTAACGCCGGTGGGATAGCGTCCTAAAACTTTTCTGTAGAGATCACCGTCTATTGTCATTTCAAACCTTATAAGTAGATAACTATTAACTCTAAGACTACATAACTGTTTTTTAGGTCGCAGTTAGGCTTTCACGCTTGTCTTTTCTATATTTTTCATAACTTGCGTGTTACCCCTTAGTAACTTACCATTCTTAGTTATGGCGGAAAATGAAAGCAGGTATGAGTTCAGCGACGGCATATCTGTTGTAGTTAACTCTGAATGCCCCACTTGTCAGTTGACTTCTAGTCTTTTAGCTGATCTTGGAAGTAGCGGCCATGTAACTGTTTTTTCGCAAGATGATCCGTCGTTTCCTGTTTCAGCTGAATGGGTTCGTGATGACAGTGACCTTGCTTTTAGCTGGCATAACGATATTGAAGCTGTCCCGACTCTTGTTCGTGTGGTTGACGGAAAAGAAGTTGAGCGACTGTCGGGTTGGAATAGGAAAGAGTGGGAAAGGCTACTTGAATTGGAGAACCTTGCTCCAGATCTTGTAGACCATAAGCCTGGCTGCGGTTCGTTATCAGTATCACCGGATCGAGTTGATGAACTTGAAGTAAAGTTTGGTGGTAAGAAATTTGTTTCTCGTCGGGTAGAAATTGCATCTCTTGAAGATGAGATGGAAGCAATGTTTGATCGAGGTTGGAGCGATGGGTTGCCTGTCGTCCCACCTACTGAAGCGCGTGTTAATCGGATGCTTGCAGGGACTTCACGAGAGCCTGACGATATTGTCGCGGTAATTCCACCAAATCTTGCAGAGTGTTCTGTTGAGAAAGTGGCAATTAATGCTGTTATGGCTGGTTGTCTTCCCGAATATCTGCCAGTAGTGATTGCTTGCCTTGAAGCAATCTGCACAGATGAATTCAATATGCATGGTGTTCTTGCCACCACTATGGGGGTGGGTCCTGTCTTTGTTGTTAGCGGTCCAATAACTGAACGCCTTGACATGAACTCTGGAATAAATGCTCTTGGGCACGGAAACCGGGCAAATACCACTATCGGTAGAGCTGTCCAACTTGTCTTAAGGAATATCGGTGGTGGTAAGCCTGGAGGAATTGATCGAGCAACTTTCGGGCATATGGGCAAGCTTGGTTTTTGTTTTGCCGAAGCACCTTCTCCATGGGAGAACTTATCTGAAGGTTTCGGATTCTCTCCGGAGCAAAACACTGTAACGGCCTTCACCGGAGAAGGACCACGCATTATTGTCGATCAAAAAAGTAGGAGCCCAGAGTCTTTAACTCGATTATTAGCTGAAGGTTTGAAGTCAACTATTTCTCCAAGAATGGTTTTAGGCATGGATGCGATGCTGGTGATTTCTCCCGAGCATCTCAGCAGATTCATTGATGCTGGGTGGAGTCGAGCACAATTCATTGAAAGGCTATCTGAACTCCTGATGATTGACAGCGATGAAATAATAGAGGGTGCTGGTGGTATCGAAGACGGCATTCCATCAGCTTTTGCAGGAAATAAATTACCGAAGTTTCGCCCCGGTGGCCTACTGGTAGTTCACGCTGGTGGACCTGCAGGACTTTTTTCGGCCATAATTGGTGGATGGCTGAATGGGGCTAAAGGGAGCGACCCAGTTGCAAAGGAAATAATTTTATGAATCAAACAATTTCTGTGCTTGATCCCACTTCCGAGGATCACTCTCCAGAAATTCGGTTAAGTGACCGAATTGAAAGCATTAAAGGAGCAACGATTGGTTTACTCGACATCTCTAAACCTAGAGGAGATGTTTTCCTTGACCAATTGGAGAAGAGATTCACGGAACACGGAGCCACTGTTCTTCGTTTCATGAAACCGACTTTCACTAAGCCTGCTCCTGTGGATCTTCGTTATGAAATATTTAGTAAATGTGATGCTGTCATTGAAGCTCTAGCTGATTGAGGTTCTTGTACAACATGCAGTGTGCATGACATCAGTAACTTAGAAAAACAAGGTTTACCGGGAGTGTTCGTAGCTTCTGGGCCTTTTGTTGACGCTGCGGAAACTCAATCAAAAGCCGTCGGCATGGATGTAGCGCGTATCTTTGTTGAACATCCGATACAAGATCGCACAGACGAAGAGATGATTAAACTTGCTGATTCTGCTTTTGACGATCTTGTTGAATCTCTAACTGAATAATTTCACTTTACGGCAAAGAGAAAGTATCTTTTTCGTAAATCGCCAAGCCGTCTGACACGACAGTAGAAGCTACTCTTTCTGCTCGTTCTGGATCTGTTGGCCATCCCATTACTTCTGCTAATTCTTTTTTTGACACAGATTTGGTCCTCAAAGCTGCCACCAATTTCCCCCGTCCCTGGCGATCAGATCCTTCAAACTTTGATTGGGTGCCGCTCACTCCTGCGGAACCTTTTGCAGGGTCCACTCCAACACCTTTCCATGAGCAAGAAGTGCGTATCGGGCATTTCTCACAAGCGGGATTCTTCGATTTACATATCAAAGAACCTAAGTCAAGTACGGCCTGATTCCAGGCCCACCCCTCCCCTAATGGCACTGAACGATTCGCTAGTTCTTGAGCTTCCATTGGTTTCAAACGTTGACCCGTCCATCTCGCAAGAACCCTTCCAACATTAGTGTCAACTACAGCTTCATCTTGTTCAAACGCGAAAGCGAGGATTGCGCGAGCGGTATATGGTCCAATCCCTGGGAGTGAAATAAGTTCCTCAACAGTTGAAGGAATTTTTCCGTTGTGCTCTTCATCTATTCTTTTTGCCGCTTCATGTAGCTTCACTGCCCGGCGGTTGAACCCCATTCCCGCCCACTGTTTCACGACTTCGGAAAGCGAAGATGAAGCACAACTTTCAACTGTCGGAAATTCTTCTAAGAATTCAGGCCATTTTTTTAAAACTCGGTCTATTTGTGTTTGTTGCAACATGACTTCTGCCACCATCACAAACCAGGGATTCCGTGTTCTTCGCCAAGGCAAGTCACGCAAATATTCCGCTCCCCAAGCCAAAACATCAATGGGTAATATCCGATCAACATCTTTAACGCTCACAGCGTTGACAGTAGTAGATTTTCAAGAACATCAGCCATATGTCGTCAGAGCACCAAATCACTTGCTAGCGTCACCACTTGTGGCTACAAATCCTGACCTAAACATACAAATACATTCAGTTACTGGTGATCCTCGACCGCTAGAAGAATACTTAACAAGTTTTCCTTTAGCAGTGGTTGCGCTTGACCCTTTCACTCACGAAAGTTCTTGGATTTTGAACACTGCTCGCCGTGTTCTTTCAGTTTTCCGTGGTGCAGATGTAAGAGTTGCTTATCTGGTAGCTGGAACAGATGCTGAGGGTGCACAACAGTTCCTCGGCCCTCTCACCGAAGAAACTCTTGCATTAGTGGACCCTGATCGATCCCTGATCAAATCCTTAGAAATATCTAATCTTCCAGCGTTCATTGTCTTAAAGCAAGATGGCTCGATTCTGGAAGCGGCAGAAAATTGGGATCCCGCTGCATGGAGAAGAGTAGGAGAGAAACTTGCTAATCTTACTTCCTGGTCTCGACCTGAATTCCCCGCTGAAGGCGACCCTGCTCCATATGTTGGAACTCCTTCTCTTGGATAAAAGCATTTTGGTGACGCTTTGACTCGCTCTGTGGCTGTAGTTCCTGCCACTAGGCCAGAAATGTTTGAAGTCTTATGTAAAGCCGTCGAAGATGCAGGTGCTACTTTAAGTCCACCAGAAACGGCCGAAGGTTTGGTTTGGGCTGATCCTTCAGCAGCAGATCTCTTCCCTGAAATTTCAAAAAACGCCCCTCGCCTTAAATGGATTCAGTTGCCTTATGCAGGAATAGAACCATTTGCTAATTACCTAAATAGTCAGTGGACATGGAGTTGCGGGAAAGGGGTTTATGCACGTGAAGTCGCAGAGACCGCTCTTTCTTTGTCTTTAGCTGGTTTGAAGAATTTACATGGTTATGCAAGAGCAACTTCTTGGAGCGGCCCTGTCGGTCAAGTTCTAGGTGACTCAAAAGTGTGCATCTTAGGTGCGGGCGGTATCACCCAATGCCTCTTACCTTTATTAGCTCCGTTTGGTTGTGACATCACAGTTGTTCGACGTCGTAACGAGCCAATAGATGGAGCAAACCGAACTGTCTCCACAGCCCGCCTTCTGGAAATTCTTCCCCGAACTGATCTTCTTATACTTGCCCTTTCTTTAACTAATGAAACTCGAGGGATAATCAATAAGGAGATTCTTTCTGCGCTTCCAAATCATGCATGGATTGTTAATGTGGCCCGAGGGGGTCATATCGTTACTGATGATCTCCTGAGTGCTCTTCAAGAAGGAATAATAGGGGGAGCTGCTTTGGACGTAACCGACCCTGAACCTCTTCCGGATCATCATCCTCTTTGGAATGAACCAAGATGTTTGATTACCCCACACATTGGCAATACACCTGAGATGGGGCTGCGAGTTCTTGGTCCTTTTATTTCTGAGAATGTTCGACGTTTTTGCAATGACGAACCTTTACTCGGTTTAGTTGACGTCAACTTAGGGTACTAACCAATGGCAAATGTCGCTGGCTACATTCTTGGTGCGGTTTTTTTGGTAGCAGGTTTATCAAAATTACGCTCTCCCCTAGAAACTCGAAGGTCATTACGCGATCTCGGTTTTCCATTTCCAAAAGAGACAAGCATTATTCTTCCACTCGTTGAACTCTTGACTGCGATTCTTTTATTTGTTGACCCCGCCACCGGTGGGCCTTGTGCGGTCGCTCTACTAGTTGCCTTTACAGTCCTGATTCTTAGCCGTCTCGTAAATGGAAATACAAGTGGATGCGGTTGCTTTGGTGCATGGTCTACCCGTCCTTTGTCATATTGGGACGTCGTCCGAAATACTGTTTTCATAGTTCTTGGAGCAATAGCGACTCTCGGCTGAGAAAATTAAGTTGAAGTTTGCTAAAGCAAACACAGCGAATAGGTTGAGTTAATGCTTTCTCGCTAACGCATACTGACTACTAAGAAAAATTAAAAAGGAATAAAAGGAGTGCTCTTATGGATGGCCTAATGATGGATGTCCCATTGTCGTTAATTCATTTATTCGATCGGGCAGAAAGAATCTTTCCAGAAAAAACTATTGTTACCGCCACCCCAAATGGCCGAGAAAGACTTTCATATAAAGATTGGGCTGACCGCACTCGAAGGCTCGGAACTGTATTAGACCAACTCGAAATCTCTGACGACGGCAGAGTCGCTACCTTTGGTTGGAACACTTCTCGACATCTTGAACTATATTTTGCACCGCCTTGTAGCGGAAGAGTGGTCCATACTCTAAACATTCGACTTTTCCCCGATCAACTGTCATATATCGTTGACCATGCTGAAGATGAAGTGATTTTTCTTGACCACTCTGTTGCCGGTCTAATTTGGCCCTTGATGGATGGATTCTCCACCGTCCGCCATGTTGTTTTGATGGATGATGGTGCTCCTGCTCCAGATAAAGATGCGATCCGAGCGGAAGTGCACGACTATGAAAATTTAATTGAAAATGCTGAGCCCTCTGAATGGAAACGCGTTGAAGAGAACCAAGCTGGATCAATGATGTATACCTCAGGAACTACAGGCAACCCGAAAGGGGTTGTTTACTCACACCGCTCAATGGTGCTCCATACATTTGGGGCGATGATGGCAGACACTATTGGCGTTTGTGAACGTGACGTAGTTCTACCAGTAGTTCCAATGTTCCACGCTAATGCTTGGGGATTTGCGCATGCTGCAGTTGCTACCGGGTCAACTATCGTGATGCCTGGAGCTGATCTAAGCGCACCTTCTCTTGCTGACATAATCGAGACAGAGAAAGTAACAGTAGCTGCAGGTGTCCCAACAATTTGGATGGGAGTCTTACCTGAATTAGAAGGAAGAGATGTTTCTGCTCTTCGAGCTATTCCGTGCGGTGGCTCGGCTGTTCCTCGGGCCCTTTCTGAGGGGTTCCGTGAAGCTACTGGATTACCCATTCTTCAGGCTTGGGGAATGACCGAAACAAGCCCTCTAGCTGCAGTTTGTAGTATCAAATCAACACTTGATGACCTGAGTATTGACGAGAAAGCTGACCTACGCACTTCAATTGGGCTTATCTCTCCTGGGGTTGACTTCAGAATTGCCGATGCTGAAACCAATGAAGAACAGCCCTGGGATGGTGAATCGCGAGGCGAGTTACAAGTTCGAGGACCTTGGGTAGCGAAAGAATATTACAACGACGAAAGAGCGAATGAGTCTTTCACTGATGATGGATGGTTGAAGACTGGAGATGTCGCCACATGTGATCCCGAAGGATATATCAGGCTTGTAGATAGGACTAAAGACCTCATTAAGTCTGGTGGTGAATGGATCAGTTCCGTTGAATTAGAAAATGAAATTATGGCTCATCCTGATGTTGTTGAAGCTGCAGTTATTGGAGTTTCTTCAACGAAGTGGGGTGAGCGAGCAATGGCATGTGTAGTGGCCGCTGAAGGCGCTTCACTTACTGATCAGGACATTCTTGATTGGCTTGATGGCCGAATCGTAAAATGGTGGATGCCTGATCGAGTCGAGTTCATTGAAGAGGTCCCAAAAACTTCTGTTGGAAAGTTTTCAAAGAAAACATTGCGTGCTCAATTTGCTGACATAGTTGTTGATTAACTAAAAAATTGAGCATTTGATCATTGAACACAAGATGTCATTGTCTATAGAATTGTGTTAGTAATTTAGTAGATCAAAAGTTGGGGAGACACCTGTGGAATTATTTAATGATTGGCTTGGACAGATGGGCGGCGGACAAGCACTTGGACGCTTTGCTCACTATTTAGGGGGTATCACCTGGATCGGGTTGCTCTACTTCTTTAACTTCATTCAAGGAGCGGCTTTTGCTGAAATGGGTGAAGCTGCTCGCGGTGAAGCACTCAGAAAGATCACGTGGAGAACTCTGTGGTGGTTCCGTTGGGCTGCCGCCTTGACATGGGTTAGTGGTATCTGGATTCTTGGTCATCAAGAAGTGCTAAACAGCGGTGACTATTGGAGATCAGCGGCAGGTATGGGTATCGCATTTGGTGTGGTATTAGGAACAACTATGGCAGCTAACGTTTGGATGGTTATTTGGCCCGCCCAACAAATTGCCATTGGCTCATCTGTGAGTGTTTCTGAAGGCGGCGAAGCTGACCCTGAAGCTCCAGCGGCTGCTAAACGTGCAGGACGCGCCAGTCGTGTAAACACCTTGTTCTCAATCCCTCTTATTTTCTTCATGATGTGGCCAAGCCACTTTGGACCACAGTTTGGTAATCCTGAAGCAAGCACAAGAATCATAATTTGGGCTGTGTTTGGTGTTATTTGGGTAGTCATGGAACTCTCAGCCTTAGGCAAAATAGGTGGCTATGACAACAAGATCAACCAAATCGTTTTAGAGAAACATCAAGACACCATTAAGTGGGGTCTTGGAATCACTTTGGTTCTCTATCTTTTGTTTGAAATTTTCTAAGTAGTACATTGAAACAACCCACTTGACCAAGTGGGTTGTTTCGCGTATATGCAACTTATGTATTTCTTCTGATGATTAATGATCAATCTGCGGTTCTAATTACCGGAGCAACTAGTGGGTTAGGAAGAAATTCTGCTTACCTCTTAGGGGCTAGCGGACGAACCGTTGTTGTGCATGGACGAAGAGTTGAAGCCGTCCGTGAAGTTGTAGAAGAGATTCGTTCTAATGGCGGCAAGGCTTTACCGTTTGTTGCTGATTTGAGCGATCTACGGGAAGTAGATTCTGCGCTAGCCGATTTCCCGGATGTCTCTTTGCATGGAATTATGGCGAATGCGGGAATTATTTGTCGTAGAACTGAAACTTATGGATTGAGCGCCCAAGGTTTTGACATGACATTTGCGGTTAATGTCCTTGGGCATCAATTTATATTTCTTCGTCTTGCTGAAAGAATCCTTGAAGGTGGTCGGATTGTTGTGACTACCAGTGAAGTTCATGATCCAAGAAGTCGGTTGGCTCGATTTTCCCGAGTTCCAGAACCTAAGTGGGTAGGGGTGAAGAATTTGGCTTATGCCGATCATGCACCTGCTGAATTTGGATTAACGAATGGTTTTCTACGTTATTCAACGTCAAAGCTGCTAAATATTTTCCAAGCGCGTGTTTTGCAAGAAAAATTAAGGGACATCGATGTGTTCGCTTTCAACCCGGGGTTCATGGTGGATACCAGTATCGCACGTGAGTTGCCTCGTGTTCTTCGCCCTGTAGTACGGATTATGGGTAAAGCTGTTAGTCCTTTTTTTGAAAGTGTCCGTCTTTCTACGGATATGGCTAACAATGTTCGAGATCTCTTTGAAAATGAGAAATGGAATGACAAAGGGTTTGCTTATGTAGATGGTGACGTTGTCGGAACTCCGTCGGAAGATGCTCTTCGCGAAGACTGGGCTCAGGAACTATGGTCTGGAACCCTAGAACTCATTGAAAAGTCTTTAGGTTCTTGACTGAACTTATTCAACTAAAAGTTGAGCCTGCATTCCTGCTTCACGATGTCCAGCGATATCGCAATAAAGGATGTATCTACCGGGTTCTAAGGAGATTGATCCGGTAGCAGTTTCACCATTCTCTACTTCAAGTTCAAGGTCTGCTTCGTAACCTTCGATCAGCAGGTTGTGAGCTTGAAAGCCATCTAATATGTACTCTATTTCGATCACGCCCGGGGATGCGGTGTAACGCTCTTGGTCAAATTTCTGGGTGTCATCTGCAATGATTCGAACAACTCCGTCTGATTGCTCTGGAGTGGACTGTGATGCTGTGGTTCCACCACCACAACTACTTAATGCAAGAATTACGATAGGGGCCAGTAATGAAAGTCGGAGTTTTATGTTTTTTTCCATAACTCAATTTTATCTATGGACAGGAAAGGAGACATTATGAAATGTGTCATAGCTCTTCTTTTAAACAGTTCTGCCGGGTCTGGGAGGGCGTCAAAGCATCTTGAACAAATCATGAATCGCTTTGACTTTCACGGACATTCTATTGAAGTGCTTTCACCGAATTCTTTACAAGAAACAAAAAGGGTTGTTTCCGAATCAAACGCAGAGCGGATTATCGTCGTTGGAGGAGACGGGTCTCTCCATTATGCCGTCAACGCAACAGCTGAAACTGAACGAATACTGGGGCTAATTCCTTTAGGCACAGGTAACGATGCCGCTAAAGCTCTGAACATCTCAAGTCAGAACATAGAAGAATCTGTAGATCGGTGTTTAGAAGATCCGATCGCCATTGATCTGATCAAGAGTGGCTCGCAGTATTTTATAACTAGTTGCATAGCGGGGTTCCCTGCTCAGATCAATTCTCGTGCTAATTCCATGCAATTCCCAAAGGGTAAATCGCGATACACCATCGCAACGTTGGCAGAACTCAAGAAACTAGAACCCTCGCGTTACAAACTTGTCATTGACACCACTGAAATAGAGATAGACGCAATGGCCTTGACCGTTGCCAATACTCCATATTTCGGAGGTGGGATGAAAATTTGTCCAGAGGCTAACCCGTCGGACGGAATGCTTGATATCTGTGTTTTAGGTGAAGTCAGTAGAACAAAACTCCTTTATTTATTTGGAAAAATTCGTAAAGGAAATCATGTCGACGCTGTGGAAGTTTCAATGTTCCGTGCTCGCTCTGTCACGATTGAATCTCAAGGAGAACTCAGAGCAGACGGTGAACCTTTTAGAAACCTTCCCGCCAGCATGGAAGTTGTCTCCGATGCCCTTCTGATAGCAGGTACGCGGCTAACCTGATTTTATGAGTGACTATCAAATCAAAATTACCTACTGTGTGCCGTGAGATTATTCGCAGCACGCCGTGAGCGCCGCTAACGACCTTCTTTCTAATTACCAAAATGTCATTACCAACCTCTCCCTCATTGGTGGAGCCAAAGGAATTTTTGATGTTGAGGTAAACGGAAAAATCATTTATTCGAAACATGAAACTGAAAGACATGCAGAACCAGGAGAAATCTTGGCGATCTTTAAAGATTTAGTTGGGCCAGAAACTCCAATGTTTGGAACCTAAAACAAGAGCATTTCTTTATGAAATATAAGATAAGATTTAATGGCTAAGACTTTCTCTTAGTTGGGAAAAGTTGGGAAAATATTGAGGAGAAATCATGAATCTTGCCGATAGTGAAACCCTTGAGAACCTAAAGGCTGCCTTCGCTGGCGAATCTCAAGCAAACCGTCGTTATCTATATTTTGCAAAAGTTGCAGATGTAGAGGGATACCCAGATATCGCTGGAAATTTCCGCGATACCGCCGAAGGTGAAACTGGGCATGCACACGGACATCTTGACTACATCAAAACAGTTGGTGACCCTGCTACTGGTCTCCCAATAGGTGACACCATGGAGAATCTTGCGGCAGCTGTTGCTGGAGAGACCCATGAATACACCGAGATGTATCCAGGTATGGCCAGCACTGCTCGTGATGAAGGCTTCGAAGAAATCGCAGATTGGTTTGAAACCCTTGCTAAAGCTGAAAAAGCTCACGCAGGGCGGTTCCAATCATTATTAGATGAAGTTAATTAATAACACCTAAACGGTTATTAAGAACTGCTTCCTTGTCGCTTCTAGTGGCTTTATCTTTCGCGTCTAACGAGTTATGACTGAAAATATTTCATATCAACCTACTTCAGGTATCACTTACGATCCCGAAGATGCCCTTTACTGGGATTCCGCAGCTCTAAACGCAGAAATTGAAAGAACTTTTGAGATATGCCACGGCTGCCGCATGTGTTTCAAATACTGCGATAGCTTTCCCTCACTTTTTTCTTTCATAGACGACCGGCATGATGGGGACGTTAGAAAAATTACTGATGCAGAAACTGCTCAAGTAATGGATGAATGTTTTCAGTGCAAACTATGTGAGGTTCAGTGTCCTTATACGGTTCGGGAAAGTCATGAATTTCAGCTTGACTTTCCAAAGCTAGTTCATCGGTACAAAGCACAAAGATACAAAGTTCACGGTCCCAGTGTTCGAGATCGAATATTGGGAGACCCGGACCGTTTAGCGCGCTTTTCTCGAGTGGCTTCAGGACTAGTGAACTCTCTTAATTCTCGAAGCCAAGTGCATCGATTTTTTCTTGACAAAGTTCTTGGAATTCATCAAAAGAAAAGACTTCCAAGATTTGCTAAAAAAACTTTCACACAATGGGCAAAGAAACAAGGGTTTATCCGTTCAGTCAAAGACGGCGAAGTGGTTATTTTCCCTACTTGTTATGTGGAGAATAATGAACCAGCTATTGGACATGACACTGTTTCCGTTCTTGAGAAAAACGGGGTTGATGTCTCTTGTGAAAGTGGACTGGAATGCTGTGGTATGCCTGCTTGGGAGGCAGGTGATTTAACAACGCTAAGAGCGAAAGCGAAGAATAATTTGACGCGTTTGTTGCCTCATGTGAGCGAAGGAAAAAAAGTTGTAGCGATCAACCCCACTTGCTCAATGATGCTTAGGCAGGAATACCCAGAACTTGTGGAGAGTGCCGATCGTGAAGATGCAAAAGCTCTCGCTGATGCCGTAACTGATCCAAGTGAATTTCTTTGGTCAATACGGTCAGAGGAAAGATTTAATACCGATTTTAAATCAACCCCTGAAACCGTTAACTACCATTCACCTTGCCATCTGAGAGCTCAAGCAGTTGGGTTCAAGGGAAGAGATTTACTTCGAAAAATTCCAGGGGTAAAACCAATGACCACAATGGAATGTTGTGGCCATGATGGAACTTTTGCTATGAAGTCTGAGGGATTTGAAGTTTCTGTGCGGATAGGGAAAAAATCTTTTGATGGAATGGCTTCACAAGAAGCTTCTGTTTGGGCGACGGACTGTCCTCTAGCCGCCCTACAATTTGCTCAACATGCAGAAAAAGAACCTCTTCATCCGATGACAATTTTGGCTCGTGCTTATGAAGACGACGGCTTCCCTACTCCTATTGATGAGATAAAGGATTGATATGAACTTAGCTCCACACCACGTCAAACGAGAAGAAATAATTGACTATCAAACTTATTCAGAGACCCGTGATGAAATAAGAAAAGAAGTAATGAGAATTAAGGCTCCTCGGAGGATCCATCTCGGCCAATATTTGACATTTCTTTTTGAAAATCATGAAACAATCAAGTATCAAATTCAAGAAATTACGCGTGCGGAAAAAGTAGTTCGCGAATCTTCTATCCAAGAAGAACTTGATGTCTACAACGGACTACTTGGAAACACTGGCCAACTTGGATGCGCCTTACTAATTGAAATCGCCGAGGAATCCGAGAGACGACCGTTGTTGACTTCTTGGTTAGGTTTACAAAACCATTTCTACCTTGTCTTGACTGACGGTTCTCGAGTTTATGCAGAATATGATCCTGCACAAGTCGGTGACGATCGCCTTTCTGCAGTTCAATATCTAACTTTCACCATTGACTCTCCTCCTATCGCTATTGGTTGTGATTTTGAGCAATTAAGCGAAGAAATTGCTTTATCTGATGCCCAGAAGGACGCTCTTGCGGAGGATCTTCTAGCTACGCAGGTAGGATGAAGGGTGCGTAAGCCCAACCCTTAAAGAAACCCATTGGTTAGCCAATGGGTTCTTTTGTTTTTGGCTAAGACAAAGAGCGAGGTTTTGCCAGTCCTTCAACTACTTCCGCATTTGTAAGCATTGAGAGACTTTCTGGCGAAAGATATATTTTTCGACTTCGTGAACCTCCGCCTACGATCACTTTGTCGCATTCCATCACTTTGCTGTCTATCCACAACGGAAGTGTTTCTGGCAAACCGAACGGAGTTATACCCCCCAGTGTCATTCCCCCAGTGATTTCAATGGCTTCTTCCGAAGTAGCAAAGGAAGCCTTCTTTACGTTCAGCTTTTTCTTTACGACTTTATTTACATCTATTTGAGTGGAGGCCAAAACTAAACAAACAACATATTTCTTTGGCTCACTCTTACCGGCAACCATGATTGCGTTTGCTGATTCTTCTAATTGGTAGCCATAGTGCTCACAAAAATTAACTGTGTCCGCTAAATCGGGGTCACAATCAATTATTTCGTAGCTCATTCCTGTAGAAATAATAGATTCAATTACAGGGTCAGACATAACGAATTAAAAGTTCTCTTTCAATTCAGTTAGTCCGTCAAGAACTTTCATGACAGGTTCTGTGCCTTCAGGCGGTAAACCAAAAACCACTCTGTTGATACCAGCATCTAGGAGTTCTTCTATAACTTTTGGATTATTAGGCGCTCCATAAATTGATATTTCGACTTCCGAAGGGTCGCGCTCTATTTTCTCACAAGCTATATCTCTTTCCTTTACCCATCCGTGCGGATCAAATTCTCCTCTTCCGGCTATAGGTATCCACCCGTTTCCATAGCGAACGGCGCGATTTAGTCCACCGGGTAGAACTCCTCCTACATGTATAGGAGGATGCGGTTTCTGCAACGGTTTGGGGTTGGAGATAATTGGGTCGAAGTTAATTTGACTTCCGTGATACTCGGCTTCTTCGTTTGCCCAAATTGACTTCATAGCTTCAATACTTTCGCGCATCAAACCAAACCTTCGATTTGGGTCCGTTCCATGGTTTTCCATTTCCTCGAGACTCCAACCTGCTCCGATCCCAAAAAGGACTCTTCCCCCTGAGAGAACATCAAGGCTCGCTACTTCCTTTGATGTTTGAATTGGGTCTCGTTGAATGACTAAAGCAATCCCTGTTCCTACTTTCAGTTTTTCTGTAACCGCTGCAATCGCTGACAAAACTACAAATGGGTCCATAGCGTCGTAATACATCTGCGGAAGGACATCGCCACCAGGCCAAGGAGCAGTACGATTTTTGGGTATATGGCTGTGTTCTGCTACCCAGATTGATTCAAATCCGCGTTCTTCGAGCTCTGGTCCAAGGACTTTAGGCGGAATGCCGTATTCACAAGGAAAAATATTTACACCAAATTCCATGACGACTCCTTAATAATCAAGTCACTACTTGTATATAGCAACTTTTATATTTTTATCTAATCTTGCCTTGTATTCATGGATAATGATCGTTATTATCGTTTTATGTCCTTAGGAACAACAGTTGGAACCGAGCCCAACGATCTAACAAGTAGTGAACTTTCCGATCGTCTTCTAGCGGCCGCCGCTGATCTTTTCGCTGAAAAAGGATATGAACAAGCGGGAGTAGCAGAAATAGCTCGCAGAGCTGGCGTTACTACCGGCGCTATTTACAGTAGATACACGGGAAAAGCAGACCTGCTTCAGGACGCTGTTAAGAATCACGCCCCTACTGAGATTGAACGCATCCTTAGGTCAGAAGACAGCGATCAGTCCCCAAAAGATATTTTGGCCGATATTGGTGAACACCTTCTAGATGACCTTCACGAAAGTACCGGTATTTTCATAGAAGCTCTTGTCGCCGCAAGGCGTGATCCTGATTTAGCAATTGTCTTACACCAACTCGCTACACAAGAAGACGCGCAAGTTGAAAAAATCATTGAAGCAGGAAAAGTGTCTGGAAGTATTGACCCAGACTTAGACAACCTCGCTCTTGTCCGCCTTGCTCATGCCATCGGCTACGGCATGAACGTAACTCGCCTACTCGGGCAAGAACTCCCTACTAAAGATTCTTGGACCGACGTGATAAACCGAGTAATAAACAGTTTTGCCCCAATCAATGAAAATGATTCTGAAATAAATGGAGAAAAATAATGACAACCACTGAAAATCCTTCAAACGAAGCCTTTGACCTCGTCGACTACGCAAATGATCCTGAACGGATCGGTGAGATATCGATGTGGAACCCAGATGTAAGTTCACTTGTGCACGCGGTGGAAGATAACTGCGATGCCATCTTTACCTGGGGTTACGATAAAGGTGAGCGGAAGCCTTTAGACAAGCTTTATGAAAAAGCGAAAACTTCTCAATGGAACGGTCAAACTGATCTGGATTGGTCAATCGAAGTTGACTTAGAAGCACTTATGGCCAATTCAGTTCGTGACCCTATGGAAGTACAATATTTTGAAGAGAACCCAGACTCCCCTCTTCGCAACTTCAGTGAGAAAGAATGGTCTCAATTAGGTATGGAGTCATTTAATTGGAGCCTTTCTCAATTCATGCATGGTGAACAAGGTGCATTACTCTGCACCGCCAAGATCGTTGAAAGCGTTCCATGGATTGACGCTAAATACTATGCAGCAACTCAAGTAGTTGACGAAGCTCGACACGTTGAAGTCTTCGCTCAATACCTTGATACAAAACTTGGAGGAATCGGATACCCAGTTAACCACCACTTGGGTCTTTTGCTCGATGACATCATTAATGACAGCCGGTGGGATATCACTTACCTTGGGATGCAAATTATGGTTGAAGGGCTTGCTTTAGCTGCCTTTGGGTTTATGCATCAAACCACGCAAGAACCACTGCTTAAAAAATTGCTTCGTTATGTCATGAGTGATGAAGCCCGCCATGTTGCCTTTGGTGTTCTCTCTTTGAAAGAGGTTTACGAAGATATGACTCATGCGGAATTAAGAGAGCGACAAGAATTTGCTTTCGAAGCTGCCCTTAGAATGCGCGACCGTTTTATGCGACAAGAAGTTTGGCATCGTATGGGAGTTGACACAGAAGAAATGGTTAAGTTCCAGTTGGATATGCCTGATGAACTCCGTGTTTTCCAACGCATGTTGTTTTCTAAGATCGTCCCTAACTGCAAGAAACTAGGGTTATTGGATGCTGGAGACGGTTGGCTACGTGATCGGTTTACCGATATTGGTGTCATCCAGTTTGAAGACTGGGTAGATACCAGCGAAGAGTTCCTTGAGCTTGACGAAGTAGCTAAAGATAGAGAAGCAGCAAAAGCTAACTAATTTGTAATCTATATTGAATTCATAGGATAAAAACTACAGAGATCCTCTCTGTTTATTGACCGTTTCCTGCTTTCTCATGGTGTCGAATGACTTCGTCTATAACAAAGCGTAAGAATTTTTCAGAGAAAACTGGATCAAGACCGGCATCATCAGCTAAGCGACTAAGGCGCTCTATTTGTTCAGATTCTCGGTCAGGATCTGCAGGTGGGAGCCCCACCTTGGCTTTATAGTCTCCGACCTTGCCAGTTACTTTGAATCGCTCAGCTAAAAGCAAAATAAGTGCTGCATCAATATTGTCGATACTGGAACGAAATTCCTTAAGGGTTTCGTCACCTTGCTTACTCATGAGTTGCCTTTCTTTATTTATCACTCCAGCGTAGACCCAACATGGCTGTTGCCGCACGATAGGACTACTCTCGCTTCTATTAAATAAAACTCAACCGTAGATCTAATAAGGACAAGAACTATGGAGATACCACTAACTATTGCAGATTATTTAGACCGAGCTGAACGAGTTTATGGTGATCGCGTTGCGATCATTGATGAACCGGATCAGCCCGCCTCTCCTCTACCTGACATTACCTACAAACGTCTTGCTGAACTTTCAAGAGGTATGGCCACAGGCTTTGATGAACTGGGTCTTGAAACCGGGGCACGAGTTGCCATGGTTTCTCATAATGCAGCGCGTCTCCTAGTTTTCTTATTTGGAAGTAGTGCCTTTGGGCGAGTAGGGGTCCCTATTAACTTCCGGTTAAGCTCTGCTGAGATTCAATACATTCTTGATCATTCTGGCGCTGAGGTACTGTTCATTGATCCTGAGTTAGCTGATGAGCATGGATCTTTCAATGTGAAGCATCAATTTGTAGTAGGTCCAGAGTCAGATCAAATTTTTGTTGAAGGAGGTGTCCCTAAACCTTGGACTCCCGATGAATCTGCGACTGCAACTATTAATTACACAAGTGGAACCACTGCGCGTCCAAAGGGTGTGGAGATGACCCATCGCAACATTTGGCTTAATGCCGCTGTTTTTGGTTGGCAAGCAGGAGTTTCTGATCGCGACGTCTATTTACACACACTTCCAATGTTTCACTGCAACGGTTGGGGTATGCCCTACGCCATGACCGGAATGGGCGGACAACACATAGTTCTCAGAAAGGTTGATGGCCGAGAAATACTTGAGCGTATTGAAAAACATAAGATCACTTTGCTTTGCGGGGCCCCAGCGGTAATCACCGCTGTTCTCGATGCGGCCGCCGAATGGGATGGAGAAATTCCAGGCGCTGGAGTTATGCGTATTGTGGTTGCTGGTGCTCCTCCCCCGACTCAACTAATCGCACAAGTAGAGACTGAACTGAACTGGGAATTCATTCAAATCTATGGTTTAACAGAAACCGCGCCACTTTTGACTATGAACAGAAATCGCGCTGAGTGGGATCATCTTGATGCCGCAGAGCGAGCAGTCAAGCTTTCTCGTGCTGGAGCTCCTGCTTTGGGTGTTGAACTTTCTACAAGTAAGGATGGAGAACTCTTGGCTAGGTCAAATCACGTTCTTAAAAGTTATTGGAGTCAACCTGATGCGACTGAAGAGGCTCTTGCTGACAACTGGTTCCACACTGGAGATGGAGCGACAATCAGTGATGACAGTTATGCAACTATCACTGACCGCAAAAAAGATGTGATTATTTCTGGTGGAGAAAACGTTTCTTCCATTGAAGTAGAAGATGCTCTATTTTCACATCCCGCTGTAGCCGAGGTAGCTGTAATCGGAGTACCAGACGAAAAATGGGGTGAGACAGTAAAAGCCTTAGTAGTAGTAACTGACAATTCAATAAGCGAGCAAGAACTCATTGATCATTGTCGAGATCTTTTGGCTCACTACAAATGTCCAACTTCAGTGGAATTCCGAGAAGAACTCGCTCGCACCTCTACAGGTAAACTACAAAAGTTTAAACTTCGTGCTCCTTACTGGGAACATATGGATCGGCAAGTCAACTAGTAGGTGAATTAATTTACAGATTTGAGAGATTCTTGAGAAAAGAATCGTCGAGGGTTGTCCACAACAAGTTTTTCTATCTCTTCTTCTGTTATTCCTTTTTCTCTAAGCATTGGGACTACTTCTCGGTCAAAGCGGGTTGGCTCCATAGCCTCGGATATGCGATCCATTGCGTGCGCAGGGAAAGGCTCTCCTTTCCAGCACCAAACGGAGTCATGGCTCACTACAACCCGATCACCTACCCCGTTCCTGATAAGGCGAGCCAAAGAATCTGCACGGTTTTGGTCTGGCATCAAGGCTTCTATGCCGAATCGATCAAAACCTAAGTAACTACCAGCTGATGCTATAGACATGTGGTAGTCGGTATCTGTAGTTCCGCAAGAGTGTCCAATAATTATCTGATTGGCTGGAACCTTGCCCTTTGTTAGCACTTCTTGTTGGACATCACCTAGAGTCCCGTCATCTGTGTGGGTTGTTACTGGAACTCCAGTAGCGACAGAAGCTCTTGCCACTCCAGTAAACACTTTGCTTTCATACTCTGACATGCTTCCACGCCCAGTCCCGCATTTGATGATTCCAGGACGAACTCCAGTCTCTCCTATTCCTTCAGTTAGTTCTGAAATGAATAGTTCTTCCATGACTCCTTCAATATCTTCATATTGGGCTTTATGTGTCCAGTAGGCGGCTCCCCCGCCTTCTTCACGGTAGAGACCTGTTGCGCAGATAATGTTGAACCCTGTTGCTTCAGCTGCTTCAACCATCAGCTCAACGTCTCTCCCTAGATCTGCAGGACAAGGATCTAAAAGTGTTTGGTAACCTAAATCTTGTAATTCTGAAATGCGGTCTATGCATATTTGACGCATATCAGAACGAGATTTTTTTAGTCGATTGGTGTGAGACTCCCATCCTGAATAGCCGACAGCTAGATGTTCATGCATTAGCGTACGACCTAGTTTTTCGGGGGAAATTGGACCCAAAACCGTCTGAACTTCTATTTTTTCACTCATTTCGGACTCTTTCTCTTTATGACGAAATGATGACAGATTTCTATTTCTAGTGCAGATTCGGGCGTCTCGGTTGCCTATGCCGTTTATTACTCCTACCGTTATGTGGACTATCCAAGAGTGGGTAGGGTCCCGTATGGGACATCGACGAACCGAGGGGGTTCCACATGAGCAAGCTTTTCAAGCTTCTCTCGTTGTTCCTTGCTGTCGGTGTTGTTGCTGCTGCTTGCAGTAGCGATTCCTCCGATGATGCAGGTACAACTACTGCTGCTCCGGCAGAGACAACTGAAGCGCCCGCTACTACGGCCGTAGAATTGGATGCCGATGGCAGCCTACTTGACACCGTTATAGCTCGCGGCAAAGTTCACTGTGGCGTAAGCGGCAGTGCGGTTGCATTCTCTGAGACTCAAGCCGATGGCTCAGTCACCGGATTTGACGCTGACTACTGCCGTGCAGTAGCTGCTGCCGTATTAGGCGATGCAAATGCCGTTGAATTCGTAGCATTAACCGCTTCAGAACGTTTCACCGCTGTACAAACTGGCGATGTTGATCTTCTGATGCGTAATACCACTTGGACACAGAGCCGTGACTCCGATCTAGGTATGGACTTTGGTCCAACGACCTACTATGACGGTCAACAGCTCATGGCACGTGTAAGCGACGGATTCGATGCATCAAGCACCGTAGCTGACCTTGACGGCGCCATTGTGTGCACCAACGCTGGTACAACAACCGAAAAGAACATTGCTGAAGCCGCTGAATTGGCTGGTGCAGACATCGAATTGCTTGCTTTTGAAACAAGCGACGAAGTCTATGAAACATTCATTGCTGGTGGTTGTGATATCACCACAACTGATGGTTCAGCATTAGTTGGACGCAAGGTTAAGCAACAACCTGCAGATCAAGAGTGGGTGATTTTCCCAGCTACTCCGATCTCGAAAGAACCACTTGGCCCAACATATGGCCAAAATGACTCTGTTTGGGCAGACGTCATCAACTGGACTGTATATGCCACCATCATCATGGATGAATATGGCATTGGTTCATCAAACGTTGATGATCACGTTGGCGACCCAGGCGAAGTTGGTCGTCTGCTTGGAGGCGAAGGCGAACTTCAGACCGTAATGGGTCTTAGCGCCGATGCTTTCTATCAGGTAATCAAGCAGGTTGGTAACTACAGTGAAATCTACAACTCGAACCTTAATCCTGTTGGTCTTGTCCGCGAGGGCAGCGCTAACGCTGGATGGCTCGATGGTGGTCTAATTTATGCACCACCTGCACGTTAGATTTAACTAACTAATCCGTTAAGACCCCACGGACGAGGAACAATTTGTTCCAAGTGCGTGGGGTCTTTTCATTTAGTACAGCCCGTGTAACATCCTGAGATAATTTCTTACTAGTCTGTTCAAAGATATGTCCGATACTCCTACGTCTACTTCTGAAAAAGTGCTTTCAGCACGGCCTCCTCTTTGGCGCGACATCGTAATCATAAAATGGGTAACACAAGTCTTCCTTCTCGTAGTAGTTCTAACTGCGCTGTGGTTTCTCACTAGTCAAGCAGGTGACAATCTCAAGGCCCGAAGCATCTCTGCAGACTTCAACTTCATAGAACGTCCAGTTGACATTCAATTAAGCGAAGGTATTGACACCCACCCCGATTCTGGTGGTCGAGCTCTTTGGGTGGGAATGGTGAACACCATCCGAATCTCCCTCATCGGTATCATCTTCGCCACGATTCTTGGGGTGGTTGTAGGTCTCGCCCGCCTTTCAAATAACTGGTTGGTTCGTCGTCTCTCAACAATATGGGTGGAAACATTAAGAAATATCCCTCTGCTAGTTCAAATAATCTTTTTCTTCTCCATCCTCACTGTTCTTCCCCGAGTGAGCCTTGAAACTGGCCCAATAAATGGATGGCTTCATATTTCTAACAAGGGCATATCTATGCCTAGAGTTTTCTTAGCGGATGGCTTTTATCAATGGCTTGTTGTCGTTCTTATTGGTGCCGCAGTTTCTTACTTCGTGTATAAAAAGAGAAAACGAATTCACGATGAAACAGGAGTAAATACTTCACCCGTTCTTTGGGCTCTCGGAGTCGTCGCATTATTCGGAATACTAGGCATTTTTATCCACCCAATATTCTCTTGGGTTGGTTCAATCTTTGGAGCACTCGCATCACTATTTGATTCTCTTCCAATTCTTGCTCCCCAACTTCTCCTATGTGCCCTTTCTGTAGGATTAGCTTCCACGTGGATCATCCGATTCATTCGTAAAAACCGCAGTGCACGTGGTCATCTTTCCCTCGTTGACGATGACTGGTTCAGAATAATTTTCACAGCTGCGGTCTCTGTAGCTTTCATAGTTCTTTTTGTGAGGTGGACCGGGTTTTCTTCTTGGATCTTAAATAGCGGACGCGATCTGTTTGAAGTCATCGAATCTAAATTCAACGTTGATGGAGCAGCTAGACCCTTTGATGCAATGCGTCCGGATATTGTGCAACCTGGAAAGTTCCCTAATTATGGGTCTAGTGGACTAACTATGAGTATTAGTTTTGCTGCCGTATTTTTTGGTGTTGTCTTCTACACATCAGCATTTATTGGAGAGAACGTCCGCGGAGGAATTCTTGCAGTACCGAAAGGACAAATAGAAGCAGCAAACGCGGTTGGACTGAAAAGAACCCATGCCTTACGTCACATAATCTTGCCACAAGCTTTTAGAGTTATTTTGCCTCCAACTGGAAACCAGTATCTCAACCTCACAAAAAACACTTCTTTAGCGATCGCCGTTGGTTACAGCGACATAGTCCAAGTCGGAACCACAGTCTTCAACCAAACTGGGAAGACTTTACCGGTAGTTGGAATCTGGATGTTGTTCTATCTAAGTTGTTCTCTAACTATTTCGGTGATCGTCAATTGGTTTAATGTTCGAATGCAGTTGGTGGAACGATAATGAGCGATTTTAACGTTACTGGTGTAGAAGGAACAGTAAGCATAAAGCCGCCTCCAGAAACTCCTAAACTGCCCCCTCGCCTATGGATAAAAGAAAACCTTTTCTCCTCTCCCTTCAATGTTTTCCTAACCATTGCTTCCACTGGAATTCTTCTAATTCTTGGACGCGGTCTTCTATCATTCATTTTTAGTCATGAGCGACAGTGGGGTTCCACTGCTACAAATCTTCGTCTGTTGATGACTCAGGCATATCCAGAAGAGCAATACATGCGGGTGTGGGTCTGTGTAGGAGTGATCTTTACCTTAACGGGCTTATCTATGGCTGTATGGAATGCAGGCAGTCGCGTAGCTCTCAGAAGATTAGGTTCTTTTCTGCTTAGTACCGGTGTTGTCATAGATATCTTGACACTGCTTGCACCTTTTAGTAGCAGCGCAACAATCATTTGGTTGTGCGTCGGTACAGGTATTTCTCTGTTTGGCGGATCACTGGTTAAGTTCAGCGATGAAGATAAGACAATGAGCATCCTGACCGTAACAGTGATCGCTTTAGCCGGTGCGATTCTTTCACTGTGGGTTGTCCCCTACGGGCATCACAGTTTCGTATTTGAGAGAACTCCACGTTCTCTAGCGGAAGCAGGCACAGTTGCTTTGACGACAAAATTGCCATGGACAATCATGCTGCTGATAGGGATAGCCTCATATTTCGCTGGGAAAGCAATTCGAGAAAAGATCTCTCAGAATGTTTTACGAGTGAGCGTTCTTACTATCTGGTTCTTAGCACCTCCTGCTTTGCTTTATCTCGTTCTAAGAGACCCTGATTTTGATATGGGACATGTTCTCAATACAGACATACCCATTTTTCTCGTCTTCGCCGCTGTAGGTGCTGGTCTGCTGTTCTGGTTGACACGTCCAACTGCAGGAGAACTCGGAAAAGTGATCGCTGCAATAACTCTTCTAATTGGATTCGGCTCTTTCTTGACTCCGATGCGAATGATCATTCGAATACTTATTCTGCTTTTGGCTATATTCGCTATTTCGGCTCCAACTTTTGCTGGCGATAACCAAACTCGCCGTCGTTATAGTTTGGGATGGATTGGGGTTTCCGGAGTTACCTGTTGGCTGGTTACTGCTATCAATACACCGTCTACTGTTGAGGTGCCCGGAAGCTTCTTCATCGGTGGAGTTTCGCTTACTTTGTTGATCGCAATATTCACGATTGTGATTTCTTTCCCCTTAGGCATACTCCTTGCTCTTGGCCGTACTTCCACAATGCCGATCTTCCGGATTCTGTGTACGTGGTTTATTGAATTTGTTCGAGGAATACCATTAATCACGATTTTGATTTTCTTTAGCATCATGTTCCCGATGTTCCTTCCTAAGGAGATGGAAATCGGAGAAGTGGCTTCAATAGTTATTGGTTATTCTCTTTTCTCTTCTGCTTACTTAGCAGAAAATGTGAGAGGTGGTCTTCAATCTGTAACTCGTGGACAGCATGAAGCTGCTGATGCGGTTGGTATGACCACACCACAAAAAACGTTGTTTATTGTTCTTCCCCAAGCGCTGCGAGTTTCTATTCCCCCGCTTGTCAGCCACTGCATTGGTGTTTTCAAAGAAACATCACTGCTAGCAATAATTGGTTTATTTGACATTCTTTATATTGCTCGTAATGTCATCCCGAACCAGACAGAGTTCCTTGGCAGCGTAAGAGAAAATCTTCTTTTCGTATGTCTTATTTATTGGATACTTTCTTATCAGATGTCAAAAGCCAGCCAGCGTCTTGAACGACGTGTCGGTCTTGGTGAACGATGAGGTGAAACTATGAATGAAACTAACAATGAAGCTTCAACTGGAAGCAACCGAGATTTGAGTAATGCTGCGGACATGATTGTCTGTGAGAATGTCTCAAAATGGTACGGTGACTTTCAAGCGTTGGATGAGGTCTCAGCGACTATTAAAGAGCAAGAAGTAGTGGTTGTTCTAGGTCCTTCTGGGTCGGGAAAATCAACTTGGATTCGTTGCATTAACCGCCTTGAACAGCATCAAGAAGGGCGTATCGAAGTTGATGGAATCGAGTTAACAAACGATTTAAGAAATATTGAGAAGGTTCGTTCTGAAGTCGGAATGGTGTTTCAGCAATTCAACCTTTTCCCGCACCTGAAAGTGATCGATAACGTGACCCTTGCTCCAATATGGGTGAGAAAGAAACCGAAGGTTGAAGCGCAAGAGCAAGCCATCGCTTTGCTTGAACGAGTAGGGATACCGGAACAGGCAGATAAGTACCCTGGCCAACTTTCAGGTGGACAGCAGCAGCGTGTAGCTATAGCTAGGGCGCTGGCAATGGAACCTCGAATCATGCTCTTTGATGAGCCAACTTCAGCTCTTGACCCTGAGATGATTAAAGAAGTGCTTGATGTTATGAAAGAACTGGCTCTTTCTGGTATGACGATGATGGTGGTAACGCATGAAGTGGGGTTTGCTAAAGAAGTTGCAGATCGAATCATCTTTATGGATGAAGGCCAAATCGTTGAGATAGGCACGCCTGAAACTTTCTTCACTAATCCGGTAGAAGAGCGTTCAAAACTTTTCTTATCTCAAATCTTGTAAAGAATCTTTTTGTAGATATGAAATGAAGATTGAACCTCTCACCGGTGTGATTGGAGCACGAATCACTGGAATCGATCTTCAAAACGTTGACGAATCAAATGCAAAAGAGCTTCGGGAAAATATATGCAGGCATCAAGTAGTCGTTATACCTGATCAATCTCTTTCACCTAAAGAGCAGACAGAATTTAGTCACCAGCTTGGCCCTTACTCTCCAGTCCCCTTTGTTCAACCTATACCTAACCATCCTGAAGTAATAAAAATCGTCAAAAAAGCTTCTGAAGTTAATGCGTTTAACTTTGGTGGAGTTTGGCATAGTGATTTTTCTTTTCTTGAAACCCCTCCAGCTTTTACAATTTTGCACTCAATTGATGTTCCTGTAACGGGCGGCGACACCGTCTGGACTTCAAATTCAGCCGCTTACGAGGCTTTAGACAGTGAATCTAAATCAAAATTTGAATCTGTAACTTGTATACACTCCGCTTCCGCTTCCTATTCGCCTAAGCAGCAGAACCTCCACTCATCTCTCACTGGGATGGATATACGAACTTCAACCGAGGCGGAGAAGACTCAGGAGCATCCTCTGGTTTGCACTCACCCTGAAACTGGAATCAAATCATTGTTTTTCAATGGAACTTACGTCAGAGGCCTAAGGGGTCCTGAAATTAGCAGTTCAGAAGATGAGGAACATTTACTGTTGTGGTTACATAATTGGACAACGCATGTTCGGTTTACTTTCCGTCACCGCTGGGCTAACGGTGACGTAGTTATTTGGGATAATCGATCCACTCAACATGTGGCGATAAATGACTACGCGGGCCAAAGAAGAGAGTTGAATCGCACCACTGTTGCGGGAGAAATTCCAAGTTTGTATTAGTTGTCTCGTAAGAGTTCTATAAGTGATGACGTATCCCAACGTCCATGCCCTTGATCTTGGAGTTGAGCATAATATTCGTCAACCATTGCGGTAATGGGCAATTTTGCCCCTATACGACTAGCTTCGTTGAATACGATGTCTAAATCTTTTCGCATCCAGTCAAGCGCGAATCCGTGATCAAATTCGCGTTCCAGCATCGTTTCTGATCGGTTTGACATCTGCCAAGAACCAGACGCTCCTTGACTAATTGCAGCAATAACTTTTTCCATATCCAGACCAGCTCTGCGACCGAAATCTAAGCCTTCCGACAGGCCCTGAACTAAACCTGCGATACAAATTTGGTTAACCATTTTTGTTGTTTGACCAGACCCAACTGGGCCGATGAGATTCACCGCCTTTGCATACACTGAAATCACCGACTCAACTATTTCGAAAGTTTCTTCTTTACCTCCGCACATGACACTTAGTTGACCGTTTTCAGCTCCTGCTTGACCGCCTGAAACCGGGGCATCAATAAAGCCTATGTTTTGTGTTTTTGCCACTTCTGCTATTTCTTTTGCTATTTCTGCTGAGGCTGTTGTGTGATCAACTAAAACGCTTCCGGATTCCATGCCAGCGAGAACTCCCGTGTCACCATAAACAACAGAGCGGACATCATCATCGTTCCCTACGCACATAAAAACGATTTGTGAACCCACTGCTGCTTCTGCGGGAGTTGATGCCGTTTTACCGCCATGGCGATCTTTCCAATCTTCTGCTTTTGTTGTTGTGCGGTTATAAACCGTCGTTGAATAACCTGCTTGCTGTAAATGTCCAGCCATGGGAAATCCCATTACGCCTAGACCAACAAAAGAAACATTCTTTATCATTTCAAACCCCTGATTTGAGTTCCGCCATAGATGCAAATAGGTCTAATGGAGATTGGATCTCACTTTGTCCTTCTATTTCTCTGTAAATTGCGTGAACGTTTACTGCTAAACGCTCCCACTCGCCCCATTCTTTGTAAGGTCCCAGATCAATTTCTGCTATTGCTTCCGTTGCTTTTTGTCCTGCGGCGTGACGTTCCTTACATTCTTTTTCTATAAATGAAAGATAATCCCGAACTGCGGTCACGCCCTCTGCGTCCGTTAAAGGACCGTGACCTGGAACTACAACATCTGCTTCTAAGCCGATGATTCGATCACAGGCATCAATCCAATTTGAAACTGGTCCATCCCAAATAATGGGAGTCCCGTTGATGAAAAGTATGTCCCCGCAGAAGACAGTGGATGCATCTGGTAGATAAACAAGAAGATCACCTGAAGTATGCGCAGGACCTACTTCGATAAGTTCAACCGTTCTTCCGCCTACATCTAACTGAAGTTCTCCCTGAAAAGTGCGATCAGGTGGAGGAAGTTCAATGTTGTCAAAGTTAAAGGGACCGAAAGCTTCTTGCACATACTTATTTGTGACTTCACCTAGATCCAAAGCCATAAGCGCTGCGATAGCGGAAGGAGGCATGGCATTCATTTCAGCGGCCGCAGCTTCTGTGGTTATGATCTGGGCATCCTCGACCAAACTGTTCCCATAACAATGGTCTCCATTTGCATGGGTGTTCACTACAACATCTATAGGTCGACCTGAAGTAACAACCGACATTGAGTCAAGCATGTTCCGTGTGAGCGAGAGATCAAAAAGGGTGTCAATTAATAACGATGACCAGTCTGAAGCTAATAGACCGGCATTGCTCCATCCCCATCCACCGTCTGGTTGCAAATAGGCGAACACCCCATCGGCGACTTCATGCAAGCCCTGAGTGTAAGAAACAGAATTAAGACTTTTGCTCACGAAATTACTTTAGGCGAAGTGTATAGAATAGGTGAACCCCGTCTAGCCGATTAGGTCAAGAAGGTGGCAGGCTATATCGATAAACCTTTGAATTAGGAGATTTTAAAATGGGCAACCTCTGTGAAGGCCGAGTGGCCATCGTTACAGGAGCTGGGCGCGGCATCGGACGCGAACATGCACTTCTACTTGCTGAAAACGGAGCCAAGGTGATTGTAAATGACCTTGGTGGCGACACTGATGGGTCTGGAGGTGACATAACACCAGCACAGTCTGTAGTCGACGAAATAGCAGCTATGGGTGGTGAAGCAGTTGTAAACGGAGCCAATGTTGCTGATTTTGATGCTGCAGGAGAAATGATCCAACAAGCGATTGATACTTTTGGAAGTTGCGACATTCTTATTAACAATGCAGGAATACTTCGTGACCGAATGGTTTTCTCAATGTCAGAGGATGACTGGGATTCCGTGATAAACGTTCATTTGAAAGGAACATTCGCCCCTACTCATCATGCAGCGGTTTATTGGCGCGAAAAAGTAAAAGCTGGTGGTGAAGCTTTTGGGCGCATTGTAAATACTTCTTCCCCTTCCGGAATCTATGGGAATGTAGGACAATCAAATTACGGAGCAGCAAAGGCAGGGATAGCCGCATTTACCCTTATTACTGCTGTTGAGTTAGCGAAATATGGGGTAACAGTTAATTGTTTAGCTCCTGGTGCTTACACCCGTATGACAGCTGAATTGCCTGGATTCTCTGGTCTAGACGAAGAGGGTCAAGAAAATTTTGGACCTCGTTGGATCTCTGTACCTACAGTCTGGCTATGTAGCGAAGAGGCGCAAAATGTCACAGGAAGAGTCTTTGATGTTGGAGGTCAAAAACTCGGAATCGCCGAGCAATGGCGTTTAGGGCCTACTGCGGTACAGCCAGATGATCCAGCCGATTTGACTGAAATCATGGCGGAACTTATGGCTGCTGCCCAGCCAAACTCCGGCATGGATGGCAAACCTGTTGAAGGACCTGGACGACCAGGAAAAACACTCTGAGCTAATCATGGCAATTGATTTTTCTCTATCTCCCGAACTGGAAGAAATTAGATCACGAATTCGTGTTTTTATTGATGATGTTGTAAAACCCGGAGAAGCTCTCATTGAAGGGCACGGGGATAATGAACCTCAAGAGGGCAAAGAACGCATTGATACCTTGATTTCGATGCGGAAACAAGCATTCAGTGAAGGGCTTTGGCTTCCTCATATGCCTGAGGAATGGGGCGGGATGGGCTTAGGTCACGTCCAATTAGCTATGGTTCAAGCAGAAGCGGCTCGATCCCGCTACGGACCGTGGGTTTTGAATTGTCAGGCCCCAGATGAAGGCAACATGCACACTCTGCTCCACTGGGGAACTGATGAACAAAAAGAAAAGTATCTCCGTCCATTATGTGAGGGAACGGGCTCTTCTTGTTTTGCGATGACCGAACCTGAAGTGGCGGGGTCTGATCCCACTTTGATTCAAACAACAGGGTATCAAGACGGCGAAGAATGGGTGATAAACGGTCATAAGTGGTTTATTTCAAACGCTCATCGTGCACAATTCGCAATCTTAATTTCACGCACTGAAGATGACCCTGACTTACCTCAAGCTGCGAACACTGCTTTCATCATTGATCTTCCGCAAAGTGGGTGGAACGAGGTACGAGAGATTGCAACTATGCATGGTTCTACCGGTCATAGCGAGATCCTTATTGAAGATCTTCGAGTACACGAATCACAAATGCTTGGAGGAAGAGGACAAGGGCACTTACTTGGGCAATACCGCTTAGGACCAGCTCGACTCGCTCACTGTATGAGGTGGATAGCCCAAGCAGAAACAGCTTTAGACATGATGGTTGAACGATCGTTAGAGAGGTTTAGCCATGGATCACTTCTGGCAGAAAAGCAAGGAATTCAATGGTTGATCGCAGATTCTACGATGGAGCTTTACCAGTCAAAATTGATGGTTCTACATGCCGCCTACAAAATTGATCGAGGGGAAGACTTCAAATCTGAAGTATCTATGGCAAAACATTTTGTCGCTAACTCCTTAGGTCGAATTATTGACAGATCAATTCAAGTCCACGGGGCTCTCGGATATTCAACAGACACCCCCCTCGCCGACATGTACCAGCATGCTCGATGGGCAAGATTCGCTGATGGAGCTGACGAAGTTCATCAAATGCGCATCGCACAAAGAAGTATCAATGCTTTCACTGACTCGGGTTCTACTTCTGCTGCTACAGGGAACTTACCGATCTAACTTCACGCTTAAGATTTCAACAGTTCTGCATATGCGTTAGAGTCTTATTAGTTATATTTTTAGGAGTTCAAATGAACGATGTTGTGATTGTTGAAGCCGTACGTACTCCTGTCGGGAAACGTAACGGAGGTCTCTCTACCAGTCATTCGGTAGATATTCTTGGAAAAGTCCAAAAAGCTCTTTTTGACAGATCCGGAGTTGATCCGTCAGAAGTAGGGCAAGTAGTTGGCGGATGTGTCGGGCAAGTTGGTATGCAAACAATGAACGTCACTCGGACCGCATGGTTGTCCGCAGGTCTGCCACTTAGCGCTCCTGCCACCACGGTTGATGCTCAATGCGGATCTTCGCAACAAGCCACAAACCTCGCTTATGCACTTGTTGCATCTGGAACTGTTGATGTAGCAGTGGGTTGCGGTGTTGAGTTGATGAGTCGGGTCGGGTTTGGAGCCACTACACCTAAAGATCCTGACGCTGGACGACCAGTAAATCGAAATTACTTTGATCATTTTGAATTCACTAGCCAATTCGAAGGTTCAGAGCGTATTGCTGATCAATGGGGCATTTCACGACAAGACACTGACTCTTTTGGTGTGTTGTCACAGGAGCGTGCTGCACGAGCTTGGAATGAAGATCGTTTTGGTACACAAATTGTTCCCGTAGAAGTACCACTTATGGGTGACGATGGTGAAGTAAGCGAAGAAACTACCGTTATTTCTAAAGACGAGGGACTGCGAGAAACAACCATGGAGTCTCTAGCTGCGTTAAAGCCGACTGGGAGAAAAGATGGGGTTCACACAGCTGGAACTTCTTCTCAAATTTCAGATGGTGCGGGTGCTTTATTGCTTATGACCATGAGTAAAGCTGAAGAATTGGGAGTCACTCCCCTTGCTCGAATTGTGGACACTTGCTTAGTTGGTTCAGATCCTGAACTTATGCTTACTGGACCGATTGGGGCTACACAGAAGTTGCTCAAAGATAACGATATGACTATTGATGACATAGATGTTGTTGAGATAAATGAAGCATTTGCTTCGGTTGTGCTGGCTTGGGAAAAAGAGTTGGAGCCAGATATGGAACGAGTGAATCCTAATGGCGGCGCAATAGCTCTTGGACACCCGTTAGGTGGTACCGGTTCTATTTTGACAACAAAAGCTGTTCATGAATTACATCGTTCAGGTGGAGAGCATGCACTAGTCACAATGTGTTGTGGTGGTGGATTAGGTACCGGAACTTTAATTCAAAAGATCTGATCCAATTACTTTGGAAACATAGAGAGGTGTGTTGCCTCTAAACGCTGTCCTTCTGGATTCTCTGTAAAGAAGGTGCCTCCAGCGACCGATGATGAAACTAAGGCAAGAGCCAGGTTTGAGTCATGAAGTGGTGACCATGAAGCCATACGAACTTCACCGACTTTTTCTCCTTCGCTATTAAAAGCTGGCCAAGGATGCTCACTGGAGAACTGCATTCGTTCCCCACTTAAGAGAACCTTCACCAGTCGACGCGATGGCCCTCTTTCTCTTTCTGCTAGCAAGGCCTCTTTCCCTATAAAATCATCTTCCCTGTCAAGTGAGAGGTAATTGTCTAAACCAACCTCTAAAGGTGTCGCCGATCCTCCGCAATCACCGCGGTAAGAAAAAAGCCCTGACTCAATGCGCTCAAGTGAAGTGGGCGCCCCAGGATGGATCCCATACTTTTCTCCTGCTTTCCAAATCGCGTCCCATAAATCTAACCCTTTGCTTCCGTCTTGAAGGAAAAGTTCAAACCCACCTTGGCCGCTCCATCCGGAACGACAAACCACCATTGGGATTCCATCATGTTCTATTTCTTCAAATCCAAAGAAAGGTATATCTCGAACCCACTCTCCGAGATAATCTGCCACAGTATCTTCTGCTCGCGGTCCTTGTACCGCTAAAGGAGATACATCTGGTTCAAATACTTCACAATCAAATTCTTTAGCGAAAGCAATTCCTTTGCACCAAAAAAGTACATCGCTGTCTGCAATTGATATCCAATATCTATCCTCTGCGAGTTTCAGAATCATTGGGTCATTCAGCATGACTCCGTCATTATCGCATAAGGGGGCATAACGAACTCTCCCTATGCGACAATCTGACATGTCTCGAGCTGATACGTATTGAATTAAAGCCAATGCATCAGGTCCTATGATCTCTACTTGCCTCTCAGCGCCTACATCCCAGAGGGATACTCTTTCCATAAGGGCTTCATATTCTGCGTCCAAATCTCCAAAAGAAACAGGAAGGACCATATGGTTATAGATAGAGAAATGAGTCATCCCATGTTTGATGAGTGCATCATAAAAAGGTGACTTTCTATTGCGTGGACTTAGAGGGAATTCCATTTTTACCAATCTTTCTCCGACACTCCATGTCGATATTGTCCTGCTGAACTGGGTTCTAAAGGTGTATTGCCAAGAATTAAATCCGCTGCTTTTTCTGCAAGCATCATCACAGGAGCATAGATGTTTCCATTAGTAAGTGTTGGCATTGAAGAGGCGTCAACCACTCTTAAGCCTTCTACACCATGGACTCGCATTGTTTTGGGTGAAATCACACCCATTGCGTCTTCTCCCATGCGAGCTGTTCCACAAGGGTGCAATGCGGTCTCAGCGTCTTTACGCACCCAATTAAGGACGTCTTCATCTTGTGTGACTTGAGGTCCAGGAGAGATCTCTCCTCCATTGAACTGTTCAAAAGCTGGCTGACTCATAATATTTCTTGCTGTAGATATTGCTTCAATCCACTCTTTTCTGTCTTCCTCTGTGGAAAGGTAATTGAATTGAATCTTTGGTTTTCTGAAAGGATCATCTGATTGGATTTGCACCCATCCTTTACTGTTGGAAAACATGGGGCCAATATGAAATTGATAACCGTGTCCTTCAGTGATTGTCGTCCCGTCGTATCTAACGGCCACTGGTAAAAAGTGAAACATCAAATTTGGCCAAGGAACTTCATCGTTGCTTCGCAGGAAACCTCCAGCTTCAAAATGATTTGTTGCACCTGGTCCTTTTCTGAATAGCCATTGAAATGCGACACCTGGTTTTCTCCAAAATTTCAGATAGGGCGCCATAGATACCGGTTCTTTGCACGCATATTGCACATAAACCTCAAGGTGGTCTTGAAGATTCTCTCCAACACCGGGCAAATCAACAACTGTTGGAACTCCAGCTTGAGTTAGGACTTCAGATGGCCCTATGCCAGATAGTTGTAATAACTGAGGAGAATTGAATGCCCCGCCACATGAAATAACTTCTTTTGCTTGAATTGAATACCTCTTCTTATTCTTTTGATATTCAACTCCTATCACACGATTTTTCTCCATAATCAGTTTTGTGACGTGAGCACGAGTTATCAAATCTAAATTCTTTCGGTCTTTTAATATCGGATGAAGGTAAGCGCGAGCTGCTGAATAACGTCTACCCCTATAAACATTTCGATCAAATGCGTTGAAACCTTCCTGACGATACCCATTAACATCTGTGGTTAGCGGGTGGCCGGCTTCTTGAACAGCCGTTAAAAAAGCTTTAAAAAGTGGGTTTGTCGCCGGTCCACGTTCCAACTTCAACGGACCTTCTCCTCCTCTCCATTCATCTGGTCCAGCTAAACAATCTTCCATTTTCTTGAAATAAGGTAAACAGTGACTCCAGTCCCACGTTTCGCAACCTTCAAGTGCTGCCCAACGATCAAAGTCCATTGGGTTTCCTCGTTGAAAAATCATCCCGTTTATTGAAGATGACCCTCCGAGAACTTTTCCGCGCGCATGGTAAACGCGACGTCCACCCATGCCAGGTTCAGGCTCTGACTCGTACTTCCAATCGTAAAATCGATTCCCTATACCCATTGAAAGCGCTGCAGGCATGTGGATGATCATGTCTGCTTTCCAGTCGCGACGCCCAGCTTCAATTAAGAGAACTTTATTTTCTGAATCGTCACTTAGTCGGTTTGCTAAAGCACTTCCTGCAGATCCACCGCCAACAATCACATAGTCATAAGTTTTAGTCAAAATCACTCCGATCAATTCTTAAGAAATTCTGCCTTAACAAACCGACTTAACCTCACCATTTACTTTCAATTTTTTTAATTGTGATTCTTGTCTTGATATTGCCGGTAACTTATGAGCATGAATGCTGATTTTCGTAGTGATACCTTAACTCAAGCAAGTCCGGATATGAGAGCCAGTATGGCTTCTGCAAATGTTGGTGATGATGTGTATGGAGAGGACCCATCAGTAAACGAATTGCAAGACCGAATCGCTTCGTTAACTGGCAAAGAAGCTGCTTTATTTTGTGCTTCAGGTACACAATCGAATCTCAGTGCTGTTTTAAGTCATGGGCAACGCGGAGATGAATATCTCATTGGAAGAAATTACCATATTCTTCTCAATGAAGTAGCCGGCGCTTCCGCTCTTGGTGGAATGACTCCTTGGCCCGTAAATGTTAATGAGTACGGGGGACTTGATCCTGCGGATGTCGTTGCTGAAATAAAAGAACCCGATCAGCACCACCCAATTACAAGTCTTCTGTGCTTAGAGAACACGGTAAATGGTTACGTCCAGTCAGTTGAACTCATCTCAGATTTATCTCAGGCAGCTCATGAAGCAGGTCTCTCAGTTCATCTAGATGGAGCACGACTATTTAATGCCGCTATTGATTTAGGTGTTCCAATTTCTGATTTCACCACATCGGTTGACACAGTTTCTATTTGTCTCTCAAAAGGTTTAGGAGCACCAGTTGGATCAGTACTTGCTGGGAACAAGGAAACAATTGATAAGGCCTTCAGGGTGAGAAAAATGTTAGGTGGAGGAATGCGGCAATCAGGCCATCTTGCTGCTGCGGGGCTTTATGCTCTGGATCATCAAGTTGATCGCCTCGTTGAGGACCATTTACGAGCGGAACGCATCGCACAAGGCCTTTCTAACATCAACGGACTAGACGTCAAGCAAGCAACCAACATGTTGTGGGTTACTCCCCCGCCAGAGGTCCACTCCAGTCTTTCTACACATCTAGAGAGCGCTAATATTAAGGTGATTCCTTGGAGTCCAACAATGAGAATCGTCACTCATCTTGATATTGACGATGAAGCGGCTGATTATCTTGTAGAAGTTTTCCAAGACTTCTTTTCCAACAATTAGCCACGTCTCCAATGAGAAATATAAGAAGGTAATTCACGTTCTCCTCCTGACAATTCAGGTTCTGGCTCTCCTACTGAGATACCAAGTGGTATCACTCCTGCCCAAGCAGGAGAAGTGAAATCGCCGAAGTCGTCTATCGGAGGTCCTGATCTTACTTTCATTGAATATTCTTCAAGAGGTAAAGAGAGCACAGTCGTTGCTTTCACTTCTTTCTCTGTGTTGGCTCTCACATCTTGCATTCGCCCTGGAATACCATGCTCTACTATTGCATCTAAGGCCTCGGCTTTTTCTTCGTGATCAATGATCTCTTGGGCATTTCCAAAAATAACTACAGATCGATAATTCATAGAAATGTTTACTGCTGCGCGAGCTAACACCAATCCATCTAAGAGAGTTACTTCTACGCATACTTCTATGCCCTTCTTCGTTTCTCGCAAAAGCCTGCTCGCGACAGAACCGTGTAACAGCAAATGGTCTTCTTTTCGTGCGTAGAACATTGGAATAACAAGCGGATAGGATCTGTCTTCTTCCTCACAAATAATTCCAACATGCGCCACTAGGCCTTCATCGAGTACTGAATAAAGTTCGGATTTCTCTTCTACTCCACGTTCAGGTTTACGTTTGATCGTTGACCGATCACTCACTTTCACACCTCCAAGATCATGTTCAAAAGAACTTATCACTGAATTATTTGAAAATACTTGAAAAAGAATGACCACTTGTGAGTATTTCTCATAACTTTCTGGTTGACTGTCTGCGGTGCCTTATCAAATTGCTGCTCTTCTCGCTGCCACCTGCTGGTCACTTAGCAGCCTCATTCTTGCTGAGCCTGTACGTCGACTTGGTGGGCCTCGATTCTGTAGATTACGGATGCTTTACGTCAGCTTTGCTTTACTAATCATCTCTATTTTCAGAAATCAGTGGGAAACAATTGAAATTGGAGATTTCTGGCTCATCACACTTTCCGCCATTGTTGGTCTTGTCGTGGGCGATATAGGTCTTTTTACTGCTATGGCGCGCATCGGACCAAGACGCACTTCAGTCTTATTCACCACAAATGCCCCGATGGCTGCAGTAGGAGGAGTTCTGTTATTTGATGAAGTTCTACGTTCTTGGGCTCTACTGGGCGCAGTATTGACTGTACTTGGTGTGATGTTGGCGGTTAATTACGGAACAAACCAAGATGTTAAAGACTCCGTCTTTGAAAAAATAGACGGCTCTTTAAAAGTCGGAGTTTTCTGGGCAAGTCTTGGGGCGTTTGGGCAAGCTATTGGAGCATTAGCCGCTAAACCAGTTCTTGATCATGGCGCTGACACTTTGACGGTAGCTACTTTGAGAGTGTTAATTGCCACTCCCCTAATGTGGCTGCTAGCGAATCCAACAGACAAACTGGCTTCAGCTCCTGAGAAAGAGCCAGTGGTAAATATGGACTGGTTAAAATTAGTTGCTAGCGGCACTTTAGCCATGGTACTTGGCATGAGTTTTCTGCTTTACGCTATAGGCAACGGAGACACAGGAATTGCAAGCATTCTCGGTGGAACGACTCCTGTAATTATGTTGCCCTTACTTTGGATTGCGACCCGGCGTGCTCCTGCTTTGGGTGCTTGGGTTGGAGCAATACTTTCTATATTCGGCATTGCTTTAATGATGTAATTTTTTTACCTTTAATTGATCTAACATCAGTTTGATGTTTGATGTAGTGGTTATTGGTGGAGGTCTTATTGGGGCCTCAGCAACTCGACATCTTTGTAAGGCCGGTTTGTCAGTAGCAGTTATTGCCCCACCTGAACCTGATAGCCCGATCAGTCACCGGGGGCCTTTCGGGGCCTACTACGATGTCTCTCGTTCGTCTCGAACTCTTTATGTTGATCCAGTCGAATTGGAACTGTCGAGAAGAGCTCAAGCAGCTAATCCTGAAATAGAAGATTTTTCAAACGAAAAAGTATTTTTTGGTGAGGGTCATCTTCTTGTAGCTAAGCGAGAAGATTATGAAGAATTGTTCACCCTTTTTGAAGATCCTTCTTATTCGCACCTCGCAGAAGTTTTTGATGCAAATGGCTTAAGGAAAAAATGGCCGGAACTCTACTTCCCACCAGACTATCTGGGGTTATATGAGTTAGATAGCACAGGAATTTTGAACCCACGAAAACTAGTAGAAGCCCAACTTTCTGCTGTTACCTCCTATGGGGGCAAGATTTTCTCTTCTGTTGCAAAAAATTTAGAAATCAAAAACAATTGTTTTGTTGAATTGGAGGACTGCTCTGTTCTGGAGGCAAACAAAGTCTTGATATGTGCAGGAGCGTGGTCTAATTCCTCTCGGCTGCTCCCACGCTCTTTAGCTTTAAGAATGAAAACTGAAACAGTTCTTCTAGCAGAAGTTGATTCTGACGAATCTGAACGTCTAGCCAAATTGCCTGCCATGCATTATGAAATTTCTGATGCGGCGGTAGCTGATATTTATGCTGTTCCTCCTCAGGCGTATCCCGATGGGCGAACGCTAATTAAATGGGGGGCAAACACTCTCGCAGATACCTGGATTGAGGATGCTGAGAGTATTAATCATTGGTACAGGCAGGGAGACAGCGATCAAATTATTGATTCGGTCAAAACTTCTATGGAACGCACTTACCCTGAAATAAAAGTCAAAGACTGGCTTACAAATAGGTGTGTTATTACTTACACGACTCATGGACTTCCCTACATTGATTCGTTAGTTGACAATCAGGTTTATGTCGCTATTGGAGGAAACGGGAGATCAGCAAAATGGGCTGATCCTTTAGGCGCTTTAGCAGCGAGTTTAACGATTGCAAATCATTGGGTTGATCCGCTGCCTGCTAGCAGATTTGAAGCCGTTTTTGAAAATCAGCCGACTAACTGGGTAGGAAGAAGATTATTGAAACAACGAAATTGTGCCCTCGGTGGGACTTGAACCCACATGTCCTAGAACCGGAGATTTTAAGTCTCCTGCGTATGCCAATTCCGCCACGAGGGCTTAATACCGAGTCCACGCTAGTTTCTTATCTAGTAGTGCCAAACCTAGAGAACATAAAACTATTGAATTATTTAAGCAGCTAGTTGTTCTTCGTCTACAGCACGCCAGAGTGCAGATCTAGCAATATCTGCGCGAGATCCTGAAAGTTCATTCGTTACAATCACTCCTTCAACCATGTCTGCTACCACTGCTCCCCACGGTCTTTCTCTTACTGCTACGGAGACAACGACACTCTCTCCGTTTCTCCGAATAGACCTCTGAACTCCAAGTAGGCCTGGTGGGCTTCGAAATACTGGAACTCCCAAAGCTAGGTGCCTGCACGCGCGTCCTAAAGTTCGTACTGTGTCTGCGAATCTATAGGTCTTTGCTTCCATCACCACAAGTGTCTCATCTAGGTGTGACAATGGAAGAGTGAGTGAATCAAAAGATGCAGATATTCAAGATCTGAATCCCGCGCAGAAAACCGTTTTAGACCAACTTGGTTCCGCACCAGATGACCGCCCAGTTTTTGCTGAGGATATTGGACACCATATTAGAAGAGCATTAGAGACCGCTGCTGAGCCATATCTCTCTTCTCTTCCCTCTAATCAGGATCTTTTTCTTTCCAAATATGAACTTGGCCAAATCCATGGTTGCCAAACCAAATACATGGCGGAGCGTGAAGAAGAATTTGAGTGGGCGGTAAATATTGCACGTGGAAGTATTGTTCACAAAGCAGTTGAACTTTCTATGAACTGGCGAAAGGAAATCGAACCTTCCGCTTTAATTGATGAGTCACTTGCACGTTATGAACAAGATTCAGGAAGTCTTGGATACTGGCTGCAAGGCTGTTCAGAAGTTGAAAGAGCAGAACTCCGTTCAGAATCTCTTGATGCCTTTACAAAGTTTCTTGAATGCTGGCCTCCGCTTAAGCCAGCTTGGCGGCCCGTGAGTGAAAGTCGGCTTAGAGCTGAATTGTGTGACGGAAAACTTGTTCTTTCGGGGCGTGCAGATTTGACTCTGGGAAGAGCGGAAGGCTTTCGAGCTGGAAAAGTCATTATTGATTTCAAAACTGGAAACTTCGCTCCGCTTCATGTTGAAGATCTCAGATTCTACGCATTGATTGAGACGTTACGCATGGGGGTTCCACCTCGACTATTAGCAACTTACTATTTAGATTCTGCCCAGTTTTCTCCTGAAGCAGTGACTGAGGAAATTCTCATGTCTACTGTTGTTCGAGTTATAGATGCAGTTGAGAAATACACTGCGCTTATTTATGAGAATCAGGTTCCAAAAGAAATTCCTGGACCTCAATGCAACTGGTGTGGGCTTCTTGAATCTTGTTCGACAGGTAACTCTTATCTTGAAGAAAATCTATAAAAACTATTCATCTAAATGAACTAGACGTCCTGATGTATATAGGAAGAACCCGGCAACGCAGAGTAACACTCCTGAGATTGCTGACACAGGGCGGGGACCAAATGTTGAAATCAAGATACCCAGAAGCAAATTTGCAAATGGCATAATACCCAGAACACCCACCAAATAAAGTGCCATTACTCTCCCTCTGACTTCATCATCTACTTGTAGTTGAACCACTGAGTTGAGATTTGTAGCAGAAACTAGGTGAACTCCTCCTATTAATAGCAACGCGAGAAATCCAACCCAAAATTTTGGAGCTAACGCAAAAAGAATGATTGCGAATCCATAGCCAAGTAGTGAAACAAATTGAATACGTGATCGAAGACCTCGCCCAGCTGTTGCAGCAACCATCGGAGCCACCAATATTCCTCCAATCCCTTGTGCTGAACTTAATACTCCAAACCAAAATGGAGAAACTTTGAAAACATCTTCAGCAAAAACAACAATTTGTTGACTTATGGGCATAGCGAACGCTGAGATAAAACTTACAGATAAGATCGCCGTGCGAATACCAGGAGCGGCTAGAACATAGTCGATTGCTTCTTTGTATCCTTCAAAAACTTTCCCCGATACTTTGTTAGATGACTTGCCACTAATCAATAGGTCAGTGTTTATAAGTAAAAGTCCAATAGCTATAGGTAGATGCAGGACTGCTACTACGAGTAAGGCCCAGCCTGGGCCGAACGTTCCAATTATGAGACCACCTATAGCTGGTCCTGTAGCTCGGGCGGCATTGAATTGTGTTGAGTTAAGTGCAATAGCATTTGGGAGAACAGATTTTGGTACACATTCAGCAACAAAGGCTTGCCACACCGGAAGTCTTATACCATTAATGAACCCTCCGGCAGCTATTAAAGCCAGCCACACCCACGGGCTGCTTAGACCAGAACTCCATGCAAATGCCATCACTATCGCGGTCATGGCTTGTATTCCATTAGTGGCGAGCAAAATTTTTCTTCTGTCCCAATTATCTGATACCCATCCAGAAAATGGGTTCATTAGAAGCATAGGTATTGAGCCTGCGAATGCTGAAACCCCAACCCATGCAGGTGATTTTGTCAAAGCGAACATCACCCAACTACCAACAACCATGCGTATCCACCTGCCGTTGTTGGTGAGGATTCCGCCGATCCAGAAGAGCCGATAATTTCTATATTTGAACGCTGGGAATCTCGTGAAAGACTCTTTAGGCTGGGGAGGCATTACACGACCTTACACCAGCGGAAAGATAAATTAGGCTTATGAGTGTTTTACAAATTGACCGTCATGAAAGCATTGCGGTACTGACTTTTAACGATCCTGAAAGAAGAAATGTTGTTTCTTCTGAAATGAACAAAGAGCTCCTAGCTGCCTTTGATGAGTTAGAACCTGATGAAAATATTAAAGCCGTAGTTATAACTGGATCTGGAGCAGCTTTTTGTGCTGGGGCTGTATTAGATGATCTCCTAAAAGCAGGGGAAGCCAAAGGAGGTTCTCTTCCAGACATCTACGCAGGCTTTCTTCGTGTAGCTCACTCTCCGCTCGCAATCATCGCAGCTGTCAATGGACCAGCAGTAGGTGCGGGAATGAATATGGTTCTTGCGTGCGACTTAGTGATCGCTGGCAAATCAGCAAAATTCGACACACGCTTTTTAGATATCGGCATTCACCCTGGAGGTGGACATACTTGGCGGCTACGTAATATAAGCGACTTAGCAACTGCCAAAGCTATGGTGCTTTTCGGTCAAATCCTTGATGGTGAAGAAGCTGAAAAGCGAGGAATAGCTTGGGAGTGCGTAGAGGATAGCGATTTATTAGAAACTGCCATTTCTTATGCTGAACGAGCCGCAGAGTTTCCAAAAGATGTATTTGCTATAACGAAGAAAACGATGCATGAAACTGCCGCTGTAACAGAATCTGTTCAATCTGTAGAACTTGAACTAGCTCCTCAGCAATGGACTATGCAACAGCCGGCTTTTGTCAATATGGTTGCTCGCCTAAAAGAACGTATTGAGAAAAAAGATTAATTTCTAATCCAACTTTCAATAAGTTCATCTGCTCGACGTACCCATTCTTCTGCTGTGATGGCAAATCGTAAATGATCTTCCCAGACTCCGGCTATCTCTAAATATTTTTCCGATAGTCCCTCGCATCTTAGATTTAATTTTTCCACAACTCGGCGAGATGCTGAATTTCGCGGAACGATAGATATTTGTAAACGATGTAATCCGACTTTTTCAAATGCGAACTGTATCAATAGGACTAAGGATTCGGGGATGTAACCTCTGCCTGCTTGATCTGCAGCTATCCAATATCCGACATGAGCGCTTTGAAAAGCCCCTTGGATTACATTGTTTAAATTTATTTCCCCGACGAAATTCTCATCTACAAAAACGCCAAAGCCCCATCCAGTGCCTAGCTGTCTTTCTCTTTCGCGAGAGCGGCACCTCATCTCGAAAGTGCTTTTATCTTGAGCTGGATCTTTTTGGCCAGGTGATCGAAGGGGCTCCCACTTAGTTAACCATTCATGGTTATTTATCCGAACTTTTTGCCATTCGTCAAAATCTGTTTCTCTAAGTGGGCGCAAAGTAACATGGCGTCCCTTAAGGATTAAAGATTCTGCTGAAGCGTCCACGGGCGTCCTCAATTTAAAAGGGATAAAACTAGTCCGTCAAGAATATCTGCTTCTGAGACCAAGCATTCTTTGAATCCAAAACTTCGCATCACCTTCACTAGAACACAAAGGCCTCCTACGATTACATCTGCTCTTTCAACTTCCATGCCGGGATTATCTAAACGTTCAGTTCGAGTTTCAGTGGCAAGAGTTCTAAATACATCTTCTACGGCTTCTTTAGTGAGTTTGAAATGATGAATTTTGTCTCGGTCGTACTCTTTTAACCCTTGTTCTACCGCTGCAGCGCAAGAGACTGTGCCTGCTAACCCAACTAAAGTAGCAGCAGTCAAAGCCTCAGGGATTTCTCGCTTAACATCGTCGAGGTGTCCTTCAACAATAGACAAGCAGGATGAAAGTTCTTCTGGTAGAGGAGGATCATGTTTTATCCATTGCTCTGTGAGTCTGACACAACCAATATCACACGATATGGTTCCTTGATTTTCTTGTGAGCCAAATACGAATTCTGTAGAGCCACCACCGATGTCCATCACTAGAAACGGTCCTTGTTCTGGGTTGAGTTCTTTTGTAGCTCCGATAAATGAAAGGTTTCCTTCTTCTATGCCTGTTAAAAGTTCAGGGCGGACTCCTATTATTTCTTCTGCCATATCAAAGAAGTCTTTTGAGTTAGTTGCATCCCTTGCAGCTGAAGTCGCTGTCATACGTATTTTTTCGACTTTGTACTGATCGAGCAACTGACGATATTGCGTTAGTGCGGCACCAACACGATCCATGGCTTCTTTGCTTAAAACACCTGTTGAATCAACTCCTTGCCCAAGCCGGGTTATTTTCATGTGTCTTTCTGCTGTGGTGGTTCCATCGCCTATGAGTAGTCTCGTTGAATTGGTGCCACAATCAATTGCTGCTACGAACTCACTCATTTTTTTCCTTTAGTTGATCGTGTACCCAACGTCCGACTGGATCGTCTCCACCGGCGAGGAACCATGCATAGTGAGCATGCAGGCATTTAACTCCTTGTCGAGTTCCTCCTACCCCAGCACTTGGTCGGTGCCCTTGATAAGAGTCTGGTATCGCTGAGTCGCGTTCTTTGGCATAGCGGAGATGAGCTTGAATTAACTCGTCTGGATCAACTTCTGCTTCAGCTTTTTTGACTCCCCCTAATGATTCAAGTGTTCCTATTCGTGAACGAAGTTCTTCACTTACGAGCCAATAAAGTGTCGGCATTGGTTGGCCGTTCTCAAGTACAGGATAATTTCGTATAACAACTGGGTCGCCCGAATTGTCTCGTACGACAATTTCGAATTTTCCTGATGGAGGCCGTCCGAGAAGCTCTGCTACTCTTTCATATTCTGTCTGAGTCGGAATAACCATTAATACTTTTACTAGACAATGACGAGAATGATTACTACTACCGCTACTACGGCAACTACGAGTGGGAGTAAGCGCTTCAAAACAGGTGCGCTAGCTGTGCCGAGTAGATCAACAGCTTCAACCTCTTCAGAATCTAGAACTCTTACAGATTCTGTCACTGTCTCATTTTCAGGGATTTCTTCTTCCTCGTTTTGCACTTCTTCAACCTCGGTGCTTTGGACAACTAATTCACTCAAATTATCGGCGAATTGAGCCATGAGTTTCTTTGATATATCTGCCATTACTCCGCGCCCAAATTGAGCTGCTTTGCCAGTGATTTTCAAATCTGTTGACACTGTTACTTCTGTTTGGTCGCCTTTTGCAACTAACTGGGCTTCAATATCTGCAGATGCATTCCCTGCGCCTCTCGTGTCCCGTCCCTCGCCGCGTATAACTATCCGGTAATTGTCTTCATCTTTTTCAAGAAAAGTCGCTACCCCTTTGTATTGCGCTGAGATAGGTCCTACTTTGACTTTTACAACGCCTCGGTATTCCTCTCCTTCTATTTCTTGAAGTTGAGCTCCAGGTAAACAAGGGGCGATTAGTTCCACATTTGTGAGAAATCCCCAAACTCTGTCGATTGGTGCTTCTACAGAAAAATCGTTTACTAGTTCCATTTCTTTAAATCCTCTACTGTGTCTATATCATCAGGCCAGCCTTCGCAGGATACTTCAACTACAGGCAATGTGGTGCTATTTAATACATTCCTTGCGCCTTGGTCTCCGGTGGTGGGAAGTTCTTGCCAAAAATCTTTATGTATTTTAAATGGGGGTCGTCGCTTACCTTCATAAGAGGCGCACACTAATTTTCCTGGCTGTTGTAAGACTTGATTCCAAGACTCTGAATTAACAAATGGGGTGTCTCCTAAACCTATGACTAATGACTCATGGTTCATGCTTTCTGCATAGTCAACTGCAGATTTCAATGAACTGGCTTGACCTAATTCCCAGTCTGGATTGTGTACTTCTGTATATTTTTCTGGAATTAAAGAAGTCAGATTTGCTGATCCGGTGATGACTATGAACTCATCAAAATCTGCTTCAAGTGGTGCTTCTAAAGACCAAGAGATTAAAGGCTTACCACGAAAGGGATGAACTAATTTATGATCTGGTCCTTCCCAACGAGACCCACTTCCCGCAGCTAATATCACTGCACCAATTGTCATGTCATCTAACCGTGAATCGGTCCGGCAGTATTTTTTAGTGCATGCATCGGTCTGCCAGTGCGTAAAGCAATGATCTCAGACACTATGGAAATAGCTGTTTCTTCTGGAGATCTTGCTCCTATGTCCATTCCGATCGGTGAACGTAGTCGGGCGATTTCTTCTTCGCTGATTCCATTTTCTTTCAAGCGAACTAAGCGATCTTCGTGCGTGCGTCGTGATCCCATGATTCCGATGTAACCAACTTGAGTTTTTAGAGAGGACAGTACTGCTGGTACATCAAATTTATTGTCGTGGGTGAGTATGCAGATCGCATCCTGATAATTTAAAGAAGGTCCTACCTGATCTATTAGACGGTTCGGCCACTCTGCGATTACTTCGTCTGCTTGTGGGAATCTTTTTTTGGTGGCAAAGACTTCTCTCGCGTCGCACACCGTAACTCGGTAACCGAGAACTTTTGCTACTTTTACTAAAGCTCCGGTGAAATCAACTGCTCCAAAAATCAGCATTTGTGGCGGAGGAGCAAAGGATTCTATGAAAACCTGAACTGTTTCCTCTCGAGCTTCTCCGTGTTGTCCATAGTGTCGAATTCCTGATCGGCCTGCAGCTAGTTCTCCTAGAGCATCTCGAATTGCTACACGATCTAATTCTTCATTTCCGAGAGTGCCTTCTACCTCTTCACCGAATGGTTGTACAAGAATTTTTGCCCCTGTGTTTGAGCCCTCAACTAGCGTCACTAGTGCAAAGGGTTTCTCTTCCTTAAGAAGTTTCTCTAAAGATTCAAACAGTGAAGTTTCTGACATTTTTACCAATCCAATGGCTCAAGAAATAAATGTATAGTTCCGCCGCAAGTTAGACCTACTGCAAAAGCTTCGTCATCGCTGTAACCGAAAGTGACAATTTTGCGCTCTTTTGTTTTCATAATTTCTAGAGCCTCTGATACTACGGCACCTTCAACACAGCCTCCTGAGACTGAACCAGCAACTTCTCCATCTTCATTGACAGCCATAGAAGCTCCAGGTTCTCTAGGGCCTGAACCTTCAAGGTCTACGACGCGGGCAAGAACTATCTGCTTATCCTCAGAACGCCATTTCTCTAGATCTTGGAGTATTTCTCTCATAACTTCAGGCTAGGGCTTTTCTGATTTGAAAAACTCTTATTCACTTATGACTTTTGTCAATGTTTGTAAAGATACAAGGTTGTGACCTGCGAGAAAATGGTCGATATACGGTAAGGCCGCTGACATTCCTTTCGCGAGTGGTTCATATCCAGGAGTTGCTTTTAAAGGATTTACCCAAACAATTTGATGAGATACCCGCGATAGCCGTTCCATCTGTTCTTCAAGAATTTCTGTTTCCCCTCTATCCCAGCCATCAGAAAGAATTACAACTGTTGCTCCTCTTGCCATTCCACGTATACCCCACTCGTCGTTGAATAAACGCAGGCCTTCCCCGAGTCTTGTACCGCCAGACCAATCAGGAACCGTTTGTGCGGCACGGCTTAAAGCAACATCAGGATCACGACTTGATAATTCTCGTGTGAGGCGCGTCAAGCGCGTTCCAAGAGTGAAGGCTTCTACCTGATTTCGTCCCGCGATAGCGGCATGAACAAAGCGAATAAGAGAGCGAGCATAGGTCTCCATTGATCCACTTACATCAAGTAGGAGAACTAGTCGCCGTGGTCTTTCTCCTGGATTCTGAAAAAAGAGTTGAATCGGATCGCCTCCGATTCGAAGCGCAGCCTTCATTGTTCTTCGTAAATCAAGGTACCTTCCATTACGGGATGTTTTTAGTCGTCGACTACGTTTATTTTGTCCATGCAAACGCAGTTGTTTCATTACTTTGTAAAGCTCTTCTAGTTCTTCTTCTGTGCATTTCGCAAAATCTTTTCCAGCTAAAATTTCTGTTCTGGAATAACGAACGTTTATAGCCTCTTCAGTGATGCCAGTTGGCTCTTCTTCTGTTTCGGGCAGTTCGCTGGGCTCATCAAATAACAATGTGAGAGGATTTAGATCTGGAACTTCTTCAAGTTGAGGAGTTTCCCTGTTCCAATGCTGGTCAAATACTTGATCATAGATTTCGATGTCTTCTGGCTGTATCGCTAACGTAGCTCTACCGGACCAATACACACTTTCACGACGATTAATACCTGTCTCAGCTAGAGCTCGCCCGAATTCAAGAGTTGACCCTAAAGAGATAGAAATGCCTTTCTTCCGGAGCGTTTCAACAAACTCTACGAGGTGCCGGTCAATCGTCCGTTCAAGAGATAGAGACAAAAGTTAACCTTGACGAATTGCGGCTAAAACATCTCCGAAGCCGCGTGTTCGGACGCGCTGTTGATCTTCTCTGTATTTCAGTAAAGCCCCTAAGGTTGAATCAAGAACTTCAGGGCCTAGTTCATCAGCGCCAACAGTTATTAAAGCTTCGACCCAATCAATAGTCTCTGCTACTCCAGGTGGCTTATAGAGATCCATGTCTCTGAGTTCTGCCGCGACTGCAGCTACATGACGTGCTAACGCTAACGGAACATGAGGTACTCTAACTCGTAAGATTTCCACTTCTTGTTCTATACCGGGATGCTCTACCCAGTGATATAGACAGCGCCTCTTAAGAGCATCATGGACGTCCCGTGTGCGGTTTGAAGTAATAATCACTACCGGTGGATTGTCTGCTTTTATGGTTCCAATCTCAGGAACTGTGACTGAGTAATCAGAAAGTATTTCAAGCAAGAATGCTTCAAACTCATCGTCGGCTCGATCCACTTCATCAATGAGAAGAACAGGTGTTACTTGACTCTGTTCAAGCGCTCTCATAAGAGGCCGCCGAATGAGGAATCGTTCGTCGTAAATTTCATTTTCGAGAGATGAAATATCTGCGCTCCCGGAAATTCCTGCTGCTTCAGAAGCTCGTAAATGAAGTAACTGTTTAGCGTAATCCCATTCATATACCGCTTGGGATGCATCAATTCCTTCATAACACTGAAGTCGAATCATTTCACAGTTAATTGAAGAAGAAAGCGCTTTAGCTACCTCAGTTTTCCCAACCCCGGCTTCTCCTTCAAGCAGTAAGGGCTTTTTTAACCGCAGGGCTAAGAAAATTGCTGTCGCTAAGCCTTCATCGGCTAAATAATCTTGCTCTCTTAAGCAAGAAACAACGTCTTCAACCGTGGAGGAATCCGAGATATTCATAACTTCAGGTTACGTGCTTTTAGCCTTTAATCAGACTCTTAACGCCCTGACTCTTCTAACCCGCGTCGTGTCAGAACGCGTGCGAGATGACGACGATAATCAACCCCAGCATTAATATCTGCCGGTGGTTCACATCCTTCTGCTGCTAATTCTGAAGCTTCAGTTGCAGAAGCACCATTGCTAATCGCTTCTTCCACTGCGGCGGCTCTTATTGGACGTGAATCCATGTTCACTAAGCCGACACCACATGAGTCATTATTTATGACAACTGCAGAACCAACAATCGACCAATCTTGAGCCCGACGATTGAATTTCTGAAACGACCAAGTTGATTCCGGCATTTTTGGTACTCGAACTTCAACTAGCATCTCTTCTTCGCTTAATGCTGTCTCTAGAAATCCTGTGAAGAAAGAATCTGCATCTACTTGTCTTCTCCCCGAAGGGCCATCAATGACCAAGCTTCCCCGTAAGGCAATCAATGCGGCTGGGAGATCTGAAGCAGGATCACCATGCGCCATTGCTCCCCCTATAGTTCCTCGGTGCCTGACTTGAGGGTCTCCCACCTCCGCTGTCGCTGCAGCTAACAGTCCCACCTGAGATTGAACGAGGTCACTATTTTCAACGTCAAAGTGTCGGGTCAAAGCACCTATTGCCAACTCTCCCCCTTCGTCTCGAATATAGGAAAGTTCTTCAAGGCGACCTATATCAATAAGTACCGCGGGGGCTGCTAATCGATATTTCATTAAAGGTAGGAGCGAGTGACCACCTGCGATTAATTTGGCGTCATCGCCATGTTCGGCGAGGAGGCTGAGTGCCTGCTCAGCGCTTGTTGCGCGCTCGTAATCAAAAGAGACTGGAATCATTTAGCACCTCCAACTTGGAGCACTGCTTTGACGATGTTGTGATATCCAGTGCATCGGCAAAGATTGCCTTCTAAACCTTCACGAACTTCTGCTTCTGTTGCATCAGGTTTTTCGTCCAGCAAAGAGACCGCAGCCATAACCATTCCAGGAGTGCAGTATCCACATTGCAAGGCATGACATTCATGAAACGCCTGTTGCATTGGATGTAATGCGTCTCCGTCTGCCAAACCTTCAATTGTTGTTACTTCTTGGCCATCTGCTTGGACGGCAAGCATGGTGCAAGATTTAACGGCTTCTCCGTTTAAGTGAATGGTGCAGGCCCCACAAGAGGAAGAGTCGCAGCCTATATTGGTGCCCGTAAGAGCTGCTTGCTCTCGAATAAAGTGGACCAGCAAAGTTCTTGGTTCAACATCATGCGAAACACTTTCACCGTTAATATTTATTGTCACCTGCATACAGTTCTCCTAGTTCTTCCCACTAAAACTGGATTACGAAATATTGACTGTAGCCGTAAATTGACAGTAATTCCGTATCCAATGCCATTCTTGTTTTTTATGGAGCTAACTTCTTCAATCCTCTCCACGCTAAACCACCGGCTACAAAAGACATACTTGCTAAAGCTACTAGTCCAGGCCACGTAGTTGACCAAGCTACGTCTCCTAGAAAACCTTGACGTGATAGCTCTAAAACGTTCGTAATTGGGTTATATCTGGCTGCAATTTTGAGCCATCCATCCATAAATGATTGTGGTACCTGGCCGACAGAAATGAATAGAGCCCCAAATGCAATTACTTGCATCAACATCAGCGATCGTTGTGTCTTCATCTTGTAAAGAATCACTAGACCAATTAAACAGAACACCACGGCGAGGAACGAAGTAGCGATATAAAGGGACAACACGCCGATGATTCCACCAGGGACGGTCATGCCTAACGCTAAAGAAAAAAAGAATACTGCTGTAGTTGGTATGAGCGCCCGAAAAGCGCTGTAACCAACTGTTCCTATTAAGAGAGGGAACCGGCTGCCTGGGGTGAGTAGGAGACGATCGAAAAAACCTTGCTCTAAATCATCGGCTGATGATCCGACTGCCCCAATTCCTGCAAATACTGCTCCTTGAAGTGCCCCATAGGGAGCCATCCAGTTATATATATTACTCGTTCCATATCCTTCAATTCGAGTGAGCGAACTAAAAGCTCCAGTGAAACTGATTACAAGAACTACGGGCATAACAATGGTGGGAACAATAAGCACCGGGCGAGCTTTTATTCTGCGCATACCCCTCATGCAAATAGCAGCCGCTACCTGCCTGGAATGTTTCATTTCAGAAAGCGCTGAATTCATGATGACCTCAGCATTTTTTGTAGAGATCTAATTGCTAAAGAGACTGTTACTACAGATATCAAAAGTGGAACTCCTAATGCCTGTACAGCATCTGTTGTGGACCATCCTTGTATCACGAGCCTTCGGATGGGGTCAACGGTCCAAGTAATTGGATTGTTTTCTGCTAATGCCCGAAACCAGCCTTCCATAAGTGAGGTCGGGAAGAAGGCTGATGACATGAATATTGTTACAAAAATTAAAGGAAATGTGGCGCCCACTGCTTCCTGGGATCCTGTGCGTATAGCCATGGACTGAGCTAATCCTCCTATCGCTAGCACCAGAAGCGAGGCTGTGAGGATAATAATTAATGCTCCCCCTATTCCTGCCTTTATCTGCGCTCCAAAGGCCAGAAAAATAAGAATCAAAATTATTGCTTTTGCTGCTGCAATAACTGCGGCTCCCCCAAGTCGACCCAGAAGGATTGGCACTCTTGATACCGGAGATGCCATCAGTCGGTCAAAGAAGCCATCTTCAATGTCTAAAGCAAGAGCGGTTCCTGCACTTGTTGCTCCAAACGAAACTGCCTGCACAATAGATCCAGGAAGTATGAAATCAAGGAATGATCTAACTTCAGGAAATCCTGGCAGTCCAAGCGTTCGACCGAACTGGCTTGAATAAACAGCAGCCATCATTAACGGAAAAATTAATCCGGGAAGAATCACTACCCATTGTCTGAACTCATTTTGTAGTGACCGTTGAGTTAATTCGAGAGTTTGAACGCCAGCTAGACGCAAATTAGGCGAGTTTTTATTCATCTGGAGTCTCTGCGCCTTCAAGTCGACGTCCAGTAGCTTCTGCGAAAACATCATCCAAACTTGGAGCGTCAAGTTCAAGATGGAGTACTTCCACTCCTTGTTTCTCTAAAGCATTAACTACTTCAGCGACTTTGGCGACGCCTCCATCGAGGCCTATCGCAACTCGTCCATCGCGCGCTGGTCGATCAATACCGAACTCACTCAATACTGACTGGGCCTTATCAAGATTTTGGGGGTCAATATCGATACGGAGAGTAGGAGCACCAATTGAAGCTTTCAAGTCTGCTGGAGAGCCTTCTCTCACTATTTTCCCATAGTCAATTATCGCTATTCGTCCTGCTAATTCGTCTGCTTCTTCCAGATACTGAGTGGTAAGAAATACTGTTGTGCCAAATTCAGTGTTCAACCGTCGGACTTCTTCCCATAAAGCAGCGCGGCTTGTCGGGTCAAGTCCAGTTGTTGGTTCATCAAGGAACAGAATCTTTGGTTCATGAATAAGGGAAAGCGCTAAGTCAAGTCGCCGCCTCATCCCTCCTGAATAAGTTCCTACCCGTCGATCCGCCGCGGCAGAAAGACCAACTCTTTCCAGTAACTCTTCACCCCGATCTCGTGCCGACTGGCGTGGGATCCCATGTAATACTGCTTGGAGTTTGAGTAGTTCGCGTCCAGTCATGAGAGGATCGATCGCTGCATCTTGGAGCGCTACCCCAATTACTTTGCGCACCTCTGAAGCTTGAGAAACTACGTTGTAGCCGCCTACAAAAGCTTGTCCGTCTGTTGGTCTCAACAAAGTTGTGAGCATGCGTACCGCTGTTGATTTTCCTGCACCATTTGGTCCTAGAAATCCGAAAACTTCACCTTCAGATACTGAAAGGTCGATTCCGTCTACTGCGACTAAATCGCCAAAAGTTCTTCTAAGACCATTTGCCTCTACAACGCTTTTCATGTCAATCTTTCTAGTGAGTGCCTGCGCTCTGGATGGCATTCCAAATTTTTTCAGGTGTCAAAGGGACATCTAAATGTTCTATGCCTAAATAGCTGAGACCATCCATGACTGCACTCTGAACGGCTGGGGTAGATCCAATAGCTCCAGATTCTCCTATTCCTTTTACCCCCAAGGGATTATTTGGGCTGGGAGTCTCCATAGGCACCAATTCAAACGAAGGAAGTTCCGCCATAGATATGAATCCGTAGTCGGCAAAATTTGTTGTTTGAAGATTACCGTCGGAGTCATAAATCATTTCTTCATAAAGTGCTTGCGCTACTCCTTGCGCTATTCCTCCGTGGCGTTGACCTTCTACAATCATCGGGTTAATGATCCGTCCTGCGTCATCGCAGGTAATCATTCTTTCTAAGCGCACTTCTCCAGTTTCTATGTCTATTTCTACAACAGCTACGTGAGTGCCAAATGGGTAGCTGCAGAGAAGTTTTTCTCGTGTTTCTTCTGCTAGGTCTTCTGTCGTTGATGCCACATCCGCCCAAGATTTATTAATCGCCGGTGATCCTTTGACGTGAAAAGATCCAGTTGCTTTATCTAAAACAATGTCATCAGCGTTAGCTTCTAGAAGATCTGCTGCTATGGAACGCGCTTTTTCGACTACTCGCTCTGATGCTTTATAAACCGAAGATCCTCCGAGTTGGGTGGAACGTGAACCCCAAGTTCCTGTTCCATCTGTTACAACATCAGTGTCGCCTTGGATGAACTCTATGTCCTCTATGTCCATGCCGAGTTGATCAGCAGCAATCATTGAGAACGTGGTCATGTGGCTCTGCCCATGAGATAAAGCACCAGAGTAAACTTTTGCTTTTCCTTCGGGGGTTATTTCAACTTTGCCGTATTCGCTTCCCCCCGGTGCCGGTCCAGCTGTCACTTCAACATAGGTCGCTACTCCAATACCTAGTTGTTTAGTGCTTCCTGACCGTCTTCTTTCCTCCTGCTCTTTCTTTAATTCTTCGTAATTTGCTGCTTGGAGAGCGAGGTCTAGGCTTCGTTCATATTCACCGCTGTCATATACGGTCCCCACCCCGGTGGTCACGGGAAATGAGTCGGGGGCGAGAAAGTTTTTCCTTCGTACATCTATCGGATCTAATCCTGCTTTAAGTGCCCAAAGTTCAACTGCTCGTTCGATGGTGAGAGTAGCTTCAGGTCTTCCTGCTCCACGATAAGCCTCTGTTGGGGTGGTGTTTGTGACAACGGTTATTGCATTGTTCTCTACATTGGCTATGTCATATACCCCTACGGTCATGGGAAGTGTGAACATTGGCAGGAAAGCTCCGAGGCGGGCATAAGCTCCTGAATCCACTAAGACTTCTAGTCGATAGTGAGATAGATCGCCGTCTTTGCTTCCGCCGAGAGTGAAACGATGAGTGTGTGCTCTTCCTGGTCCCATGGCCAGCATGTTTTCTGTGCGAGTTTCAAACCATCTAACGGGTCTTCCAATATGTTTAGCTAACCAGGGAAGTAAAACATCTTCTGGGTACGGCGAAATTTTTGCTCCGAATCCGCCTCCAACATCGGGAATGATTACTTGGATTCCTTCTGTTGCTTGTTCTCCGTAGAAGGAATTCAGGAGTCCTTTCACTCCTTGCGGTCCTTGATTGGATATCCAAAAAACTAGTTTGTTTCCGTCCCACGCTGCCGCGGCAGAACGTACTTCTAGAGGTGCGGCGGATGTTCTCTGGTGTTCAACACGGCCTGATACAACGACGTCACACGAGGAAAAGAATGAGTCATCTGAGATTCCAGTGGCCATTCCGTTTGTTGAGAAATCAAAAACTACGTTTGTTCCTACTTCCTCATATATGAGATCTTCGTCTTTGGATGCTTCCTCCATATCTACAACTACAGGAAGTGGTTCGTAATCTATAAACACTGCCTCGGCTGCATCAGCGCCTTGTTCTGCTGTTTCGCTAACAATTACGGCTACGCATTCTCCAACGAATCGGACTGTGTCTGTAGCCAAAATGGGTCTATTGACCATTGGTTCAGGAAATAACGGGTTGCCTCCGGAAAGTATTGTTGGGCCGTCTAAATCTGATGCCACTATTGCGGCCAAAATCCCCGGCATGTTTTGGGCTTCGGTTACGTCAACGGATATTTTCGCATGGGCCATCGTTGAGCGAACATATGTCACGATTGCTGCGTTATTTAACAGTGGAGCATCTAAATCTGCGGTGTATTTTGCTCCGACGGTTAAGAAGGCAGGATCTTCACGGCGCAGAACTCTATTTCCTAAAATGCTCATTGAACTTCCTTAGAGTGGTGAAACTACATTTGGCTTTATGCCAGATGTTCTTCTTGAAACTTTAATGGGAAGGAGAGCAAAGGACCGAGCCGGACTGCCGACTAATTATTGAAAGGCCATACTCCTTGAATTCGGTGGGCTGCAGGTGGAGGGGGCAGCACCGCATAAGCCTCTTCTTCAGGTCTAACTAAGTTGTATTCTTCCCGGGCTCGACGTTCAATTTCTTCGTCGGTGTTCAAAGCGTCAATTAGTAGCTCGTACTCTTTGTTTCTTTCTTCCACTGCGTTTACTTGACGTTCCAGAGAGGTGGTGTCTGATCTTTGATCTAGCCAGTCACTGAATGGGTCAATGCCAAAAGCCAAAGTGATTCCAACAACGACGACGACTACTCCGA
>CAJXGE010000003.1:0-69102 GCA_913053885.1 uncultured Acidimicrobiaceae bacterium
GTGGATGTGATTGTCGCTCACGGAACCCAGTTCGGTGCTTCTCTAGCAGAGATCGCTCCTGACTTCCCAGACACCACATTCATTTGGGGAACCGCAACCGATACACAAGGGTTAGACAATGTCTTCGCCTACGCTCCAGCTGCTGATGAAGGCGGTTACGTAAACGGAGTTGTGGCCGCAGCCATTTCTGAAACCGGCGTCATCGGCGTAGTCGGACCAGTTGAAGCAGGCGACGCGGTTGCCTATATCAACGGATTCGTTACAGCAGCCGAAGCAGGCGGAGCAACCGTGAATGTAACTTATACCGGTTCATTCGGGGACGTAGCTCTTGCCGCCGAAGCCGCTGAGGCTCACCTTGCTAACAACGCGGATGTTCTTACCGGAACAGCCCAAATGGTTGTAGGCGCTGTTGGCGTGGCAAGCGACGCTGGAGTTCCATGGTTTGGAACACAATCAAACCAAACATCCTTAGATCCAAATCTTGTCGTAGCTTCACAGGTTTACCACTGGGAATTCATCCTGGAAGAAATGCTTGAACTGCGTGATAACGGAACAAAAGGCGGTCAAGCTTTTGAAATCAATTTGGCAAACGGCGGTTTGATAATTGAATTCAACGACGGATTTGATCTTTCTGATGACGTCAAAGCCGCAGCAGAAGCCGCTATTGAAGGAATCAAAGACGGCTCTATAGACACCGGAGCTTAATAAACACAAGCGATAAGTGTTTCTTGCCTTTCCGGGAGAGTGAGTTAACCCTCGCTCTCCCGGACGAGGTAAGAGAACCAAATGAAAGACCCAATGAACAACGAATCAAACAACCTTCTAGAAATGCGGGGAATCACTAAACACTTCCCTGGCGTGATCGCTAACAGCGACGTTGATTTTGATGTTCGTTACGGCGAGGTACATACCTTGCTTGGTGAAAATGGGGCGGGAAAAAGCACCCTCGTAAAAATTCTTTTCGGCTTATACCAAGCTGATAAAGGTGAACTATTTTTACGCGGAGAGCCGATGAAAATAAGTTCTCCATCTGACGCTATTTCTTCCCGAATAGGCATGATTCACCAACATTTCATGCTGGTACCAACATTAACCGTTGCAGAAAATGTTGCCCTTGGCATGCCGTCTACTCGACGCCCCCTAACCGATCTTGAAAAGGTTTCAGAGCGAATATCTGAAATTTCTAAAGAGCATGGATTAGCAGTTGACCCAGATGAAACGGTGGCACACCTCTCAGTGGGAGAACGCCAAAGAGTGGAAATCATAAAAGCCCTCTACCGAGACGCAGAACTTTTAGTATTAGACGAACCCACCGCTGTTCTCACCCCAAAAGAAGTTGACGATTTATTCGTAATTCTTAGAAGAATGGCTGACAACGGTCGCGGCTTGATTTTTATTTCTCACAAACTACGTGAAGTGATGTCTCTCAGCGACCGAATAACCGTCCTAAGAAATGGACAAGTGGTTGGTGCTACCACTCCTGATCAAACCAACCGCCAAGAACTAGCTCAAATGATGGTGGGAAGAGCTGTTCGTTTAACTCCTGATCTTCCACCAAATGAGGTTAAAGAAAATCGACTCTCTTTAACCAACCTGTCGGTAAAGAACGACAGCGACAGCATCGCTGTAGATAATGTCTCTTTTGAGGTACGGGCAGGAGAAATTCTAGGCATAGCTGGAGTTTCCGGTAATGGACAACGGGAGATCGCAGAAGCTATAGCAGGACTGCGACCAGTTGAACCTGGTGGCTCAATAGAACTTAACGGTTCAGACGTTACTGAAAACGATACTCGGACACGTCGAGATCAAGGGCTCGGATTTATTCCAGAGGAACGTGTCCCAGACGGCGCTATTCCGGAATTTACTGTTAGTGAAAATCTCATTCTTGTTGATCATCAAACCGATGAATTTGTTAACCGAGGACTTTTTTCTTTCGACAAGATTTCGGAACATAATTCAAAGCTCGTCAGTGACTTTGATGTAAAAACTCCAAATATTGAAACACCAACATCTAGCCTTTCGGGTGGAAATATCCAGAAAGTAATTTTGGCAAGAGAACTCTCCGCCTCTCCTACGGTTCTTCTTGCCTGTCAACCTACTCGTGGAGTTGATATCGGAGCTGCTGAATATATACACAACCGGCTTATAGAACAGCGAGAGATGGGAACAGCCACGCTTCTTATTTCCGAAGATTTAGATGAGGTACTTGGATTATCTGACCGAATCGCAGTCATGTATGAGGGGCAAGTGATAGCCATTGTTGATGGAAAAGATGCCGAGCGAAACCAAGTTGGTCTCCTCATGGCTGGAATCACAGAGTCCGCTGAAGATTCTTAAGTAAATAAGAAACCAAGCCCTTGAATTAAACGCCAAACGAGATAAATAAGCGCGGCTCCAACAAAAACCCAGAAATGCCAGGGTATTTTCTGAGAATCTGCGGGTTGTCCATCTTTATCTTCTACGCGTTCCCCGCATTTAGGGCATGTTCCTACCACTGAGACCGCATTAGGGCTCAAATATTTCTCACACGGCTCACACCACGGCACGATTACTCTTTCCCAACAATAATTAAACTTTGCGAATAGACAGAATAGCGATGTCGTCCTCCACTCCAGCAGGACTGAAGTCATTTGCCGCATTAAGTAACCGTCGACACAAATCGTCCGGTGTTATACCAGGGTCACGGCGTATCGCATTCTCTATTCTTTCTTCACCAAATAGTTCATCGCCATTACGGGCTTCTGCTAAACCATCGGTGTACATCAGAACCATATCGTCATGTTCTAGAGGGATCTCTCGACTGAAATATGTTCCATTTGGATCAAGCATCAAAAGAGGTCCGGTTGAACGCAATGAACGAACTTCGCGTTGGTGCCAGAGGAACGTAGCGGGATGTCCTGCTGATGCATAGCGTAAGGTTTCTGCTTCGGTGTCAAAGATGAGAACCACTAGCGATATGAACTCTTCGGATCGTTCAACTGCGGACATTTGACGGTTGAGTTCCTCAAGTGCTTGAGCTGGGTCCCGATACTGACGCAAAAAGGTTCGTAAAAGGTATTTCGCTTGGAAAGCAGTTACCGAAGATTCAATTCCATGACCAGAAACATCTCCAATGACTGCTACTAGTCTTGTTGGATTCGCGAGAAAAACATCTAAGAAGTCTCCTCCCATCAGTCCCGCTCCTGCTTGATAGACCCTTCCGATCTCAAATCCAGAGAAATCAGGTAATTCGTCTGGGGCAAGTCTTCCTGCCCAAGCTTTAGGGGCTAGATCTTCTTGCGCTAGTGCTTCGTGTGCGCGGCGTTCAATATCGATGCGTTGTCTTGCCAACCGTGCTTCTCGAACCGCGTTGCGCGCCCACGCACTTGAAATAAGGGCAGGTAAAACCACGAGTACAAAAACCCAAGGTGCTGTTGTTGTTGAATTGATAAAAAAACCTAAAGCGAGAAAGCCGTAGAGGAAAACAGCATGGGCGTCTTTACGGAACTGTGACCAAGCCAAGGTGTAGGCATCAGGCGCTTCTTCCGGGTCTATTCGATGCACGAGACGGTATCGGTAACGTGCAGAACGGACCCAACTAAGTGCGGCAGCTAAGCAGATTGCGCCCACGACGGTGAGTACCGGGGTGTCCATAAGTACTTATCGTATCTGACTTAGCCGGTGCTGACCCAAATATAGATTTTTCCCCGTGTTCTCACTTCTAGTGGTCGCAAAAGTCACTCGGAGCGACGACGGATCCTGATTTTTATTGGAGTGGATCCTAACTCCAGGTCTTCTTTTAACCGCTTTTCTAAAAAGCGAATCCATGTTTTGGGGAGTTCTCGATTCGTGAAAAGAGTAAAGGTAGGTGGATCAGTAGCGCCTTGCGTGGCATACAAGACTCGAGCTCCTCCTGGGGCGGGATGGGCTTGTTGGGCGGCTCTGATTACATCATTTACTCGCCTTGTTGGGATACGTGTGCGATAGTCATCGATTGTTTCTGAAAGGGCTGGCCATAAGCGATGAACATTTTTACCTGTTAGAGCACTGATTTTTATCACTGGAGCGTCTCCGACGAAATGCAGTTTGTCTCCTACTTGCTCGGAGATGTCTTGCTTTTGTTCTTTGTCGCATAAGTCCCATTTGTTTAATAACACCACGATGGGGCAACCTGCAGCATCGACTCGCTCGGCTAATCGTTGATCTTGGTGGGTGACTCCGATTTGAGAGTCAATTACTAGAAGTGCGACGTCTGCGGTGTCCACTGCTTTTAGTGCTCGAACGAGAGAATAGTATTCGGTATCTTCATCAATGCGGGCTTTGCGACGCATACCAGCAGTGTCGATAAATCGAACTGGCCCGTATTGGCTTTCAATAATTGTGTCTATGGCATCTCGAGTCGTTCCTGGACGGTCGTGCACAACTGCTCGTTCTTCTCCAATGAGATGGTTGAAAAGGGTTGACTTTCCTACATTGGGTCTTCCCACTAAAGCTACGGCAACAATTTTTTCTGAAGTTTCTTCCGTTGTTTCTTCTGCTTCTTCTATTTCGGGGAGAAGTTCTATTACGCGATCAAGTAGATCACCGGTGCCTCGGCCATGTAATGCACTTATTGTTGAGGGGTCTCCTAAACCTAGCGATACGAGTTCCCATGCTGCCGATTCGTGGTTTCGGTCATCTACTTTGTTTGCGACAACCACGACTGATTCAGCTCTTTTTCGTAACAGTGCAGCTACTTGGGCGTCTTCTTCTGTTATCCCTACTGTGGAATCTAGAACGAAAAGGATCACATCTGCTTCTGACATGGCTTGTTCGCTTTGACGACTGACCTTGTCATCAAGTGCGTCTCCCCCAGTTATCCATCCCCCCGTGTCAATTAGGGTGAAGGACCGGCCGAGCCAAGATGCTTCTACTTCCTTTCGGTCACGGGTTACACCGGGGCGTTCTTCTACTATGGCTTCTCGTCTGCCTATGATGCGGTTCATCAGTGTTGATTTACCGACATTAGGTCTTCCGACTATCGCTACAACTGAACTCATAGTTAACTTCTCGCCTCTATTGCAGTCCGTAATGATCTACCGTCTGTTGGGATTACTTCAACTGTGTGCGGTAGATCTTCTGGAGTAAGGTCATCAAGGAAGCGCCCACCGCTGAGGCAAACATCGGGTAAAAGATAGCGACGGTCTTTAGGTTTTTTCTCTAATACTCTTTTTAGGTCTTCTCCGACTAAAAGCCCGGTAACCCCTATATTCCCTCCAAAGAATTTATTTTCTATTGCGAGTACTTCAACGTCGTTTCGGTCGATTTTTTCTAGCAGGGGTTTGATTACTGAAGCTCCGAAGTCTCCAGTTAGAACTGTTATTGGTCGATTTTTTTTCTGTGTTAATTTGACCGACACCTCAGTTGTGCGTGGAGCACGGTATCCCTGTGCGGGGGCGCCATCTACTGATGAGAAAAAGCCGGGTCGGTGGTGGTTTACTTGGCTGTCACCATTGAGGAAATCTTTTTCAAATGCACGTGCCATACCTATGCCATCTTCGTGCATTGGGAAATCGCCATAAGTTTTTGTCTCTGGGAAAGGTCGGCAAGCTAGCAAATAGTACTCATCTGCTGCATATACGATTCTTTGATTAGTTATTTGAAGAAATAAGTCTTGCCATTCTTCGACGATGTCTATGACTTGTTCTGCTTCTTTTTTGGTGTGGGGCCTCATTCTGGGTTCTGATGTATGAGCGCTTACCCCTAAAGGTACAACAGCCAAGCTTTGTATTTCTGGAAATCGGTCTGCGATACCGGCGAGAGTGTCTTCAAGCCACTGTCCATCATTTATTCCAGGGCATACAACTATCTGGCCATGTACTTCTACATCATGATCTAAAAGGAGTCGCAACCATCTTAGGCTTGTGCCCCCGCGACGGTTTCTTAACATTTCTATGCGTTTGTCTTGATTTGTTGCGTGAATGCTTACATAGAGAGGGCTTAAACCTTCTGTGATGACTCTTTCAAGATCTGCTTCCGTGAAGCGTGTCAGCGTTGTGAAATTACCGTAAAGAAAAGAGAGTCGATAATCATCATCTTTTACTGAGAGGCTGCGCCTCATGCCGCGTGGCAATTGGTAGATGAAGCAGAATTCGCAATGATTGTCGCAGGTTCTTACTTGATCAAATAGTGGACTATCTACTTCGATTCCTAGTGGAACACCCATTTTTTTTGTAATAGTAAGTACTTGACGTTTACCTTTTCGTTCTATATCCATTACGACTTTTGGCTCGTCAACTAGAAGTTGGTATTGGATAACATCTCTAGGAGTTTCATTATTTATTTGAGAAATGAGGTCGCCAGCAAGTACGCCTGCTTGATCAGCGGGCGAATCTTCAGTTACTGCTATAACTATTGGCTTGGACATATTTCTCTAGGCTACCGACGATGGGGCCTAGCACCGGTAGGGTCTTTATTACTATGACAGTTGATCACGTACTTCTTGCAGAACCTAGGGGTTTTTGTGCTGGGGTTGAAATGGCTATTAAGGCGCTTACTTGGATGGTGAGAGCTTTTGATGAACCGGTTTATTGTTACCACGAAATTGTTCACAACAAGATTGTTGTTGAACGATTTGAAGCTCAGGGAGTGATTTTTGTTGACTCCATAGATGAAGTCCCTGAGGGCGCTCCAATAATGCTTTCTGCTCATGGTTCAGCGCCGGAGGTGACTGAACAAGCAAAAAATGTTGGTGGTTACACTGTTGATGCTGTTTGTCCTCTCGTTACCAAGGTTCATCACGAAGTAAAGACAAGAACAAAAGAGGGTTATCAAATTGTGTATGTCGGGCATGCTGGCCATGAAGAAGCAGTTGGGACAATAGCGGTAGCTCCTGAAGCGATGCATCGGGTAGAAACTCCTGAAGAGGTATCAGAGTTACCTGAGCTTGGAGAGAAAGTTGCTTTGCTTGCACAAACCACGCTTAGTCATCGTGACTGGGAGGGCGTTACTGATGCCGCTCAAGAGCGGTGGTCAAATCTTTGGTCACCGGGTCGGAGTGACTTATGTTTTGCCACCACTAATAGGCAATCAGCGCTTCTGGCGTTAGTTGACCGTTGCGATTCGGTAATTGTGATTGGTTCGACAAACAGTTCAAATACTAGAGCTCTAGTTAAATTGGCTGAACAGGCTAACGGACCGGAAGTGATTTGGATCAATAGGGCGGATGAGTTGCCTGAAGGCCTATCTGGAACTGTGGGAGTTACTGCAGGAGCTTCTGCTCCCGAGGAAACTGTCGAAGATGTTTTGAACGCTTTGAACCCTTCAGAGGGTGTTTCCGTGATTAGCCATACTGAGGAAGATGAATATTTTCCTCCTCCCCGGAATCTGCGTGAGTTGCTTTCCGCAATTCGGTTTTTTGGTGGGTTTGGTTTCGCAGGGCCTATACCTTCGGGTCATCTAAATGATCGGTCAATAAATGCCGCTGACGCTCTACAAAACTTGAACGCCCATTAACCCTTAGCCTTCCGGATTTGATGGTTCCGGGAGAGCTGGTCGCCCTAGTGTTTCTTGCGCTTGATCAAAAACTATTTGTAGTTGCTGGCGCAATTCTTCTGTTAGTTCATCGACAGCGCGTCTCGGAACGCGACCATCAAATACCTTTGGATAGATGGGCTCCCCAACGACCATGATTACTTTGGTGGGTTTAATCCTTGAAGCGCCTGGGGGCCATGCGTGATCTGTTCCTGCTATTCCCATAGGAACAATTGGTGCGCCGGTTCTTAAAGAAACGAATGCTGGACCTGCGTGCATCTCTTCTTTTTTCACTATCGGGCCATGCCTTCTCGTTCCCTCCGGGAACATAACTAAAGGTTCCCCTCGTTCTAAGATCTCTTGACAAGCGCGGAGTGCTGCTCGATCCGCGGTTCCTCTTTCTACTGGGAACCCCCCTACAAGACTTAAGAGAGTGGCGGAGATTTTATTTTTCCATAACGACTCTTTACCCATGAATCGTTGACGCCGTGCAGTAACCATTCCTCCGACTGGGGTATCTAAGTAGGAGCGATGTACGGGTGAAAGGATGTATGCCTCTTCAGCAGGAAAATTCTTTTTATCAACAACTCGAAATCTGAATAAAACTTTTGAAAGTATCCATAAAACTGACCAAGCGAATCTATAAGCAATCCGCTCAATAAGGCTTAGTTTCTTTCCATAATCTTTCATGGGATTAATTCAATGACATGGTCTACGACTTGTTCAAGAGTCATTTCTGATGTATCTACTACTATCGCATCTTCTGCTTCCATTAGCGGACTCGCGCTACGTTGAGTATCAACCGTGTCTCTTCGTTCTATATCTGCCGCTATTGAAGCCACATCTCCTTCTTCAATTTCTGCAGCTCTTCTCTGTGCTCGAACTTCTTCAGAAGCAGTGAGGTAGATCTTCAAGGAAGCGTCTGGGAAAACTACTGATCCAATGTCTCGCCCTTCCATCACTCCTCCGTTTCTTTCTTCCGCCCACGTTCTTTGCCTCTTTACCATTTCAGCTCTTACTTCTGGTACTGCCGCTACTTGACTAACTAATAAAGTAACTTCTTGGCCACGGATTTCTTCTGTGGCTTCTATTCCATTGACGACACAACTTTCTTGAGTTAATTGAAGATCCAAGGATTTGGCTGCTTGAATTACTTTTTCAATATCGTGAATGTCTATTTGTTGGTGGATAACTGCAAAGGCGACTGCCCGATACATTGCACCGGTATCTAGGTATTGGAGGTTCAAACGAGCAGCTAGAGCTTGCGCCACAGTCGATTTTCCTGATCCTGCTGGACCATCTATCGCTATTACTTTCATTCCTAAGTGCTCTTTCCTGTTAAAGATGATAGATCTTCTTCAAACTTTGGGTAACTCGTTGATACAGCCTCCCAACCATTAATCTGTGTTGTGGTCTCTCCAACGAGTGCTGCTATAGCTGAGGCCATGGCGATTCTATGATCTCCGTGTGAATGAACGCTTCCTCCAGTGATTGATCCCCCACTTACGATTAGCGAATTCTCTTCCACTCGTATCGTTACTCCCATGCGACTTAATTCTGACTGGATTGTTTCCAGTCGGTTGGTTTCTTTCACTTTCAGTTCGCCTAAACCTTCAAATACTGTGGTGCCTTCTGCGCAAGCGGCGGCTACGGCGAGAATTGGTATTTCGTCAATCATGCTAGGAATCTCATGGGATTCAACTTTGGTTGCATGAAGAGAAGAAGAACGAGCGACTAGCGTCCCTGTTTCAGGATTGTGCTCAATGTCAGCTCCCATGCGGTGAAGAACGTCTATAAATCCAGTTCGTGCAGTTCCCGAATAAACATTTTCTACTTCTATATGAGAGTGAGGGACGATAACTCCCCCTACCGCCCAGAACGCTGCTTGGGATGGGTCCCCTTCTACATAGTGTTTAAAAGGTTCAGGTTTACTTGGTCTCAAAATGATTCTGCCTTGTTTGCTTTCTATATCTATCCCACATTTATCCATCAATTCTTCGGTGTGGGTTCTCGTCGCATGACTTTCTATAACCGTGGTCGTGTCTTGTGCGGAAAGTCCAGCGAAAAGTATGGCGCTTTTTACTTGAGCGCTTGGAATTGGCATTTCATATTCAATGCCCGTTAATTCTTTTCCTGTGATCTCTAGTGGCGCATACCCTTTGTTGTCTTTGCTTTTTATTTCTGCTCCCATTTTTTGAAGTGGAGAAATTACTCGATCCATAGGTCGAGATTGAATAGAAGAATCTCCATTAATTGTCGTTTGAATAGGGATTCCTGAAAGAAGTCCGGTAAATAGTCGGATTCCGGTGCCGGAATTTCCGACATCGAGCACGCTGTTTGGTTGTTGGAATTCTCCACCGGTGATCGTAAGGGTTCCGTTTTTCCTTTCAATTTTTGCCCCGAGCGCTGAGATAATGGATTCTGTTTGTTGAACGTCTTGACCGAGACTCAAACCGGATATTTCAGACTTACCATTTGCTAATGCTGCAAGCATGAGGACTCGGTGTGAGATTGATTTGTCACCTGGAACGTTTATTTTTCCCGTGAGAGAGCTTGTTGGCTCTATTTCTTGTGCGCTCATGCTAGAGGTTGAGAAGTCGGTCGATAGCCGTTTGCCATGAGGCCGCCTTGTAATCGCTCGCTTAGAGACGTTTCTACAATAAGCACGGCAACACCTTTATCTCCTTCAGAGGAGTGGGCTATCTCTAGGTCGTAAATATTCACGTCAAGATCTGTAGCGAGTGCAAATATTGCTGCGAGTTCTCCTTTTCGGTCCGGGATGGGAACTCGAACTTCTATGAGTTCTGAAGAGCGAGGTGCTCCTGTCGGTAAACTAACTCTCGCTTGGCGTGCTGTCTCGAGTCTTTTCAGTAGCGCCTCTTTGTCTTCTTTCGCTATTTCATTTCGAACGTGTGATAAGCCTTCAATTAAATCGTCAAGGACGTCTGTAATTGCTTCGCTATTTTCTTTGCAGATGTCTGGCCAGATGCTTGGGTTTCCTGCTGCTACTCGTGTCATGTCGCGGAATCCTCCAGCCGCGAGTCGCAGTACGGCATAGTGCTCTTCAGATTGGGCGGAAGCAAGACCCATTAAAGTTGCTGCAGTCAAATGAGGGACATGAGATACGGTTGCGACTAAGGCATCGTGGCGTTCTGGTGAAAGGGTTACTACTTCGGCTCCAAAGGAAGTTACAACTTCTCGAATGATTGCAAATTCTTGATCTTCTGTTAGTTCTGTTGGGGTTAGCACCCAATTTGTGTCTATGAACATGGTTGCTGTAGCCCCGTCGACTCCTTCTTGTTCTGATCCAGCCATAGGGTGTCCACCGATAAATCTTTTGTCTTTGATTTGTTGCACTATGGGGTGCTTTACGCTTCCTGCGTCTGTTACTACTCCAAGAGGAGATTTTTCAAGTGCTTCTTCTACTAGTGGAGCTACGGTGCTTACTGGAGTAGCGATAAAAGTAATTTCGGCTTCTGAGTCCCATCCAGTGGCGTCTATGGCTTCTAGTTCTAATGCACGGTCTAGGTGTGCGGGGTTTAGATCAACACCGCTTACATGCCAGCCTTTTTCGCGTAAAGCTAGCCCGATTGATCCCCCTATGAGACCAACGCCTACTACTGTTGCTCGGCGACTCATAAGGCGCTACGCACTTGATGGATAAATAAAGAAATATTCATTACTTCAAATGTTACAGGAGGCTGGCTTGACTCTCTGTTGAATTAATCCGAATCTGCAACTGATTTCTCCAAAGATCTAATTTCAGCAGTTGTTAACTCTCGCCATGATCCTGGAGGTAGAGAGCGGTCTGATAAGGGTCCGATGCGGGTACGAATAAGTCTTTTAACTGGATGCCCTACCGTTGAGCACATGCGACGCACCTGACGGTTTTTTCCTTCGTGAATAGTGAGTCGAATAGTTTCTTTTTCAATAAGGGCGATTTTAGCAGGAGCGGTTTTTCCGTCTTCTAGATCTACTCCTTCTCTCAAGAGGCGTAGAGATGATCGTGAAGGCTTTCCTTCAACTACCGCTACGTATTCTTTCTCTACTCCGAATGACGGATGAGTAAGACGGTGAGTGAGTTCCCCATTATTTGTGAGAATCAGAAGTCCTTCCGTGTCTGAGTCAAGTCGACCTACGGGGAAGACTCTTGGATCTTCTGGCACCATTTCAATCACTGTGGGTCGACCTTGCGGGTCGTCTGCTGTGGTGACAACTCCTGCGGGCTTATTTAGCAGGTAATACACCAAGTCAGGTCTTACTCCTATGGGCGCTCCATCTACTGTTACCAAATCACTTTCTACTTCTACTCTGCTCCCCAGTTGTGCTTGTTGCCCATTAACTTTTACTTTGCCGTCAAGGATTAATTGTTCGCAGGATCTTCTGCTGCCAAATCCGACGCGAGCTAAAACTTTTTGTAACCGCTCGCCTTTTGATGTCTCGTCGCTCACATTACTCTGATTCTGAATTAGAAGACTCTTCTTCAATTACCTCTTGTGTGTCTGAATCGTAAAGTAATCCGCGCTCTAACGCTTCAACAACTTCCGCCCCGGGAACAAAATCTCCTAAGGAGGGAAGATCTTCTAATGAGTTAAGGCCCATACGTTCCAGAAAAGCTTGTGTCGTTCCAAAGAGAACAGCGTTTCCCGGTCCAGTATCGCGTGAAAGTTCATCAATGTAGCCTCGTTGTTGAAGAGTGCGGATCACTCCATCAACATCAACTCCGCGAATTGAAGAAACCTGGGCTCGTGAAATGGGTTGCTTATAAGCGACTATTGCGAGAGTTTCTAAAGCCGCTGCGGTCAATCGAGTGCTTTGGCCTTCTATAACAAACCTCTCTACCCAAGGAGCTTGTTCCGGGTGACTCTGATACCGATATCCTCCTCCAACTTTGACCAGAATAAAACCTCGGTTCTCTTGTTCGTATTCTTTAGATAGAGATTCGCAAATTGTTTCAATATCTGATGTTGGTTTTTCTAAGAGTTGAGCAAGAAGGTTAGGGGGAACCGGGTCCGTGGCCACCATCAGGATGGATTCGATTGCTTGTCTTACATGAAGATGTTCTGATTCGTTCATTCTCTAACCGTCGTAGGCGTCAATTAAATCTACATTTGCGGGTCCGGCGTCTTCTGCCCATCGCATTTCGATATTGCCAAAACTACCTATTTGATCAATTTCAATTACTCCCTGTTTGAAGAGTTCAAGGACTGCGAGAAAGCGCACAATTACCTCAATACGGTCGACAAGACCTGAGGTTATTTCACGGAATGAAATCGTTCCCGATTCCGGTATTTCTTGAACTATTTCTGTTACCGCATCAGCGACACTGATTCTTATAGGCGCAATGTGATGAGTGTCGACTTGGTGGGTCGGCCGAGGAGTCATCGCCGAGATGTAAGAATTTCTAATATCTTCTAGGGTCACTCCTGCTAACAAATCCGGTGCTAACCCTAGGAAGGGTTCTTCTAATCCTGCTTGTCGTGGCCAAGATTGAGAGGCGTCGAGAGACAACCGGCGCAAAATAACTGCGGCATCTTTGAAAGTTTTGCATTCTAGAAGTCGCGCTAGTAGAAGATCTCTTTCCTCCCATAAACCAAATTCATCATCGAGATCATCCCGCTCTTTATCGGGAAGCATTCGGCGAGTCTTGAGCTCAACAAGGATCGCAGCGATTAGAAGGAACTCAGTAGCTAATTCAAGGTCTAAATTCTCAAGTCGTTCAAGTTCAGCGATGTATGCATCTACTACTGATGAAAGTGACACTTCATAGAGTTCCACTTCTTCTTTGAGTATTAGATGGAGTAACAAATCAAATGGCCCATCAAATACTGGGGTATTTACGGTAACACTCATAGGCATGACCGTAGAGGGTAGAAGAGTAAAAGGGGTGAATAGGGAAAGTTATTGCTTAATTGTCACCCCTTTGTTGTGGCTGGCCTATTAGTGTGAGCGGTGATGGCACGTATTTTCTCCGGAATAAAACCTTCTGGCTCTGTTCATCTCGGCAACCTCTTGGGGGCTTTGAAGAACTGGGCGGCTTTACAGAACGAGAATGAAAGCGTTTACTGCGTTGTAGATCTACATGCTTTGACTCTTCCGCAAAACCCTGAAGAGTTAAGAGCGTCAACTCTTTCGCTAGCGCAAATGTTGATTGCTGTAGGCATAGACCCAGATAAAAGCACTCTTTTCATACAGAGTCATGTTTCTGAACATACGGAATGTGCTTGGCTTATGGAGTGCACAGCTTCTTTTGGTGAGCTAAGACGGATGACTCAATTTAAAGATAAATCGGATAAAGCAGACTTTGTTTCCGGTGGACTATTTACTTATCCGGCTTTACAGGCAAGCGACATTATTCTTTATGACACCGATCAAGTTCCTGTAGGTGAAGATCAGCGCCAGCATGTTGAATTAACGCGTGATTTAACCGAGCGCTTTAATAATCGTTATGGCGAAACCTTTGTTGTTCCTGAAGCCGTCATTCCTCCTGCGGGGGCTCGTGTAATGGATCTGCAAGATCCAACCAACAAAATGTCAAAATCGGAAGATAGCCCTCAAGGATCTATTTCCCTATTAGATGATGAGAAAACAATTGAAAAGAAAATAAAGCGCGCCGTAACTGATAGCGATGGCGAAATTCTTTTTGATTTAGAGAAAAAACCTGGTGTATCTAATCTTCTTTCAATACTCGGTGCGGCTACAGGTCAAAATCCTCAAAATGCTGGTGCAGGGCTAAGTAATTATGGTGAATTGAAAGGTGCAACCGCAGAAGCTGTCATCGAAATGCTTCGTCCTATACAAAGCAAATATTATGAGTTAGCAAATGACCCTGAAGAAACTAGTCGTCTATTGGCTCTGGGTGCTGACAAAGCCCGCGAAGTAGCCAGTGCAACTCTAGATAGAGCGCGAAATAACCTTGGTCTTATTCCGCGATAAGAGTTAATCGTTGTCGGCTGCTTTTAAAATATTTCCGATTTCTGGATTTATCGTCCATGCTCGTTCAGGAAGATGATGTTCTTCAGCCCATGCAATAACAAGTGGAACACTCCCTGCATCTCTTAGAAGATCAGCCCCTTGAGCAGGGTGTTGGAGATATTGACCAATCTTGCCTGTGATACCTGATTTCTCAGCCCATCTTTCTTTCTTCCTTGCAGGAAGAGCCAAGCCTAAGAGAGTTGCCAGAACACGCACCCATAGACCTGCCTGATTTTTAGCTTTACCTACATCGTGCAATAAAGCAGCCGCAAGAACCTCTGGTTCTAATTTTCCTAGAAGTGTTCCTGTTCGTCGTGCCACCTCTATTGAGTGACATTTATCATTCTCGGGCATTGTTTGCCATAAATGCATCTCTTCCTGAGACAAGATGTTTTCAACCCAGAGAAGATCTTCCTCGCTTACGGTTTTTTGTTTAAGTGAACCGAAGAATCTTTTAACTAAGTGCCAGAAAGTCTTCATGAACTGATGCTTTGGTCTGCGACAACCACACCATCTGCATCAGCCCAGAGCTGCATACCTGGAGAAATAGTTACGTCAGAAATTTTCACGGAAATATCACGACTACCTTTTCCCTGCTTCTCACTGCGTCTAGGGCAAGTCCCACGTGCGAAAATTCCTATCCCACAAGTTGATAGTTCTTCTACGTCCCGCACACAACCGTCGATTACTATTCCGCTCCAACCATTCTCCGATGCCAGGGAACCGAGATTCCCTCCAACTAGGGCACAACGTATTGAACCTTTTCCTGCGACAACCAAGACTCTTCCTTTGCCTTCTTCTTCTAATGCGGCGCGGACAAGGGAATTATCGTCTTCAAGATCTATCGTGACTACTTCCCCGTTGGTCGTTTGTTCACCCCCGTAGTTGATAAATGGGCCGGGAATAACTTTTATGGCTTCACCGTATTTGTCGCAAAGATCAGCGGTTGGTGTCATCAGCCGTCTTGCCCAAAGAATTCATAAATTTTTTCTTTTGGCCTTCCGATACAGGCAGTGACTTTCTGACCTTTTGAAAGGTCTCCTCGAACAAGGATTGGTCTCTGAATTAAAGCTTTTTTCTGTGACAGTAAATCAATTACTGCTGACGCATTACCAACGTAATCTTCTTCGTTGAGTTCAAGTTTCTTGAACTGGGAATCTTTACGTACCAGATCTTCTACCGGGTCATCCAATCCATCTGCTATGCGCTTTAGCGTCTCAGCATCTGGAGGTTCTTTCATATAAAGAATTACTTCTACTTCTTTGCCTAATTCTTCAGCGACCGCTAAAGCATTCTTTGAAGCATGTCAATTGGGGTTATGAAATACGGTATAAGTTGCCACGGGTTCTCCTATTTTTTTCTTAGATAGCTTCCGGTCCGCGTTCTCCAGTTCGAATACGTATCAGATTATCTACATCGGTTACCCATACTTTACCGTCACCAATTTTTTCTGTACGTGCAGCGTCTACTATTGATTCAACTACTGAATCGGCTTGGTCATCATCAACAACTACTTCAATTCTGGTTTTGGGAGTAAAAAGGACTTTATATTCGGTACCTCTATATGTTTCGCTATGACCCCCTTGGCGCCCGAAACCTTGCACTTCGCTTACTGTCATACCTTGAATACCCAATACGGATAATGCGTCTTTCACGTCATCAAGTTTGAAAGGTTTTATAACTGCTGTAACTAGTTTCAAGGTATCTCCTATCGAAAAATCATTGACTGTCTTTTACATAAACATTCACTGTGTTCACACAAATAATATGTTATGTCAGAAACTACATTGGAAACGTTTCGGGTCTGTTTCATACTTGTAAATAATTTCTCATGCTTACTTGAGAGATACACGTATTTCCCCAATGTGTTTGCCGACGTGATTAGTTAGAGGCTCAGATACTTTTTTATCTACAACTCCATGCTCGCCTAGAATCCACTTTAAAGCTGCCGCTGCGGCACGAGATGCCCCATCACGAACTTTGAGCGCCACCCCTATTTTTTCTTCAGGAATGGCTGCGCAGAATACTCCTTCTGCTCCTGTCTTCACTATGGCTTTGCCTTTCGTAGATAAAAGAATCTCGGTGCATATTCGATCTGTTCCTGCTACGTAGAAAGCCTGATTTTTCATCGCTTCAAATAATGAAGAGGCTGATGGTTTATGGTTTAGTTCAGCCCAACCGCGAGCTAAGCCATTAATTGGAACTGCCCAAACGGGTATTCCGCAGCCGTCTATCCCTGGTTGTTGTTTTGAAAGATCTACATGGCAGATTTCACTCAACGTTGGAGTGACATAATCTGCATGTAAGGGATGAAGAGGATCCAAATAGTTTTCATGGTCTATTTCGAGGTGACGCATCACCGTTAGGAATCCAGTGTGTTTACCAGAACAATTGTTTGCGGTGACTCTCGGCGTTCTTTCGCTATGAATTTCGTCTAATACTAAGTTGAAATTCATTGGGTCATGTCGGCCGCATTGAAGATCCTCAGGACGGCATCCAATTTTCGAAAGCCAGCTCTCTATTGCTTCTACGTGCAATTTTTCTCCACTATGACTAGAGCAGGCTAAAGCGATCTCTATTTCGTGAAGATGAAATTTTTCTGCGGCGCCGGTTTCAAGTAGAGGTAGTGCCTGAATTGGTTTTATGGCGGAACGAGGAAGGACTGGCTTGTCAATATCCCCGAAAGACACCACCTCTTTCCCACTAGAGTCAACTACCGCAACGTCGACAAAATGAATACTTTCTATCGACTCTCCTCGAGTGAGTTCAATGCAGAGAGGGTCCGCTTTCATGCTTCATTTGAAGTTTCGCGAAGATCTGATACATCTTCCGCTATTTGTATTGCTACGTCTCCAGCAGTGGTTGTGAATAAACCAGGAACTATGGCATGGACTACTGCCGCTATTCCTGCTCCAAACATGCGAAAGGCTAAAACTATGGCTCGGCCACCGTGCTGCAAATATGTTTCTCCAGCCGAAGCTGGATGGTCTAAAAACATTTTCTTAAAAGCCATACACGCACCTTAAGATAATTTTCCGCCCTTTGAGTGAACGGGGACGATTTTCGTCACTCTTAACGGTTCTTCTGCTCTTCTAATTCTTTTTGTAAAGCGAGGTACCTTTCAACTCTGTAAGGATCTATTACTTCTTTTTCTTCTGCTTCTTTTATCGCACAATTTGGTTCTGTGGCATGGGCACAGTCATTGAACTGGCATTGATTTGATAGGTGTTCAAGGTCTTTAAAAACTCTCTCTAGTGCTTCCTGCGCATCCCATATCCCCACTGATCTGACTCCTGGAGTGTCTATTAAGATTCCTCCTTTTGGATGCAGGATCATCTCGCGGGTAACGGTGGTATGTCGTCCTTTTTTATCTCCTGCTCTTACTTCGCCAGTAGCCATGATGTCATCGTCCACTAGCGCATTAATTAATGTTGATTTACCGGCTCCGGATTCTCCTAGTAGCGCTATGGTCTTCCCTACTTCCATTAATTCGTTGATTTCATCTAAGCCTTCAGTAGCGCTGCCTCTAAGCGCTACCACAAAAATAGGTTTGTCTTCTGCTACAGCTTTAATGATTGATTTCACTTCAGAAATTTCTTCAGTTTGATCAGCTTTTGTCAAAACTATTGAAACTTCAGCACCGCTATCTTCAGCAATGACGAGAAACCTTTCGAGTCGCCCTGGAGGTAAGGGGCGATCTAATCCATGAACTATAAACACATGATCTATGTTCGCTACTAACACTTGTTCAATTATTTGTTCGGAAGGGTCGCGTCGAGAAATTGTGTTAGAGCGCGGAAGCACTTCGTTGATTAAGAATCCAAGATCTGGATCTTCCACTATTGACACCCAATCGCCTACCACCGGGGCGAGAAGGTTTTGGGATCGTTGAGAATCAGAAAGGACTCTCAGGATTCCTGATGAAGTAGCTGCATCGCACTCTCCGCGGTCTACCCGCACTATTCGCCCTAGTTCGCCTGACTGTGTTTCTAAACCAGGTTTGTATCCATATTTGGCTAAATCTATTTTCATCTAATACTGATCGTAGATGGATATATCCTGCTGAGGTGCGTCTAGCCTGAACTTATGCCTGACTTTTTTCAAAATGGCCCTATTGGAACCATTCATCAACTACGCGATCGCGATCTTTCTGATTTAGAACAAGAGTTAGCTCAATGGGGTAAAAAGAGTCCAATCGCTCTTGTAGTTCCTTGTTTATTCAGCGAGTTAGAGGGTGAAGCATTGCCTCGTATAGTTAGTGAACTCGCATCTGCAGATTATTTAGACGAGATAGTTATTGGTCTTGATAATGCTTCTCGTGAGCAATTTGAAGTTACAAAAAAGTTTTTTTCCCAACTCCCACAAAAACACTGCATACTTTGGCAAGATGGTCCGCTCCTGCAAGAAGTTAACCATTCGATTGAAACTCTTGGTTTCTCCTTAGGAGAGCCTGGCAAAGGCAAAAACGTTTGGTTTTGCCTGGGTTATCTTTTATCTAGAGAGAAGTTTCAAACAATTGCTTGTCATGATGCTGACATCAAGAATTATGACCGTTCCCTCCTTGCTCGTCTTTTATATCCAATAGTTCAACCTTCATTTAACTATGCGTTTGCTAAGGGGTATTACTATCGCTCTTCCGCGGATCAAGGAATACCACGTTTAAATGGGCGTGTGAGTCGCTTATACGTCACTCCTTTAATTCGTGCCCTTGCAACAACATTTGGTCGAACTGATGAACTTGAATATCTTGATAGTTTTCGTTATCCGTTGGCCGGCGAAAGTGCTATGGATGTGAGCGTTGCTCGCTCTCTTAGAATTCCTTCAGATTGGGGTCTTGAAATCGGAGTACTGTCCGAGGTTTATGCCAGATATCCGAATGCAAGAATCTGTCAAGTAGATATAGCCGCTGATTACGATCATAAACACCAGCCTTTATCCGATCAGGATAAAACAACTGGTTTGCATCGTATGAGTAGAGATATCACTAAAGCTTTTTTTCGAAAACTTACCGCTTCGGGCTTGACTCTGACTCAAGAAAGTTTCCGTACTCTACGAGCTTCTTATATGAGAAAAGCCTTTGAACTAATTGATCACTACGAAAGTGACGCTATTTCAAATGCCATGTCTTACGATCGTGAGCAAGAAGAAACGATGGTTTCTTTGTTTGGACAGTCGGTCCTTGAAGCAGGCGAAGATTTTCTTCAGAATCCAACTGAAAGCCCTTTTATCCCGAGTTGGTCTGAAGTGCAAAATAAGCAACGAAACATTTTTGAAGTTCTCTTATCTGCAGTGGAGTCTGATAACCAAGAAAAATAATTACATCATTTCTTTACCTTTTCATCATGTTCTCCTAACAAACGCGAGAAATACTTTTCTTATGGAGATCACACACCGACACCTGAATTTATTAAGGTTGTTTCGATGAGCGCTCAAGAAGATCTTTTCTGGGTATCCAACCGTATGGGTTTCGGATTAAGTCCAAGCGAACTAGACCGCTATCAAGACCAAGATCTGTCTGAGATTGTTCAAAAGCGGATCAATCCGGAAAAATATGGTTTAGAAGTACCAGTAGGTCCATTTGAAAACATTGACGACCTAATTCCGACGGATAAGGACTCCCCTGATTTCAATAAACGAGTGCAAGCTGCTTCTTTAGAGTTGCTTGATCGTTGGTTAGATGAGATGAGAGACACTCCGGACCCTGTTTTAGAGTGGATGACTTTTTTCTGGCATGACCATTTTGCAGTGAGCGGTAGAGAGGTAAAAAGTTTGCCTGCGCTTGTAGGGCATATTCAGTTATTACGTACTCATGCTCGAGGAAGTTATCCCACAATGCTTCGTGAAGTAACTATTGATCCTGCCATGCTTATTTTTTTGGATGGAACAGAGAATACGGCTAGGAAACCTAATGAAAACTATGGAAGAGAACTCCTTGAACTCTATTCGTTAGGTATCGGTAATTATTCAGAAGATGATGTATTAGCCGCTTCTAAAGCGCTTACTGGATGGCGTGTCACTCCAGATGGTGTGGAGTTTAAAGCTAAACGACATGACGACACGCCTCAGATCCTTCTTGGCAATAGCGGTGTCCATGATTTAGATACGGTCATGGAAGCCGTTACTAACCATGAAGCCCTTCCTGGTTTTATTTCGAGAAAACTATCAGATGCTGTTCTCGGCACGGAAATTCCCAATGAAATAATCAACGAGTTTGCCTCGGTTTTTGCAAACAACGATTTAGAGCTCATTCCGCTTATTGAAGCAGTTGTTGATGCAGGTTTATCAATGAACGAGCGTGTTCCAATTATCCGCCATCCTGTCAGTTGGCTACTCAACGCTGAGAAAGTGACCGGAGTGAAATTGGAAGCTACAGAGCGGGCCAACATATTAAGCCAAATGAATATGTTGCCTGGTCGACCTCCAAATGTGGGAGGTTTCCCTGGAGCGGATCACTACCTAAGTGCTTCTTCTACCGCTGCACGTTTTTCTTCTGCCGGTGTTATTGTTTCAAAAACCCCTCGTGAGTCCGTGGCTCTTCAAGCTGCTAAATCTGCTAATTGGGAAGATCTAGCAAATATTTTTGGCCATAAAAATGGTTTTAACCAACCTACGGTTGACTCTCTTCAAGATCTTTGGGAGAGCTCTCCTTCTGCTTCCCAAGGCGGCCGTGTATGCCTAGCAATAGCACTTTCTTCTCCGGACTTTCTGGTGATATAGATGAGTGAACTAAGTCGTCGTCGATTTCTTTACCTTTCAGGTGGGGCTGCAGCTACAGCAGCGGGAGTGGGTGTATGGGCTGCACTGCTTCGTGGAGAGTCCGAGAAAGGCATGCTGGTTCCCCCCTCAACTACTCTGAGTGCGACTTCTAGTACTACAAGCACCACCACAACTGCAGCAACTACGACATCTGTACCTACACCTCCGCAAAACCCTGTTGTAGTAATTGTTCAAATGGCTGGCGGGAATGATGGACTAAATACATTGGTTCCCCTTGATGGCATTTACCATGACGCTCGGCCGACTCTTGCCTTATCTGATTCCGATCTGGTCTCATTAACTGGAATAAACGACTTCGGTCTTCACCCAGCTTTAGCTCCTCTGTCTGAGTTTTGGGACAAAGAAATGTTGAAAATTGTTGCTGGATCCGGAATACCGGGACAGGGAAGATCACATTTCGCTGCAACTGATGCATGGCATAGTGCAAAGACAGATAAGGAAGAGACAGGCTGGATTGGTCGATGGTTAGATGCCACCGAGGGTTCTACTCCTAATCCACTTCGAGGTATAGCACTTGGCGGCGGAGCGCCGATTCTTACTGGTAAATCAAGTATCTCAACAGCAATTAAGTCGCCTTCGAATTTTCGACTAGCTACTCCCCCCGGGACCGATAGTGAAAGTATTGTGTTGGCTTTCTTGAACACTGCTTCCCCGTTAGCTAGTGAACCGGCATTAGCTGCCGCTCAATCTGCTATACCCAATTCTTTAGATGCCATTGGGGCTATTAACTCGGCGAAATCTGGAGCTAATCCAGACCCTTACGCTGAAGAGTCATTCACATCTCTTCTTGAGACTGCAGCGGGGCTTATAAATATGAATTTAGACACTCGAGTCATAGTGATTAGTGTCCCCGGATTTGACACCCACGCTAATCAACTAGGACGACATCAAGATCTCTTGACAGATTTCATGACCGGAGTATCTAATTTCTGGAACCGTATTGAATCCGACGGTCATGCGGACCGAGTTTTACTTATGTCTACAAGCGAATTTGGTAGAAGAGTAGAAGAGAATGGCTCTAGCGGGACCGATCACGGTGGTGCTTCTGTCCAGTTTCTTATTGGTCCAGGCAAAGGTTTATACGGAAATTTCGATTTAAGAAATCTTGTCAAGGGTGATCTTCCAATCACTCTGGATACACGGTCGGCTTATGCTACAGCGCTTGACTGGTTAGGTGGCCCCACGGATGAAATACTCGGTGATTCGTATAGTCGTTTATTCTGATAACAATCTTGTTATTTATCATCCACTAACTAGTGGAGGTGAGCGGAATCGAACCGCCGACCTCTACGTTGCGAACGTAGCGCTCTAGCCAACTGAGCTACACCCCCGTTATTTGGTGGATCGTAGCCTAGTAGTCTCTAGTTGGCTTGACGACGAAGAACTGCTTCATCCCGCATTGCTATGCCAGCATCTGGTACTAAAGGCGATGCTGGACGGAAAGGAACCACTACATCTTGGCCTTCTAGTGTCTTCTGGTTTCGCAGTGTAAGAAGAGTTGCATATCCAACGAGTGCAACATCCGCTAAAAAATGAATCATCCACATGATGCTTCCCACTGCGAAGGCAAAAAGTAAGGTCATTATTGCAATGCCTATCAAAGCGAGCAGGACGTCTCGACGTCGCCGCTTAGCTGCTTGAGCGCTATTGGGAATTTCTTTTGCTGCTTTTTGTATGGCTTGCCAACTGCTGGCGTGGTGTGAACCCGCAAGAGAAAGAGGTGGTCGTAGGACTGTTCGTCGAGTGTTTCGTCTAAGAATAGGAGGAAGAAGAACCGCTGCCCACAAGACTGCGAGACCTAACAGAATTAGCACCTTTTCCTCCTTGCTATATCGGCTTTCGCCGGTGAAAAGAGACTTTAGTACTAAAACACTGTATTTTGGTGGATTTCCTCGCGCGAATAGCGCGAATTATCGCGCATTACGCGCGAAAGATGTTCACTGACTGCGTTTCCAGTCCCCTGACTTGCCGCCTTCTTTCTCCCATAAGGCAACTGACTCTATGATCATCATGCGATCAAGAGCCTTACACATGTCATAAATAGTTAAAGCAGCAACGGAGCAAGCGGTGAGCGCTTCCATCTCTACTCCAGTTTGACCAAAGGTCTCCGCTTTAGATTCAATCTCCACTCGGTCTTCTTTGATCTCAAATTCCACTGTGACAGAAGTAAGCGGAAGAGGGTGACATAAAGGGATCAATTCGGCAGTCTTTTTAGCTGCTTGAATACCAGCAACTCGAGCAACAGCTAAAACATCTCCTTTAGGTATCCCTCCTTGAGTAAGAGCTTGAATTGTTTCTGACGACATATGTATTTCAGCTCGAGCTATAGCTTTCCGACGCGAACTGGCTTTGTCTCCAACGTCCACCATACGAGCTCTTCCCTGATCATCCAGATGGGTAAAATCACCCATTTTTTAACCGCCTATCTGAGACATAGATCGAGCTGGTCGAATAAAGTCAACTGTGCCAATACCATGCCCTGCCCATTTTGCAGCAACTGCTTTCTTTATCTCTTCAGAGATTTCTCCATCGGTTGAGCCTGATCTAAGTAAATTTTTTATATCAAATTCGTCGACGGCGAATAAGCAATTACGGAACTGCCCATCGGCAGTTAAGCGAATCCGATCGCATGTATCACAGAACTTTTCAGTAACACTTGCGACGACACCGATTTCTCCTTGACCATCTTCGTAAGTGAATCGGGTTGCAGGTGCGGAGGTTCGCTGGACTGGTATTAGAGGGAACTCTGAACTTATCTGATCTATAATTTGTTCTTGCTTTACGACCTGTCCAGTTGTCCAGCCCTCAGAAGCATCTAGAGGCATAAATTCAATAAAGCGGACGATTACACCGTATTCGCGGCCAAAGCGAGCGAAATCGATAATTTCGTCATCATTTACTCCCGCCATAACGACCATATTTACTTTGACTGGCTTTAATCCTGAATCTACTGCTGCTTGAATACCGTCTAACACTTGCGGGAGATTGTCTCGAAGTGTTAGTTCGGTAAAGCGATCTGGTCTTAGTGAATCAAGGGAAATGTTGATTCGTTTTAAGCCCGCTTGAACTAAATCATTGGAAAGAGTTCGCAAAGTGGCACCATTCGTTGTCATTGAAAGATCAACTGGAAGTTGAGAAAGCTTTTCTATCAATACTGGTAAGTGGGCTCGAACAGTGGGTTCACCACCAGTTATACGAATACTCTCAATTCCAAATTGTTCCACCAAAAGTCTTGAGACTCGTTCTATTTCTTCGAAAGTGAGGAGTTCATCGCGAGGAACCCAATCTAAGCCTTCAGGCGGCATGCAGTACGTGCATCGAAAATTACATCGATCCGTGACAGAGATACGCAGATCTTTATGTATCCGCCCAAAGGTGTCTGTTAATTCTTCTCTCACAATAAACAGGTTAGACCCTAGGAGCCATCGAGACGACGCGTGAGTTGATGAAGGAAGATTATCTCAACGAGCTCTCCTTCATTGATTCCATCACCATCAGGAATAACGGCAAGAGCATTGGCATCGGCCATGGCGGATAATTGATGTGATCCTTGACCTCCTGCAGATTTGACTCGGTAACTTCCATCTCCTATGTAAGCCTTTACTCGAGCAAAGTGGGTTTTTCCATCTGGTCTTCGAGAAAGCGAACTATCTGCGATAGCTCGAATTTTAGGGGCCCATATCTCAGGCTCTCCCATCATTTTTTTCAACGCTGGTAAAACAAACAACTCAAATGAAACTATGGAAGAGACTGGATTTCCAGGCAGCCCAAATACTGGAGTATCTCCTACTAGACCGAAGGCCAAAGGCTTTGCAGGTTTTATCGCTACTTGCATCCACTGCATCTCTCCTAGACGATCAAGAACGACTTTGACATAATCAAAGTCCCCCATACTGACTCCACCAGAAGAAATAACCGCATCGCATGAACCTTCACCAAAACAGGCAGAACGAATCGCAGCTTCTATAGATTCTTCGTTATCAGGTATCAGACCTAGATCTACACCTTCTAGACCTAAATCATTAAGCAAAGCCAATAAAGAGTGCCTATTTGAATCTCGAATCTGCCCTGGCTCCAGCGGTACTTTCCCTTCAACGAGTTCGTCACCTGTAGACATCACTCCTACTTTTATCGGGGAGAAAACACTGACTTCTAAGCAGCCAATACTTGCAAGTACTCCTAGGTGAGTGGGCGTTAGTTTGGTCCCTATTTCAAATACGACCTGTCCAGATTCAAGATCTTCTCCCGCTCTCCGAATATGGTTTCCTTCGGGAACTGTTTTTTGAACAGTTACTTGATCTCCCTCTACTTGTGTTAGTTCAACCATGACAACTGCGTCTGCGCCTTCAGGAAGGGGGGCTCCGGTCATGATTCTTGCCGCTTGCCCGGGATTGATCGAAAAATCTGGTGCAGAACCAGCAGGTATCGTACCTACGATTTCTAGTTGTTTAGGTGCCTCTAACGTGTCCTCTGATCGCACAGCGAACCCGTCCATAGCCGTGTTATCAAATGGAGGAACATCTTCGCTGGTTAAAACTTCTTCAGCAAGAACTAACCCCAAAGAGGAACGAGAAGAGCGAAGTTCAGAGGGACCAACCCTGCAATGTTGCAGAACATATTCTTGAGCGTCTTTTAAAGGAATCATTTCTTCAAATTTTGGTTTAATCTGAGGCTACCTAAAAGATTTCTTTACTCACTCTTAAAAGAAGACTCGGTACCAGAAAGTAATCGCTGAATGTTTTGATAATGCCTCAGAATAATCAACACGCTTAAACCAACAGTGAAAAGTACCTCTCTCGTTGATGCTCCAAAAGCAAATATCAACAGAGGCAAGAGTGAAGCGATAGTGATTGAGCCTAGAGAAGCTTTTCGCGTCGTTTTGGCGATAACGAAAAATATGCCGAAACATATTGCCGCTGCAATCGGGAATAATACGATGGCGCCTCCACCTGCTGTTGCTACGCCTTTACCGCCACGAAGTCGTCGAGTAAGTGGAGCTACGTGCCCTAAAGTTGCTGCACCCCAACAGATAACCCCTAAATATTTTCCTCCTGCGGCATACCCAATAGATGCAGCTAGTACCCCTTTTAAAAAATCTGCAAAAAAGACGGCGATTCCGGACCACTGCCCAACAATTCGGTACACATTGGCAGCACCAGGATTACCTGATCCGCGTTTGGTTGGATCTAACCCGACCCTTCCTGCCACTAAGTGAGCTGAAGGGAACGTGCCAACAAAATAAGACACCACCACCAGCAGTAAACTCATGTACATAGTCTTAGCATTTTTTCTGAAAAAAACTAGATGAAATATTAATCAGATACTGACCTGTTCTCAGATAGAATGCACCCCCGTAACGAAACACTACCTTCCTTGACCACTTTGTGCGAGATTCTGTATGCCGACTTATCAATACCGTTGCCAAATTTGCAGCCACGAGTTTGAAGAAAAACAATCCTTTGCTGATGATCCACTGATCGATTGCCCCGTTAATGACTGTGATGGAAACGTAAAAAAAGTTTTTAGCGGAGTGGGTATTTCTTTCAAAGGGGAAGGCTTCTACAAAAACGACCATGGTTCCACGAGCAAAAAGACTGGATCCCCCTCAACTGGAAATGACAAAAAAGAAAAATCTGAGACAACCACAAGTGAGGCTTCTAATGGGCCTAAAGAAAAATCGTCAGATTCTCAGTCGACTGCATCAACGAAATCCAAAGAGAAGTAGAAGAAGAACAAAAATTCCAGCTGCAACTCGATAAGTCGCAATACTCTTAAAGTTCGTTTTACTCACTAGTTGAATTAACCAGTGAATACTAAGCCATCCACTAATAGCTGCTGCCCCCATGCCAATCAAAAACGGGGGTATCCACTCGGAAGGTATTTCTACTTCGAATATTTTTACTAATCCTGCTCCAGCTATGACAGGGAGGCTCATCAAAAACGTTAACTTAGCTGCTTCAATTCGACTGATTCCAAGAAGTCGAAAAGCGCTAATTGTTACTCCAGATCGAGATACACCTGGCTGAAAGGCCAGCCCTTGCATTGAACCCAAGAAGATTGCGTGCCTTAGAGTGAGCTGGTCTACATCTTTCGTTGTCTTCTTTTTATCTACTTGCCACAAAACTAAACCAAAAAGAATTAGACAAGTAGCTACAAGCCAAATCCGATCACCGAGGTCCTTTGTAAAAGAAAGAACTATTAAGCCAATTATCCCAGTGGGTATTGCCGTGACCCCAATAAATACAGCTGTATGGGCATCACCGGTAAGTGGACCACGGGAAGCAACCCACTGAAATGCTGCTTTTGAGTATCGGGCTATATCAGAACGAAGATAGATAATCGCACCCAGTAGCGTTCCAAGGTGTAAAGCAACGTCAAAAGAGTTTTCTAAAGAGCTATTCCCTCCAAAATCATCCCAATTGAACAACCAAGGAACGATTGCGAGATGACCGCTAGAAGAAATGGGAAGGAATTCTGTCAGTCCTTGAACAAACCCTAAAATGAGAGCATGCAAAAGGGGCATTAGAGGAACCTAAGCTCCGGAAACGGTCAACTCACCGATGACTAAAGTGACGCCAGCTGATCTCATAGGTAACCATTGGAGGTCATTTCCGATTCCAGTTACCCCGGACAACATTTTTTGAATTGTTGAAGCGATAGTAAACTCTCGTACTGGTTCCGCTAGTTCTCCGTTTCGAATTCTCAGGCCTTCAGCGCCCGTGGAGAAATCTCCACTGACGGGATTAACTCCAGAATGAAGGCCACTTACGCCTTGTACAAGAACTCCATCAGTTACTTCTGAAATCAAGTCCTCAGGACTCACATTTCCGGGGGTAACTGCAAGTGCCTGAACGCCGACTCCCGGAGTGGAAGAGTAACCGCGTATCGCAGATCCAGTAGAAGAAGTACCTTCTTTACGTGCGGTATAACTGTTATGCACGAACTGATTCAATCGACCATTTTCTATCAGAACGTTCCGTCGTGTAGCTAGCCCTTCTCCGTCTGTAGATGTCGCGGTAAACGCCGCCGGGTCTGTAGGGTCATCGATTAAATTTATTGATGGTTCTGCTACTTCTTCTCCTAAACGGCCAGCGAAAAGCGATCTTCCTTTTTGAACTGACTCAGCATTTAAAGTGCCTCCAACTATCCCCAAGAACTGAGCGCTTACCCAGGGGTCTAATACAACGGTGAACCGCCCAGATGGAGGTTTTACAGATCCAAGCATTCGTGTTGCTCGATTAACAGCTTCAGTTGATGCTTTTTCGATATCTAAATCTTGTAAACAACGACCGATTGAATACCCGAATCCTGTTTGAGTTTCATTGTTTTCTTCTGCCAAGGAATAAGTAGTAAGGGAGCAGCCTGTCTCCCGTGATGCAGCGCTAATGCCAGTGCTTGTCATAACCGCGCTTTCAGAAATGGAATCTGAGTAATCTGCAGATTCAACACCTATGATCCGAGAATCTCCTTCACGAGTGCGACGTTCTAGTTGAAGAGCTATCGCGACTTTTTCTTCAGTGGAAACTCCCACTAGTTCGTCGTTATAAACATCCAAGTCCACTGGCTTGATACCGTCAGGTTCTGCGACTCCGCAAAACTCGTCTGGGGTGGCGAAAACTAAGTTATCTCTGGCCTCATTCAAGGTTTCAACTAAATCTTCTGGAGTAAACGTTCCAGCATGGGCGAAACCTTGACGACCATCTTTTACTACTCTTATTCCTACCCCTTGAGATTCGGCAGTGGTGAGCGACTCAATTTCTCCTTCATATGCACGAACTTCTGTCTCTTTCCCATAGACAGCTACGGCTTCAATCTGTTCACCATCTTTTGCTTTACTGACAATCTGTTCACAGATCGCTAAAAGTTCGCTCATATTAGGCAGCCGTTCCGCCGACAGTTAATCGAGTCACTCTTAGAGTCGGGGTGCCATCACCTACTGGAACCCCTTGTCCATCTTTTCCGCAAGTACCCGGTGATCCCATAGCAAAGTCATTGGCAATTGCATCAATGTCTAACAATGCTTGAGGTCCATTGCCAATAAGATTTCCATCTCTTATTGGTGTAGTTAGTTCACCATCTTCAATCAAATAGGCTTCTGTCATTCCAAAAACAAAATCTCCAGTTGCAGTGTTTACTTGGCCTCCTCCCAGTTGAGCTACGTACACGCCATAGTCTGTTGAGGAGATAATTTCTTCTGGTGAGGAAGAACCTGCTTCCAGATAGGTGTTCGTCATTCGAACCATTGGCAGATGTTGATAACTTTGTCGTCGTCCGTTTCCAGAACTAGATCTTCCTTCTTTTCGTGCCCTTAAGTAGTCCCACATGTAATCGGTGAGTTTTCCTTCTTCTATAAGTACGTTTCGCTGGGCAGGGTGGCCTTCGTCATCTATGGCATAACAACCCCACTCTCCCGACATTGTTCCGTCATCGATTAGTGTGACCATCGGGTTAGCAACCATTTCTCCTTTTCTTCCTGCAAAAACAGAAGCAGATTTTCCAACAAGGTCTGCTTCTAGTCCATGGCCACAGGCTTCATGGAAAAGAACTCCACCTCCACCCGGGCCTACCACTACTGTCATTTCGCCACTTGGAGCAGGTACGGCGCCAAGTTTAGTAATGGCACGTTGCGAGGCTTTACGTGCTATTTCTTCTACGTCTACTTGATCAAATAACTCAAAACCGACCGTATGACCGACTGATTCCCGACCAGTTTGTAAACCTGTATCTCCCGCTGCGACACAAGAAACCGAAAACGATGTTCTTACTTGGTCATCACTGGCGAATAATCCATCCGTGTTAGCTACTTGAATACGGCGACGACTATCTCCATATCCAACCGAAACTTGAACTATTTCTCCTTCTTGGCTTCGTGCGATTTCATTAGCCTGAGCGAGAAGATTAACTTTCTGGGTTTTTTCTATATCGGAAGGCAGTTTCTTAGTTTGAGTATGATTTTGATTCTCATTTCCAAGATTTACTGACGCATTTGTAGACTCTCCACTTCGAGCAGCGGCAGCAGCTGATTCAACAGCGGCTTCAATTCCTCGAACAGTTAAATCCGCAGTATGAGCAAAGCCCGTAGTCTCTCCAGCGACAACTCGGATACCCGCTCCTCGACTTCTCCCGCTTGTCAGTTCCTCTACTCGACCATCGTCAAAAACCGCTGACATAGATCTACGGTCTTCGACAAATATCTCAGCAAATTCACCTCCGCCATTCAATGCCTTTTGAAGCGAGCGCTCAAGGAGATCTGCTTCTAGTAACGGATTCGGATCCTGCTTAGTGTCCACTTATTTCCCTTCGTAAATTTTTTTCATTTTCTTTGTGGTCAATGCTGTCTTATCACTAACTAATGCGTATGGTATCGCTGTGAGCATAACCGTCGGACTTAACGCCTCTATTGACCTTACAGTGTCTGAAAATGATACCGCTATCGCGCTACGTTCTGGCGAGGTTCCGGTTTTAGGGACCCCACGGCTCGCCTCTCTATTTGAAGAAGCGAGTGTTGCTGCAATTAGTGATCATCTAGAACCTGGATACACCTCTGTAGGAATGCGTATCCACCTTGACCATTTTGCGCCTTCTGGAGTCGGGACGAAAATTAGTGCCACTGCTGAAGTCCAAGAAGTAGATGGAAGACGCATAACTTTTCGCGCACAGGCTAAATGTGTTGACAATTGCGAAGAAAACGAGACTGTAATAGGGTCAGCCATCATTATTCGCGTTTTAGTTAACACCGAAAGATTCCTTGAACGTGTTGACTAAATAGATTTTCATTTATTGATTATGCTTCCAAACCAAAATTCCTCACCAGACTCAATGAAAAAGTTTAAACGCTTGTCTGAAGAAGGAGTAGGAACCGGTTTACGCTGGTGGGCGGAAATTGCACTTGTCTTAATTTTCTATATCTTCTACTCGGCTATTCGTAATCAATTCGGTTCAGCATCAGTAGGTTCAGATCAAGCTTTGAAAAATGCTGAATCAATCATTGATTTAGAAGATGCCTTAGGGCTCTTTGTTGAATTAGAGATACAGAATCTTTTTATTGATTGGCGATGGTTCATTCAATTCTGGAATCTTTTCTATGGAACCTTTCATTTTGCGGTAACCGCTTTTGCATTAATTTGGATTTACAGAAAGTTCCCATTCCTTTACCCAAGATGGAGAACATCTTTCTTATGCACCACTGGGCTAGCGCTAATCGGGTTTAGCCTTTTCCCTTTGATGCCGCCTCGCTTACTTACTGACTGTGGTCAATACGGCGCATGTCTTACTACTTGGCCTTTTGTTGACACCGTCTCAGATATCGGTGGGCTTTGGTCTTTTGATTCGGGGACTATGCAAAAAGTTTCAAATCAATACGCGGCTATGCCCAGTCTTCACTTTGCATGGGCTTCTTGGTGCACTTTAGCTTTATGGCCGACATTGCAATCCCGTTGGGCTCGTGGATTAATTGTCTTTTATCCAATAGCTACCCTTTTTGCCGTGATAGTTACAGGTAATCACTACTGGATTGATGCTATCGGAGGGCTTATCGTCTTAGGGGTAGGAATATTGTTGGGAAGATTCATTGCCGATGGGTGGCATAAATGGAGCCTGAGACATATGGCATAAATGAAATTTGGGACATTTCAGATAGGTTGTTATTTAGTAACAGCGAGGTTTTTAAGTGCATCTTGAATCGATAAAAAGCCCGAATGATCTTCGTTCTCTTAACGAGAAAGAGCTTGGTGTTCTCGCGGAAGAGATTCGTTCTGAAATAGTTTCAGTTATTGATAAAACTGGAGGACATCTTGGTTCAAACCTTGGTGTTGTGGAATTAACTATTGCGCTACACAAAGTATTTGATAGCCCGAAAGACGTCATTTTATGGGATACCGGACATCAGTGTTATGTCCACAAATTACTAACCGGACGCAATGATCAATTTGCTCAACTAAGGCAACCAGAAGGAATTTCGGGCTATCCATCTCAAGCAGAATCCCCTCATGACTGGATAGAAAATTCTCATGCGTCAACGGTTCTTTCTTACGCTCATGGACTCGCTACAGCCTTTGACACAAGTGGAGAAGATCGTCGGGTAGTTGCAGTAATTGGTGATGGCGCCATGACTGGCGGCATGGCTTTTGAAGGTTTGAACAATCTGGGTCACAGCGAACTGGATTTAACCATCATTTTGAACGACAACGGCCGCTCCTACGCTCCGACTGTAGGGAAACTAACAGAAAGCCTTATTCGTATCCGTTCCAATCCAACTTACATGAGGCGCCAACGCCGATTTGAAGAGCTAGCAGAAAAATTACCTTGGGTTGGAGAAATATTTGAGCGAGGAATAAATGCTACTAAAGCAGCGATTCGAGAAATTTTTGAACCAGCAGCTTTTTTTGAAACCCTAGGCGTTCATTATCTCGGCCCATTTGATGGCCATGACATCAACGAGGTAGAAGAAGCTCTAAAAAATGCTTCAGAGTTTGAAGGACCAGTTCTCGTTCATGTCTTGACTCAAAAAGGTCGTGGCTATGAGCCTGCGGAAAAAGACCCAGTTAAGCACATGCATGACACCTCTGGAATTAAGCCGGGTAGCTATACAGAAGCATTCACGGAAACTTTGATAAAGGAAGCTGAATCACGTGAGAACGTTGTGGCTTTAACTGCTGCTATGCCCGACTCCACTGGTCTGCTTCCCTTCATGGAACGTTTTCCTGATCGTTGTTTTGACGTAGGTATTGCCGAGCAGCATGCTGTGACCGCTTCTGCTGGTATGGCCATGGGCGGTCTTCGACCAGTGGTCGCTCTTTATGCAACTTTCTTGACAAGAGCTATTGATCAAATAAATTTGGATGTGGCTCTTCATCGACTACCAGTAATTTTTTGTTTAGATCGGGCTGGAGTTACGGGTGATGACGGGCCTTCCCATCATGGTGTTTTGGATATGGTTTTGTTGACAAAAATTCCTGGAATGAAAGTCTTCGCCCCCTCTTCTTATCAAGAACTTCAACAGATGCTTCAAGATGCTTTTGAATACGATGATGGCCCCTGTGCTATTCGGTGGGCTAAGACTGCGGCGCCTCATGTAGATTGGTCTGAAGTTGGAAGCGGCCTCTCTGCTCGTTGCGTTAGCTCATCAGCGAATAACGATTCTCAAGTCTGTATTTTAGGGGCTGGAAAAATGCTTTCAGTTGCTATTGATGCTTCAAAGCGGCTCGCCTCGGAAGGAATATCTTCAACAGTTTGGGATCCAAGACTAATTAGCCCATTAGATCAAGACATGATCAAGAATGCCGCTGAGCACTCTTTAGTAATAACTATTGAAGATGGCTTCCGTCAAGGAGGATTTGGATCATTAGTACGTGACACGCTTGCAGGACTGTCCCCTGATACTCGAATTTCAGTCTTAGGGGTTCCCGTAGACCATCATCAACATGGAAATGCTGACGCCTTGCTGGCTTCTTTTGGTCTAGACGGAGAAGGCGTAGCCTCAACAATACGTCAAATTCTCAACTAAGGAACGATCCCACTCGGTCGCCGTACACGATCCGGGCCCGCTCAAGGTGGTCACGGATGGTCATCGGTGTCTGCATGCGTCCCCCGGAGATCATCACCGCCGGGCGATCGAGAAGCTGCGCGGCGAACGACGCAGGTGATCCGGCGGCTCAGCCCTCGCCGAACCAGGCGGCGAGTCGGACCCAGCCGTTAGCGAGGCTGACCTCGGGGGCCCAGTCCAATGCGCTGCGGGTCTCGCGCTGATCGAACCAGTGGGCGGTGGAGAGCTGCTCGGCCCCGAACGCTGTCATCGGCGGTTCGCCGTCGCGCCTGCTGCGCTCCCATACGGCCTCGGCAGCGGCGCCGCCGGCGATGGCGGCCCGGGCGGGCACGGTACGAGGCGACCAGTCGACGCCCGCAGCGGCAGTGATCCGGGCGATGAGCTCGTTGACGGTTCGAGGCTCGCCATTCGACACGACGAAAGCCCGACTGCCGACTCCGGGGAGGGCATCGAGCGCAGCGAGTAGTGAGGTGGCGGCATTGTCGACCCAGGTCGTGTCGACCAGTGCCAGGCCCGAGCCGATCAACGGCATGCGGCCGTTGCGGGCTCGATCAACGATGCGGCCAATCAACTGGGTGTCGCCCGGCCCGATGACGAGATGGGGGCGAACCGCGACGACCGGCATCGTGGGGTCAGAGGCCGCGAGGACGGCCCGCTCGGCCATCGCTTTGGACACCGAGTAGTGGCCGCGGGCCTGCTCCGGGTCGGCCGGCGCAGCACCTTCGCCGCTGATCGACGAGCCGTCATGGGCGACCGACGGGCTCGAGACGTACACGAACCGCGACACGCCTGCGGCACGAGCTGCAGCGTGCACCGCAGCAGTGCCATCGACATTGATCGCCTCGAAATCGGCCCAGTCGCCGACCGGATCCACCTTCGCAGCAAGATGGATCACTCCGTCGACCCCTGCCATCGCAGCGTCGACAACGCCGGCATCGGTGACCGAGCCGAGGTGCTCGACCACCCGGTCGAAACCGCAGGGCGTGCGTTGTAACACGACGACGTCGTGGCCGGCGTCGAGCAACCGGGCCACCGTGTGGCGGCCGAGCAGGCTGGTGGCACCGGTGACAAGCACCCTCATGGGTTACGAACCGATCCACCCTCGAGCACGCCGGTCGCCCAGTCGGCGAGGTGGGTGCGGTCGATCTTGGAGTTGTGGCGGCGATCGACCGGAAGCGAAGGAACCTCGAGACAGGCCGCCACGTCGAGGCCGGTCGCCTCGGCGACCGCTGCACGGATCCGGTCGATGCGATCGAGCGAGCTCTGACGAGGGCGCCGACCGGCATCGCTCGTCTCTGCGATCACGACCACCACCTGGGCCCCGGCGGGTCCGACGCCGACGGCAGCCGACCGACGGATGCCGTCAAGCATGTCGACAGCCCGTTCGATCGGAGTCGGCGCAACCGGACCGGTCGCCGTGCGGATCACGTGGCCGGTTCGGCCACCGATCCAGAGTCGGCCGTCGGCGTCGATCGTCCCGATATCGCCGGTGGCGTGCGTACCGTCGGCGGGAGAGGCGAGGTGCGTTGTGTGCCACAGGCGGTCGTAGCCGAGCCGCTGATGGGCGGCCCGCACCCGAACCTCGCCGAGCAAGCCTGGCTCGGAGGTGGGAAGACCGGTCGGTATACCGAGCTCGTCGAGTGGATCGATGAGGAGCTCGACGCTGTCGACCGGCATCCCGACACACACCCCGAGGTGATGGAGCGCGTCGGGACCAAGCGACTCCAGCGAGACCAGGTCGATGTCGGTGACCGGCAGACATTCGGTCATGCCGTAGGGCGTGTGCGCCGCCGCATTCGGAACGAGTCGATCGACTGCGGCCCGCAGCACGTGGCCGGGTACCGGCGCACCAGCTGAGAGCAGGAGACGGACATGGTCGAGCGCCGTGCGGTCGCGGGCGCCGAGCTCGTCGAGCGTTTCGAGCACGCTCAGGATCGCTGCCGGCGATGCGAACACGAGCGAGGCGTCGATCGCCTCGACGGCGTCTAGCAGCGTTGCTGCGGTCAGGGTGCCAGGGGAGCTCACGTCCATGTCGGGCACGGTCGAGGGAATACCCATCGCCGGGCCGTACAGCGCAAACGGAGCGAACGCAGCGACGAGCGAATCGTCGGCCGAAATGTTGTACTGCTCGACCAGCGTGCGGATCTGAGTATCGATGCGGGCAGCGCTGTAACGCACCCCCTTCGAGGGTCCGGTCGCTCCCGATGTGAACACCACCGCCGCCTCGGCGTCGGGATCGACCGCCGGCAGCGGCACGCTCGGCGCGTCCTGTAGCGACGCCAGGTCATGCTCCACGCCGAGCAGTCGGCGGGCCACACGATGCGTCGGCTCGACGGCGATGCGGCGCCCCGGCCAGCGAAGCGTCCGCGCCGCAGCAAGCGCCCGCCGAATCCCGATCAGGTGGTTGGGGTAGGCGACCTTCATCGCCGCACCCATCTGGGCCGGGCCGAGCCCACCATCGATCAGCACGGGCACTGCGCCCATCCGCCAACAGGCGTACAGGACGATGGCGAGATCGACGCCCGGCGGGATCATCACGGCCACCCGATCGCCGACCTGCACGCCGCCAGTGCCGAAGAGCCCCTCGGCGGTGCGCTGCACCAGTTCGTCAAGCTCGCCGAACGTGACCGAGCGACCGTCGGCACCCATCTCATGGATCGCAATCCGATCGGCGATCGCCGGGTCTCGAAGCGCCGCAGTCAGGTCGACCGGCGCCGAAAGCGGTGGTGGAGTCTCATCGGCACCGAGCGTCTGGAGCCAGTCGACGACGATCGAGGCGACGTCGGTGTCCTCGGAAACGAGATGCCCGGCCTTCGGGTGGCGGTGTACGTCCGCGTGAGGGAGCCGAGCCTCGAGATCGTGCAGATAGATGTCGGAGAACACCCGATCACCGGCACCCCAGACCAGCAGGGTCGGGACATCGCCTAGGCCGGCGAGCCCAGCGGCCACGGCGTCGAGCGCTGCCGCCGACGGATGGTCGGCTTCGAGCGGGATGTCCGCAACGAACTCGCCAATGGCCTTTCGGCGATCCGGCGTGTCGTACGGCGCCAGATAGCCGCGACGGATCTCGGCGGGGATCCGAGGATTCGACAGCTTGAACATGCCCCGCAAGAACGCAGAGGTCTTGACCGTGACCTGCCCCAGCCACAACGGCCGTCGGGCGTTTCGGATCAGGGTCGGCGCCGACGACTCCGCCGGCTGATGCACTGCCGTATTCGTGAGAACCAGACCTACGATGTCGAGGCCGTCGTGGTCCGCGTGGACATGCTGCAACCAACCCAAGGAGACTGGGCCGCCCCAGTCGTGAGCGACGACGACAACGTCGCCGCTGAGCTCGAGCTCGTCGGTCAGCGCCAACAGATCGGCGATGCGATCGCCCAGCCGACGTAGCTCACCGGAGCGCTCCGAGAAACCCATCTCGAGCTGATCCGGGGCGATCACCCGCACATCGTCGGGCACCGCGGCAGCCAGATGGCGCCATGTGTAGGACCAGGTCGGGTTGCCGTGCACCGCCAGAACGGTGAGCCGGGTGTCGGCGGTCGCGCCGGTATCGAGCAGATACCAGCGGCGGGTCACCCCTCGGTGATCGGGAGCGTCGACAAAAAGCGACCAGGAAGCGTCCCAGCCGTCGAGGTCTGCAGCCGGCCGCGGGCGCGAAGCCTGCGGTTCGGGGTTCACCACTCGATCTCGACAATCGCCGCGTTGATGCCCGAACCCATGCCCTGGAACATCACGCCGTCGCCTGGTTCGAGGGTGTCCTGCACGCTGGCGAGCGTGACGGGCATGGCGGCCGGACCCATGTTGCCGTACTCCGGGAAGCTCCGGACGACCCGATCACCATCGATCCCAAGCGTGTCGATCACCGCCTGGGTGTGCACCGACGAGACCTGATGAAGGATGTAGTAGCGCATGTCAAACCACCCCTCCTTGTCGTCGGCGTCCTCCCACCCGAGCTTGGCGACCTCGATGCCGGCTTCAAGCAGGCCACGGGTGTCGGTGCGCATGCCCTCGAGCGAACCGACGCAAAGTTCGTGATGCTGCGACGCAGCCCGGAAGAAGCCACCCTTCACCCGGTGGCTGCCCGGATTCTCCGAATGGCGACCGATCACCATCGCCGCCGAACCCGAACCCAGGGTGAGGGTCGCGAAGTTCTCGAACAGATCCACGATCGTCGCGTCTTCGGCGAGCAGCCTCTGGATGGTCGTCTCATGGACCTGGCGGGTGCCTTCGCCATCGACGACAAGGGCGTAATCGATCTGGCCGGTCTCAATCATCGAGCCTGCAATCTGAATGCCGTTGAGAAAGCCCAGGCACGCGTTCGAAATGTCGAAGTTCATGCAGGTCGACGGAAGCCGCAACAGGTCGTGCACGGTAACCGCGCTCGACGGCTCGAGCCGCTCACGGCACACGCTCGAATCAACCACCAGCCCGATGCGGCTTCGATCGATACCCGAAGACGCGAGCGCCTTCTCGCCCGCCATCGCTGCCGCCTCCATGAACGACACACCCTCGGGCCACTGGCGGCGCTGGCTGATACCGGAGAGCGACTCGAGCAGGCCCTTGGTCGCTCCCGTGCGCTCGTAGAACGGCGCCAGACGCTCATCAATCTCGGCCGAGGTTACGACCTCAGGCGCATCGCACGCCTCGACAGACACGATGGCTACGTCGTCGAAACTGAAAGTGGCATTCCCAAGCACAGTCGGATTTTCCTGTCTCCCCCTATGAATAAAAGGGGTTACTTCCCGAAGCGTGGTCTGTGCTGTCAATGACCTCAGTGATTTCGGGTATTGCTTCAAGAATTGCTGCTTGAATACCTTCAGTTAGTGTCGCTTGACTCATAGCACATCCTTGGCACCCGCCACCCATCGTTATGTAAGCTTTAGGTCCATCAACTCCTATTAAAGTTGCGAAACCTCCGTGGGATGCAAGTGCCGGATTGATTCGCTGTTCTAATAATTGTTGCACTCGTTCTGGTATGTCTCCTGTGAGTTCTAGGTGTTCTATATCGCCCAATGGGTTGGGTCGATTTGGATTACGGATTACCAGACCACCTTGTGCAGAATTTGAAGGAATGTCTAATGTTGCCCCAACAAGTCGAGTATGACTATCTTCCGGGACAACAATAGTTAGTCCGTTAGTCTCCCATTGCAAGTCAGAATCGGTTAGATCTTTTGAGTGAATGAATGCCAAATCGTAAGAATAGTCAATCCCTTGAACTCCAGTCACTGAGATACGGAGTGCTAACTCTTCGGATTCTTCTTCTCCCGCCCGTACTTCTATGACTTTCTCCATAGCTTCCGGCGTGATACTCATTACCGCACCTTCCGGGGTTTCTATCGTGGTTTCCTGTGTTACTTCACTCATGATTTAAAGTCTACCGCTCACCTATTGTTGTGTGACTATTAGCAAGTAAGTTGTATTTATGAGCAATTCCTTAGTCACAATAAAAACCGAAGAAAATGTAGCAACACTCTATTTAGATGACGGCAAAGCTAACGCTTTGGGTTACGAAGTAATAGACGCACTCCTTGCAGCTTTTGATGAAGTGGAAGCTTCGGACGCTCATGCCCTAGTTCTTGCTGGACGTCAGGATCGATTCTCTGCAGGATTTGACCTTTCAGTAATGAACGAAGGAGCTGAAGCCGCCCGAGGGATGCTGTCTAAAGGAGTGGACCTGTTTCTTAAGATGTACATGTTTTCTCGTCCTGTAGTAGCTGCTTGTACCGGCCATGCTATTGCTGCTGGATCTATCCTTCTGCTGAGTTCAGACATCCGAATCGGAGCTAAAGGAGATTTCAAAGTAGGTCTACCTGAAGTAACAATAGGAATGGCTCTGCCTTTCTTTGCCACAGAATTAGCTCGAGACCGTTTATCTAAACGGCATTACACAAAAGCCACGGCACTCGGTTACATGTACACCCCAGAAGATGCTGTTGATGTTGGTTACCTTGACGAAGTCGTCCCGCAGGAAGAAGTTATTGCTACGGCACAAGAAAGAGCAAAGAACCTTTCCGAGGTAGGGCGAACTGAGCTCATTCGGACTAGAAAAACCACTCGCGGTCACATAGCCCAAACTATTCAAGAAAGTTTGAGCAAAGATCTATCAAAATTTGATGTTAATTCCTAGACTCAATGAACCATGGCTTCCAAAAAGGCACCTAACGCGATACTGCTTGTAGGTTTTGGCGGCCCTGAAAGCCCTGAAGAAGTCTTTCCCTTCCTTGAATCTGTAACAGCAGGAAGGAACATCCCTGCTGATCGGTTGCAAGAAGTCGCGGATCGTTATTTAAGCCGTGGTGGCCTCTCTCCAGTGAACGGACGTATGCGATCTATTTTGGAGTCCGTCAGAGAGGTCTTGAGCCAAGAGGAACTTGATATTCCAGTTTTTTGGGGAAATCGGAATTCAATTCCATTCATTGAAGATGTAATTGAAGAGCTAGACGAAAAGGGTTTTGATGAGATTGCTGCTTGGATCGCCTCCCCTTACCGTTCTTATTCAAGCTGTCGACAATACCTAGAACAGATAGAAGCCGGGGCCGAAAGGGTAAATGGCCGCGTATCAATAACTCGGTTAAGACCTCATTTCGACCATCCCGGTTGCATTGAAACAGCTGCGGACCGCTTATCTGAGGCGCTGAGTTCTTTACCGGAAGATAAGCGAAAGGAAGCTCAACTACTTTTTTCAGCCCATAGTCTGCCGATCTCTGCTGCTGAGACTTGTTCTTATGTAGAGGAAATAAATGAAGCGTCACGATTGATTGCTGAAAGAGTCGACCCTGAAGGAAACCATCCCTGGGAGGTAGTCTGGCAATCGCGTAGCGGCCCACCACAAGTACCTTGGCTTATCCCTGATGTTTGTGATCGAATTGATGAACTAGCGGCTGAAGGAGTTTCAGCAATAGTGGTCTCTCCAGTTGGTTTCATTGTTCACAACTTTGAAATTGAATGGGATTTAGATGTTGAAGCAGCGGAGTGCGCAGCTAACCATGGAATAGCATTTGCCAGAGCTGAGACGATAGACGACGACCCACGATTTTCTCAAATGATTGTTGATTTAGTAAAAGAAAGTTTCAGTGATCAACCGGAATATCTTGCTCTTGGAAATTTAGGCATCGCTCCAGCCCCCTGTCCAAAAGATTGTTGTCCAGCTCCAAGCCACTCTTCTCGTTGATTCCACGACTTGCTTAGATATTCAGAGTACGGTCACAACCTATAGATGCACTGCATATGTCACTGCCATGGTGCAATATATATATAGCAAATCAAAGAAATTACTTAAATAACCGTGACTGAACAACAAGAACTTTTACCAAAAGACGAAGGCTTCGCTCGAGACATCGTTGAAGTTTCTGTAGCCGAAGAGATGCGCGAATCTTTTCTGGCTTATTCTCTTTCAGTAATCACTTCGCGGGCCATACCAGATGTGCGAGATGGCCTAAAACCGGTTCAACGCAGAATTCTTTATGCGATGCTCCGAATGGGTATCCGGGCAGATACCCCTCATCGCAAGAGTGCTCGAGTAGTTGGTGAAACTATGGGGCGCTATCACCCACACGGTGATGCTGCAATCTACGATGCCCTCGTGCGCTTAGGGCAAGATTTTTCCCGTGGGGTAACTTTCGTTGACAAACAGGGCAACTTTGGCTCTCTTGATGACCCACCAGCGGCAGCAAGGTACACAGAATGCAGATTGACTGAAGCCGCTATGGCGATGGTGGGAGAAATTGATGAAGATACTGTTGATTTTAGGCCCACATATGATGGGGAATCCCTCGAACCGGTTTGCTTGCCGGGGCTTATCCCGGGACTTCTAGTAAATGGAACCACTGGGATTGCCGTCGGCATGGCTACAAACATGCCGACTCATAATCTCGCTGAAGTTGCAGCTGCTATTGAGTTGGTTATGAAGAAAAGAAGACCGAAACCCACAGTTGACGAGTTGATTAAAGTACTCCCTGGTCCAGACTTTCCCGCAGGTGGAATTATCGTAGATGATGGGCTACGAGAGGCCTACGAAACTGGTCGTGGAACTATTCGAATAAGAGCTCAGGCTCATGTTGAATCCCTAGGTAGAGGCAAACAAGCAATAATCATTACAGAGTTGCCCTATATGGTTGGTCCCGAAAGAGTGATCAGCAAATTGAAGGACCTGAACGAAACAGGAAAAATTCCTGGCGTTTCTGACTTCAAAAACCTCTCAGATCGACACACTGGCTTACGTATTCAGATAACAGTGAAATCTGGGCACAACCCTCAAGCACTACTTAACGATTTGTACCGCACTACTCCATTAGAAGAGTCGTTCAGTTTTAACAACGTTGTTCTAGTGGATGGTGAACCCAAAACCCTGAATCTTTACGACCTCTGCAACCATTACATTCAACATCGACTTGACGTGGTAGTAAGACGAACTAAATTTCGACGCCAAAAAGCAGCGGACCGCTTGCATATAGTTGAAGGCTTACTCGTTGCGTTAGATGCGATAGACGAAGTTGTTGCAATCATCAGAGGCTCGGAAGATACAGCCGCTGCCCGTAAGGCCTTGATGAAGAAATTCAAATTGAGCCAAATCCAAACCGACCATATTTTAGATATGCCTCTTAAACGCTTGACTGCTCTTGAGAAACTAAGAATTGAAGAAGAAAGAGACAGCCTTGTTGTAGATATTGAAGAGTTTGAAAAGATTTTGAAATCAGAAGCTAAACGACGGACCTTGGTGTTGCATGAACTTAACGAAGCAGTAGAAAAGTTTGGGCAACCAAGACGAACAGAAATTATAAGTCCCGACGATATACCAGTATTTGAAGCAACTGAAGAGCCAGAGGATGTCGTAGAGGAACCTTGTGTTGTCACTCTTTCCACTTCTGGACAAATTGGCCGAACTCCAGTAGACGGAGCACGTCGAGCTACTCCGGGCCGACATGACATACTTTCAGCGGCAATACTTACCCGCACTACTTCGAAAGTTACAGCCATCACTTCCGAGGGGCGCGCTCTACAAATCTTTGCTTCAGAACTTTCTGATGCTTCAAATAGAACGCGTGGCTCATCAGCGGCACAAGTATTTGGAGTAAATCGAAACGAAACTCTTCACACACTCGTAGCAGATGGGAAAGAACATGCCGTTCTTATTACCTCACAGGGAGTCATCAAGCGACTTACGCTTGATGAAATTCGCGAAACTCGCTCCCAACAAACTCTTATCAAACTCAAGAACGGCGATTCTGTCGCTGCCGCATTTTGTGCTCCAGAAGGAGTGAATATCCTTTTAATATCTTCTGATGGTCAGGTGCTTTGCACTCCCGTTGCAGATGTAAGCGTTCAAGGCCGTGGCGCTGCAGGAATCGCTGGAATGAAGTTAAAGAACGGAGCGAAAATAGTCGCTGCCGGAGTCGTACTTGCAGATGATGTTTTGTACACGGTGACAAATGAAAGTTCAATCAAAGCAACACCTACCAGTGAGTTCGAGAGTCGTGGACGTAATGGCGTGGGCGTAAGAGTTAATAAGTTAAGCGAGGGTGAAGAAATTACTTTTGCTTGGGTCGGTCAATCGCTTGGGCTGCTCGCCACGATGTGTAAAGACGACGATCCGCAAAAAGCTGATCCCAATCCAGTTCCTCTCATGATTGAGTCAACAAAGAGAGATCTAAGTAGTACTTCAACTGAGCGTCAAGTTTTAGCACTTGGTCCAAGTAGGTGGTAACGGTGGCTTCTGCGAAAACAAAAAACACTACAAAGTCTTCTGCAAAAAATAAGAACGGCTACGATGCCGACGCCATAGAGACACTTGAGGGTCTTGATGCGGTTCGTAAACGCCCTGGAATGTATATAGGCGGAACCGGAAGTTCTGGACTTATGCATTTAGTGTGGGAACTAATTGATAATGCTGTCGATGAAGCTGCTGCCGGATTCGCTAAACAAATTACGATTACTCTTCACCGAGACCGGTCTGTTGAAGTGGCAGATAATGGTCGCGGTATTCCTATTGATAAACACGCAAAACGAAAAGTCTCAGCCTTAGAGGTTGTATTCACTGAACTACACGCTGGCGGCAAGTTTGGCGGAGGGGCTTACGGGGCATCCGGTGGACTACACGGCGTTGGCGCTTCGGTAGTTAATGCACTGTCAACAAAACTAACCGCACAGGTTGACCGTGAAGGCTACACCCATGAATTGTCATTCAAAGAGAGAGTTGCTGGTCAATTCAATGGTTCAAAATTTACTAAAAGTCATGAGTTAAATCGATTAAAGAAAATTTCTAAAACGAAATCTGGAACTCGAGTGAGGTTTTGGCCCGACTTCGACATTTTCGACAAAGACGCAACTATAGACATCCAAGAAATCTGCGACCGAGTTACCCAATCCTGTTTTTTAGTCCCTGGGGTAAAAATAAAAGTCATTGACAAACGTGCGGGAGGATCAAAAGAACCCTTTGAATTCGTTTCGCGAGGAGGACTAAAAGACCTTGTTGACTATTTGTCTAATGGAGAGAACGTCACGGAGATAATCACGATTTCTGGCATAGATACTTTCACCGAACGTGTACCTGTTGATGGGAAAATGACCGACGTTGAGCGTGAATGCACAGTAGAGGCAGCTCTACGTTGGGTTCATTCCTACGACACAACACAAGAATCCTTCGTTAATACAATTCCTACCAGTCAAGGCGGAACTCATGTTGCCGGATTTGAAAGAGCTCTAACACGAGCAGTCAATGACATCTTGCTCAAAGACACAAGAAAGTTAGCGAAATTAGCAAAAGAAAATAAACACCGCGCTGCAAAAGATGACGTCAGCGAAGGTTTAGTCGCTGCAATAAAAGTTACTTTTCCTGAACCTCAATTTCGTGGACAAACAAAGCAGGAACTCGGAACTCCTCCAGTGGAAAAAATCGTTTACAACGTCATCAAACAGAACTTGACTGAATGGTTTGAAGGAAACGGCCCTAAAACCCATATAAACGCTATTCGAGACAAGATCGCTACTGCGATCATAAATCGTGTCAGTTCAAAACAAATGCTTGATAATAAAAGACGAGCGGCAAGTCTGGGGTCGACAGGCATGCCTGACAAACTTGCAGATTGCCGAACTCACGGCATTGACTCTGAACTAATTATCGTTGAGGGAGACTCTGCTGCGGGCCCAGCAAAAGCCGGACGAAACTCTGCCAATGTCGCAATCCTCCCACTCAGAGGAAAGGTGGTTAACGCGGGAAAAGCTACCCTCAAACAAGTACTTGATAATGCTGAAGCTCAAGCTTTATTCACTGCGGTAGGAGCTGGATCTGGAAAAGATTTCAATCTTGATGATGCCAGATATGGACGGATAGTCATTCTCTGCGACGCCGACGTAGATGGAAGTCATATACGTTGCTTACTGCTAACACTTATCCATAAATACATGGGCCCGATGCTTGAAGATGGCCGTGTATTTGCTGCACAACCCCCACTTTTCACCTGCAAAGTAGGTGACACAATCCATCGCGCATTTAGCGAAGAAGAACGAGACGCTTTAACTGAGGAACTCACTAAAGGCAGACGCAAAGTTGAGAATCTTCGTTGGAACCGCTTCAAAGGCTTGGGGGAAATGAACGTTGAAGAACTAGCAGAATGTGCGTTAGATCCTGAAACAAGAATTTTGAGAAAATTAACTATGGACGACGCTAAAGAAGCAAAGAAAGCAATTGATTTATTTGAAATACTTATGGGATCTGATGTTGGACGCAGACGCGAATACCTTGTGAAGAACAGCTCCCTTCTTGACCCATCAGTCTTAGATATCTAATGGCTAATCTCCCCCGCTCTTTTTCTGTTTCTGCAGCGGGAATGTACAAACAGTGTCCTCGAAGATGGAAGCACCGCTATGTGGATAAGATCCCAGACCCGCCTGGAGAAGCTGCTTTGATTGGCACTTTCGCTCACCACGTTTTAGAGATGCTCTGCGAAAAAGATCCAGAACAGCGAACGATAGAAGAAGCAAAAAAAATTGCTCGGGATACTTGGCCTGAAACAGAAAATAATTCAGATTTCAAGTCCCTTAATCTAAGCGAAGCGGATCAAAAAGAATTTCGATGGAAAGCTTGGACCGCCATTGAGGGACTATGGGGACTTGAAAACCCTTCAGAAGTAAACGTGCTTTCCACAGAGAAAAAAATTTCTGCCACTCTTTCAGACGTTCCTTTCTTTGGAGTTATCGATCGTCTTGATGAGACCAGTGCAGGCACCGCAGTCACTGATTACAAGACCGGAAAACCACCAGACCCTTCTTACAAAAAAGATGCTCTTAACCAAATTCTTCTTTATGCGGCAGCTGTTCAATTCGAGACGGGGAATTTGCCAGCGAAAGGTCGGCTTTTATATCTTGGAAAAAACTCAGTTGAGTTAGAAGTTGACATTAGCGAAGAATTAATTGCAAAAAGCACTGGTCAATTTGCCGAGACTTGGGAGAATCTAAGAGGTAGTTGCGAAGAAGATACTTTTGATACTCAAGTTGGCCCACTCTGTGGATGGTGCCCCTATGCAGGAATATGCGAAGACGGGCAGAAAGAAATAAAGAAAAGGCTTGCAGTTGGAAGAATGCGCCCAGACGCTCCTGCTCTGCAATTAATCTAGGTGCTGTTTTTCTTTCTTCGAATGAGGAGAAGGACAATGGCAACCACCGCAGCAAAAACACCAATTCGGTACAAACGATCTACTCTTTCATCAGTCATTTCAACTGGAGGGGTATCAAAAGGTTTGGCAATGGATTCTGAGTCTTGAGCATACGCGTGTGAGGAATTGTCTTCAGAGTCGACAACAGGTGATTCGTCTTCGGCAGAGGCACCTTCAAGCAGGGTGTCAACCGGACTTATATCCGGCGGCCCGTTTCGTTTTCTACGCGACTGTGGATTATAACTACTCACCATTGCCTCCAATTAACACGCTATCGAGAATCTTGTCGAACTCTGCTGAAGCTTCAGCGGTTCCTGGACGCTTCCCTAATGCATGTATCGGCATTGATTGGGCAGCGGCTTCAGATACTGCTGCTCTCTGATGTATTGGGGGTAAGCATTTACCTGGATAGGCATCCTGAAGTTGTTCATGCCAGTATCTTGCATCACGTGTACGAGCTAGACGATTAACGGCTATTCCAATCAGTTTTGGTTCTCTTTCGATTCTTCGTGCTTGTATCCGATCTATTGTTTGTAACATTCGAGCCACGCCATCAACTGCCCACGCGCCGGGTTCAGTGACTAGAAGCACACAATTAGAAGCAAAGAGGCCATTGATCGTCAGAAGTCCCAGCGAAGGTGGACAATCAATAATTTGGAGAGGGTATTCAATAGTGTTCTGCCCTCCTAATGCAGAACTCAAACGTTCTTGCGCTCCTAAAGGATCGGTTGCAAGCTGAGGTTCGCGAATAGAGAGATCAGGAGAAGAAGCTGCAACAAGTGGAGCAAATCCATTTTCGTTTGGCCAACCGGACTCTTCAATGGCTAAGTGAATACCTCCAGGTCTTTCCTCTTGCAAAACAGTGTCAATCCCGCGAGTTGGCTCAAAGAGTCCTAACCCTGTCGTAGCATTGCCTTGCGGATCTAGATCTATAACTAGGGTTTTTATGCCTCGATTCGCTGCTGATGATGCTAAACCGAGGGCAACAGTAGTTTTACCTACTCCCCCTTTTTGATTAACTATTGCAACTGTTGTCACCCTGCCAAACTAACTCAAACTCAGCTAGAAAGATATGCATTAGTGTCAATCATCTTTTCTATAGTTCATAGACCAAGGGTGCCTCACTTTGATGCCAGAAACCATCTACGCTCGTTATATGCACAAGCGCTCCCTCTTGATATCTCTGATTTTTCTTGTCCTAGGCGCAATTCTTGCAACTACTGCTGTTGGAGCACAAACATTTCTTGAACAAATTGACGAAGAAGAAGAGTCAATTATCTCTTTCGAAACAGAAATAGAAAATTTAGAGGAACAGATCACTAATTATGAGAAACAATTATCTGATATTGCTGATCTTGTGGCAGAAACTGAAGCCCGAATAGCCATTGAGGATGAAAAGTTGGCGCTCATCCCAATTTATTTAGAATTGATGGCAGACAACTTGATTGATCGTTATGTCTCTTTAGAAGAACCAACAAGCGTCCGGCATGTCATGGCTATTGATGCTTATGTAAGAAACGATGAACACATAAATGCGGTTCTCACTCAATCCATTCAGTTATCTGAGGAGGCTCTTGAACAAATACGCGCAAGGCTTCTTTACGAATCAATTATCAACGATGCAAACGACCAATTGCTAGCGATATATGGTCAACTCAGACAATTGGGCAGAGAAATAGATTCGCTCTTTGATAGAAGAAACCAATCTAATGAACGGCGGACTCTCGCTTTTGAAGACCGTTCAGAAGCAATGTCCATTGTTCCAGGGATCGAAGAACAAATTGATTCGGCCAACACCAACATAAATACTCTGAGAGCAAGTATCGCTAAAGCGGAATTGGAAATTGACCGGTTACGAGAACTCCTAGTAGCTATGCGGTGGACAGCATTAATCGGCGAAGACACAATTCGCCCCGCTTTAGCATTCAAAATCGACAACGTTGGTGCGGCAAGGCCTCAATCAGGGATCAATCAAGCAGATGTAGTTTATGAAGAAATCGTCGAATCTGGACTTACTCGACTTGTGGCAATATTCCAGACAGAAAGCCCCAGTGTCGTCGGCCCGATACGTTCTGCCCGCACTTCAGACCCGATCTTACTTTCCGGTTTTGATATGCCGCTTTTTGCATACTCTGGTGCAAATCAAATCACTTTAGACATCGTCTACGCCTCTGACGTTATATCTGTTAACTGGGATAGAGCTTCTAGTGCTTACTGGCAGTCAACAACCCGTCGATCCCCTCACAATCTATACGCTTCTGCAACCCAACTATGGGCCTTAAATCCTGAACCAGAACGAACAGAATTACCTCCGGCTCCATTTGAATTCAGAGGGTCAGAAGAACCACTGCATCCTTCTGCTATTCCTGCTGAGAGGATAGCTATTGATTTTGGTTGGACAGAAGTTGACTATCGATGGAATGGTTCAGGCTGGACACGCCGACAAGGAGGAACCGCTCACATTGATGCAAATGGAGTGCGTGTCGCTCCTCCAAATATGATCGTCCAGTTCGTAAGGTACGGAACAAGCCCCGCAGCGGAAACTTCCCCTGAAGCAGAGACTGTTGGTACTGGTGTTGCTTGGATCTTTACCGATGGCCACTTAATTATCGGCGAATGGGACCGAACAGACGCAAGCATGCCTGCCATATACCACGTTGAAGGTGAAGAAATTCGATTAACCCCAGGTCGCACTTGGGTCGCTCTTGCTGAAGAAGGTACCGCTAGTTGGGAGTAATAAGGCCTTAGCCTAAGACCTGCTCTGCTGGAACCACTCCGTCCTTTGTCTTCGTAAGAATCTCAACTCCATCTTCTGTAACTAAAACAGTGTGTTCAAATTGTGCGGTGCGGCTCCCATCACGCGTCACTGCTGTCCAGTCGTCATCCCACATTTCACAAGTAGGGCTACCTAAAGTAAGCATTGGCTCAATAGTAAAAGTCATTCCGGGAACTATCACTGTGCTGTCATAAGGGTCGTAATAGTGTTTTATTTGAAGACCTGAATGGAATTCTGTTCCGATCCCATGCCCGATGAACTCTCTTACTACACCTAAATTATGCTGTCTAGCGTGACTCTCAATCGTTCGCCCAATAGTGTTTATCGGCTCTCCGGGTTTGACTGAATGAATGCCGGCGTAAAGAGCAGTTCGAGTTTCAAGAACCAAACGTTTTGACTCTTCGTCTACTTCACCAACAAAAAACATGACCGATGTGTCTCCATGAACTCCGTTTAAATAAAGAGTTACATCTACGTTCACAATGTCGCCATCAGCTAATGGTCTGCTATCAGGAATTCCATGACAAATTACTTCATTTACCGAGGTGCAAACAGATTTTGGATAACCGCGATAATTCAATGGGCTTGGATAGGCATTGCGCTCAAGAATCGCCTCATGAGCTATCTGATCAATTTTGTCGGTGGTAACTCCTGGCTGAACAAAAGGTTGTACTTCAAGTAGAACCTCTGCCGCAGCATTTCCAGCTAATCTCATCCTTTGTATCTCTTCTTCGGTTCGAATGTTTGAAGAGATCGCCGGCCCAGGATTACCAGTCATAGCGTAAGGCGGCCTATTTATTGAAATAGGCACTGTGCGCATCGGACTAAGCATTCCTGGCCTTACAGGCGGGTGCGAAGCTTTAGTTGCTGAGATTTTTTTGCGTTTACGTTTTGCCACGTCACAAAGACTATCTGGACTTGTCTTGAAGAAGCCAAACGCTACGATAACTTGTGGAGTTAAAGTTTCTGAAAGGAGAAAAATGGCTGCCGCTGGCGACAAAAAAGCAATACTTGCTGCATTGATAGCAAATGCTGGTATTTCGATTGCGAAATTTGTCGGATTTATCTTTACTCACTCTTCTGCGCTATTAGCCGAGAGTGTCCACTCTGTTGCCGATGCTTCCAATCAATTTCTTCTACTCATGGGAGTTCAGCGCTCGAACCGTCCTGCGACCAAAGAGCACCCTTTTGGTTACGGTCGTGAACGCTATTTTTGGTCATTTGTTGTATCGGTCGTACTTTTTACTGCTGGCGCAGTTTTTGCCCTCTACGAAGGAATAGAAAAGCTTCTTCACCCTGAGCCCATAAGCCACTATCAGTGGGCTATCGGCATATTAGTTTTTGGTTTGATTCTGGAAGGATTTTCCTTAAGGACTGCCATTATTGAAGCAAATAAGCTAAGAAAAGGCCAGACGTGGAAAGAGTTCGTCACTAAATCGAAGAAGCCTGAATTGCCGGTAGTGGTGCTTGAAGATATGGGAGCCATGCTTGGTCTTGCTTTTGCTTTGATCGCAGTAGTGCTTAGCAAAGTAACCGGTGACCCCATTTGGGATGGGGTGGGTACGGTAAGTATTGGAGTCTTACTTGCCATAATTGCCATTGTTTTAGCTAGAGAAATGTACAGTCTTCTTATCGGCGAAGGTGTTACTGAGAAAAATCGTTTGCTCATTGAGGAAGCCATAGATGGTTCTGCTTCGGTTTCAAGGATTGAGAATTTACGGACACAACATCTCGGACCTGAACATATTTTGGTTGGGGCGCAAGTCGTTTTTGATTCTTCTCTTACTGCTGAGGAAGTATGTACTGCTATTGAAGAGCTTGAGGCTCAAATCAAATCCGTAGTGCCAGATGTGCACTCAGTTTTTGTTGAACCAAAAAGTTTGTAACAAATAAATCTAAGGTTGTCGGGCAAAGTTAAGAAACCCTTGGGTTTATGTGGAAGACTCAGTCTCATGAACCTACGTAAACTTATTTTTATTCTTTCTATTTTCGCGTTAACTGCAACAAGTTGTTCCTCTGATGGAGCCTCCGAAAGTAACGCTTACACCCGAGCTGCTGACGAGACGCCAGCCACAACGGAAGCTCCGGCAGCCACGGAAGCTCCGGCAGAAACAATGGCACCGGACGAAGATGAAAGTGCCGAACAAGGCGCTCGGAGTGAAATGATCACTTTCCTGAAATCAGAGTTTGGCTTGGAGACCGAAGAATTCGCTACCTGCATGGTTGACGAAATGCATTCACTAACAGGAGTGAGTTACGTAGTGCTTCTAGAAGACTTGGATGACGAAGAAGCTGACTATGACGACTTCGCTGAAGAAGCGACATTTACATGTATGGACTTTTTATCTCCAGAAGAGATTGAGATGTTAGCCTCCGCAGAGGAAGATACGGGCCCCTCATTAGAGATCTCCTCTGATCCAGATGCTCTTGGTGCCATTCTTGCAGTAGAAAAAATTGATTTTGCTGATGAAACTATTGTCGGTTGGCTCGTAACCTACCGGTCACGTTCTGTGAGCGGTGACCCCATCCAGGTAACCGGCACTATTGTCGCCCCGAACTCTGTAGCTACTGAACCAAGGCCTGTGCTTTCGGTTGCTCATGGTACGACAGGCATGGCTGATATGTGTGCTCCTTCGCTTGGCTATACCGGAGAAGATGTTGAGTTGAATGCTCTCGTGCAACCCCTACTTGATGATGGCTGGGTTGTAGTCGCAAGTGACTTTGAAGGGATGGGAGGACCGGGTCTTCACCCTTACATTGTTGGCGCGAGTGAGGCACAAGGAGTCTTTGATATTGTGCGAGCAGCTCAAACTGATTCTTCCCTAGGGGCCGAAGGGCCTTTGATCGTATGGGGCCACTCTCAAGGGGGCCATGCGGCTATGCATGCTTCTCAACTTTGGCAAGACATAGCTCCTGAGTTAGATCTTGTTGGTGTTGCAGCTGGCGCACCTCCAAGTCAATTCCCCTTACTGAAAGATTTCCTAATGGATGGACCTTTCCAGGGTTACCTTGTAATGGTTGCTGCTGCCTTCGCTCAGGCTTACGACGAACTTTCTTTAGAAACGATTGTTGAACCAGAGTACTTGCCTCTAGTAGAAGAACTAGAACTCGGTTGCACCGGACATATTTTTGAGATTTTCAATCCGATACCTTTTGAAGATTTGACTTCTGTTGACGACATTTTCGCTGATCCTGCGTGGAATGCTCGCCTAATAGAGAACGACACAAATCAAGTACCGAACCAAACCCCAGTCGTTATTCTTCACGGTGACCAAGATGAACAAATTCCTGGAATTAGCAGTCAGATTCTTTTAGATCAGATTTGCGCTCTTGAAGGACATGACCATATTGAACGCATTCTCTATGAGGGACATACTCATGGCAGTGCGGTGCAAGCGTATTGGTCAGATTTTTTGAGTTGGATCAATGACCGAATAGTTGGCAACCCAGTAGATCAAGAAAAAGGTTGTTCAACAGTCACTGTTCCTAATTCTGAATGATGTAAAGAATCTGATACTAAATTTTTTCGTTTGTATTTGAAGAGAAAAGGAATCGAATAAGCGCTATTGCTGCAGCGGTTCCTGCAAGTTGCATCAGGATAAACATGGGGATGTGGGATGGTGATATTCCTGTGAACGTGTCTGAGAACGAGCGAGAGATGGTCACTGCCGGATTAGCGAAACTTGTTGATGAAGTAAAATAGTATGCGCCGCCAATATAAGCGCCTACTACATAAGGAATCTTTGAAGTGCGGGAAGTGCGAAGAAGACTGAATATGACGAGCAACAATCCAACAGTGGCTATTACTTCCCCGAGCCACAGATGGCTTCCACTACGGTTTGTAGTTGACCAACTTATTGCAGATAGATCAAACATAAGATTTGCTACTACAGCCCCTAAGATTCCTCCTCCAGTTTGAGCAATAAGTACAGGTAGAACTTCTTTTCTGGTTCTATGTCCCAACGCCCAAGCGGCAAGCGTTACAGCAGGGTTAAAGTCAGCAGAGATTTTGTTGAAGATAGAAATTATTGCAATTAAAACAGCAGTTGTTGCTGCTGCGTTCTGAAGCAAAATTAAACCTTCTTCACCTTCAGAAAGTCTCTGCGCCATTATTCCAGAGCCCACAACACCGATGAGTAGGAACATTGTTCCTATTCCCTCAGCTAGAAGAACTTTCTTTAAATCAGTCATGTGGAAAGTGGTTCAGTCTTGAGTGTTCATTAACCCGTAAACAATGGAGTCAACAAGTGCTTGCCATGAGGCTTCGATGATATTTTCTGAAACTCCGATTGTTGTCCAGGTTTTTTCTCCGTTTGTTGTATCTAGTAAGACTCGTGTGATTGCTCCAGTTCCTTTGCTAGTTTCAAGAACTCTTACTTTGTAATCGGTAAGTCTGAGGTTCTCTAAGGCGGGGTAACGGCTCCCTATAGCTTGTCTTAGGGCAGAGTCAAGAGCATTTACCGGACCATTTCCTTGACCAGATGCTTCAACTATTTTTCCGTCAACTTGAATTGATACTGTCGCTTCGGTATCTACTTCTACGGCTACATCATTCCATGCGCGACTACCGCTCCCAGAAAGGTGCCCTACATTCACAGAGAAGGATTGGAGTTGAAAAAAGTCTTGTTCCCAGCCAGTAGCAGCGCGAAGAAGAAGTTCAAGTGACGCATCGGCTGCTTCGAAATGGTACCCCCGATATTCAAGGTCTTTCAAAGTTTCAACTACTTCATTTAGCGTTTCCCCTTCTATATCCAAATCGAGTTGTTGAGCACGGAGCTCAATAGTCGATTTTCCTGACATCTCCGAAACAAGGAACCGTGTGCCATTTCCAACCAAGTTAGGGTCAATGTGTTCATAGGCATCAGGACGACGAGAAATCGCGCTTACATGAAGTCCTGCTTTATGGGCAAATGCTCCTGATCCGACATATGGCTGTTGTGGATCGGAAGAGAAATTAACGAGTTCCGCTACGTGATGAGCGACAGAAGTGAGGCGTTCGATGCGGTCTGGAGGAAGTGTTTCAATCCCTAGTTTCAAACTTAAGTTTGCGATAATTGGTACAAGGTCACAGTTTCCGACTCTTTCTCCATAGCCATTTATGGTTCCTTGAACTTGTGTAGCGCCTGCCATTACACCTGCCATTGCGTTTGCTACTCCGCAACCGGTGTCGTTATGAAGGTGGACTCCAACTGGAGTTTCAAGGTGGTTCACTACAGAGGCGACAGTTTCTTCTATTTGAAATGGCAGAGAGCCGCCGTTTGTATCACAAAGTACAAGGCAGTCAGCTCCAGCTGCAGCGGCTCCTTCAAGAACTTGGAGAGCGTATTCTGGGTTAGCTTTATACCCATCGAAGAAATGTTCTGCGTCGAAAAAGACTTCTAAACCTTGATCTTTCAAGAATTTAATCGAATCGGCGACCATAGCTATTCCTTCGTCGAGCGATGTTCTTAGCGCCTCTGTGACGTGGTAATCCCACGATTTGCCAACAATGCAAACTGTAGACGTTCCGGCTGCAACGAGGTTTGCCAAAGTTGGATCGTTTTGAGCATCACCATTTACTCGCCTAGTTGAACCAAACGCGACAAGGCGTGAATGTTTGAGTGTCAACTCTTCTTTCGCTCGTTCAAAGAACTCAACATCTTTGGGATTAGCTCCTGGCCACCCTCCCTCAATGTAATGAACCCCTAAATTGTCTAACTGCTCCGCTATGCGTAGTTTGTCATCAACAGTTAACGAGATTCCTTCCAACTGAGCACCGTCGCGCAAAGTTGTATCGTAGATCTCTACGTTTTTAGGCATACTTTTCGAATTAAGGATTGACATACTCATTCCACGATTCGTACTCGGGACGCTTTCCACGCACGACATCAAAATAGATTTCCTGTATTGCCTTAGTAATTGGACCTGGGTCCCCGATTTCTCGATCATCTACAGAACGTATAGGCACAATTTCTGCTGCTGTACCAGAAAGAAAAGCTTCTTCGGCAATATATAAATCGCTTCGAAGAATATTTCCTTGGGTGTAAGGAATACCGAGATCTTCAGCTATTTTTCGAACAGTTTTTTGCGTGATTCCTTCAAGTGCTCCAGCCGAGGTGGGTGGAGTAATGATTGCTCCGTCACGAACGATAAATAGATTTTCTCCCGTGCATTCTGAAACATAGCCTTGAGGTGAAAGCAGAATAGCTTCTTCGTATCCCGCTTTAATTGCCTGAACTTTGGCCATTTGGGAATTTATGTAATGCCCTACTCCTTTTGCCGCTGGTGGCATTGCGTTAGGTCCATGACGTTGCCATGAAGAGATCATGACCTTCACGCCGTTTTCTATTCCTTCATCGCCAAGATACGCGCCCCACGGCCAGCAGGAAATAGAAACTTCAACTTTGCATGCAAGAGGATTGAGTCCTATTTCTCCGTAGCCAAGATAAACCAATGGTCGTATGTAGCATGAAGAAACTTTGTTGATTCTTACCGTGTCTAAAACTCCTTTGACCAGATCATCTACTGTCCAAGGGATGTCTATAAAAAGAATTTTTGCTGATTGGAAAAGTCGTTCTATATGAGGACGTAATTGAAAAACAGCTGGCCCTCTATCAGTTTCATAGGCGCGAATTCCTTCAAATGTTCCATTTCCGTAATGCAACGTGTGTGTGAGGACGTGAACAGTTGCGTCGTCCCAATTAACAAACTCTCCATTCATCCAGATTTTTTCTGTTTTTTCGATCGGCATTTCAACTCCTCTTTACTTAATTCAATATCAAACTGTTTAAATAAGCCTCTGGGCTATCGCATCTCCAATAGGTGAGGTTCCCTCAACCTGAACTGCTGGATCAGCACAAACTTCTTTTATTCGATCTGCGGCCTCATTTTCACCTAAAAATTCAAGCATCATCGCTCCTGAAAGGATAGCGGCCGTAGGGTTAGCTATACCTTGGCCGGCAATATCAGGTGCTGATCCATGTACTGGTTCAAACATTGATGGCCCAGTTTTGGTCGGGTTTAGATTTGCAGAAGCAGCCATCCCTATACCGCCAGAGATTGCTCCGCCAAGGTCTGTAAGTATGTCTCCGAATAAGTTATCGGTAACTATTACGTCGTATTGATCAGGGGATTGAACAAAGTAAATGCAAGCAGCATCTACATGGTTATAAGACGTTTCCACTTTTGGATATTCTTTCGCTACTTCATTGAACGTGCGCTCCCAGAGGTCTCCAGCGAAAGTCAAAACATTTGTTTTGTGGACCAGTGTTAAATGCCCTTTCCTATTTGACGCAAGATCAAATGCAAAACGTATGCAACGCTCGACTCCCATACGAGTGTTGACTGACCCTTGTGTAGCTATTTCGTGTTCAGTGCCTTGGCGTAAGACACCGCCTTCGCCGGCATATGAACCTTCAGTGTTTTCTCTAACTACACAGAAATCAACATTATTCTCGGGAAAAGTAAACGGCCTTAAATTGACATACAGATCAAGAGCGAATCGCATCTTGAGCAATAGTCCTCGTTCAATTAGTCCTGGTGGGACGTTAGGTGTACCTACGGCGCCAAGATATAACGCGTCTAAACTTCGCCATTCTTCAATCACTTCGTCAGGTAAAACTGTTCCATCTCTGCCATAACGATCACCACCGAGGTCGTATTCAACGGTTTCTAAACTCACGCCTGCAGCGTTAATCACCTTTAGGCCTTCAGAAATAACTTCTGGCCCAATACCATCACCGCCGATGATGCCGATTCGATGTGCCACGTGGGTGCTCCTTATGTTCCAAGTTGTGCAGTGTAATTTAAATAAAAAACCGTCCACTTAAGCGGACGGTCAAAGCGCACAGGATAAATGTGCGCTAAAAAATTTTGATCACCGAAAGTAATCTGTCCATCACTTTAAGTCTAGCAAACTGCCTGTAACACTGGTCAAATAGGTTAAAGAGAAGTGTAAGAAGGTGGCGGTATCGATTCTTGCGGATACGATCTCGCCTCATGCCGGAAATGCAACAACTTTCACAAAAAGCCTATGACCGCCTTGTAGCTGAGCTACAGGATCTAACTACTCGCGGGAGAATAGATATTGCGAGAAAAATTGAGGCGGCACGCGAATTAGGCGATCTTTCAGAAAATGGTGACTACCACGCTGCTAAAGAAGAGAAAGGAAAAATGGAAGGACGCATAATGCATATTGAAAGCGTTCTAGAAAATTGTGAAATAATTGAAGAATCCTCTGGAGACGTCGACGCCGTTACACCGGGGGTAACTGTTTCCATACTGTATGAGGGTGACGATACTCCTGAATTATTGCTTGTTGGGTCAATTGAGGAGAAGAGAGAAGATATTGATGTTGTTTCTCCAGGTTCGCCTTTAGGGGAAGCCCTTCTTGGTGGAAAAATTGGTGACACCGTCTCTTTTGAAGCTCCACATGGAATTTTAAAAGTAAAAATAGTAAGTATTAAAAACTAGGACTTTTGACTCAATACTTTTATGGAAATTAAACCCCTCTGGTGGAAGATACTTGTACTGATCGGCGGTGTCTTCATCGCTACCGCTTTATTTCTTTCTCTCGGGAGTTCACCAAAGGAGATTGAAGAGAGGCCTTCTATTTCTGGATTTGAACTGGAATGATTGCTTTAGCTTCGGCGGTCACATGTAGTGCCAGCCCACATTGAAAGAACAACCCCAATATCACTCGTAGCATTAGTTAAGCCGCTTATTCCGTCATCTTGCAAAATGCTGACAAAGTCAAAACTGAAATAACCAGTCAAGTCGCCATCTATTGCTGTCTCTATCGAGAAGGCTGTATAGGTTTCTTTCATTTCGGCAACTGTTGAGCCGATACCGATACGTTCTATCGTCCAAATGGAGGACTCGGTTGCCCACGGTCCGGAAACAAACCATTGACCTAAAACTGCGTCAACTCCAGGTTCTCCATCTTCAATATCTTCATCAACCAGAACGACTTCAACATCTCCATAGGTGACTCGCCTGACTATCGGAACGTCACATAGTGAATCCTCTACCCAACCGGTGTCAGCATCTGATGGTCCAATTTTTGTATCTAATTCAAGTAGAACTTCGTCAGCGGGATCATCAAAGGCGATCAATACTGGTGTTCCGGTGCCATCTAGCAGGAGTCCAGCTGAAGATATTGTCACCATTCCTAATGGTGGGATGGTCGTGGTTGTAGTGGTGGTTGTAGTGGTTGTTGAAGTGGTCGTTGTTGAAGTGGTCGTTGTTGACGTTGTTGAGGTTTCTTCAATTGCTTCTGTTGTGGTGACAGGGAGAGTAGTGGTGGTTGAGGTGGTGGTAGTTAGAGGAGTCAGCACAGAATCGTCTTCTTCGCCGCCAGTGATTTGGTCTATGACTACATAACCAATAGCTCCAGCGACTCCAACAATTAAAAGCAAAACCATTAATAAGCGAGGAACCTTTCGACGTTTACTCTCCTCTATGCCTGTGTCTTCTTCAAATACTGATCGTGCACCTGCAGCGATGACGCTTGGTGCGGGTTGAAAGGTTGAGGGAGTCAAAGTTTCTTGTTGACCTAAATCTTCAAGAGTTACTCGTGGTGCTGGACCTGATGGAGCGTCTCCATGGCGTTTCCAAAGTAAGCCCCCTATCACTCCGGCGAGGTCTGGATCTAAATCTGAGGGTCCGTGTGTTGCCATCGCTGACCAAGCTTTTGTCTCACTGACAAATTCGACTTCGCCGATAAGAGCTCTTTCTGCTGCCGCTACGTAGGCTTCTTGTTTTGGTCCCCCTGCGGTTAATACGACTAAAACCTGATCTGGTGTTCTATCTAATATTTGAATACTTTTTGCATAAACCTCAGCCAGTAACCGGGCAAGAAGAGTTTCAGAGGTTGTAGATCGACCTCCTTGTGACATGATCTCTTCATCGAAAAGTCTTCCAATAGGGTCATCAACTACGCCTGAGGGATCATGCTCCATCTGGTCGTGTGCTTCATCACCAAAGAATACAGAATCGCCTAAACCGAGATGTATTGACATTGGCATTCCAGCTTGGCCTTTACCAAGAGCAATCAAATCAAGACGGCCATCGCGATCAACTGCGGCATGAATAGCCGCGGGATCAAAGTGGATTGCGAGAGTTGTAGCCATATGTTCCAAAAGCCTTCTGAAATCTATTGTTCTTAGACCTTAGAGGTTCAACACGAGATTGAATACTCACTAAAAGATATCGTAACTTTTACCTATCGGTAGTAAATATGGGTTTTTATCTGGCATCATTCTTAGTGATGGATCTTCGTCAACTGCACCTACTGCTCGCTGTAGCAGAGCATCAGAGTTTCTCTGGTGCAGCGCGCGCCCTTCACACCGTTCAATCTAATGTTTCTACGCATGTAGGAAGATTAGAAAAAGAATTGAAAACAGTGCTGATCGATCGAAGGACTATGTCCCCTACTGCCGAAGGTGAAGCAGTCATCGAACGTGCGCAACGAATCCGCAGCGAGCTTAGAGCGATCACCGATGACATTGCTTCTATGAAAAGTGAAGTTGCTGGCTCAGTTAATATCGGATGCATCGGGACGGTGGCCCGTTGGATAGCTAACCCCCTGCTTCAAAAACTGAGCAGTGAATACCCAAGTCTTCGCCCCGTCATTATTGATGAAATAACTGCATCACTAATACCGAAACTCCTCACCGGGGAACTTGATATAGCGATAGTGAATTCCCCTGTTCTTGCAACTGGGATTGAAACCATACCCCTATTTGAAGAAGAGTACGTTGTTATTGCTTCAGGATCTCATCCTTTATCCAAGAATAAATCAGTCAAACTTGAAGATCTTTCTGATTTAGAAATCATGCTGACTCCGTCAGGTACTGCAATTCGTGACAGCATTGACAAGGAAGCAGGCAATGCCAATATCAACCTCTTGCCAACAGTAGAAGTTACCGGCCTGCGACTTTTAGCTTCACTTGCCATCACAGGAACGACCCCTGCACTTCTACCCGCTAGCGCTGCATCTGGGCACTCTGAAGGCAACTGGGTGGCAATACCAGTCAAAGGGTTATCTAAGCGAAAAGTTGATTTAGCTTTTAATCAAAAAATGACGCCTTCAACACCAGTGCGTTCAACCATTGACGTTTTGACCCAAATTATTTTGGAGAATGCCCCACATCAACCCGGTATTCATGTAACGCTTAGCCAATGACTGTTGATTCTGTAACGACTTCTGTGGGACTACGAGCTGGAACAACCGGCAACGTATCGTTTGGTCTTTCTACCATTGGTGAACGAAAAGTAATTCAAGTTCATACTGGGGGAGAAAAACTTGGGGCCCTTCTCCCTATCGACGGAGAAAACCTCGCTGAAGCTGCCCGAACTGCTTATCGGCAGCGCATACCTTTGATTTGTTATATAAGTTCCAGCGGTGCAGATATTTCCGAAGGCGTAAAGGCCATCCATAGTTGGGGCACCGCGGCAAGAGAGTTTGTCAACTGCTCAGGTGTCATTCCTCTAATTTTCTGTGTAACTGGTCCAGCAGTATCAGGTCCAGCCTTACTTCTGGGACTCGCTGATCTTGTCGTCATGATCGACGACTCATACGCTTTCGTAAGTGGGCCAAACATGGTCGAACAATACACGGGAGAAGAAGTTTCACCGGAAGGACTAGGTGGAGCCTCAATGCATGCTAGAACCTCTGGTGTAGCTCATTTCGTTGTTCCAGATTCTGAATCTGCAGACAACTTGATTGCTGAATTACTGACCTATCTCCCAAACAGTACTGATGAACTTCCCGTTGCCGTATCTAGTAGTGATACTCCAGATAGGAAACTTCCTGATGTCGGATCAATCATCCCTGATTCTCCTACGGGGAGTTATGACGTTCGCAAAGTAATTGAGGTTTGCTTAGATGATGAGTATTTTCTTGAAACGCGAGAAGATTTTGCCCAAAATCTAGTCACTGGTTTTGGCCTTATTAACGGTCAGCCTGTAGGCATTGTGGCCAACCAGCCACAATCTATTGCTGGGACATTAGATATTCCCGCTTCACAGAAAGGCGCAAGATTTGTAGCTTTCTGCGACGCGTTCAACCTTCCAATTGTCACTCTTGTAGACACCTCTGGTTTTTATCCTGGTAAAGACCTTGAATGGAAAGGGATGATCCGTTACGGGGCCCAAATGGCTTTTGCTTACGCCCGAGCTACCACACCACGCATATGTGTGACCCTAAGAAAATCTTACGGGGGCGCCTACATTGTGATGGACTCTCGTTATATGGGAAATGATGTAATGCTCGCCTGGCCAACAGCGGAAATCGCAGTAATGGGAGCAAAAGGTGCCGTAGAAATCCTTCATCGTGATGCAAGTGAAGATGAACGAGAAGACCTCATCACCGGATATGAAGAACGATTGCTCAACCCTTATGTTGCCGCAGAACGTGGAACAGTAGATCGAGTTATCGACCCCGCGGACACCCGAATAGAAATAATTAAAGCTCTTGAAATGCTCCTAGGGAAACGTGAAAAACTTCCGAGACGACGCCATGACAATGCCCCTCTTTAAGAGGTTTTCACCAATCAAAAATAAAAAACCGCATTTTTCTATTTTCCCAACTTACTTTTAAGCTTTAGCGTCTAGGTAAAGTCAAATAAGTCATATTCATTGGTTAAATGAATAAAGGACATAAATACATTTTATGAAAGGTTGCTAGGTGCCAGAATCCATCACCATTACTGACAACCGGACGGGCGAATCGGTTGAAATCCCTATTGTTGATAAGGGAGTAGATTCCAAAGCCTGGAGTTCGTTACTCCCCGGGATTTGGTTCAACGATCCGTCTTTTGGAGCCACCGCAGGCGCAGAAAGTGGTATCACCGAGCTAGACGGTGGGGCTGGAATTCTTCGATATCGCGGTTACCCAATAGAACAAGTAGCTACATCTCTTACTTTTCTAGAAGTTACCTATCTCCTGCTTTTCAATAAATTGCCAACTAAAGAAGAAGTCGAATCTTTTGCTTTAGAAATAGCTGAACAAGCACCAATTCATGAAAACTTTCATAAACGCATCCTTGAAGGATTCCGTGACGACGCTCATGCTATGGGCGTTCTTATCTCAAGCATCGCAGCTCTCTCAACATTCTTTCCTGAGAGTAAAGACATTGACGACCCTGAGATAAGGCGTCTTCAAATGGTGCGCTTAATCGCGAAAATGCCAACCTTGGCGGCAAGTGCTTATAGAAAGAACGTTGGGGCTCCTTACGTTCAGCCTGACCCGGATCTTGACTACACCGGAAACTTTCTCACCATGATGTTCTGTCACCCTGATGGAAGCTACGACATAGATCCTGTGTTACGCAACGCCCTTGATCTGTTATTTGTTCTCCATGCTGATCACGAACAGAACTGCTCTACTACGACTGCTCGAGCTGTTGGTAGCGCCCATGCGGACCCTTACGTAACAATTGCTTCTGCTGCTTCAGCTCTTTATGGCCCACGCCACGGTGGAGCGAACGAAGCTGTTTTACGAATGCTTGAAGAAATCGGCTCTTACGACCAGGTAGACGATTTCATCGCCTCAGTTAAATCTGGTGAAGGAAGACTCATGGGCTTCGGACACCGAGTTTACAAAAGTTACGATCCGAGAGCAGTCATCGTGAAGGAGACAGCACATCGTGTATTTGAAATTACTGGAAAGAATCCTTTGCTCGATATTGCCCTTAAGTTAGAAGAAGTTGCGTTGGCTGATCCCTATTTCATAGATAGAAGTTTGTATCCAAACGTAGATTTCTATTCAGGTCTCATTTATCAATCCATGGGGTTCCCTGTAGAGATGTTCACTGTTCTTTTCGCTATCGGGCGAACTCCTGGTTGGCTTGCCCATTGGGACGAAATGCTTCAACAGGATTCCCGCATAGCCCGGCCTCGCCAAATTTACACAGGTCCAGCGGAACGAGATCTTCCCAGCCAGTGACTCACTAATTGCAGCCTTTTTGAGGAGTTCACCTCTGAATAATGCATCATGGACTGTATGAATGAATTGTTAGATGCCGCTAGTTCCGTGTTTGACGACGTTGTTGCGTTTCGCCGTGACATTCATCAACACCCTGAATTAGGGCTAGATAATCCACGCACTCAAGAAAAAATTCTTGACGCCTTGAATGATCTGCCTTTAAATATCAGTACAGGTGAAGGACTTACTTCTGTAATAGCTGATTTAGATGGCGCTAACGATGGGCCGACCATACTTTTACGAGCTGACACCGATGCTCTGCCAATGACTGAAGATTCGAATGAATCTTTTTGTTCTTTAGATCCTGGTAAAGCCCATGCCTGCGGACATGATGCTCATACAGCCATGCTTGTGGGAGCTGCACGCTTACTCTCTCAACGTCGTGAAGAACTTTTTGGTCGTGTGCGTTTCATGTTTCAACCAGGTGAAGAAGGTGCTGGTGGAGCTCCAATCATGATCGAAGAAGGCGTACTCAAAGATGTAGATCGAGCTTTTGCTATACATATCACCCCAAATATTCCTACTGGATATGCTGCTTGCCGCCCCGGTCCATTCATGGCTTCTACTGACACTCTGCAAGTTACTGTCACTGGAAAAGGTGGGCATGCTTCAACTCCTTATCTTTGTACCGACCCCATACCAGCAATGGCGACCATGATCACTTCGCTTCAAACCGCAGTTACTCGTGAAATCAATGCTTTTGATCCTGCTTTGATAAGTATCACACACGTAGAAGGCGGTACTACTACGAATGTCATACCGGAAACTGTTTTCTTTGAGGGAACTATTCGATGTGTATCTGAGAGATCAAGGGACAAGGTACGTGAGGCTATTCGCCGTGTGTGCACTCAAATTGCTTTGGCTCATGAATGCGAAGCTTCTATTTCCCTTGAAGAGGGATATCCGGTGACCGTGAACCATGCAGATCAATCTGATTTTTTTGGGAAAGTATGTGAACAGACTCTTGGAGAAGGAAAGTTTTTAACTATGCCATCACCAGTGATGGGCGGTGAAGATTTCTCTTATGTTCTCCAGCAAGTTCCTGGGGTGATGGCTTTCTTAGGAGTCTGCCCTGACGATATAAAAGACAGCCTCCAAGCAGCTCCTTGCCACTCCAACCGTATGAGATTAAACGAAGCTGCCATGATTAACGGAATGGCGTTACATGTAGGGATGGTTCTCAATGACTGAAGAAAATCCTTTTGAGAACTTTGAGGTTCCACCATTTAACGAACTTATGGCTTTAGAGCCTCATGGACCTGATGTGTATGTAGGGACAAGCCCGCATTACCCATGGGGCCGTGTGTACGGAGGTCAAGTGGTCGCACAAGCACTTCATGCTGCAGCTCTAACTGTTGAAGAGGGATACCATGCTCATTCCTTGCATTCCTATTTCATACGGGGCGGGACTAGTGACGAACCGATCCGTTTTGAAGTCGACCGGATTAGGAATGGACGCTCCTTCGTTACCCGACGAGTAGTAGCTCGACAATCTGATGGAGCGATCTTTAATCTTTCTTGCTCTTTTCAAATAGACGAAGATCAAGTTGATGTACAAGAGTCTCAACTTTTAGATGACGTGGGTGAGCCCGGAAGTGGAGACTCAGATGATTGGGGGTTCATGAATCAACGCATCGCCCTGCAAGAAAAAGGGCGCACTGCTACTTGGATGAAAGTTGCCGACACTATTGGAGATAGTCGAATTCTCCAATGCTGTGGCTTGGCTTTTGCTTCTGACGAAATGCCAATGAGCACTATCAGACGTTCACATCCATTATTAGAAGGAGTTGAGCGAGGAGATCCTGCCTACTACGAGACGTTTATCGGCGCCAGCCTTGATCATGCCATCTGGTTCCACCGGCAAGCAAAAGCAGACGACTGGCTACTATATGACTTCCGCTCACATGGATTAACTGGTGGTCGTGGTCTCGCCACCGGAGAGGTTTTCACCCCCGGCGGGCTTCATGTGGCTACCGTGGTGCAAGAAGGACTCTTCCGGCAACGAACAAGATAGTTACGAGTAAATATTGAATACCGGAACTGGACAAAAGGTCTCTAATTTATGAATTCAAAACGTCTTCTTAAAATCATTTTGTTGATTGTTTTTATAATAATCACTACCAGTGGTGCCATTGGTTTAATTTCCGGCGTGATAGAAGCTGTTGATAAAGGGTTTGACACCCCCACGGACCCTTTGTGTGCCTCTCTTCAGCAACAAGGAGCAACACTCGACTGTCCCACATATTCAAGTGAAGTCAATGGCTTAATTGTGATTAACGTCATTTTCGCAATCATATGGTTTTGGATTCTTTGGCGAAGAAAAAAACGATCTACTGCGCCATCACCAAAGTCTCCATATGAAACTCCTACAGAATCCAGAAGAAAACGTCAAAGTAAATCAGAGAGTGATTTTCCAGACTTTGATGATGGACAAGGTTCCATCTTTTCTTGACCACTTAATCATTCATCCCCTAACCAGCCCTCAAATATGAGTTAGTGTTGCTTTATACCAAGGGGGGTATTGAAATGGATGATCCGACACAGGAACGATCTTTTTCTTGCGTGAAATGCAACGGAACTGAGTACGAGACTGGAGAGATCCGAACTACGGGTTCTGGTTTCAGCAGATTCTTAGATTTACAAAATCAAAAATTTGGTTTTGTTGCTTGCTCAAATTGTGGTTACGTTGAATTTTATCGCATGAGCGGTAAGGGCGGCTTAGGCACTTTCTTTGACATTCTTACCAGCTAAAAGCAAACGTTTCTTTTAAACCGTGAGCCAACCGGCACATGTGCTATTGGTCACCTCGCGCATTTATTCTTCTTTATAACGCCAGAATATAAAGGTTAATTTCAGGAGTTTTAATGATTCGTAAAAACACCCCCATAGCTTTAAATGAGATCCAAATTTTTTCTGGTCTCACAAAACAAGAATTGCGTTCAGTGAACCGTCTCATGGCCACTGTTGACGTCAAGGCTGGCCATCATCTCGCTCGTCAAGGCGAAAAAGGACGAGAATTTATGGTTATCAGGCAAGGTGAAGCAACAGTGAACCGTGACGGGAAGAAAATAACCAAACTTAAAAGAGGCGACTTCTTTGGTGAAAACAGTGCAATTACTGACATCCCTCGCACTGCAACGGTCATAGCAGACACTGATATGGTGATCGGCACCATGAACCGTCAAGAGTTCTCCATCCTTCTTGATGAAGTCCCACAATTAGCACGCAAGGTTTTAGTAAACACTGTTAAGCGTCTAAATGAGTGTGGAATTTTAAGCTAAAAGTATCTTCCTCTTTTTTAGAAAACTGAAGATAAGTTTTCTATATGAAGCAAAAACCGCGCATCATTCTTGACTGTGATCCAGGTATTGACGATGCTTTCGCAATTGTCACTGCTGCTCGATGGGCTGATATTGCAGGCATAACTACGGTTTCAGGAAATGTGTCTTTAGATAAAACTACTGCGAATGCTCTACGACTGAGATCATTACTTAGTGCGGATTTTCCTGTCCATGCTGGCGCAGATAAACCTCTTGAAGCCCCTCCCCTTTCCGCTGGACATGTTCATGGAGAATGTGGTCTCGGAGGAATAGATCTTCCACACCCTGCTAAAACTCCTGATTCCTCTGATGCAATTGAATTCATTATTGAAACAACAAAAAACGAGGAGGGATTGCATCTTGTCCCAATCGGTCCTTTAACTAACATCGCCCTCGCTCTTCAAGCTGACCCAAATATCTCTAGACGAGTCGCTTCAATCACGTTCATGGGAGGTAGTGCTGGAGGTTTAGGGAATGTAACCGCCGCCGCTGAATTCAATATTTTTGCTGATCCAGAAGCTGCTGAAGTTGTCCTAACCAGTGGAAGTCCAGTCACGATGATTGGTTTGAACCTCACCCACCAAGTTCAAGTCGGAAAGAAAGAAACGGAAAACTGTCATGCAATAGATACCCCAGTAGGTTCAGCTATGGCTTACTTGCTTGATTTCTATGCAGAGTTTTACCGTTCGCATCTTGGAACAGATACCGGATCTATGCACGATCCGTGTGCGATATTAGCTGTCACCCACCCTGATCTCTTCGACTTTGAGAAAAGACATGTTGATGTTGAAACCGGTGGTAAACATACACGCGGTATGACTCTTGTCGATGAACGAGGGCAAGGTTCAGATTTAGAGCCTAATTGTGAAGTTGCTTACACAATTGATTCTCAAAAAGCAGTTGATTTAATCATGCAAGCTGTCGCTGATATGTAATTCATTCAGGCGGATAGTGAAGAATTGCGGTCCATCCTCCTGTTGTGGGAACAGTTGAAAGCCCAACAGTGCCTTGAAGGATCATCGAAACCACTTCTGATGCAACTATGTGGTTCGGTGAGATTTCCCAAACTAATCCATGTTTGGCATGGTCTTGACGGGAGATCCAACTTTCTGGAGGTTTAATACCTAATTCTTCAAGCTGGTCTGATGCTCCTCTACCTGACCCGTGAGCTATACCCACTGAAGCGAAGTTCTGTTTGTTTCCTGGTACGAAAGTACCGACAGGGACTTTTGGTCCACGGGCAGAAAACCAAGCAAAGAATCCCGGGACTTCATTCTGATCATCTTCATCTACAGCGGGTTCTACATTGATCCAGCCGTCTTCAAGTTCAATAACTTTCTTGATCGCTGACTCAAGATCGTGAAGTGATTCTGAATCAATATAAAAAATTTCTGTTTCGTATTTTGTCATGAACGTCTCTTTGGTAAAAGTTCAACAATTAGTTCTTGAACATGTTGTTTTATTTGGTCGCGAACAATACGAATCATCTCTATTTCTTGGCCCGCAGGGTCTTCAATTTCCCAATCGATATAGCGTTTGCCGGGATAAACCGGACAGGTATCGCCGCAACCCATTGAGATAATCACATCTACTTCGCGAACAATTTCATCAGTCCATTTTTTTGGTTGTTGAGTTTTGATATCTATTCCGATTTCCGACATGGCTTCAACTGCAACCGGATTTATTTGTTCTGCGGGGGAAGAACCAGCTGAATAAACCTGTATCTCTTCTCCTGCTAAATGGCGCATCCAGCCAGCACCGATTTGTGACCTGCCTGCATTATGAACGCAAAGAAATAGGACGCTTGGTTTTTTTGCCATATCACTACTTTAAGAGACGTCCCGGCGATTAAATACGATAAATCCGAGTATTGCGAATGCGCTTGCTATAGCAAACGCTACAAACCCAGCGACAAGATAAGAATTAGCTGATACTTCAACCCAGTAGGTTTGCCCAAAACTGCTTTCTTTAGCCCATTTGGTTGTATCAGACTCTGAAAGAAAAGCTCCGGCGTTAAATAGTGGGTCCCAGGGGGCAAGCCATTTGATCCAAATGTTAATGATTATGCCTCCGATAATCTGATACCCGAGAAGAGACATGAGCGCCCCGGCGGTATGGCGAGTGAAGATCGCTACTGTTCCAGAAATAATACTTAGCAGCCCTGCTGCGATACCGATCCTCCCTGCAGTAGAGAGTAGATCTATCCAAAATCTTGCATCTACGCCTTGTGTTGTCCCCTTCGCTAAAGCTGTCGGCCAAAGCGAGAAAGCTATTGCGAGACTCCCAATTATGGCTACCAGCGCTGACCCTATGAATGTTGTGAGGTACTTTGCGAGAAGTACTCGGTTTCTTCTTGGTTCCCAGAGGAGTACTTGCTCTATGGTGCCGAATCTGTATTCGGCTCCGAAGTACGAAGCACCAATGAGTCCGCCGGTCAAAATAGCCAGAATGCCTCCTATTGCTGGCAAGATTCCTTGTAGCCCTCTGAATGGTTCGGTTCGATTAGGTTCAGGAGAAGGTCGTGTTTCAGACCAGTCTTCGGTACTGTCTCCGAGGAGCCAGGTGATGTGGAACCGGTCATCATCTATCCAACTCCAGCAGGT
>CAJXGE010000004.1:0-57788 GCA_913053885.1 uncultured Acidimicrobiaceae bacterium
GTGGTGATGGAGATCTTGCAGAAGGGATAAGTCATGAATCCGCTTCTTTTGCTGGACATCAAAAATTGGGTCGACTTATCGGCGTTTACGACGATAACCATATTTCTATTGATGGCCCAACAGAATTAGCTCTTTCCGATGATGCGGTAAGACGTTTTGAGGCATACGGATGGCATGTAATCGATCTCGGAGAAGCTGGCGAAGATCTGGATGCTATTGAGAATGCTTTTCATCAGGCGAAATCTGAAGGTGAGAGACCTTCACTTATTATTCTTCGCACGCATATCGGTACACCATCTCCTGATATTGACACTGCTGATGTGCATGGTTACTCCTTGAAAGACGACAAAATTTCAGATACTAAGAAGAAGATGGGGCTTCCTAAAGATGAAACTTTTTACTGTCCGCAAGAAGTTTTAGATTTTTATCGCACTGCTGGAAGAAGAGGAGCTTCCGCCCGAGCTGAGTGGGTTGAATCTTTGAAAAATGCTTCAATCAATTTGGAATCTTGGGAGGCATCTCAGTCGGGAACTGGTTTACAAGGCTGGCAAGAGCACGTCCCAAGTTGGGGAGCCGGAGAATCGGTCGCTACTAGAAAAGCGTCAAATATTTGTTTTCAGACTCTCTCGGAATACGTTCCTGGCCTTATAGGCGGTGGTGCTGACTTAACGGGAAACACTGGTACTTCCCTAGAAGGGTTCGGAGTTCAAAGTGCGGAGTGTCCAGAAGGGAGACAAATTTACTTTGGAGTCAGAGAGCATGCCATGGGGGGAATCTCCAACGGAATAGCGCTCCATGGCGGCTTTATTCCCGTTAATGGAACTTTCTTTGTATTTGCCGACTACATGCGGGCTTCGGTTCGACTCGCTGCTCTAAGTAATGCAAAAAATATTTTTATATGGAGCCATGACTCAGTGGGCGTTGGCGAAGATGGGCCCACACATCAACCGGTAGAGCATCTTTCTTCCTTGCGGTCAATGCCGAATTTGCAGCTATTCCGACCGGCAGATGCGAATGAGACGGCTGCTGCTTGGGTTCTTGCTATAAACCATTCAGGGCCGACTGGATTAATACTCACACGTCAGGATGTACCGGTTTTAGATGGGACTGACGATATCAACAAAGTTGCCAAAGGTGCCTACATTCTTGCTGGTGAGGACCTTTCTCCTGATCTCGTCATAATTGGGACCGGGAGTGAAGTAAGTGTTGCTCTTGAATCAGCCGAATTAATTAAAGAGCGGGGTGTGAACGTCCGGGTAGTATCCATGCCCAGCATGCAACTGTTTGAGAGCCAAGATGCGGAGTACAGATCTAGTGTTCTTCCCGAAGGTGTTCCAGTTATCTCCATCGAGGCGGGCAGTACGTTTGGGTGGCATCAATGGTCTGATGTTCAAATCGGTATTGACCGATTTGGAGCTTCTGCACCTGGTGAAACAGTCATGAAGAATCTTGGCATTACTCCAGAAGCTGTATTGGCAGCTGCAGAAGAGTTGACCTAATCGTGACTCGATTAAATGACCTATTTAGAGAAGAAGGTCAAAGCCCTTGGCTAGATAATTTGAAGCGAGGGTGGCTGCATTCTGGCGAATTACAAGATTGGGTGTCTAAGGGAATACGAGGCGTGACTTCGAATCCTTCTATTTTTGAGAAGTCGATGACTGAGACCGACGACTACGATGCGCAACTTAAAGAACTTCTATTAATGGGCAAAGACATAACAGAGTGTTACTGGGATCTTGTTCTTTCAGATATCCGAGGGGCACTTGATGTCCTTCGGCCTACCTTCGATGAGTCAAACGGCACGGATGGCTATGTCTCCGTTGAAGTTGATCCCCGGTTGGCCCATGACTCTACTGGAACAATTGAAGCAGCAAGATCGCTGCATCAAGAAATAAACAAGCCCAATGTTCTTATTAAGATACCTGCCACAAAAGAGAGTCTTCCTGCTGTTGAAACAATGATTTCTGAAGGAAGAAGTGTGAACGTCACTCTTATCTTTTCCCTTTCTAGGTACGAAGAAGTAATGGAGGCTTATCTTTCTGGTCTTGAGAAATGTCCTGGTGATCTTTCTAATGTCACTTCTGTTGCTTCTTTCTTTATTAGTCGCACAGATACAGAAGTTGACAAAAGACTTGATGCGTTGGATGGAGAAAGGCCTCAAGAACTAAAAGGTGAGGCTGCGGTTGCTCTTGGTCAAAAAGCTTATGGTTTATTTAAGGAAACTTTCTCTGGAGGGCGGTGGGAGGCCCTCGTAGCTCGTGGAGCAAATGTTCAACGGCCTCTCTGGGCTTCTACTTCCACTAAAAACCCTGAGTACCCAGCCACTCTCTATGTAGACACGCTCATTGGCCCAAACACTGTTAACACCCTTCCAAATACAACTATTGACGCATTTGAAGTCCACGGGACTGTAGCCCGAACTATAGATGCAGATCCAGAAAAAGCAGAAGAGATTCTTAGCGAACTAACAAATCTTGGTGTTGATTTCGAAGATGTTGGTTCTGTACTAGAGGAAGAAGGGATTACTTCCTTCATCAACTCTTTTGAGAACTTGATCGAAAATCTGTCTTCAAAAGCTGCTTCTCTTCAGTGATTTTGCCGAGTAAGTTTTATTTTGCTACTTACTGATAAAGTGTCTCAATGGTTGACATAGTTAAAAATGATTCAAAAAAATTTGACTGTTCAATTGCTGCGACTCTTGATGCGATAGGTGACCGGTGGACTCTATTGATCCTGCGTGATCTCTTTAAGGGCGTTCGACGTTTCGAAGATATACAAAAAGATCTTGGTATTGCGAGAAATCTGCTCAGCAATAGGTTGAGCAAGCTGATTTCTCACAGCATCGTCATTCGAGTCCCCTACCAGGAAAGACCAATCCGATATGAGTACCGTTTAACTTCAAAAGGTCTGGATCTATCTCCGTTCCTGGTTGCTTTGATGCATTGGGGTGATACTTGGTGTATCACCGAAGGGCCTCCTACAGTTCTAGTTCATCAAGGATGTAATACCCCGCTTGAACATTCCGTAAATTGCCCTTCATGTTCTGAAACTGTTTCAGCAAAAAATATCCGCAGCCAAGTGGGACTAGACGAAAGGTGAAGCAGTGAACTCTTTTCCTGAAGGCAACGATCTCTTAGCTGAAGCTAGGAAATTGCGGTACGAAGCTTTCGGTAATCTTATTACCTATAGTCCGAAAGTATTTATCCCTCTGACAATGCTTTGTAGAGATAAATGTGGATATTGCACATTTGCTCAACCACCAGCACGACTAGAGTCCCCCTATTTGAATTCAGAACAGGTTTTAGACATTGCTTTCAAAGGTGCTTCTGTCGGCTGCCATGAAGCGCTATTTACATTAGGTGAAAAACCAGAATTGCGTTACCCCTCTGCCGTTGAATGGCTGGAACAAAACGGATGCACTACAACTGTTGATTACTTAGAAAAAATGGCACAGTTAGTTTTAGAAGAAACTGGGCTGCTTCCGCATACGAATGCCGGAGCGTTAGAAAAGTCTGAACTTCAGCGACTACGTTCAGTCGCCCCGTCTCAAGGCATGCTAATCGAGTCCCTTGCTGAACTTGACTGCCATCGTGGCGCCCCTGATAAAGATCCGGAGCGGAGATTGCAGACTCTGGAGGCAGCTGGGGAACTTTCTATACCTTTTACAACTGGAATTCTTGTTGGAATAGGAGAAGATCGTTCAGACCGTATTGAGGCTCTTGAAGCAATCGCTGAATCGCACCTCCGCCACGGACATGTACAAGAAGTTATTGTCCAAAATTTTCTCCCTAAACCTGGAACAGCGATGCATCGCTCCCCCGCTTGCCCTACAGACACTTACCTTGATGCAATAGCGTTAGCGCGAGTGATTTTGCCGCTTGATATACACATCCAGGCGCCACCTAATCTTTCTGATGATTTTGAACAGTTAATTGATGCTGGGGTTGATGATTGGGGTGGAGTTTCTCCGATAACAGCAGACTTCGTAAACCCTGAAAGACCTTGGCCCTCTCTTGAAAAATTACGTCAATTCACTGAAGAACGTGGATTTGAACTCGCGCCTCGTCTCACCGCTCATCCCGAATTTGTTGTTGATCCTGAACGCTGGTTTGACGAAGATCTTCATTTCCCCATAATGGACCGATCCGACAGTCACGGTTTGGCACGAAATGACCCTGGACCTTTCTTCGCTCCAAGATCAAAAGACGATCTAAAAGAAGATCTAACAGTAGAAGCGCCAACTTCTTCAACTTGGTATTCTGGTGCCCCCTTCTCCCCTCCTCTCCTAGTGCCTGGGCCTTCACACGCTTCAGGTCAAATACGTGAAGTACTTGATGGAGTCATGAGTGGACAAGAGGTAGGCAAAGAAGAAATTATTTCCTTATTTTCAGCTCGCGGTCGTGAAGTGGCAGCGATTGCGGAGGTAGCCGATGAACTTAGACGTTTGGCTGTCGGAGAAGCCGTGACTTGGGTGGCAAACCGTAATATCAACTATACAAATGTCTGCACTTACAAATGTAAATTTTGTGGTTTCTCAAAAGGTCCTCTTTCGTTGAACCTTCGAGGTAATCCTTATCTTCTAGAAATGGATGAAATAGCCCAAAGAACTGCAGATGCTGCAAGGATGGGGGCCACTGAAGTGTGCCTTCAAGGAGGGATTCATCCTGATTTTGACGGCAATTACTATATAGAAGTAACAAGAGCAGTGAAAGAAGCTGTTCCTGATATTCATATCCATGGATTTACTGCTTTGGAAGTAACTGAAGGGGCGGCAAGATTAGGTGAACCGCTAAAGAAGTATCTTGAACGCATTCGTGACGCGGGGCTCAAAACGTTGCCTGGAACGGCTGCAGAGATACTTTCAGACGAGGTCAGAGAAGATTTATGTTCAGACAAAATCAATACAGAAGAATGGCTTGAAGCTCACCGTACTGCCCATCAAGTCGGTCTTAGATCGAATATCACCATCATGTTTGGCTCTATTGAACGCCCTGAACATTGGGCTACTCATCTATTGGTATGCCGCGATTTGCAAAAAGAGACCGGCGGCTTCACAGAATTTGTTGGATTGCCATTTGTGCATATGGCCGCACCTATATATCTTCAACGTAACGCTCGACGCGGCCCAACGTTCAGAGAAACCCTCTTAATGCACGCTGTTGCTCGCATCACCTACAGAGGTTTAATCGACAATATTCAAGCTTCGTGGGTGAAAATCGGATTTGAAGGAGTCAAGCAACTTCTTCAAGCAGGAGTGAACGATCTTGGGGGAACCCTCATAGATGAAAATATTTCTCGAGCAGCTGGAGCAGATCACGGACAAATTGTCTCAGAATCCGATTTCATTCAGTTAGTTGAGCCACTTGGAAGAAATCTTGTTCAAAGATCAACCCTCTACAAACACTTAGATACAAGTCCGCATCTTGAAGTGACTCGTGAAGAAGATGGCCGAGTTCTTATACCAGTAACTAATGCTTAAGACATCTACCTGCTTAATGATCTAATCTGAACTTATGAACTTGAGCAACTACCGTACTGGCGTAGCATCAATCGATCAAAAAATAATAGAGCTGCTTAGAGAAGTGCCTACAGACGATCTTGATTTGGTCGCCGAGCTTTTAGTCTCAGGAATCCGATTGGGGCTCGAAGATGTAAACCGCGGTGAATTGAAACTAACCAACAGCGCCTTAAAAGAACTAAGACATTCATTTAGCGTTTTTGCCCCTTACCGTTCAGAAAGAAAGGCAACGCTTTTTGGCTCTGCTCGAATTGCTGCTGGCGACCCTGCTTATATAAGTGCTCGCGAATTTGGAGCTGCAATGGCTGAACGCGGCTGGATGGTGATGACTGGGGCAGGTCCTGGAATAATGGCTGCAGGCCTAGAAGGTGCTGGGACGGAGCGCTCTTTTGGAATCAACATAACGCTCCCATTTGAGTCATCGGCGAATGAGTTCATAGCTGACGACCCCAAACTGATCAACTTCAAATATTTTTTCACTAGAAAAGTGATCTTTATGAAAGAAACTCACGGCTATGCCTTACTACCTGGTGGGTTTGGCACAATGGATGAAGCATTTGAACTTCTGACGCTTATGCAAACAGGGAAATCTCCGCTGACGCCAGTCGTCTTATTAGACCCACCAGATAGTACTTACTGGGACCGATGGCTTGATTTCGTGCGCCTAGAACTTCTTGATGGTGGACTGATTAGCGAGAACGATCTTTCACTTGTGCACATTTTCAAAGACCCTCAAGCTGCGGCTGATCACATTTGCCATTTTTATTCAAGTTACCATTCGATGCGTTATGTAAAGGATCGTCTAGTCATCCGATTGAATCGAGCAATAGATGACGAAGAATTACTTTCACTTAATTCTTCTTTCAGCGACATACTTGTTTCAGGATCGATTGAACGCTGTGACCCTACAGGGTCAGAAATTGAAGATTCTGATTTCTTGGACTTAGAGCGAATAACATTTCGATATAACCGATCTTCTCAGTCTCGTTTACGTCTTTTGATTGATGAAATAAACAGCTACAAAGTTATATGAATTCATCAGCTTCTGGCTCTAAGAGATGAATCGCCTTCTCAATTGAACGTCGCGCTCGCGTGAGTTTTTTCTCCATATCTGAAGTTTTCTTTTGCCCCTCTTCAATGGAATTACGAATATCGCTCATTGCTAAATCTGCGATCTCATCAGAGATCATCCGAAGTTTTTCTCTAAGCCCCTCATATTCGTCAGTCATCTGTTTCACCCCTGTGTATAAATTTATCTATTACTTCAATCGGGTGAAGTACTTCCACTCCGGACGTTTCGAGATGAATCATGCATCCAGGATTAGCGCTCACCACGACATGCCCGCCAGCACGCTCAATTGATTGCAATTTTAAATCCCGGATTTCAGCTGACATTTCAGGTTGATTTAATGAAAATGCCCCACCTGCACCACAACAAAGCCCTTCATCATCTAATTCAATACATTCCACAAATGGATCCAGTAGTTCTCGCACGGAGTTGTGTACGCCTTGAACATGGCGAAGATGACAGGGATCTTGAACTATAACCTTCTCATTTTTTTCTATTTTGTTTGATGGTAATTCTTTCCATCTTGGGTCGTTTACCAGCCACTCATGTATGTCATATACCCGAGATGAAAACTCTTCAGCCTCTTCTGTTTCTAATAGTTTGTTATATTCTTTAAGTGCTGCCCCACATCCTGCTGAATCAACAAGAATTGGAAGATCCGGAGGCAATTTTGCTATCACTTTAGTCGCTTGTTCTTGAGCCATTGAGCGAAGTCCGGCATGATTATGAAGAGCACCGCAGCATCCGACTGTGTTCCCAGAAACTGTGTACTGAATTCCTAAAGTTTCAAGGACAGAAAGTCCTGATTTATGAATCTTAGGAAGCCAAGCGTCCATAATGCATCCTGTGAAAAAAACCACTTCTGGGTCTGTGTATTCTTTGTACTTCTCACTTCGGAGTGGAATTCGAGAAGCAATTGGGAGGAATTTATTAGAGAGCAAGCCACTTCTTTGGATCAAAGCCAATAATCGACTTCCAATCATTAAAAGTCGCATACGCAGTAAGACCCAAAGGCCTACTTTTAATCGAAGATTTAATTTGCGCTCAGTGATTAAAACTTCTCGTGTGCGTTCAATCAAAGATCCGTATTGAACCGACGATGGGCATGCTGTCTCACAACCCATGCATTGAACGCAGGTGTCTATTGAGTCAATTACTTCTTCAGTGATTGCTAGCGAGCCGCTTTCGACACCACGCATGAGGCTGATGCGACCTCGCGGAGATCGGCTTTCGTCTTGTGTTACCTGATACGTAGGACAGTGCGGCAAGCATAAACCGCAAGAAACACAAGCGTTCAACTCATCCTTTGCTAAGCCAAGTGGAGTGTTCATGGTCCGGCCTTATAGGGATCACGATTTGGATTCAAACGCCTCTCCGGATCAAACATCTCCCTCATTCTTCTTCCTAATAGCAATACTTCTTCTGAATGTTCTAAAGCTTTAGGTTCTCTGCTGCAGTAATGAATTGAGTTATAAACATCAACTATTCCCTCTTGAATATTTGAATCTGCAACAAAAGGGTGTCGGAATTCAGGAATTTGTATCGGGCATTCTTTACCTCGCTCATGAAAACCAAGTTCTTTGAGCTTTGAAGCTTCTGAATTTACGTCTAGCCCGTATCCCTCTAGTTGAACGAAAGTCGTTCTACCGTCCCAGAGTAAAGAGGAAGGGCGGAAGCAAGTTTCGCGAACTTTCTGAGGGGAAACCTCACCTTCGAGCCAAATGTTTTCTTCTGGGAGAGGTCGGGTGCGGAGAATGACTTGACTAATTAGCCCTAATGTACCCAGAGAACCAACAAGCAATCGGCAAAGATCATACCCGGTGACATTCTTTACCGTTGGACCTCCTGCCTTGATGATTTTTCCTTGCGCATTTACGTATTCTGCTTGCAGAAGCGTTGCTCGTATAGACCCAATGCGGTTTTTTCTGATGCTGTTTCTCCCAACAACCAGAGCTCCTCCAACTGTGGAACCTCTCAGTCCTTCCAATCCAACTTCTTGCCCATAAGTTGATAGCTCATTATTTAGATCTTCGATCTCTGTTCCTGCGTTGACTGCTACGGTCATTTCTGAAGGGTTAAATGAATCTATTCCGACCGGAGGGGAAACTAACCGCACTCCGTCTCCTAAACTTCCACCTACATCCCAATGGGTTTGCCCCCCTTGAACTGCTACCTCTTCGGTGCTGCCTACTTCCCGCTGGAATTCTTCTAGATTTTTCATATCCAAGTTCCATCGGGTAGTTGTTTTAAATGATTTACTTCACTACAGCTGGCGCCACTTGGCAAGACTTTAAATGGATTGGCGCGCTCATCTGGATCAAAAGCTTTCTTGAGTAGCCGTTGCGCTTCAAGGTCGTCTTGCGTGAAGAACTTTTCCATAAATCCTTTTTTTTCAAGTCCTATTCCATGCTCTCCAGATAAAACTCCACCAGCATCGATTGAGGCTTGTACGATTTCTTCTCCAGCAGAAAAAACTCTCTCCATGATTCCCTGTTCGTCTGGATCAAAGATTAGAAGTGGATGAAGATTCCCATCTCCGGCATGAAAAACATTCATGACAATTAACTCATATTTGTCTGCGATTTGATAAACGTTTCTAAGGACTTCGACCAACTTAGTTCTTGGGATAACTGTGTCATGCAGGTAATAGCCAGGTTTAACTTGAGCTACTGCACCAAATGCACTTTTTCTCCCCTTCCAAATCTGTTCACGTTCTTCTTCGGAAGATGCGACCCGCACTGAACGAGCTCCATGAGTTACGGCTATTTCTTCTATCGCCTCCACTTCAAGTTTTACGCCATCTTCTAGCCCGTCAACTTCAACTATTAAAACTGCTGCTGCGTCCGTTGGGTACCCAACATTCACAAAATTCTCAACTACGTTGACGATACGCTGATCCATCATCTCAATAGCTGCGGGCACTATTCCTGAAGCAATTATTGCGCTCACAGTCTGTGCCGCGTCTTCGACATCCATAAAATCAAGAAGTAACGTGCAGATAAAAGGCGGGTCTGGAGTTAGACGTACTGCTATACGAGTAGCGACACCAAGTGTCCCTTCACCACCTACGAATGCTCCGCGAAGGTCATAACCGGAAGCGTGTTCATTTGTATCTCCAAGCAGCACTAAGTTTCCGTCTGGTAGTACTACTTCAACTGCTAAAACATGAGCATTTGTTACTCCATACGCTAAGCAATGAGGTCCACCCGAGTTATTAGCTACATTGCCGCCGATTGTGCACGACTGTTGACTTGAGGGGTCGGGAGCAAAATGAAAGCCTGAGCCCTTTAGCGCCTTTGTTAGATCTAAATTGACTACACCAGGTTGAACCCACGCAAATTGTTTTTCAAGATCTATTTCTAAAATTGCATTCATTTTTGTTGTTGAAATCACTATTGGGGCATCACATGGAACTGCACCGCCTGCCAGTCCTGTGCCTGCACCGCGAGGCACGAATGATCGGTTATACCTATTTGCAGCTTTTACACAACTGATGACTTGATCTGTTGTTTCCGGGGAGCAAACCACTCCAGGAACACCACCTGGGAATGTTGATCCATCCCTGCTGTATAGGAGTTGGGAAGCTCCATCTCGGCTTACTTTCTCAGGTCCAATATCGCGGCAAAGGTCTCCAAATAAGCGATCATCTGGTTCTCTTTTGGTTAAGCGTTTAAGTAAGTTAACAGCCACGTCGTCATTCTAGTTCTACGTGGAAGAGCCTCGTCTCTCTTTCTCTTTTATCTATAGATAAATACTTTCATCTTCTTTCCAAGAAGAGCGCGTATTGACTTATGAAATGCGCTATGAATAATGAGTGAACCGGATTAAAAATATTGCAACAAGAGGTGACACCCCAGTCTTGGCACTCGCTGTAGTGACTGGTTTTCTTGTTGCATTATTGATCGCTGGGTTTGAGACGCTTGCTGATTCGATAGTCCTTGAACACGTAAAAGATCTCGCGCGGTGGCAAATTGTTATTGCTCCAGGAATTGGCCTTATTCTTGCACATTTGATTCTTAGATATCTGGGTGGGAAAACCACACCGGCAACGTCTGATGAATTCGTAAGGGCATTTCATGAAAAGAATCCGCGACTCTCAATACGTGAACTTCCCGCCAAACTTCTGGCCGGTGTAGCAACAATAGGCTCCGGAGGGGCTCTGGGCTTAGAGGGACCCTCAATTTATGCAGGATCAGTAACTGGATTAGCGGTTCGTGATCGATTCCAAAATTGGTTACGAAGAGAGGATGTTCGTATTCTTCTTACAGCTGGCGCCGCCGCTGGAGTAGCTGCTGTGTTTAAAGCCCCAGCGACTGGTGTACTTTTTGCTTTGGAAGCACCATACCGAGATGACGTAAATCGTAAAGCTCTTCTTCCCTCTCTGCTCGCCGCCGCTACCAGCTATGTCACATATATAAATTTCATTGGCCATGACGCAGTAGTTCCTTTTCTTGATAATCCGCAATTCCGCCTTGGAGCCGATAGCGACCAAATGTGGTTTACCGCTAATGACTTAACTGCCATGTTTAGTGGCGTTGAAGCTGGTGACATGCTTGGCGCTTTAGTAATTGGAATTGGTGCTGGAGTAGGTGGCCGTTCAATGGCTTGGCTAGTTCGTTGGGCCAAATCTCAATCCAAATCAGAAAATTTCTTGCCAAGAATTCTGCTTGGTGGTGTCCTTCTTGCTTTACTTGCTCTCTGGGCAGATTTCGTTTTTGATGCCCCTCTTACTATTGGCCCCGGTCAGGAAGCTATGTCTTGGGTAGTCAATCCAGACCATGGATTAGGATTAATTGCTCTTTTATTTGGAATGCGGCTAGCTGCCACTGTGGTCACGCTTGGAGCTGGAGGTGTGGGCGGACTCTTTATTCCTCTTGCAGTACAAGGAGTGATTCTCGGACAATTCACGGGAGAAATTTTGCAGGCAGAACGTCCTGGTTTATATCCAACACTAGGATTAGCTGCTTTCTTAGGTGCTGGATATAAAGCCCCTATCGCAGCTGTGATGTTTGTAGCTGAGTCAACTGGATCTTCTTTCGTGGTCCCAGCGCTTATAGCGGCAGCTGTCAGCCAGGTAGTAGGAGGCAAATCTTCTGTGGCTGAACACCAACAGAACGTTCGCCTTGGGCATTTAGAACGAAGATTTACTTTGCCAATCACTTCAGCCCTTACAACCGATGTGCTTACTGTCCCCCCAGACGCAACAACTTCAGAATTTGTTTATTTGCACGTTTTGGGCAGGCGACAGCGTTCAGTTCCTGTCGTAGATAAAGATAATTATTTAGGGATGATAAGCCTCTCTGACCTATCGGAAGTTGAACGTTCGTCCTGGGATGAAACCCCTGTTTCTGAACTTCTTCGCAACGACCTACCTGTAGCACGACCATCATGGTCACTTCGGGATACTGTGGCGGCAATGGAGGACTATGAAATTGACGTTCTTGCCGTAACAGACGAAAGTAATGCTTTCATTGGTGTCGTCTATGAAGAAGACATACTCAAATTAGATGAAATTCTTGAAGAAACTGGAGGGTAGTTAGCAGCCTAAGCTGTCTCTTCTTCATCTTCTTCAAATTCGTCAGCCCAAGCAGCATGTGCGGGTGAGATATGCTCGTCTTCTTCGTCCGAAGAAAGGCTTTCAAAAATTGAATCCAGATCTAGATCTTCACTTCGCTTCAACGCCCGCGCTTCTTCGAATCTCCGATGCCGTCCTTTTTTCACCACGTCACTCCTGATAAATGCTTGTTTTTCTTATACTTTAGCGATCAAATTTTAAAGTCTTAACCCACTAGTTTATCTTTTTTCTCTTCGCTCAAGAACTAAACCACCATCAGTATCGAAAGCTAAAGCAGCCTTTCCTTGTAGTAGTTCTTTTACTGGCTCACCAACTATTTGATGCCTCCATCCAGAGCCCATGCGCGCATCAGGATCACCTCTAACTAGTGCTTCTATGTCAGAACGCGTACCAAGCATCGCCGGATCTAACTCTAGTTGTCGTGCTGCTTGTGCGATCCAAGCAGAAACAAGTGTTACGCCTGCCCGTAGATCTTTAGTCGTATCTTTTCCCCGCTTATTGGCCTTTGGTAAAGGATCTAATTCCTTTGCATTCCGCAAGGTGTGAAAAATTTCCTCTGGGAACGGACCCTTAAGATGCCTAGATTCAACACCGCGTACGTTCTCTAGCGATTCAATGTCTGTCGGTTCCTGTTGCGCTATTCCGACCAAAGCCAAATCAGGAAAGACATAGCGAACAGGGATATTAAGATTCGAAGCTTTTATTTCACGCCAAGCCGCAAGCGCTCTAATGTTATTTAACGCTTTACCATTTAAATTTCGACCTTCTTTTATTTTCTTCCACGCGTGTTCTGGCTCACGTCGCCCTCTTTCTTTTTCTAAAAGAAGTGCGCATTCGGCATCAACCCATGTTTGCCTTCCATGATCCGAAAGTTGCTTAGTGAGTTGTTCATGAACTTCTAGAAGATGCCGTACGTCATTTGCCGCATACTCAAGTTGTGACTCACTAAGCGGCCTAGCCAGCCAATCAGTTAATCTGCTCTCTTTTTTCACTTTGATCCCTAACTGTTTTTCGTAGAGATTAGCGAGCGAAGGTGTAGACATTCCAATGAATCCAGCGGCAATCTGGGTATCAAATAGACGCCGTGGGACCACGCCGCAAATATGTTGAAAGACTTCAAGATCCTGACCTGCTGCATGCATTACGATCAAAACGTCGCTGTCAAATAATTTGGCAAATACTTTCGGTTCTACTGTGAGTGGATCAACCAAAGAGATACCTTTCGAATGCGCTATTTGAACCAGAGCGACACTTGGGTAGTAGGTTTTTTCTCTATGGAACTCTGTATCTACCGCGATTCGCTCTTCTAGAAGAAGCTCATCTATAAGGGTTTCTAGACTCTCTTGAATATCTACATAATCAAAGTCGTGGGTTGAGGAAGATTCAAAAACCGGATTGGGTTTATTTCTTTTCATTTTGTTCCTTGAAAATTCTCTTTGCTTTCTCAAACTCTTCAGGAGTATCTACATCTAAATACGCTCTCATCTCAGATCTTTCTAGGACTATCGTCTTTAGCCCTTCTATCGCTCTGTGGGGAGCGCGCTCACCTCTTGCGAAAGATTCCTTTATGTGGCCTACTGCTGTTGTAGGCCAGCATGCATGCATCCATTGTTTGTGGCCTTTGACTGAAGGAACCACTATGGAGTCAGGATTTGAGTAGGCATGTTCGATCAAGACTCTTATTTCCGCAACATCTAGGTTTGGAAAGTCGCATGCCAAAATCATAACTGGGATGTCGCTTTCTTTTATGGACTGAAGCGCAGTAATAATCCCGCCAAGAGGTCCTTCCCCTGGCCAAATATCTTTTATTTGGATTACATCTCCGCCTACAAATTCAGCAGATTCTTTGCCGACAACATAAATAGACGAGGCGTGCACTTCTCTGAGTCCGGAAATTGTCAACTGAAGTAGTGTTTCTTTCCCTATCGTAAGGTCCGCTTTATCTACTCCCATCCGTTCGCTGCGTCCACCATTAAGGACTACTCCTACAAATGGGAATTCATTTACCATATTCACAGTTTAGTTCTTTACCCATATCACACTCGTAACGCCCGTGAATCTAATATAGAAAGATGCTTGTAAATTTCATTGATCTCTCAATCATCCCTGAACTTGGCGAATTGCCTACTTGGGCAAACCCGGATCTTCTAAAAGGACTAAGCGTAGGGGCCATAGTTATAGTCCTTATCGGAACTTGGTTTATTTTTAGGCTGGTAAGAAAAGTTGTGTTTCGGTCCCTACTTCTTGTTATCGCTGCTGGTTTAACTTTTTCTATCTGGCAACAACGAGGGCAACTAACAGACTGTGTAGAAACATGTTCCTGCACTCTTTTTGGACAAGTAGTTCAAATCCCTGTTGATAAAAATCCAAACTGTAATTAGGTTCTTGATCACTTAAGTTTCTAGGGAACTTGTTCTATTCGTAGAACATTTGTTGATCTTGAAGAATCACTGGTTCCGGCAAGAACAGCTACCATTTGACCACTTTCAAGATCCCCATTGTCGCGAGCTAACTGTAAAGCAGCAACAACGCGATCATCTATCGTTCCTTCTACAGAGAGGTGCCTAGGTTCAGTTCCCCAGCTTAATGAGAGCTGCCCCACTGTTCTTTCGTCACTACTCAAACCAAGAATGCGTGCTGAAGGTCTGAATCGCGCCATGGAGCGGACAGTGAATCCTGAACCCGATATACATACAATAGTCTTTATCCCTAATTCAACTACCGCACGTGAAGTGGCAAGTGTCATTGCATCAGTTATCGATGTTTCTGCCATTGCTCTATTCGTTAGACGAATTTCAGCTAAATCACCCACCCAACCACGATGATCAAATTCCTGGTCAGCACGTTCAACGATTCTACCCATTGTTGAAATTACATTTACAGGATCTGAACCGATAGCTGTTTCACCAGAAAGCATCACCGCGCTTGATCCATCCCAGACCGCATTGGCGACATCAGATACTTCTGCGCGTGTTGGTTCAGGCGCATCAACCATACTTTCAAGCATTTGCGTAGCTGTGATTGCAGGGCGACCAGAAGCTATACATTCTCTAATAATATTTTTTTGGAGCATTGGTAGGCCTTCTATGCCATATTCTTGGCCAAGGTCACCGCGTGCAACCATGATTGCTCCTGCGGTGTCAATTATTCCAGGTAAGTCCTCCAACGCTGCTTGTGTTTCAATTTTTGCTACAACTAACGGTCCGTCGGGATGCGGTGGAAGATTCAATCGCTCTATGTCGCCTGCTGTCCTCACGAAAGATAGCGCCAGAATATCTATTCCAAGTGGAAGGAATCTATCTATCGCTTCTAAATCTTCTGACGTCGGCGCGGTTAAAGAAAGTTGATCTGAGGGTATATGAACCCCTGGTCTGCCAGAAAGCACTCCCCCATGCAAAATAGTCGCTTGAAGTCGATCGCTGAGAACGGACGTCACTTTAACGACTGCTCGACCGTCTCCAATGTTTAATTCGGCACCTTCTTGAACATGAGTGAGAAGACCTTCATAATCAACTTCGATTCTGCCTATTGTGCTTCCTTCGCTACCGATAAAGAGTTCAACATTGCTTCCTTCAACAAGCTCCACTTGCTTTTCGCCAAAGTCTCCTACTCGTATTTTGGGGCCAGGAAGATCTAATAAAATTCCAACAGGTTTGCCTTCTTCTGAAGCAACTTTCCTGATTAGTTTTATCCGCTCTTCAGCAAGTTCATAGGTTCCATGCGCTAACCCTATTCGAGCTATATCCATACCAGCCTGAATCATTTCCCGCAAAACAACTTCAGATTCTGATGCGGGACCAATAGTGGCAATTATTTTTGTTCTACGAGTCACACTTCTACGCTACCGTGCCAAACTCTATTGGATTGCGATTAAATGGCCGGTTTCTTTATTAACTCCGTAAGGTAATGTTCTGTGACCAAGAAACATTCATTCTTCGGATCTGATCCATTCTTAGCTTTCGCACACCGCGGTGGAACGGGGGCATGGCCAGAAAATACTATGCGGGCCTTTGAGTATGCAGTTCAAATCGGCTACAAATACATTGAGACCGACGTGCATCTCACTGCAGACGGCATCGTCATCGCTTTTCATGACTCCAAATTAGATCGTGTTACGGATTCAACTGGCTCCATCTCGGATCTCAAATGGGATCAGATACAAGAAGCCCGTGTTGGCGGAACAGACCCAATACCTCTATTTGAAGAACTCCTTGAAGAGTTTCCATTGGTGAAAATAAATATTGATCCAAAGCATGACGAAGTTGTAGAACCACTTGCCGATCTGTTAATTAAGCACAACGCGCTAGACAGAGTCTGTGTTGGTTCTTTCTCAGATCGACGAATTGAGCGTATTCAAAAACTTCTAGGTGGCAAGGCCTGTACTTCCGCAGGGCCTAAAGGCGTAGCAAAATTCCGTGTATCAAACTTCGGTATCGGAAAGCCAAAATTTTCCTTTGATTGTTTGCAAGTTCCAGTACGCCAAAGTGGAATACCTTTGGTGGATCAAAGATTTGTCGACAACGCCCATAAAAACGGCCTTCAGGTCCATGTATGGACCATTGATGACCCTTCAGAAATCAAGAACCTGCTTGACCTTGAAGTTGATGGAATTATGACGGACAAACCTGATTTACTCAAAGAGATTCTTCTCGAACGTGGCTTATGGAGCTGAAAACAAAATGAACACCGCTCGTATCTTCTTGCATATTATTTCGGTTTGTGGATGGGTCGGGGGGCAACTCCTCATGGTGGCGTTAGTTCCTACTCTTCGAAAAATAAGCGATGATGCCCCTCGAATAGCGGCCGCCCGATTCGGGAAATTTTCATGGGCATTTATGGCTCTTGCTTTGATTACGGGGATATGGGGAATCTTTTCTACAGACCTGTCAGATAAAGACTCTACATATCACATCACCTTATTTATCAAACTTCTCCTTGTAGCTGCGTCAGGTGTCTTTGCGCTGGTTCACAGCAAAACAAAATCAATTAAGGTGAAAGCTTCTACTGGCGCTTTGGGTCTCTTTTCCGCCCTTGGAGCTTTGCTCAGTGGAGTGATCCTGGTTAACTAAACCCATGAATTAGGCACTATTTTCTCCTTACTGTGGACAAACGTGTGGAAAGAAACGGAATCTCTGGGGAAATTGTTACGAAATTTGGGGAATACCTAAAAATGGGTTGACGAGTTGTGCAATTCGCGACAAGATGCATTCACGCCAAACATAGCGTGGTTATCGGAACCGATAAGACCGACAAACCACCCCCGAAAAAAGCGCAAGCTGGTTTCGGCGGAGGAATGTCACTTTCGGGAAAGTTTCCATTAAATGTTTGGGGAGGACCGTGACACACTGGTTTCTTCGGAAATTAGTTAGTCAGCCGTAGGCACTGAGGTGTCGAGTTGGTAGGTCGGTATGAATCTTCGGATTCTTACTCCAACCAATAAGCACCTCAGTCGATCCAGTTTCTGCATTTAATTGCAGCACGAATTTGTGGAGTTATTGACGGATAACAAAACAAATAAGTGGATTCTGGTCGATGTGTCAAAAGCATTAGGTTCCTTAGTTACTTCGGTAGTTAAAGAATTAAATGCTTTAGCTCTTAGAGCGTACGGTTCACCAGACATAGTTTTTTATTTTGACGGAAATTCAAAATTATGTTCGGATGAAAAACCTTTCGGGGTTTTTTATTCAGGAATGTTATTTCTTGAAATTTCATTCGGTGTCACGCAACGTTAGGAACGACTCCAAGGAGTTAACCGGTTCGCCGGAAGGCTACTTGGGGTCGTTTCCGCGTTATAGCGGATTTATGGCACGTATATGCCTAAAAATGAAATTGCGGTAAGTCCTGCAAGGCCAAGAGCCGAAATTGGGTAAATTAATTTTTCAATTCGTTTACCTTCGCTCAAAATAACCAAAGCCATAACGAACGGGAAAGCTGTCATCAAATATCTCTCGAGACTATTCAAGTTTTCGGCAGAAACAGAAACAACAAAAGTAACGAACGAATACCAAAAATATTGCCTGGGGAGCCTTTTCCAAATCACTACCAGCAGAATCAGAAAAAATAAGGCAACCAAGACGTGGAAAGCGTCGGCTTCCAAGTTCAAGACCTCTGAAAATCCTGACCAAGCACGCCTAAACGGATCTATAAATCCACCGCGAAATTCTCGCTGCACAGTAAAGGGCAGCCAATTCTCACCAGTACGAGAATTCGACCATAAAAGAAAAATTGTGACTCCTAACGGACCACCTAAGCAAGCTAGAAGTTGTTCTGCACGTTTCTTTAAGTTGCCACGCCATAACGAAAACCCTGACGTCGAAATAGCCGCGAAGAAAAGCAGCGCTCCAGTCGGTCGAGTGAAACCAGCCATACAAGCAAAGATTGCAGCAACTTTCCAATTTTGCTTTCTTAGCGAAAGGAAGAACAAGAGGGTCAGAGTTAAAAACATACTCTCCGCATAACCCCAAACCAGGACAAACGATGCGGGAAAAACTGAGAACACCCAGACTGTTCTCTTTGCTCTACGAGCACTGCCTCCTTCAGAAACAATCAGCCGATAGAGAAGCAGGAACGTGATGAGTGAAAAAACGTTTGTCACCAACAACGAAGCCCAAACTTCTTTTCCGCTAAGGAACTGAGTCACTAGCCGTCCCATTAAGACGAACCCAGGAAAGAAGCGGAAGGATTCTTGACCTACCTGTTCATAACCGGCGGTTATTATCTGCTGATACCAGCCCGCGTCCCAAAGACGAAACCCTTGGGAAGTGAACTCTCGGTAATGGTCTGTAGCAAATGTATGAGTAAGCCACATCGTTATTAGAACTATCGCTCGAGAAGTCAACCAAGCTGCGACGATTGAAAATAAGGCCTTGTCTAGATTCTTTGTTAAAGCATGAATCATTTTGAAAATTTCACTAGATTAGCCGAGTTGTAGTACTGCTCTCCATCCGCTTGAACAAAAATAGTGGTACTGCTTGATGCGACACTTAAATGCGCCCTAAGTTCACTGCACTTACTATCAAAGGTTGCATATCCATCAATCCAAACAAGCCAAATGGACTGTTCTTGAATATGTAATGAAAGAATTTTTTCTGCTATTTCCACTGGGTTGGAACCAGTATTACGTTTTTCATAGTCATACCAATCAACTGTCTCTCCAGTATCAAGATTCGGATATGCATATAAAAGGAATCTGCCATCTAAAATCCGATTAGCTGCTGGCGCTAGTTGATCTGGGCAAAAGACCACCATGTCTCCTGCATTTCCATTCTCTTCAATCTGTGCTGTTATTTCTCCTATTTGAGTTCGATCTTTAGAGAGTTCACGGACCACCGAACCAGCAGAAAGAAGACAGAGACTAGCAAGTAATACGAGGGCTATTTTTCGTGGAGTCTGACTCAGACCTACCCCTACACAAAAAACAATCGGGATAAATGCAAAAACTGCATATCTTCCTTGAAACGCCGAATCAAGAATGAGACTCGTTAAAGTTCCGACAATCATGGTTACCAAACCAAGTCCAAATGATATTTTTAGGAAAGAGTAGTTCGTCTTCCCTAAAACAGTTTCGTTCTTTCCTCCAAAATCTTGTTTACGAGAAAAAAGACCAAGCGCCCCCAAAATAACTATTCCAACCGCTACTAGTAATGCTTCTGATCCTCTTCCTCCGGCATACGACTCAAGAGCTAAAGCCGCAGCAACTGTAGGACGAGGTGCCTCTGACCAAGGTGTACCGGTATGAGATAACTGCTCGAGGAAGACAGGCAACCAAGGAATAAAGGTTATGGCGCCTAAAGCAACGGCGTATCCCAGCTTTTTACACAATTTTGATGTGGTTTCTTTTCCGCGAAACAGTCCTACAAATAGAACTATTCCTAAAGAGAGCACAAGGAACAGAGACCAGTAATGGGTATACAACAAACAAGCAATTACACAACTAATCCCAAAGAGTCTGATTGGTGTTGGGTTTCGCCATGTTTTTTCAAACAGGATGTGGCTTATAAGAATCAGTAAAGCCAGGAGTGAATACATTCGGACTTCTGTGGCATAACGAATGGCGAACGGACTACTAGCTAGTACACCAACGGTAAGTAACGCCACCCATGGGTTTGAGAATTTACGTGTAATAAAATAAATAAGCACGATAGAGAAACAGGAAATGGTTCCTGAAAGTGCTCTAAGTGCAAAGTCGGAATCCCCAAATATGGAAGACCAAGAATATAAAAGAAAGTAGTAAAGCGGTGGATGGCCGTCACGCCGAAGAGCATCTACTATTCCTTGTGGTCCTTTCTCCGCTATAGAAGCGGAAATTGCTTCATCAAGCCAAAGAGGGGTACCCGCAAAAAATCTAAGAAATGCCCCTGCTGCTACAATGACTGCTACTACACATACGCTAAGTAGATAGAGCTTGTCTTTCGATTCAACAGTTTCTGTTGATGCCATAAAGTTATGGTACTTGATTTGACCCAACGACATGAGGGAGACGCCCTAGGCTAGGGATATGAACGAATCTTCTGAGATAAATTCCAGAGAAGCAAAACCAATTATTATTGGCGCTGGACCTGCTGGTTTGACTGCTGCCTACCAAATTGGGAAAGCAGGAGAAACAACCACTGTTTTAGAAGCAGACTCTGTGGTGGGGGGAATAAGCCGCACTGCCGAGAGAGATGGATGGCGTTTTGATATTGGCGGCCATAGATTCTTTACAAAAGTTACTGCAGTTTCAGATTTATGGCATGAAATACTCGATAGCGAAGACTTTCTCCTTCGCCCACGGATGAGCCGAATTTATTATGACGGCAAGTTTTACGATTATCCGTTAAAAGCCACTAACGCTCTTCGAAATCTAGGAATTTGGGAATCAATTCTTTGCGTTCTCTCCTATGTTTGGGTTCGCATAAATCCACCAAAAAATCAAACTCATTTTGAGGGATGGACTGCGAGTCGCTTTGGATGGCGACTCTATGGGAAATTCTTTAAAACCTACACAGAGAAAGTTTGGGGAATTCCTGCTACTCAACTTCAAGCCGACTGGGCAGCACAAAGAATAAAAAACCTGTCTCTTTTTAAAGCCGTTATTAACGCGGTGCTGCCAAAAAGGAATCAGAAAGATATAACAAGTTTGATCGAAGAATTTGAGTACCCAAAATTCGGACCAGGCATGATGTGGGAGAAATGCCACGATCTCGTTATTGACCAAGGCAATGAAGTGCTCTTTGAACACAAGGCAGAGAAATTCATTCATGAAAATGGAAAAGTAGTGAGCGTTACTACTAGCGGGCCTAATGGTTCTGTTACCTTTCCCGCAAGCTCTGTTATTTCCTCCATGCCTCTACCCCACCTTTTGCAGGCGATGGACCCTCCCGCATCCAGCGAGGCTTTATCGGCTGCCTCTTCTTTGACCTTCAGAGACTTCTTGACTGTTGCTTTAATCGTCCCTGAAAATAAAGGATTTCCTGATAATTGGATTTATATCCATTCCGGGGATGTAGAGGTCGGACGTGTTCAGAATTTCGGCCAATGGTCTCCGTATCTTGTTAAAGAAGGTCGAACCTGTCTAGGTCTCGAATATTTTGTCAATATCGGAGACAAACTATGGAACTCTCCGGATGAAGAACTCATAAATCAAGGAATACATGAACTACAGGTTCTTGGATTAGTAGATCCCGAAGTCATTGAAGGAGGATACGTTGTTCGAATGCCTCGGGCGTATCCAATGTATGACAACGAATACCAGAAAAATGTTGAAACTATTCGTTCATGGCTTGATACCCATGCTCAAAATGTTTATCCCGTAGGACGTAATGGTATGCACCGCTATAACAATCAGGATCATTCAATGCTGACCGCCATGCTTTCTGTTGAAAACATCTTTGGTGCATCACATGACATCTGGAAAGTGAACGTCGAAGAGGATTACCACGAAGAAATAGCTAAATAGAGCAAATCAGTCAAAATAACCAAAAATACCCTCTCACGGAGAGTGTTTATGTAACTACGCTATTCGAAATGGTCCCTGACAAAACTTGTATCTCAAATAGCGTTTTCACTGTCTAGATATATCGGGTCAACCCGACCCGAGGACAAACCATAAAGGGGATGCATCATCATGATGGCAACCATTCTCACCTTAATGATCACAGCAATGATCTTTCAAGGTGTCATGGCAGTAATCGACAGTGTTTTAGACATGGTCGGTGTTAATTCAATGATTAAAGGAATTCCAGTAATCGGCGGGCATATGCAGCTGGTCTGGGCTTACCTTTTCGTAATGATTTCCGATATTTCAGGTTGGGGCTACGGCGCTGGCATGGAAGTATTGCAAATGGGAGATTTCGGTCGCGATGTCGCAGCCGCCATTGCAATGATCGCTTTCATTTCTGTTAAAGATGCCGCAATCAAGGCTCTTGGACAGGGATTTGCTCGGTAATTAAACGAATCAAAACCCCCACTGTCTTCGGACAGTGGGGGTTTTGTCGTTTTTGACCATCTTTAAAAATTGTTGAACTCTCTACTACTCTAAGAACATGGCTTCAGAGACACTCATACTTGGTGTGGACCTAGATGGGGTCTGCGCAGACTACACCGCAGCTTTCCGCCCATTAGTAGCCGATGCTCTAAACATCTCAGAATCATCACTTCCGGAAGAGCGTAGTTGGGATTTCTCCGAATGGGGTCTCTCCAGAGACCAGTTTCAAGACCTTCACCACAGAGCAGTTGAAGAATCTCGCATGTTTCGATCAATGCCGGTCTTTGAGAATGCTTCAGAAGTTCTCTGGCGACTTTCAGATGCTGGAGTTTGGATACGAATCATCACCCATCGACTTTATGTGAACTGGGGGCATGCTATAGCTGTAACTGACACAGTCGAATGGTTAGATCAAGCACGAATCCCCTATCGAGACATTTGCTTTCTTGGAGAGAAACCAGAAGTAGAAGCCGATATTTACATTGAGGATGCTCCACACAACGTAACCTCCCTAAGATCTTCAGGTAATTCCGTCATCGTCTTTGACGCCCCCTACAACCAAGAACTTCCAGGGCCGCGTGTCACAAATTGGCTTAATTGTGAACAAGCTATCCTTGATCTCGCCGCAGAGAAAGGGTTTGACATACAACCCGAAATACCAGGACTATCTATCTCTGACGAGCGCCTACTTGACGAATAACTACTGACCAGAAAAGAGTTTTTGGGCTATTTCTAGGTCTTCGCGGTTCGTGATACCGACCCACTTTTCTGGAGATGTAACAACCCGTATAGAAAGTAATCCTTCTGACCGTTGATGATCTAAAGCTTCTGGGAGTAGAAATTCAGAAGATGGGTCGTCTGAGTTCTGCGAATAAAAAGAAGCCCACTGGCCAGCCAGTCGATTCACTGCTTCAAGCGGCAAAGCCCAAAGGTTCATCGAGACCGGGGCATCTTCTTCCAAGACTCCTAACGGGTCGTCAGCCTGAATGACACCTCCTTCACTTCTTATACCATGAGTCTCCACTAGTTCTTCAAGGAAGTCATCGGATGAGGAAACCTTACATATCCCTCTACTTACAGAGCCAGTTGCAGAAAGAGTTTGTCTTAATTCAAAAGCTACTAAAGCACCTGCTGTACCATCAGTGTCCTCTATTGCCTCTAGGGCTAGTTTTATTCCATTCTCTCCGTAATAGTCATCTGCATTTACAACAATGATTGGTCCGTTCAATACAGAAGAGGTACTTAGAATCGCATGGCCTGTGCCCCAGGGCTTCGGGCGTGACGGACCGAATGAATCCTGATGGACAATCGTTATCTCTGAATCTGTTCCATGTCGTTCATTTAAATGGCTGCGTAGTTCTTCATCAATATCAGTTCTGGCCACGATGACTGTTTGCCCTAAACCTAAATTGTTTGCATCTTTGATTGCGTAATCTAAGAAGGCCTCGCCGTTAGGCCCGACACCTTCAAGCTGTTTATTTCCACCGAAACGTGAACCCAAGCCCCCAGCCATCACCACTAAGGAAACTTTCGAACGATTAAATACCACAGTAACTCTTTTCGACACAAGCAAATGCAATAAAGACCTTACCGGCATCTGTTGCGTTAGGCATCACAAATCCACTCCCGTCAATCTTGTGGATGCCGATGACGTGAACACCAAACCACAGCATTATTATCAGAAAGATGAGTGACACCATTAACGAACTTGAAGATTCAGAAAAAGATTTATTTCGTTCGAAAATTGAAAGTTTTTTTTCTGAACAAAGCACACAAAAAGATCAGAGCCAAGACGGCATCGGAGATGCCGATGCAACCTCGTTAGATAAAGCTAAATCCTTCCAAATGGATCTATCCCAAGCCGGTCTTGCCGGAATCACTTTTCCAGAAGAGTACGGTGGGGCAGGATTAAGCGATACACACCAAGAAATCTTCAATGAGGTTTCGGGGAGCTGGCACATGCCCACTTCGCCGCTTTCCATTTCTCATGGCATGTGCCTACCGATGCTAAACCAATTCGGAACCCATGAACAGAAACTTCGCTTCATGCCCGACAACATCAGTGGAAAAACTATATGGTGTCAGCTCTTTTCTGAACCTGGTGCTGGATCTGATGTCGCCAGTCTTTCTACTCGTGCAGTACTAGATGGCGATCAATGGGTAATCAATGGACAAAAAGTCTGGACTTCAGGTGCTCACTACTGCGACTACGGACTAGTTGTCGCACGTACTGATCCTTCCTTACCAAAACACCGCGGCTTGACAATGTTTATTGTTGATATGAGCGATCCCGCAGTTGAGGTAAGGCCACTTAAACAAATCTCCGGAGGGAGTGGATTTAACGAAGTGTTCTTTACCGATTTGCACATTCCAAAGAACTTTCAACTAGGTGAGCTAAACCAGGGTTGGAATTTAGCTATTTCCATGTTGATGTTTGAGAGAGTGTCTATTGGGGCGAGCGCCGGAGGTCTAAATACTGATCGAAGCCCAGACTTAATTAGACTTGCCCAAGATAGCGGACAAGCCAACGACCCCATAATTAGACAGAAACTTGCTGATCTCTGGATTAAAGAGAAAATCAAAGGATTCATTGGTCAAAGAATTCGTGATGCCGTATCAGCAGGGCAAGTTCCTGGACCTGAAGGATCAATAGCAAAACTTAATGGCGCTCTGATAGCCCGTTTAGTTCGTGACACAAGCATAGGTCTTGTGAGAGCTGAAGCTCAGGCTTGGGATGCTGAGAATGAAAACGGGGAACAATGGGCTAATGCATGCTTAGGTGCGGCTGGGATAAGTATCGCTGGTGGAACAGACGAAGTGCAGAGAAACATAATTGGAGAAAGAGTCCTTGGCTTACCAAAAGAGCCTGATCCGTTTAAGGGAGCCGCTTGGGAGGACGTGCCGAGAAGTTAGATGATCTAGCTGCTGGCGAATGGAGAAAAGTGTCGCATTACGACCTGCTTATAATTGGTGCCGGATCTGGTAATTCCATCATTGATGAACGTCATGACGAATGGAATATCGCTATTGTAGAGCCCGGTGAGTTTGGCGGAACCTGCCTTAATCGAGGATGCGTCCCTTCAAAGATGTTCATTTATGCTGCTGACCGGGCATACATGGCGAGAACTAATGAAAAATTTGGTATTGAAACAACTTTTGTGAACGCTCGCTGGCCTGAAATCAGAGACCGGGTGTTTGATCGCATTGATCCCATAACTGAATCGGGGCTCGATTATCGGATGTCTCTTCCAAATGTCACTGTTTACAGGAATATGGCTCGGTTTATTGGTGAACGAACCTTTCAGATTGGTGAGGAAGTTGTCACTGCAGAACAAGTAGTTGTAGCCGCCGGAGCCCGTCCTGAGATTCCCAATATTTCTGGACTTGACCAAGTCCCCTATGTGACATCAGATGAAATTATGCGTATCAGTGATCTCCCATCGCACTTAGTGATTATTGGTGGTGGGTTTATTGCTGTCGAGATGGCGCATATCTTCTCATCATTCGGGAGCGAAGTAACGATTATTCATAGAGGTAGCCATCTCCTTCGCGGACTTGATTCAGATATATCAAATCGAATAACTGATATTTATAAGAAAAGATTTAACTTGCTCCTTGAAACAGAAGTAGACAACGTGAATCACGATAAAGACTTCAAATTAAATCTTTCCTCTGGAGAGACCATTGAGTGCGATGAACTGCTGATCTCTACCGGACGTATACCAAACACGGATCAGTTAAACGTTTCCGAAGGAAACATAGAAATAACAAACAGTGGACATATTACTACTAACTCCTTCTTGCAGGCCTCCGCTAAAGGTGTTTGGGCTATTGGCGACATAACTAATCCAATTCAGTTGAAACATTTAGCTAACGCGGACGCCCGAATAGTTGGACACAATATAAGCAATCCGCAAAATCTTTTATCTGTCGATCGTTCATTGTCTCCTGCTGCTGTTTTTGGTTACCCTCCTATTGCTTCGGTTGGACTGACGGAGCAACAAGCGGTAGCAAAAAAGATTCCATATTTAGTAGCGAGCCGCTCTTTTGCTGATACTGCTTACGGATGGGCAATGGAAGATGAAACCAGCTTTATCAAACTTTTAGCCAACCCAGAAAATAGAACCCTTTTAGGCGCTCATCTTATTGGGCCTCAGTCCCCTACTTTGATTCAGCAATTGATACAAGGGATGACCCTAGGGCAAACTGTAGATGAAATGGGCAGAGAGCAACTGTACATTCATCCTGCTTTGCCGGAGGTTGTAGAGCAGGCTCTTTTAGAATTCGAAATGAAATAATTTAAGGAAACTTATGGAAAATTTAGATGGAAAAGTTGCAGTAATTACTGGTGGAGCCTCTGGGCTAGGAAAGTCTTTTGCCGAGAGATTCGGAGCCGCTGGTATGAAACTCGCTTTAGCTGATGTAGAAGTCCCAGTCTTGGAAGAAACTGTTGCAAATCTTGAATCTAGTGGCATCGAAGTACTGGGTATCCCGTGCGATGTCTCCAATCCTGAGGATGTAAATAATTTTGCAGAAACTGTGATCAGTCAGTTCGGTGCTGCTCATGTTCTTTGCCTCAATGCAGGGGTTGCTTCAGGTGGAACCATAGTGGAGAGCTCTCTTGAACAGTGGAAATGGGTTTTAGGCGTGAATCTCTACGGAATAATCCATGGTTTAAATGCTTTCTTACCAGGCTTAGTTAAGCAAGATGAGGGGCATGTAGTGATGACGGCTTCGGTAGCTGGGCATACATCTTTTGCTAATCTTGGACCCTATAGTGCCTCAAAGCATGCAACAGTAACTATCGCTGAAACGCTTTTTGCAGAAATGAGGGACGCTGGATCTAATGTCGGTGTCTCCTGCTTATGCCCCGGATTTGTTTCTACTAACATTTTTACGTCAGAGAGAAACCAACCTGAAGGAATGAAATCCTCACTTGCGGAACCCCCCTCCGATGAAGACGTATCACAGCGCGAAGCAATGATTGAATGGTTACACGCAAACGCTCTTAAACCCAATGTTGTTGCAGATTTAGTACACGACGCAGTTACTGAGAACAAATTTTGGATTTTCACTGACGAGACTCATATCCCAGCTATCATTGCTCGCCATAGGGAGATTCAAGAACGGCGACCACCCAGCGCTGAAACAATCTTTGAAGAGATCTAATTTAATCCTTTGAAAGCAGTGTCTCGGCTGTCTCTTTCGCCCATTTGTAGTCAGTTTTACCATTAGGGCTTCGCTGAATTTTGGGAACAAGCACAATCTCCTTTGGGACCTTGTACCCAGCGAGAACCTCGCGCACATCTGTTTTTAAAGTTTCAATCGGGTCTTCTTCGAAAGTCGTGTTCTCTTCGAGTTGAACCACGGCAGTAACTGCTTGACCCCAGCGGTCATCTTCCAGCCCTACCACATTGCAGTCGCGCACACTTTCAAGAGTCTTTAGCGCTTCTTCTACCTCTTCCGGATAGACCTTTTCTCCCCCGGTGTTGATGCAAACTGACCCACGGCCCAATAAAGTTATTGTTCCGTCTTCCTCGACAACAGCATAATCACCAGCTACGGACCAACGGCGACCATCTATTTCAGGAAACGTTGCAGCGGTTTTTTCTGGATCTTTAAAATACCCTAAAGGTAGCGGGTAGCCAGTAGCCAAACGCCCTCGTTCTTTCGATCCTGGTTTCACTTCTGTCCCGTCATCAGTGAACACTCGGGTATGAGGACCGAGGACAAAACGAGCGGTACCGGTATTTCCTGAAGAGCGAGAAGTTATCTGATTGCCAATACCTGTCCCCTCGCTAGAACCTAAAGAATCCACAATCGAAACATCGCAGTATTCAAGTAAACGCTCTTTAACCGGATCACTAAACATTACACCTGATGAAAAAATCATCCTGAGCGAAGAAATATCTCTGAGACTTTCTCCAGTTGACGCTTTATCCAACGAGTCCACCATTGGTTTAGCGAACGCATCTCCAACAATAGACACCATCGTTATTTTTTCTTGTTCAACTACAGCCCAAAGTTCATCTGGATCAAACGATCTTGAAGTAAGTGTTGCGACTAGCCCTCCATGTGAGTGGGTGATCAGTCCTGTTATTCCGGATGTTCCATGCATAAGAGGGGCCGCGCAGAGTTGACGCATCTCAGATTTTTGGTCAATCACCTGCCGGGCTATTACCGCTGCCTCTTCTGGAGTATTGGGGAGAGTGGCACCAAGCGACCTGAAAGTAGATTGCATCATTCCAAAAATGTTGTGATGGTCCCACATCACTGCTTTAGGCATCCCCGTGGTTCCGCCTGTGTATAAAAACCAGAAGTCTTCCCCTGTTCGATTTATCCGTTTCATTGGATCTTCAGATAAGGCTTCTTCGTAGGAGATCGCCCACGAAGGTACTTCTTCCCCACCTACTTGAATTAAGGCTTTCAGTTGCGGGCACTTTGGTAAAGCTGCTTCTACTCGATCCGCTAGTGTGTGGTCAAAAAATATTGCCTCTGCTTCAGCGTTATTAAGAATATAAGCGAGCTCTTCTCCTAAATAGCGATAATTTGCGTTGGCTGGTACACCTCGTATTTTGAAAGCCGCGTACTGTGCTTCTGAGTATTCAGGTCCGTTATATAAATAGAGAACAATTTTTGAGTCTTGAGTAACTCCTTGTTGACTTAAAGTCATCGCGAGGCGTGAAGCATTGTCATCAAATTTGGCCCACGAAGTGTGGATTCCAGCGCATGAAAGTGCGGGTTGGTCTCCTATTTCATCTGAAATGGCTTCCCATGCTGTAGCTAAGTTCAAAGTACTTTTAGTCATCGAAAAAACCTATCATTTCTATTATCGAAATAAAGTGTTCGGCTATCACCTACTTTGCCATCTATGATCAATTAAGTGAGTAGTTATTTTGGACATACATTTCGGATCTCAACTTGGGGAGAAAGCCATGGTGGTGGCATAGGGGTAGTTATTGACGGCTGCCCACCTCGTCTTGAGATCTCTGAAGAAGATATACAAGTTGACCTGGATCGTCGTCGTCCTGGGCAGAGCCATTTGACTACACAACGGAAAGAGGCAGATGCCGCAGAGATACTTTCGGGAGTCTTTGAAGGCAGGACTCTCGGCACTCCGATCGCGATATTGGTTCGAAATACAGATGCCCAGCCAGCTGCATACGATCACTTGAAAGATCTGTACAGGCCTTCACATGCCGATTTTACCTATCAAGAGAAATATGGCATAAGAAACTGGGAAGGAGGTGGAAGATCTAGTGCCCGGGAAACCATTGGACGTGTTGCTGCTGGCGCAGTAGCCAGAAAGTTATTGAACGTAGCTAACAACATAGAAGTACTGGCTTGGGTTTCTCAGGTTCACACAATCAAATCTGATGTTGACGCCTCTACAGTCACTCTGGATCAAATTGAAGCTGATCCCACTCGCTGTCCGGATGCAGAGGCTGCTGCAAAGATGACTTTTGCCATCGAAGAAGCGCGAAAAAATGGAGATTCATTGGGTGGAATTGTTACTTGTGTTGCACGGGGGGTTCCTGTTGGTCTCGGTGAACCTGTTTTCGACCGCCTAGAAGCTGACCTAGCTAAAGGAATGCTTTCGCTTCCTGCAGTAAAAGGTTTTGATATTGGTAGCGGATTTGACGCTGTCGAAATGACAGGAAAAACACATAATGATCCTTTTGTAGCCGGTGATTCTGGACCAGTGACTGCTACAAATAACTCTGGCGGAGTTCAAGGAGGCATCAGCAATGGCGCCGAAGTTATTTTTAGAGTTGCTTTCAAACCAACAGCGACTATTTCTTCTTCGCAAGAAACGGTTGACATGGATAATAATCCAGTTGAACTATCCGCTAAAGGCCGGCATGACCCATGTGTGCTTCCTCGCGCTGTCCCTCTTGTTGAGTCAATGACTCTTCTCGTACTAGCCGACCACTGGCTGAGACAACAAGCGTTAAATGTCTTAGATGGCTAAGAAGAAGGTATTCCTCTACAATTAATTTACGTCAAAGCAGGAGTAAAAATGCCAGAAAAACCTCCAGAAGGAAGTAAACCTACTTATTACGAAATGCCCGTCTTTTCGTCGCTCGAAGAAGAAAGACAGCATCGGAAAGAACGGTTAGCAGCTGGTTTCCGTATTTTCGGTAAGTTCGGTTTTAGCGAAGGTGTAGCAGGACATATTACTGTTCGGGATCCTGAACACACCGATACTTTTTGGGTGAATGCGTTAGGGCAACCGTTTAGCGATATTTGCGTATCGGATCTTCTACTAATTTCGCATACTGGAGAGATACTTGAAGGCAACTACGCGGTAAATGCTGCTGCTTTTGCTATCCACTCTGGAATACATATGGCTCATCCTGAAATTGTCGCTGCTGCGCATTCTCATTCCCTATATGGAAAAACCTGGTCAACACTTGGGAGAGAGCTTGATCCGATAACTCAAGATTCTTGCATCTTTTATCAGAATCATGTCCTGTTTGATGATTACACCGGAGTAGTAAATGATCCTGAAGAAGGAGCTCGGATCGCACGCTCTCTCGGAAGTAACCGTGCCGCTATTTTGAGGAATCATGGGCTGTTAACTGTTGGCGATTCTGTAGATGAAGCGGTCTGGCTTTTTGTAACGATGGAAAGGTCTTGCCAAGCGCAACTTCTCGCAGAAGCAGCAGGCAAACCAGTGGTTTTAGACCACGAGACCGCAGAACATACTCACAAGTATGTCGGGAATCCTTTCGCAAGCTGGTTTAGCGCACAAGGATTATTTGACAAGATTGTTAGAGAAGAACCAGATCTCTTGAATTAAGCAGACTTAAGCTGCGTGCGTTATAAATAATCTTTCAATATCTCGTTGGTAAAGAATTCGTACATTTACATCAGGATATTTTTCACTCATTTTTCGAAGTTTTTTATTCTTGTGTGTGACTAGAGGTTGCCGAAGCGTAGTTATTTCTAGATAGAGATCATGGTCTGGAAGGTAAAAGTCTGGAGTGAAAGCGGAGAGTGGATTTCCGCTCTCGTCTTCTTCTAGCACAAACGTTGTGGGTTCGTATTCCCAAGAAACTCCATAGAAATCAAAAAGTTCTGCTACACGTTTCTCAGAATCATGAGCGAAATTTTCAGAGTTTTTTGAATCTTGTATTTGGTACAACTCAGCCATGGCTGTACCGAGCGTAATCTATTCGTTAACGACTAACGGGGATCCTCGGCCATCCACTCCCCTGCGAGCAAAAACATTCAGATCAACAATTTTTGCATCAACTTCTTCTTTAACTCCAGCTAGTGGAAGGATGTTAAGTACTCCTTGACCATTTTGTAAGAGGTCAACAATTTCTTCCCCGCTTCTCACTAAAACGGACTTATTCCCACTAATTACAAGATTGACTTGTGTGACATCTTCATCTAATTCACTCGACAAGTAAGAGAAAACTTCTCTTACCATCTCTAGGCGTATACCAGCGTCCAGCAGTGTCTTGATTGCTTTTAGCTCGAGTAGATCCCTGTAGGAGTACAAGCGTCTACTTCCCGAACCGGAAGCGTCAGTCATTGATGGGCGAACTAGATCTGTTCGTGCCCAATAGTCAAGCTGACGGTATGTGATTCCAACTATTTCAGCTGTTTTTTTGCCGCTATAGCCTTTTTCTGTTTTTTTTGCACTCATGAAAATCTGCTTCCGATCAGTTATTTGGGCTCAGAAATAATGAACTACACCTATGTATTTTCCAAGATTAGGGTTTTTTTGCAAAAAATTCAACTATTTCGCGCGCTTGGCGCGAAATATTTCACTAAAAGTAACTTTATTCAGCAAAATCGTCCGGGTTCACAGAGTCGAGAAATTCACGAAATTCTTCAACCTGATCCTCTGAAAGCTCTTCATCGTCATCCGCAAGGTAACCTGCCTGATTTAGAACCTCCTCGTCAGCGTAAATGGCAGCCCCAGTTCGGACTGCAATCGCTAATGCATCTGATGGACGAGCAGAAACCACCTCTACTCCGGTAGAGCCGCGAAAATATACATCAGCGAAAAACGTTTTTTCACGCAATTCAGTTATTTCTATACGTTCAACTTGAAAACCAAATGAATCTACAATTTTCACCAACAGATCGTGAGTCATCGGACGTGGTGGAGTTTGATTAGCTAATGACAAACCAATGGCCGTGGCTTCTGGCCTTCCGATGAAGATGGGAAGCATTCGATCTCCTGACTCTTCTTGAAGCAGAACCACCGGGACATTAGTAGGCAGAACTTCCTGAACATTTATTATTTTCATCTCTATCATCTTTGTTCACCTTATATATTTTCTGAAAGTAGCCTATGTTCCCGACCTAAAGCGTAAACCTGATCGCAAACTTCCTGAGAGCTTCTTTCTAGTTCTCCCAATTCTACTGAGACTAATTCTGGAAGATTTCTAAACTTTCCTCCGTGATCGAGCCCATAACCCACGACATAAGACGAGTCCAACTCAAAACCCACGTGCTGCAATTCGGCTGGTATAACTCGGCGTTCTACCCGATCAAACATCGCACATACACGCACTTCTGAAGGTGAACGACCTCGTAAATGCTGTAACAAAAAATTGAGCCGTAAGCCGGTATCTACAAGATCTTCAACAAGCACCACTTGCTTACCGGTGATATCTGTATCTAGATCTCTAGTGAGGCGCACTCTTCCTGTGTCCGGCATAAAACTACTAAGAGCGAGAAAATCTACTTCAATTGGGAGGTCGAGTTCTCTTACAAGATCCGCCATAAAAGGAAGGCAGCCCTTCAATACTCCCACTATCACCGCTCCTTCTTGAAGTGAAGCTGTTAATTCTTCGCCTAGCTCCGACACTCGTTCAGTAATTTGATCGCGAGTATAGAGGAGTTGAGGTGACTTCATCTTTTGTTAGCCGAGCCGATCTAATGAACGTCTAAGAATAATTTGACGAAGACGAGAGCCTGCTTCGATAAGCTCATTTAATTTCTTATTGACGTGTGAGCGAGTAGCAGGGTCTTCGCGTAAAAGTGGGAGTAATACTTGTTCTAGGGTTCCTGCTTCACGTTGAGCCGAAACGAGATACATGCGTAAATGACGGATATCGAAACCTAACTCAATGAACATGGACGCTAGTTGGGCTACTAGTAAAGAATCGTCGTCATATACCGTGGTGCTTCCAGCATCATGCCCAAGGAGTAAACCCATTTTTTCTAATTCTCTAAGTGTAGATATTTCCAGACCAGCTGCTTTTGCCAACTCTTCGATGCTGACACTTACAGAACCTACAAAAGCACGATTTTTTCCTCTTTCGCGAAATGGCTGAACTTCTCCTTCATCTTCAACCAAACTTTCTTCTGGTATTTTTCCTCCAGATTCATCTAATAATTGACGAATCACTTTAAGTGGAAGGAAGTGTTCTCGTTGTTGCCTAAGAATCCAGCGCAAAATAGTCATATCGTCAATGGTGAACTGTCTATATCCAGAAGCAGTTCTTTGCGGTTCTAACAAACCTTGAGCTTCCAGGAAACGGATTTTTGAAATTGTGATATCTGGAAATTCTGGTTCTAATCCAGCGAGGAGTTCCCCGATGGACATAGATTCATCATGACCCTTAGTAACTTCTTCAAGGTTCCCTTCAGACATAATCAACTCAACTACCTGTTCCGTGGAAAAAAACAAGTCTGAATCTGCCAATTTGGACTTCATCCCCTTCACGAAGTTCCGCAGAATCAATTCTTTCACGATTGATATATGTCCCATTCAAAGAACCAACGTCTTTGACGATGTAACGTTCACCGACTCGTTCGACTTGGGCATGACGTCGAGAAACCGTTATGTCATCAAGGAATATTCCTGCGTTGCTGTGGCGTCCAATGGCTATTAAATCATCTTCTAGTCCATAGCGCGCCCCCGCTTTCGGGCCAGATTCAATCACGAACAATCCACAACTTTCAGGGAATTGAGCGCGATCATACTCATGAGGTATTGCTTCTACGACTTCAAACGCATCAGTGATCTCTTCGTTATCGTCAGCGAGTTTCTCCCCGCAAGATGGGCAGAATCTAGATGCATGCTTATCTATGCGTCCACAACTTTGGCAAGTTATTGAACTCATTTGCTTTCCTCCTGAATCGCAATTAGTTCATTTTACCCTTGATATGAGACACATCTTGTTTCAACTTTCTATTCTTTTAGGCTTTGCTAGAAAGTCGAAGTCAATCCTACTTCTGGGCTGAACGTCCTTCGTCATAAGCTGCTTTTGCTAAAGGAATATATTCTGCGGCTGAAAACCAAGCAATAATCAGTCCTGGCAGTCCAGAAATCCATGCAAATAAAGTGAAGAATTCGTTCCCGTAGACTCCTGATTCGCCGAGGAGAAAGCAAGGGAATGCCCACATCATTGCGAAAGTAGAAGTCTTACCCCACCAGGTAACGTCTATACGACGTGCCCCCAGAGATGCTAAGAGTAACGCCGCTACTCCCACTAACGTCTCTCTTACAACAGCTGCTACTGCAAACCAAACGGGAACCGACCCATCAAAAATAAGGACTGGAACAGCAACTATTAGAAGAAGGCGATCAGCTGTAGGATCAAGAATTTTCCCAAGTTCGCTTATCTGATCAAACCTACGAGCTATCCAACCGTCAATCCAGTCGGTGGCACCAAGAACACCTAGCAAGAAGCCCGCAAAAACTCTGTCATCATTAGCTAAAAGCAACCATGCAAACCAAGGTATGCAAGCTAACCGAGCCACACTAATGAGATTAGGGAGTGTTAGAACTTCTTTTCGGTTGAAGTATTTTGAGAATACATCTTGTTTCACATTTTGTAGCCTACGATCAGAGAACAGATCTACCGCATTCTTTACGAAGGAGCTGCATGGCTTCAATATTTACAAAGATAATGAATAACGAAATTCCAGGACGCATTATCTGGCAAGATGAAACCTGCATAGCCATGGTGGATATCCGTCCGCTTAATCGTGGTCACGTACTCGTGATTCCTCGACAAGAGATAGATAAATGGCATGAATTGGATCCAGCAATAACTATGCATTTAATGAAAGTGTCACATATTGTTGCGAATGCTCAACAAAGTGTATTTGAGTCAACAAGGATTGGTTTGATGATTGCCGGATTTGAAGTGCCGCATACACATGTGCATTGTGTCCCTATCGAACACATGTCTCACCTTGATTTTACTCAGGCAGAGATGGGCGACCCTGAAGATCTTGACCGTGTTGCAGAGTTATTAAAAGCGAAGTTACAGGAACTTGGATACGGCGAAGCAACCTAAGGCCGCTTAGAGAAAACCGTAATTCCGGATCTATTGGATTCCTCACTAAAGCCTAAGGTTTGGATGGCGTGAGTAAATGTTCTTACTTCACTCTCCTTCCAATTTAATATGCCAGAATCAAAAATAATTACATCTATTCCGGAGACTAATTCCAAACTTGGAAGATAGTAATTACCGTCTGGAAGTAGTTTGACTGTTTCTCGTTCTGCTACGAGATTGAAAATACTCGGATGAGTTAATACTCGATCATAGGTTTCTAGACTGTCGGCCGCATCAATGCGAGCCACATCACTTACATCCCTTTGCCCCCAGTCCCAAGGCTGTTCATACGGCGATGACGCTGCATCTCTTATAAAGAAAACCACAGCTGTGAGCGCCAATACGGCCAGCACTCTCTTATCGACAAGAATTCGTTTCACTCCCGGTACGCCTACTCGTGTGAGTGCATACACCGCCCCAATAAACACAAAGGGTAAGAGTGCCACATCTTGTTGGGGATTTGATAATTCATCTGGCGCCCCTTCAGCCACCAGATACAACGCGAGAAGTGGGAAGACGGGTATGAGATAACGCATTCTTACTAAAGGCAAGAAAAGAACAGGAGCAACGAGTAAAAGGACTTTTTCAAAACTTTCTCGAGCAAACAAATCACCGAATACAGAAACTGGATCCGAAAGCATTCCAAATAAAACTCCGAAAGAACCAGTTCCGTACGAAGAAAAAGAAGAGAGGTGCGGGTATTCTCCGCTACCTACTAGCGGTTGGACGATAAATGCCATTATTAAGAACCAAGAAAGGCCTAAAGAAATTATTGCGCTACCATGCCGTCGCTTGTCTTCGATAATGAACACAATGCCTAAAGCAGATACCGCTAAACCGAGGTCTGAACGTGAGGTCATTACTATTAACAGGAGCACCCCAACCGACCACCAACGTTCTTTCCGCCCTTCAAGGTAAGCAGCTAGTAAAGCTGGAAGAGCGAAAACTTCTGGGTGGAATCCTGAGAGATTTAGATTTTGTATCGAGGGATGGAGAGCATAAGCAAAAACAAGAGCGCTAGATGCACCAACACGAAGATTGCCTGGCCCTCTAGCTATTCGCCAGAGTGGCACCACAGCTAGTGATATAGCTAGAGATTGAATTATTAGAAGAGTTTCTGTAGGTGGAAAAATCCTCGCGATTAGCGCCACAGGGAAAAATATGTAAGCGGCGTGTTGAGCAAAAATATTTACGCCAAGTTCGCTTATTTCAGGGGAAGTTCCAAACTCCATTAAATGCAGTGCCTGTAAATGATGCCCAAGAGTGCTGTTGAGCCCCAAATCTTTACTGCGTGCTACTGCTAAAAGGGCTAGCACTACCCACAAAACAAGAGTAACTAACCAAGGGAAGAAACGATCAGCTTGTGCACTTTCTAATCTGGCTTGAAACCGCAACAGTGCCATGTCGTAGCCTCTTCGCGCAGAATGAACAGTTGTGACTACATGCTCTCCAGTCCAATCAATGGCCCTAGAAGCCTTTTCTTTAGGAAGATTTGACACTCTAATACCGTAGCCGGAATTATTGGATAGTTCAGCGAAGCGCTAGCGGTTCGACAAAATACAAGTCGCGAGGTTCGAATTATTAAAATCTATAGTAATTTCTTCGCCTGCCTCTCCGCTAAAGACCGGTATTTCCACTTGACTTTGTTGGGAGTCGACAGTAATGGTCCCTCTAACGGCAAGTGTCTCCCATCCCGTGGCTTGCATCTCATACCCGACACGTATCATTTCTGCCCATCCTGTTCCACCTTCTGAATGTTTAACTTCTCCCTGTGGTATATATAAAGGAATCATTAACATTTGTTCGCCTAAGCAAGTGGTAGAAACGTTGCGTCCAAGAATTTGATCTGGACAAGAGTCTCCAGTTGAGTCAAAAATAACCACATCAAAGGGGCGGAAACGACTGTCAGTCACTGAAGCGCGAATACAAGCTTCTTCAAGCCACCCTTCAGGCCCGATTAATGCCACTTGACCCGTGCCGTTGTAACCAAAGATAGTTGCACGTATCTCATTGGGTTCGATGGCTAGCAAATCGTTGGGTACCACCTGACGTACTCGTTCTTCTTCAGGTCCTTCACCTTCTTGGAGAGCAACTAATAAGTTCAGTTCAGTAGTTAATTCTGGCTCTAGAACTGGTGGACCAAAATCAATATCTATTCCCCCTAATTCAGACTCGTTCAATTGGGAAGCAAAGCGTAAAGCCTGATTTGAATCATCGACAATACCCTCATTAGCTAATTGGCGAAAGAACAAGGTTCCGAATATCGCTATAGCAACAACAGCTACAAATGTAAGCGTTCGCCTCCGAAAAGCTTTCTTTATAGATGCAGCTACTGCTTTTTCGTCTTGGCGTTCAGCGCGCGAACGCGGACCAAACGAATTTGAAGAATCTCCACCACCAAGCAATTCTGTCCAGCGCTGAAGAGTTTCAGCAGGGAACCTCACAGCGAGTTTGGCAAATAGTTTTTCTTCTTCCGGCCCAAATAGGAGGAGTAGGTCGTTTTTACGAGCTAATTCAATTGGGTCAGAGTCATGAATGAGATCTCTATCACCTGCTAAACGGATTAAGAACTCCCTAATTCTTCGATCTGCTTCACTTTCTGTCCATTGCCCGCCCGACTCAACTTTGAAAGAATCAAAGTTTCCTTTTTGTTCAGCCGAAAACTTAAAGAAAGTCGAGCGGAGACGCCGACGACTCTCAGGAACTTCTGTTCCTAAATCGCGAAAATTTCCCTCCTGTTTTTCCTCTTCCGAAGAGTAGTCAGAAGATGGGTTCTGATCTTCCGTGTCCCCTGGTTCAGTCATAAGTTAAAATTGTTCAAGGTCGAACTTCGTAATAAAGATTCGTCGGATCTTGAAAATCATGCATAGTGAAACGAGTGAAACCTGCATCGCTTGTCATTTGTTCTGCCACATCAGGGTTTAGACCGAGGGTTCCCAATCCAAAAGCTTCTGGTTCTGACATAGCTGACTGCAGGCAAGAACCAACAGAAGTTGCATACATCATTGCAAGCATTGGATTCTTCAAATTATCTTCCCAATTAGAACTTGACTTTATGTCCTTTATAAGCCACGTCCCGTCGTCTTTGATCGCCCTTCGAATCGCTTTCATAGCTAAATCTGGACGCGGCATATCATGCAAACAATCAAAAGTAATGACCAAGTCAATGTCACCAGAATCTGGGAGGTCTTCTCCCCCGGCTAATTGAAGTTCAACATTATCTCTACCACTTAGTCGCTTTGAAGCTAATTCAATAGCTCTTTCAGACGGGTCATATCCAACATAAGTAGAAGTGGGGAAAGCCTCAGAAAGCATATCGATCACCATCCCCCCACCACATCCAACGTCTACGACACGAGCACCGTTTTCAAGCTTTTCTGTTACCCCAGAAAGATTGGGAATTATTGTAGGCAGGAGCAAGGCCTTTGTCATCGGTCCTAGCATTCCCTCGACGTGTTGTGCCGATTCAGAACCTAAACCATCATAATTTAGCCCTAATCCTGTTCGAAAAGAATCAGCAATACCATCGACTACTTCTCTGGGTCTTACTACAGCAAACGCTCCTGCAGAAAATTTGGGTGAATCTTCTCTGGCTAGGATCTCTGCAGCTTCGGGTTCAAATAGAAATGTTTCACCATCTTCAGATTTAATCAGTTGTGCAGCAGCCTGACTTCGTAACCACTCTTTTAACCATCTTTGATGCAACCCAGTCAAATTTGCCAGGTCTTCTGGGGTGACAAGGCCAGCGCCATCCATCGCTTTATACAGTCCAAGTCTGTGCCCAAGATGAATCATCAATGCAACCATCTCGCCTTGCTTGTAACTCCATGTCGCCATGGTGTACTTACCGATTAACTTGGGATCCAAGTTTTCAGTCATTTTCTCTCCTTTGTGTCCATATCCAATCTGATTCTTCTTTACAAGGCCAAACTTCAATATCGCCTTTTCGGTCACGTCGGCCAGTCATGCCCTCTTTCCAACCTTCTCCATTTAGTGAAAACCGCCAACAATGTGTAAGACATATTAACTCTTCTCCTTCTACAACTCCTTCGCCGCCTAAATGCGACCACTGATGTGGGCATCTGGCTTCCATGATGCAAGCAGTTCCATCCGCCGACCTCCAAACAATCAGTTCTTCAGATTCAAATACTGCTTCTACTAATGTTCCGGGAGGAATATCTGCCGAAACTATCGGTACCCAACCTTCTTCGGGCTCAGTTAAGGGGTCCACAGATCAGACATCCAAGTAACGAGTTACCGCTATCGCAGATCCAATCATTCCTACTGCTCCTCCTATTAGGAGGAGCCAAATACTGGTATCCCATACAAATCCACTCGGAACAGCAAATCCCCTAAACAGAGGAACGGCATCTGACTCCTGGAAGAAAGCTAAGACTTTGTTGTCTACTACAAAGAGTGCGGGGATAGCTAGCCCTGCGCCGATAAGCCCGTGGATAGTTCCCTCCAACATGAAAGGGATCCGGATGAACCAATTTGTAGCACCAACAAGTTTCATTACTTCAATTTCTTGTCGACGTGCTCCTATCGCTGTGAAAACGGTGTTAAGAATTAGAAGCGCTGATACCACTACGAGTACAACTGCTGCAACTAAGAGAGCTTGGCTTACACGGGTAGAGAAATCGTCTATTTGGCGAATCGCTTCGGTTGCGGTCGCTACTTCTTTTACTCCTGGTTGATTAGCGAATTGACGAGCTAGTTCTGTGACATTTGCTGCGGAAGGATCGGTAGGAACTATTCGATAGGACGGCGGCATAACTGCAGGTGACACACTGTTGACGAGATCGGGCTTGTCGGAGAACAACGTACTGAACTCTTCGTAGGCCTGTTCCTGGTTTACGTATGCATAGTCTTTGATCGCGGGACTGTTATCAAGTACTTCTCGAATTGCTCCGTCTTGGTCACTTGAGGCATCTGCATTCATGAAAACGATGAACTCTACTCCCTCTTGAAACTGTGCAGTGGCTCGCTCTGCACCTTCTCTCACTAGCAGAGAACTTCCTACGAGAGCCAACGAAATAGCTACTGTGAAGATTGCTGCCAAAGTAAGGCTTAGGTTTCTCCAGATGCTTGCAAAAGTTTCCCGGAAGTAATACCAAATTCGATACATATTTCAGACACCTATCATTCGTATGCGCCGTTTGGTTCGTCGTATATTCCGTGAGAGTCGTCCCGTATCACTACTCCGCGGTCAAGTTCTATAACTCTTCTCTGCATTGAGTTGACTATGCTTCGATCGTGCGTGGCCATGACGACGGTGGTTCCGCGGCGATTGATTAGGTCCAATAACTTCATTATCCCTACGGAAGTTGCTGGATCAAGATTTCCTGTGGGCTCATCGGCCAACATAACTGTTGGCCGATTTGCGAAAGCTCTTGCGATTGAAACCCGTTGTTGTTCTCCACCGGATAATTCATCTGGAAAGCGTTCAGCTTTTTGGCTTAGTCCAACCAGATCCAAAATGGCAGGAACTTGTTTCCTGATCACTGGTCGCGGTTGACCTATAACCTCTAGAGCAAATGCCACATTCTCTGCAACTGTTTTTTTCTCCAGTAATTTGTAGTCCTGAAATATGCATCCAATATTTCTTCTCAAAGCAGGAACGCTCCAAGACCGCAGGGACCCTAAGTCTTTTCCTGCCAGCAATATCTTTCCTGAATCAGCAACTTCTTCGCGGTTCAATAAACGTATGAAAGTTGACTTACCTGATCCTGATTGACCAACTAGAAATACAAATTCCCCTCTTTGTATTTCTAGATTGACGCCTCTGAGCGCAGTGACATCACCTTTGTATACTTTCGTCACGTTTTCTAGTCGAATCATCGATACTTCCAAGGGTTATTGAATTTTTTACTCAAGTAGGACAGTACCAGAGAGTTGTACTCTGAGTGTGGCGCGGATTTAAAATTAAGTTTCTTTTTCTTTCAACCACCGTAAATAGGTTTCCATGAAACCATCTAAATCTCCGTCTAAAACAGAGTCAACGTTTCCTACTTCATGTTCTGTACGAAGGTCTTTTACCATCTGATAGGGCTGAAGCACATAAGAGCGGATTTGGCTTCCAAAATCTACTCGACGCTGCTCCCCACCCAACTCTGCGAGCTCTTCTTGTCTTCTTTGATGTTCGAGATCAAGTAATTTGGCTGCAAGTATTTGCATTGCTCGTTCTTTATTTTGATGTTGACTTCTTTCATTTTGACAAGACGTTACTGTTCCTGTCGGTATATGAGTAATACGTACAGCGGAGTCTGTAACGTTTATATGCTGACCACCGGCGCCTGAAGCCCGATAGGTGTCTATGCGTAAGTCATTCTCATCGATGACAATCTCATCAGTAACTTTGTCGAAAAAAGGAACAACATATAAAGAAGCGAAAGCGGTATGTCGTTTAGCTTCTTTATTAAAAGGAGAAATTCGAACAAGTCGATGCACACCTCGTTCGCCCTGTAACAATCCGAAAGCGCGGCGGCCACGAATAATGAATTCTGCTGATGAGATTCCTGCTTCTGTTCCTTCTGAGATGGAGTCCATTTCAATACTGAATCCACGGCGTTCGGCCCAGCGCGAGTACATCCGAACTAGCATCTCAGCCCAGTCTTGAGCGTCTGTGCCTCCAGCTCCAGACTGGATATGACAGACAGCATCACTCTCGTCGTATTTTCCTGAAAATAAAGATCTGATCTCTAGCTCATCAAATTTGCTTCTAATTTTTTCCAGTCCAGATTCTATTTCATCCTCTAAAGATTCTCCGCCTTCTTCGTCTACTAGTTCAAGAAGAGTTTCTAAATCTTCGATTCCGACTTTTAGAAATTCATGAAATTCCAGATCTTCAATAGTTTCAGAAAGTTTCCTTTGAACTTCTTTTCCTCGGTTCTGATCGTCCCATAGACCTGGGTCCGCCATTTCTTCCTCTAGGCCTTCTCTCTGTTGAACTAATTCAGAAATACGGAGATAACGAGTAGCTTCCTCTAGTCGTATCCGTAAGTTTTTTACCTCTTCGTTAATATCTTCCATGATTTCAATAAGGGTTATTGCCCATGGCAATGCTTGAATTTGCGTCCTGAATCACAGGGGCACGGTGCATTTCGTGGAGTGGATTCCCACTCATCATTTATTTTCTGAGTTTTGGGGGCTGGTGTCGCTTCTTTAACTTGGGCTGGTGCTCCTGCCGCTGCTGCTACTGCAGCTGCTCCAAGCACTGGACCTTCTGGCCCACTTGTCACCACATCAGATGGGGCTGGAGAGTCATCTGCTACTGCTACCTGGATGCGCATTACGTACCTTAGGAAATCTTCACCAATGAGTTGTGTAAGGTGACCAAACATCTCGAATCCTTCTCGTTGCCATTCAGTGGCAGGATCACGTTGCCCCATTGCTCGTAAATGGATTCCTTCACGAAGATGATCCATTTCATAAAGGTGTTCTCGCCACCGTTGGTCTATGATTCGTAGCATCACCTGGCGTTCGACTTCGCGAAATGTTTCCAAACCAAGTTCTGATTCTCTTGCTTCTAACACTTCCAATGCATCCTCAATGAGTGCATCTATTAACTCTATTTTCGTTCCTATGCGGACAATGGATTCTTCGTCTAAGGCGATCGGCCAAAAACTTTCTATAGCGGTATGGAGACTAGTTGTATCCCATTCTTCTGGATGTTCTGATTCACAGTGGTTGAAAACTTCTCGCTCAACAGCTAGCTCAATTTCTTCAATAACTTCTTCGCGAAGATTCGCACCATTTAAAATACGATTGCGTTTTTGATAAATAACTTTCCTTTGTTCATTCATCACCTCGTCATACTTCAATATATTTTTCCGAGCTTCGGCGTTCTTCTGCTCGACTGTTGTTTGCGCTCTTTCAATAGCTTTCGAAACCATTTTTGATTCGATTGGTACGTCTTCTGGTAGCGCGCGATCCATAACCCCGCGCATGGTGTCCCCCGCAAATAAGCGCATCAAGTCATCATCTAGTGAGAGGTAAAACCTACTCGCTCCTGGGTCTCCCTGCCGCCCACTTCTACCGCGTAGCTGATTGTCTATTCGTCGTGATTCATGTCTTTCTGTTCCAAGGACATAGAGGCCGCCCGCCTCCCTAACTTTTTTACCTTCCTCGTCACATTCGGCTTCAAACTTTTTTGTAAGTGTTTCTACTTTTTTTAGTCCCGATGCAGAGTTCGGATCAATCCCTTCAGATTGAACTTGACGCTTAGCTAAATTCTCAGGATTACCCCCTAAGAGAATGTCGACTCCTCGACCTGCCATGTTGGTTGCCACAGTGACAGCTCCGGGTCTACCAGCTTGTGCTATGACTTCTGCTTCACGAAAATGCTGTTTAGCATTTAACACTTCATGTTTGATCCCACGCTTTTCTAACTCTCGTGAGAGTTTTTCTGATTTATCGACCGAGACCGTTCCCACAAGCACAGGTTGCCCTTCCGCTTGTCGAGTTGAAATATCTTCAATGAGTGCCGAGAACTTTCCTTCTTCCGTCTTATAAATAAAATCTTCTGAGTCTGCACGACCGATTGGACGGTTGGTTGGAATTGATACGACCTGGAGTCCATAGATTCCAGCTAACTCGGCGGCTTCTGTTTCAGCGGTTCCTGTCATTCCCGCTAGTTTCTCGTACAGGCGGAAATAATTTTGAAGGGTAATAGTCGCAAGCGTTTGATTTTCTTCTTTTATCGCTACCCCTTCTTTAGCTTCAACTGCTTGATGAATACCTTCCGACCATCTTCGCCCTTCTAGTACACGACCGGTGAATTCATCTACGATTCTTACCTCGCCGTCGACGATGATGTAGTCGCGGTCACGCTGGTATAGCTCTTTTGCTCGTAGCGCTGCCTGTAATTGATGTACTAGATTCGCTGAAACTTCATCGTAAAGATTAGTTACTCCCAGTGCATTTTCGACAGAATGTACGCCTTCTTCTGTGGGTGCGACTATTCGTTTTTCTTCATCAAAGTCGTAATGAACATCTCGTTTCAACCCTTTAACAACACCGGCGAATCTTTTGTATAGAGAAGCTGCTTCACTAAGGCGGCCACTAATAATTAGAGGTGTGCGTGCCTCATCAATCAGGATTGAATCGACTTCATCTACGATGCAAAAGGCGTGACCTCGTTGTGCTTTCGAATTAATCGACATCGCCATATTGTCACGAAGATAATCAAATCCCAGTTCATTGTTTGTGCCATAAGTTATATCTGCTTCATAGGCTTTACGTTTCTCTGCTGGTTCACGTATCTCAGGAACAACTAGTCCAACCTCTAGTCCTAGCCAACGATGAATTTGGCCCATCCATTCCGCATCTCGTGTGGCTAAATAATCATTGACTGTACAAAGGTGGACACCCTTCCCAGTTAACCCATTCAAATAGGCTGGGAGAGTTGAAACTAAAGTCTTTCCTTCTCCAGTTCTCATCTCTGCAACCCAACCGAGATGAAGGGCAACCCCACCCATGAGTTGGACGTCATAATGACGTTGACCAATTACACGCCATGCTGCTTCTCGAACCACTGCAAAAGATTCAACCAACTGATCGTTTAAATCCTCGCCTTGATCTAGGCGTTGTCTGAACTCCCCTGTCTTTGATTGGAGTTGGTGATCAGATAAACCGGACATCTCGGATTCAAGCGCGTTGATATCGGGAATCAAAGATTCAAGGGCTTTTATTTTCTTACCTTCTCCACTTCGAAGAGCACGCGACAAAATTCCCATAACAGTGAAAGAATATCAGGTAACGGGGCTCGCTTTAAGCAGCGTCCGGTCGATACAAAAGCCCGAGTTCATCTAACCGAGGAGCTGCTGCTTCTACATCTGTTCCTAAGATTGCAGCGAGTGCTTGCAAGTCATCTCCGCGTATCGTCAGAACTCGTCCGTTGAAATCTTGACGTTTAACTTGAATGATCGTCAAATAACGTTCAATCATTTCTGCTTCTGGGCCTTCCACCTCGGTCAATTTAGTGAGGTCGATAACAATTTTTTGGCCTGGTATCCATCCCGCATTTTTCTGATTCGAAGTTCCGGATTCACTTTCGGCTTCTGCTGGTAATAGTTGATCTACTGGGACGCCGTAAAAGCGAGCTAATCGTTGTAACCGGGGAACTGATATAGCGCGCTCCCCTCTTTCATACGCTCCTAGAACAGAGGCTTTAAACTCAGACTCCGATCGATCTTCTACGTCATGCAATGAAAGCCGTTGCTGCCGCCTAATAACTCTTATACGTTCACCTACTCGTCGACGGTACAAGGCATCAAGTTCGTCTTCCATCGATTTAGGTCTCCTATGGTTTAAGGCTGGTCATTAAAAAGACCACACATAAAGTGGTCATGTTTGTGATCCTACCGGATTTAGGTTGTGCTGACAATTCTTCGTTTTTCTTCAAATAAGTGCAGTTCAGAGACTATTTTTTTGAATTCTCTTCCCACGTTCGTTAGCTATAGTGATCACGCTAAGCGTTTATTTAGATTATCGTCGGCCCCATGTTCGCTTCTGCTTAGAACTTACCCCTTCGTTTCTCTTCTCCGCGTATTGACGAAGAATGTCTTCTTGTTCAGGAGTAAGGTCTGTAGGAGTATCAACAATCATCTCAATTACGAAGTCCCCCCTACCTCGACCGTTAAGGTGTGGAACCCCTTTTCCTTTCAAACGAAATACGTGGCCTGATTGAGTTCCTGGCTGCACAGAGATCTTTTCTGTACTGTCAAGAGTTTCGTACTCTAAGTCAACACCAAGAGCTGCTTGTGTCATGGGAATATGAAGCCGATGCAGCAAGTGGTCGCCCTGACGTTCAAATATGGGATGATCCTCCACTCGAAGATGAATATACAGATCGCCGTAATAGCCACCTCTTCTCCCGATAGCACCTCTATCTGAAAGCCGAAGAGTATTTCCGTCTGCGACCCCCGCTTGTACCTCTATAGGTATTGAGATGTTCTTTATTTCTCGGCCCTCACCATTGCATTCTTTACAAGGATTAGGAATTTCCAATCCTGAGCCATTGCAATTCGGGCAAATTGTCTGCGTTAGCATTTGACCAAGTATGGATCTACGCATTTCTCGTATCTGCCCAATTCCATCACATCTACTACAAGAAACCGGTTTAGTCCCTACTGCTGCTCCAGTTGCCTCACAAGGTTCACATGCAACTGCGGTGCGAACAGTAACTTCGGTTTGAGTTCCAAATATTGCTTCTTCAAAATCAAGCGTGAGTTCTACTTCTAAATCCTCGCCGCGTTCAACATTAGGTCCCGTTGATGCTGTTCGTTGAGTGCCGCCAAAAAATGAAGAAAAGAGATCTGTGAAATCACCAAATGGGCCCGGCATGCCTGAAGAAGAGCCAGTTTCGCCGAATTGATCGTACCGTGCTTTTCGGTCTGAGTCGGAAAGGATTTCATAAGCAGAAGCAATCTCTTTGAAACGTTCAGCAGCTTCCGGATCATCAGGATTGGTATCTGGATGGTATTGCCGAGCGAGTTTTCTATAAGCGCGTTTTATTTCATCGGGAGTGGCATGAGGAGTTAATCCAAGTGTTTCATATAGGTCTTGCGGCATTTGACATCAGCCTTTTGTTAGGCGATTCCCTAGTTGTCTTCCTACCACAGCAACGGTTGCTAAAGCTCGTGAGTAATTCATACGTGTGGGACCAAGCACCGCAATTGATCCTGAGTTTTCTCCTTCAACTTCATATGGGGCGACCACCAAAGAACATTCTGATAAAGGTGCGACTCCGGTTTCGGACCCGATAGCAACTGACAATCCCCGGTCAATAACATCTCTCATAAGGCTTACTACTACGAACTGTCTTTCCAAAACAGATAATACTTGCTGAACCCTTTCTACTTCTTCAAAAGCTGCCGCGACTTGTGAGGTGCCGCCAACATATGCTCGTTTAAGAATCTCTGTTTTATCTGACAGAGATGAAAAAGCAGAAGAAATGACTTCGTCTACTTCTGAGTCTCCAGTAACAAGAGGGCTAAAAGAGTCAGAAGACTTCTTGCCTATTAACGAGGCAGAAAGGTGGGCATTGGCTATAGCAAGAGTCGATTCAGGCATTTCACGTACCAATTCAATGACGTGCTTTTCTACTTCACCATTGGCCGTTACCAGAACAAGCATGGAAATTTTGCCACCAAGCCCGACCAACTGAACCGACCTGATTTCGTGATGATCTCTGTCTGGAGCAACAACCACGGATGCGCTTCCTGTTAGGTTTGCCAACAGAGTGCTTGTATCTCTAAGCATTTCTTCTAATTCGTTATATGAGCGTGCAAAGAATTCTGAAATTCTTGATCCCTCTACAGGGGTTAGAGAATCTGGAGTTTCTATTTGATCTACGAAGAAACGGTAGGCCTTATCTGTTGGTATGCGCCCCGCCGATGTGTGTGGCTGGAAAAGATAGCCCTGTTCTTCTAACTGCACTAATTCGTTTCGTACTGTTGCAGAAGACACCTGCACTCCAGGGGCTTTCGCAATATGGGATGACCCAACAGGAGTTTCTGTCTCTATGTATTCTTCTACAACGGCGCTAAGGATCGCTGCCTTACGTTCTTCAAGCATGACAAAAGACTACCTTGTTCTTTCTTTTCTGTAGAGATTGAATGGTTTAGTACCCTATTCATCGAGTCGTAAGGCGGAAACAAAAGCTTCTTGAGGTATATCTACTCGTCCAATTGATTTCATACGGCGCTTACCTGCTTTTTGTTTCTCGAGCAGTTTTCTTTTTCTCGTTATGTCTCCACCATAAAGTTTGGCGGTTACGTCTTTACGAAATGCGCGAACAGTCTCCCGTGCAATGATCCTTCCACCTATTGCTGCCTGAATAGGTACTTCAAATTGTTGTCGTGGAATTAGTTCTTTCAATTTTGCTGTCATTCTTCGTCCGTAGGCTTCCGATGTTGTCCTATGGACAACTGTGGAGAAAGCATCTACTGGTTCTCCGTGCAGGAGAATATCTACGCGCACCAAGTCTGATGCCTTGTAACCATTCGGTTCGTAATCCAAACTTGCGTACCCTTGTGTTCGGCTCTTCATTTGGTCAAAAAAATCCATCACCACTTCTGCTAACGGCAGGAAATAGCTTAATTCAACACGTTCTGGCGAAAGGTAAGTCATTGAATGAAGTTCCCCTCTCCGCTCTTGACAAAGTTCCATCAAGGCCCCGGTGTAGTCAGAAGGTGTAATAATTTTCGCCGCTAACCAAGGTTCCTTTATAGTGTTGATTTCTGTAGCTGCGGGAAGATCGCAAGGGTTATCTACTTCTATGACCTCTCCGTTTGTTTTTTCTATTTGATACTCAACTGATGGCGCTGTCGTAATAAGACTCAGATTGAACTCTCTTTCCAAGCGTTCTCGGACTATTTCCATATGGAGAAGGCCTAGAAATCCGCATCTAAAGCCAAACCCAAGCGCTCCTGAAGTTTCAGGCTGATAGGTGAAACTCGAGTCATTAAGTCGGAGCTTCTCAAGAGCGTCTCTTAGATCATTGAATTCGTCCCCATCTATCGGATACAAACCGCTGTAAACCATCGGTTGAGGTTCCCTGTATCCAGATAGTGGTTCTTCAGCAGACTTTTTGTTATTGGTTATGGTCTCACCTGAACGCGCCTCACCAACGTTTTTTACCCCGGCTAAGAGATACCCAACTTCTCCTGGCCCAAGCTGATCAACGGGCGTTAGGTCCGGTCGGCGGACTCCGATTTCGTCTACGTCATGGACTGTGTTTGCTTGCATGAAACGTATACGGTCGTTTTTTGTGATTGTTCCATTAACTACTCGTATTGACGAGACAACTCCCCGATATTGATCGAAATGACTGTCATAGACCAGCGCTTGGAGGGGGGCTTCTGCGTCTCCACTCGGGTGCGGAGTTTTTTCAACTACTGCATCTAATAGTTCAGCTACCCCTTCTCCTGTTTTTGCACTAATAAGGTGTATCTCTTCTGCGGGGATCCCTAAGACTGATTCAATTTCTTCTGCGTATCTTTCTGGCTCAGCTGCAGGAAGATCTATCTTGTTTAGCGCTGCGACAATTTCTAGGTCGTTTTCTAAAGCCAAATAACAATTTGCAAGTGTTTGAGCTTCTATTCCTTGTGCTGCATCAACTACAAGAATCACTCCTTCGCACGCTGCTAAAGATCGGCTTACTTCATATCCGAAATCAACATGTCCAGGCGTGTCGATTAAGTTAATGATTTCGTTTTTCCAATCAAGTCTTACGCTTTGTAATTTGATGGTGATTCCTCGTTCGCGCTCTAAATCCATCGAATCTAAATATTGGGCGCGCATTTCTCTTGGGTCTACCGCTCCACAGAGCTCAAGCATGCGGTCAGCAAGAGTTGATTTTCCATGATCTATGTGAGCAATGATGGACGTGTTTCGAATTCGTGATAAATCCATGAGTATTTACCTAGTTGAGACCAAATTTAAATTGGTGTCATTGAGATTAAAGTTCACGATATACCGGATTTCTTGAGTTAGACGCTAGTATTGCTCTGTCTATTTCGACTTAGGAATAGACTTCATTTTTAATTCTATTCTTTAAGGGTGTACCTAGTGGCCAATATAAAGAGTCAAATAAAACGTAATCGACAAACGGAGAAGCAGCGTGAACGTAACCGTATGGTGCGTTCCGAATTGCGTACTCGCACAAAGGCTGTTTTGGAGTCCGACGACTCCAGTCAAGAGGCGTTATCAGCGGCTATGAAACGGATAGACACTGCTGCGGCTAAGCGAGTAATTCACCCCAATAATGCTGCCCGAAAAAAGTCCCGACTTCAGAAGCGTTTTAACGAGTTAAACAACTAACATTTCTACCTTCTGGGTAGAGAACACAATCGGGCTACTAATACCTCTGTAACTAATTCAGCGGGCCATGCTGTCTTTCCTTTGAGATCAAGATCTGCTGCGGCTACTAGAGATATTCCTCTTTTTATACTTTCTGATGGAAAGCTTTGGCTTCGTTGGAGTATTTTCTTGGCAGGGAATCCTTTTACTCCCAATGTGTCACTTACTTGCTGCTCGCTAGTTACTTCCAAACCATCTAACTTCAATAACTGTCCGTAATGATTATGGAGCATGCTAAGTATCGCCAGTGGATGTCGTCCACCTGCCCCTTGTAAACGACGAAGACTCTCTAATGCTTTCACGATGTTTCCTCGGTCTATCGCGTCTGTTAGATCCCATGGTGCGACGTCACCTTCTTCCCCTAAATAAGGAGCCACATCGTTAATGGTTAGTCGTGCTCCTGAACCAAACACCGTTTCCAGTAGCGTCAGTAACGCAATTGCTCGTGTCCGGTCTTGTCCAAGCCGATTAATAATCGCTGCTTGCGCTTTTCTGTCAATTTCAATATCGGAGGAACTGAGTCTTTGCTCAAGCCACTGATCTGCTTCTCTTCCTCTCCCGACTGTTGATGAGATAATTCTTCCCCCTGCACCCTCAACGGCTTCCGCAAGTGACTTTGGTAGAGAAGGAAGTCGTTGTTGCGTTGGTTCTACACCTTTCTCCCACACCAGGATGAGTGTGGTCGTCGATAACGGAGAGTTCAAATATTCAAGAAGTGGTTCAATTTGTTCTTTCGTGCCAAAGCGTCCGATGTGTCGACCTACCACCACGCGACTCTCTGTTAAGAACGGGGGTGTCTGGGCTGCGTCAACAAGTGACCCTGCGGAGAATTCTGAACTTTTTTCAGTTCGATAGTTATTTTCATCTAATTCTTCGAGTACTAAAGAACGGTCTTGGTTTCCGATGGCTTTATCTATGCAAGAACTAACTGTTTCTGCTATCAACAGCGAATCATCACCAGCTACGAGTATGACTTTCTCAATACCCACAAACTTATTCTCCAGATCCCTGTTCAAGAATTGCTGCCATCACATCTGAGATCTTACGCGAACCTTGGACATCGTGCGCTCTTAGAATTCTGCACCCAAGGAGTATGCCTAACGCATGCGCAGCGAGAGAGGACTCTCTGCGACTATTAATGTCCGCTCCACTTAACTCACCAAGAAACCCTTTATTTGATGCAGACAGAAAAACTGGGTAACCGAGTGTAGAAAGATCGTCTGAGTTCCGAAGTAGCTCTGCTGACATCGCAGGAGTTTTACCAAGGTCCAATCCCGCATCAATCATGATACGTTCTTTGGGTACTCCCGCTTCAAGTGCCCAGTTTGCCCGCATTGAAAGAAAATCTTTTACCTCTTTCTTAAGGTTTTCATAGATCGGATTTGGATCTGGTATTCGTGGGCCAATTCGAACATGCGTCGCTACTACCGATGCTTCATGATCCACACAGGCTTTTAAAAAAGTTGGGTCGGAAAATCCGCTGATGTCGTTTCCAATGCATGCACCTGCGTCAAAAGCTGCTGCTGCGACTGAACCTCTCCATGTGTCTATGGATATTGGTAAATCAAACCTTGCTGCTAGAGCCTCAACTCCAGGTATTGTGCGCTCTAATTCTTCTGCTTCAGTTACTTCTGGTCCAGGCCCTGCTTTAACACCACCAACGTCGAGAAAATCTGCACCCTTATTTACGTGGTCTTCTGCTAACCGAAGAAAATCGTCAAACGACCAGTATTTTCCGCGATCGTAAAAGGAGTCTGGTGTCCGGTTAAGGATCCCCATGACTAATGCTCGATGCGTTATATCAAAGGTGTTCTCTTTGCCGAGTTGAAGGATCATAAATATTTGAGATTAGTAAAGCGTTGAAGCTAACCTTCGACGCCATTCTGTAGCTTGGGGACTATCAGGGCCTATCACTTCAAGAAGATCCACGAAGGCTTGTCTTGCTTCATCATCTTCTTTCGCCTGTAAAAGCAGTTCCTCTAACCTGGCGTTAACATCTTCCACCACTTCGGCTCTTGCTAATGCCGCTAGGTGTCGGACTTCAGGAGTCTGAGGCACTCGTTCAAGTAACTGTAAAGCCTCTTCTCGGTTCCCTTCCTGGTCTCGTTCAATCAAAAGAGACGCCAGAGCTAATACACCTTCTAGGTTGTCTGACTCTTCGTCAAGGAGCGATCGGAGTGAGCCCTCATCTCCTGCCGCTATTCGTGGATCTACTGGTTCTTGTATTTCTTCACCGCAGAGTTTGTTAACAAATTCTCGTACCGCCTCTTCACCCTGTGCGCCGATAAATGAATCCACAGGTCTTCCATCGACAATGGCGTGCACTGCAGGAATCGATTGTGCTTGAAAAGCTTGAGCGATGCCAGGATTTTCATCTACGTTTACTTTTGCCAGCACTACTTTTCCTTGAGTTTCCCCAATTACCTTTTCGAGTATTGGCCCTAATTGCTTACATGGCCCGCACCATGGAGCCCAAAGATCAACAACGACAGGGGTTTCTGCCGATCGATTAATAACTTCGGCTTCAAATGTTGCATCGGTTACGTCCATTGCTCTCCTTCAAAAAGCGTTTGTTGTCATCAGGGTAGGGAGTTGTGTTGTTCTCTGCACTACCTTTGATTCTATGGCTGATATTTCTGGCATTAACGCTTCTAATCTTCAGCGCTGGTTTGATGAAAATACCAGTGGTGTGACAGGTGATCTTTCCTTTACTCCGATTGCTGGCGGACACTCAAACTTGACTTATGTCGTAAATGATGAGTCTTCCCAAAAATGGGTTCTAAGGCGTCCCCCTTTAGGTCATGTGTTAGCCACCGCTCATGACATGTCGCGTGAACATAGGATCATTAGCGCCCTTGCCGATAGCGACGTTCCGGTGCCTGGAATTATTGGTTTATGTGAAGACTCTGAAGTGAATGATGCCCCGTTTTATGTTATGGATTTTGTTCCTGGAGTTATTTTGCGCACGCGTGAGGAAGCTGAAAATCTGTCGGTTGATACTCGTAAAAAAATGGGTCATTCCCTCGTTAAAACCTTGGCTGATATTCATGCGGTGGATGTAGACGCGGTCGGTCTCGGTGACTTAGCCCGACGTGAGGGCTATATAGAACGTCAATTGAAACGGTGGCGCAAACAGTTTGTTGATGGAACCACTCGCGAGATTCCTCAAATCTTAAATGTGCATGAACTCTTGGCTGCCCGTATTCCTGAACAGCAAGGAGTGAGTATTGTTCATGGAGATTACCGGCTAGATAATTGCATGATGAGTGTTGACGGACCTGTAGCTGCCGTTCTTGATTGGGAACTCTGCACTTTAGGTGATGCTTTAGCAGACTTGGCCGGAATGATTTCATCCATTTCTTCTCAAGTGGATGGATCTTCAGAATTAGCTAGCACTACTGAGGGTTTTCTCAATGCAGAAGAAATTCGTCAAATCTATGGTGAATACAGTGACCGAAATTTAGAGCATTTAGATTTCTATGTTGCTTTTAATTTCTGGAGGATGGCTTGCATCGTTGAAGGCGTTTACACACGTTATGCCGCTGGAGTGATGGGGCAAATAGATGACGCTGCTATTGATGCGTTTGGTAATAGAGTCATAGTTCTTGCAGATTTAGCAGCAGAAACAATAAGTGGTATGGGATGAATACTTCGGAACCTGAAATATTTGAAATCTTGGAGGATCTAGATTTAGAATCCCCTGTTTTAGTTCTTGCACTTGATGGATGGGTGGAAGCAGCTGGAGTGACTCGTTCAGCCATTCAGCAAATCAGGAAAGTTTCTGAAATGAAGCTAGTCGCAAGATTCAATACCGATCGTTTGCTAGATCATCGTGCTCGTCGACCTACTATGAGGCTTGTTGATGGAGTGGTTCAACGGCTGGATTGGCCAGCAATAGAATTGCATCTCCTCGAGCAAGAAAACCAGCGGCCTCTCTTGCTTTTGCATGGACCGGAACCTGATCATGAATGGAAGCATTTTGCTCAGTCAGTGGTAAAGCTGGCCTTAGATTTACATGTGGGACTTGTTGTAGGTCTTGGTTCCTATCCGGCCGCAGTTCCTCACACTCGTTCTACACGACTTGCCTGCACTGCAAGCACTCCTGAGCTTATTGAGAAACTTGATTTTGTTACTGCCTCTTTGGAGATACCTGCTGGAATTCAGGCCAGCATTGAAGTGGCTTCAGCCGCGGCAGGTATTCCAGCGATTGGTATTTGGGCTCAGGTTCCGCATTATCTTTCTGCCTCAGGGTTTCCTCCAGCCACTATGGCACTTCTTGAAGGCTTCACTCAAATGACTGGAATCGACATAGGTTTAGGTTCGTTAGTCGAAAAGTCCTTAGCGACGCGATCACGTTTAGATGATTTGATTGTTCAGAACCCCGAACACGTGACCATGTTGGAGAAGTTAGAAGAGGCTTACGACAATCTGCATGACAGTCGGATCCAACTTCCTTCGGGTGACGATTTAGCTGAAGAGTTAGAGCGTTTCTTACGTGATCAGTAGTTTCTAGATTACGAAGTTAACTAATTTAGGTGCCCGCACAATAACTTTCTTCGGTTGATTACCGCCGAGTTCAGAAACTATTTTTGATGATTGCAAGGCAAGAGTTTCAGCTTCTTCTTCTTGTATGTCCGCGGAAACTTCGAGTCGTTCTTTAACTTTTCCGTTTATTTGAATAATCATAGTGATGGTTTCTTCTTTAAGTTTTTCAGGATCTGCTATTGGCCATTTTTCTAAATGGATATGCCCCCCATTGCGCCGTTCCCATAATTCTGCGCAAACATGCGGGGCAGCTGGAGCCATGACAAGGAGAAGGGCATCTACTGCTTCTTCTAATATTGGGCCATGTGCGCCTTCTTCTGATTGGATCCATCGGTAAAGAGTGTTAGTGAATTCCATAAATCCGGCGATCGCAGTGTTGTATGACCAGCGGTCATATTCGTTGGTGATTCGATTTATTAAACGATGGGTAACTTTCTCGATTTCTAGGTCTGCGGTTAAGGGGGTTCCTTCTCGGCGTTCCCCTGGGAGGTCTTTAGTTGATAGAGCCAATCGCCAGATACGGCCAATGAACTTAGAGCATCCATCTATTCCAAGATCTTCCCAATCAACATCTTCTTGTGGAGGTTTGACTTGGAGGTGAGCAAGCCTTAATGCATCGGCTCCCTGATAATCCAAGATTTCTTCAGGGGCGACAAGGTTTCCTTTAGATTTAGACATTTTTGTTCCGCCAAGACGAATCATGCCTTGTGTGAAGAGACGGCTGAATGGTTCTCGAAGATTTTTGGGTGCTACTCCAAGATCAGCTAACGCTTTTGTAAAAAACCGTGCGTACATCAGGTGCAGGATGGCGTGTTCTACTCCTCCGATGTATTGATCGACTGGCAACCATCGTTCTATAGCTTCTATGTCGAATGGATCTTGTTTGTTGTTTGAATCTGCGAAACGGAGAAAGTACCAAGACGAGTCAACAAATGTGTCCATAGTGTCTGTTTCCCGTCTTGCTTCCCCTCCACAATTTGGGCAGATGGCAGTTAAGAACTCTTCGTGGGTGGTAAGCGGCGATCTTCCAGTTGGCATGAACTCAACGTCATCTGGAAGGTTTACCGGCAACTCTTCTACTGGTACCGGTTGTTCTCCACAGTTCTCGCAATACACAATTGGTATTGGACAACCCCAGTAACGCTGGCGGGACAAAAGCCAGTCGCGTAGCCGGTAGTTCACTTTTGCGTGTCCTAGTTGTTGTTCTTGAATCCATTGCGTTGCTTTTTCTTTTGCTTCAGCTACGTACATTCCATTAAGGAACTCACTGTTGATCGCTGGTCCGTCATCAACAAAGGCTTCTCCATCAAAATCTTCTGGGGGTTCTACGGTGCGTAGGATTTCACAATTGTGTGCTTTAGCGAAGTCCCAGTCTCTTTGATCTTGTCCAGGTACCGCCATGATGGCGCCTGTTCCATAAGTCATGAGTACATAGTCTGCTAAGAAGACGGGGATTGCTTTACCAGTGAAAGGATTAATTACTTTCCCGCCAGTGGCGATACCGCGTTTGTCTAAAGTGCCTTCGGTGGAAAGGCGGTCGATGTCGGAAAGTTCTGCAACTGATTTACAGAATTCTTGCACCGATTCTCTGTTTTCGTCTGTGGTGAGTTCGTCGACCCGGGGATGTTCTGGTGAAAGAACAGCAAATGTCATACCAAAGCCGGTGTCTGGACGTGTCGTAAACACAGCTAGTGGTTCAGTGTCGCTACGAGGTTGTCCGTCTTCGTCGGCTATTGGTAAACCGAATTCGACTCCTTCTGAGCGGCCAATCCAATTGTTCTGCATTACTTTGACTTTGTTTGGCCAATCAACAGTCTCCATGTCATCTAAAAGTTCTTGAGCGTAGGCAGTGATTCGGTAAAACCATTGCTCCATGTTTCGTTGTTCCACCAGATCGCCGGAACGTTCACAAGTCCCATCAGGAAGGACTTGTTCGTTAGCTAGAACTGTTTGACATCCGGAGCACCAATTAACAGGTGCTTCTCCTCGGTAAACAAGTCCGGCTTCATAGAATTTTAGAAAAATCCACTGTGTCCATTTCATGTATTCCGGGTCATGACTACGTACTACTCGTCGCCAGTCATATGCTGCACCAATACGGCGAAGAGATGCAGACAAAGCTTCGATATTTTTATCTGTGTGTTCGCGTGGATGTGTTCCTGTTTTTATCGCAGCGTTTTCGGCCGGTAATCCAAAAGAGTCGAATCCAATGGGTGATAGAACGCCATCGCCCTGCATTGTGCGATAGCGAACGAGAAGATCTCCCATGGTGTAATTGCGGACATGCCCCATGTGTGCCGGTCCGCTTGGATACGGGTACATGGACAACACATAGTAAGGAGGGCGCGGATCGTCGTTATCCACCTCGTAAGTTCCCTCTTCAAGCCAACGTTGTTGCCAACGTGACTCTATTTCTTGTGGGTTGTACACATTAGACA
>CAJXGE010000005.1:0-50657 GCA_913053885.1 uncultured Acidimicrobiaceae bacterium
GCGAAGACGCGATTTGGTAAAGCCTTTCTGGATAAACAGAAGGCATTGCTCCTTGAAGAACGAGCACGCTATCTAAGAAGTGCCGACTCACTTAAAGCAGAAGCGGATGCCCTCTTAGAAGGTAGAGAGCCAGGTGATGTTCAGTTTGATGAAGAGTCTGGTGAAGGAGACACTTTAGCTGTAGCAAGGGATTTGGATTTAGCGCTAAGCGCACAGGCCCGTGACGCTGTCGAAGAAATAGATACAGCGCTAGAGAGAATAAGTAATGGAACCTATGGCATTTGCGTTAAGTCAGGAAAACCAATCCCTCAAGAAAGGTTGAAAGCGATTCCATGGGCTTCTGAGCGTGTGGAATATAAAGCCGGGGGGCTAGGGCGCCGGTAGAGGCCACACGGATCATTCAAATAGTTAAGATTCTTAGTAGTAGTATTGAGATCTTAGGTAACCGAATGATGCAACGATGGAAATCCTCTATAGCCGTATTCGTATTTGTAATAGTCTTTGATCAAATTACTAAATGGTGGGCTCTTGAAGAACTAGGCAGCGGACGCGTAGTTGAAATTTTTTGGACGCTTCAGTTTCGCTTAGTTCGAAACACGGGTATTGCATTCAGTCAGGGCGAAGGTTTAGGCCCTATTTTTGCAGTTTTAATTGTGATCGTGGTTCTATTCGTGGTGCGATGGGGAACTCAAATGCAATCAAAATCTACATCTCTGGCTGTGGGTTTAATAGTGGGTGGCGCTATTGGAAATTTAATTGATAGAGCGTTTAGATCAGACGCTGGTTTCTTGAAGGGTGGCGTGGTTGATTTCGTTGATTTTCAGTGGTGGCCTGTCTTTAATGTTGCTGATGCAGCGATAGTGGTAGGTGGAGTAATGATGTTTTGGCTCGGTCTGAAGTCTGCACAAAAGGAATCTGAAGACTCAGATATATCGGACTCCATTAGTGATTTACATGAATGAGGAAGTAATACCGGAGTCTTTAGATGGAGAAAGACTAGATCGAGTTGTCGCATTTACGCTTGACATAAGTCGAAATCAAGCGGGGAATTTAATCGACGAAGAAAAGGTTCTTCTAGGCGGCGAGTTGGTTTCAATGAGATCAAGAAAAGTTAGTACAGGTGAAACTTTAGAAGTTCTCCATTCAAGCGAAGAAAATTTAGGTGGTCCGCTTCCAGAAAAAAACATTGAAATTCGCGTTATATATGAAGATGACGATCTTCTTGTGGTTGACAAACAGGCCGGGCTTGTCGTGCATCCCGGAGCAGGGAATGAAACAGGAACGCTGGTTAACGGACTCCTAGGGCGATGGCCTGATTTGGCAAACGTGGGATCATTATCAAGACCAGGCATTGTCCATCGCCTCGATCGAGGAACCTCAGGGATTCTAGTAGTAGCGAAAACACAGAAAGCCTATGAATCTCTCACCGCACAGTTCTCAGATCGCTCAACAGGCCGTCGGTATTTGGCATTAGTGTGGGGTCAATTAGAAGCAGAATCTGGATCTGTAGATGCTCCTATTGGGAGATCAAAAAAAGATCGAGTTCGCATGGCAGTCATTTCTTCAGGAAAGACCGCACGCACCAACTATGAAGTAGATCAGAGATGGTCTGATCCTGAAGTTACGTTACTAAAATGCAAACTAGAGACAGGACGTACGCACCAAATTAGAGTTCACCTTTCAGCTATAGGTCATCCGCTGGTAGGGGACGAATTGTATGGCGGCCTAAGAGACGGAATCGAATTAGCGAGACCTTTTCTTCATGCAGCATTTTTAGAATTCAGTCACCCAATTGACGGCACGAGAATTACATTTGAAAGTCAATTGCCTGATGATTTAAAGCAAACACTAAATTCTTTAGCCAACAGATTTGAGGTTGATTAGAAGTGAACTGGTTATGAGCGTTCAAATTTCTCCTAATCCTGTGATGCCAAATTATGGGGGAGCTTGTGTCACTGAGTTGATTCCAACCTTCCTTGAAGGCAAGAAGGAACCAGATTGGATCCCAGAGGAGGTTTTGGCATCAAGGCAAGTGGTCCTATTTGTTTTGGATGGGCTTGGTTGGCATCAACTTATGGAGAGGATCTCAGGGTTGCCGACACTAAGTCAATTCATCGGAGGTCCCATAACCACGGTTGCACCGTCGACAACTGCAGCAGCTCTGACTTCTATCACTACTGGTGTTCCTCCTGGAGAGCATGGTCTGGTGGGCTACAGAATTCCCATCGGCGATAAAGTTCTGAACACGTTACGTTGGTCAACAGGTTCAGGGGACATCCAAAGAGATATACCACCCTCCTCATTGCAGCCCATACAAGTTTTTGGTGGTCAATGGCCACCAGTTGTAACTAGAAATAAATTCAAGGGAAGCGGTTTCTCTTCTGCACATATGACGGATGTGAGGTTGCATGGGTACGAGAATCGAGATGGTCTAGTGTCAGAAACAGTCGCCCTAATCGATAGTGGAGAACCATTTGTTTATGTGTACTGGGATGGAATAGATCTGACAGGTCACGAATTTGGGTTTTCAGAAAATTATGATTCAGAGCTCTTAGCTTGCGATGAGATGCTTAAAAAAATTATCCAGCAAATAAAGCCTGGAGTAGCTCTATTTGTGACTGCTGATCATGGGCTGGTTTCAGTTGGGGACAATACCATTTCTTTACCTAAGGAAATCACTTCATTAATTGACGGTCAAAGTGGTGAACCACGATTTCGCTGGCTTCATGCACGCCACGGAGAGAAAGAGAGGTTATTCGAAGAGGCAGAAGAAAAGTTTGGGGATATTGCATGGATCTTCACTATGGAAGAAATTGTCCAACAAGAATGGTTAGGGCCAAAAGTTACCGACGCATCGCGTTCTCGCTTGGGAGATGTGGCGATCGCTGCACGTGAACCGGTTGCTTTCTTAGATGTAGCAGAAGTCATGTCAATCGAACTTCTATGTAGGCACGGTTCCCTCACCAAGGAAGAAATGCTCGTGCCAGCAATAAGCCTTGTCACGTGACTGCAATCAAGTTTCAAACAGCCTAGAGTCAGAGTCATGGAGTTAGATAATCAAGAAAAAGCACAGCAAGCGGAGGTGTTGGCATCCGCTATGGAAACTGAAGAGTCAACAGAAGTAGAAATCTCAGAAGCAGTAGAACATCCTGCAAAAGTTATGCGTGTAGGAACAATGATGAAGCAGCTTCTAGAAGAAGTACGGTCGGCCACTCTTGATGAAGCCAGCAGGGGTCGTTTGAAAGAGATTTTTGACACCTCAGTGGAGGAGATTGGGTCCACACTCACAGAGGACCTAAGAGAAGAGTTGGATCGACTAGTTATTCCATTTGATGACGAAGCACCTACTGCTGCAGAATTACAGATAGCACATGCACAATTAGTTGGGTGGCTCGAAGGATTAGTTCAAGGTATTCAAGCCACTCTCTTCGCTCAACAAATGGCAGCGCAACAACAATTGGCCGGTATGCGTAGGGGAGAAATAGGACCCGCTAAGTCTCCTTCTGGGGATCAGCATGGTAACTATTTGTAAAAAAGTAAGACAGGTACCAGCAAAATGAGAACTATTCTCATTTTGGGTCTTATAATATCTTTCCTATTACCAAGAGATAATTCGTCTTCAAGGCAGCGCTAATGACATCTTCGTTTACTCACTTACATGTACATACCGAATATTCAATGCTTGATGGCGCTTCACGAATATCTGAGTTAGTGGCCTCTGCAGCAGCAGATGGCCAGAAAGCAATTGGAATCACTGACCATGGGAATATGTACGGAATCTTGGACTTTTACCAGGCGTGTAAAGAGCAAGGTGTCAAACCGATCCTAGGCACTGAGGCCTACATGGCTTATGAGTCAAGAGAAGAACGGCCAGCGCGAACAGGTCGTCTTGATGACTCTGGTGGAGAAACCAGCAAAGGAAGAAAACTTTACTATCACTTGACTCTCTTGGCTGAAAATCAAATTGGATACAAAAATCTGATCCAAGTTGCGAGCCGAGCTTTCATGGAAGGCTACTACTACAAACCAAGAGTTGATTGGGAGGTTCTTTCTGACCATAGCGAAGGGCTGATAGCAACTTCTGGATGTCTAGGTGGACAAGTATTACAAGCTCTATTGGCAGATAATTATGAAGATGCAAAAGCAAAAGCTGCACGATTTCAAGACATCTTCGGTAAAGATAACTTTTTCATGGAATTGCAGGATCATGGAATACCTGAACAAAAGAAAACCAATCCACTGTTAATTCAAATTGGGCGAGAGATTGGTGCCCCGTTGTTAGCGACTAACGACAGTCATTACACGCATCAGCATGATGCCGAAAGCCATGATGCTTTGTTATGTGTTCAGACCAATGCTCTTATGAGTGACCCAAATCGCTTTAAGTTCTCCGGGGATCAACACTATTTGAAGAGTGCTTTAGAAATGAGGAATCTATTTTCCGAGGTTCCTGAGGCTTGCGACAACACTTTATGGATAGCAGAACGTGCAAACGTTGAAATTGAGTTTGGTAATCCTCAGTTACCTGACTTTCCAATTCCGCAAGAGTTCCCTGATGAATCTACTTATTTGAGGCACCTCACCTTAGAAGGAGCGAAGAATCGTTGGGGAGGAGCGCTAAATGACGATATTGCAGACAGGTTGACTTACGAACTTGAAATCATTAAAGGGTCAGGATTCTCCTCCTATTTTCTTATAACTTGGGATCTAATTCGATACGCACGTGAAAGAAAGATTCGTGTGGGGCCTGGACGTGGTAGCGCAGCCGGGTGTGCGGTCGCGTATTGCTTAGGGATAACTGACATTGATCCAATTAAGTATGACCTATTGTTTGAACGATTCTTGAACCCTGGTCGAGCTTCAATGCCTGATATTGACATGGACTTTGATTCTCGATACAGAGACGAGCTAATTCGTTATGCAGCTGACAAATATGGACGCGACCATGTGGCTCAGATTGTTACATTTTCTCAGATCAAAGCACGAGCAGCAGTCCGTGACGCTGCCCGGGTTCTTGGATATCCCTATGGAGTCGGTGATCGAATAGCGAAAGTGATGCCCCCATTAGTTATGGGGCGGGATACTCCACTGGCTGCATGTTTAGAAAAAAATGATCAACATCTAGATGGTTACAAGATGGCAAGTGAATTACGTGACATGTACAAAACGGACAGCGATGTAAAGCGGGTAGTGGATGTTGCGCGAGGTCTTGAGGGATTACGGCGCCAAGACGGCATTCATGCTGCTGCAGTCGTGATCACTAAAGAGCCACTAACTGAATATGTGCCTGTTCAAAGAAAACCGGATTCTGGTCAGAACCCTGAAGAAGCGCCAGTAGTAACTCAATACGAGATGCATGGAGTGGAAGATCTAGGGCTACTCAAAATGGATTTCCTTGGGCTACGAAATCTTGACGTCATAACCGATACCTTGAAAATCATCAAAGAAGTTCGTGGAGAAACTGTAGATATCGATCAGGTTCCAATGGATGATCTTCAAACTTATGAACTTCTTTCCGCTGGAGAATCTATTGGTGTATTCCAACTCGAGTCTGCACCAATGAGGTCGTTAATGCGATCGCTTGCTCCAAGTAGTTTTGAAGATGTAGCAGCGCTTGTTGCTCTGTATAGACCCGGTCCGATGTCGGCAAATATGCATAACGATTACGCAGATAGAAAGAATAAGCGTCAGCCGGTTACTTATTTCCATGATGATGCAGAAGAAATATTGGGGAACACATATGGTTTGATGATCTATCAGGAATCGGTAATGCGTGTTGCTCAAAAATTTGCAGGGTATTCGTTAGAACAAGCAGATAATCTCCGGAAAGCGTGCGGTAAAAAAGTTCGTGAGCTAATGGCGCAGGAAAAAGAAAAGTTTGTTCAAGGTTGCGAAGAAACTGGCTATGGCGGAGCACTAGGGGAGGATTTATTTGCCATCATTGAAGGATTCGCAGACTACGCATTTAATAAAAGTCATTCCTATGGATATGGCTATATTGCTTATCAAATAGCCTATTTAAAAGCGCATTATCCTGTTGAATACCTTTCAGCTTTATTGACAAGCGTTAAAACGAATTTGGACAAGGCGGCAATATACCTAAATGAATGCCGTTCGATGAATATTGAAGTTAGTGTTCCTGACATTAATTTGGCCAGAAGTGATTTCTATCCAGTGGTAAGAGAAAAAGATCATGAAAGTGGGGCTCAGATAACATTTGGACTTTCGGCAGTCCGAAATGTTGGGGAGAACTTAGTTGGGCGGATCTTAGAAGAACGAGATGCGAATGGTCCTTTCTTAGATTTTTACGACTTTGCGGAGCGCTGTGATTCAACAGTATTGAATAAGAGATCAGTTGAGTCCCTAATTAAAGCAGGGGCATTCGATAGTTTCGGCTACCCACGTCAAGGACTTTTAGCGGCATCTGAGTCAATCATTGATCACACTTTGGCGAGACGAAGAGAGCACGAAATGGGAGTCATGTCACTTTTTGGAGAAAGCGAGGAGGGTCCAGTTTTTGATGAACGTGAGACCATTTCTGAAATTGAATTTGACAAAATGACAAAACTTGCATTCGAGAAAGAAATGCTAGGTTTATATATTTCAGATCATCCATTACAGGGCGCTCAAAGTAGTTTGGGTCGACGTACCGACACGGACATTACCGGATTACTAGAAGGCGAAGAAGAAGGAGCATTCCGCACCATTGGTGGGGTTATTTCTGGTTTAGACAAGAGATGGACAAGAGCAGGTAAGTTGATGGCTTCCTTCCAGCTCGAAGACCTCGCTTCTTCCATTGAGGTCATGATTTTCCCAAAAACTATGGAAGAACATGGACACAAACTTGAGGATGATCAAATAGTTCTAATTAAAGGACGGCTTAACGATCGCGAAGACACCCCAAAGTTCTTTGGACAAGAAGTTGAAGTTTTTGTTCCCTCAGATAACGATGTTATTAAGCCCCTCAGGGTCAAGTTGCCTTTAAACGACTCTTTAGAGAGTCGCATTGAAGAATTAAAGCAACTATTTGAAGAGCATCCAGGGGAGGCTGAAGTTTTCTTAGAGATCGGCCCTAAGCAGGTGGTTCGATTACCCGATAACTATTTTGTTGACACAAATGGAGGACTAGTTGCGGAACTCAGAATCCGTTTAGGGATGAATTCTGTAGTTATTGGTTGATTCAACCTGAAATTATTTAGAGGTTGGGAACTGCTCAACTACACGGCAGGCTGGATATCTACCTTTTAACGGTGAAAGTATATTTGTTCTCACTTTTAGAAGGTGCGAGAGACATGCTCATAGGGGACTGAGTACAGCGGAGGTGGAGCCAGTGGCTATAGAAGTAGAGACAAAAGATTGTTCCATGCTTGGCGACGCTGAGATCGAAGAGATGGCGGACCTGAGTGCAGAAGGAAATAATTCTTTTGGGATTGGACTACTTTCGAAACAAGCTGAAGCTTGGGTTCTAGTCACAACGGCACGTGAAGGGGGCCGTTTGAAAGGATTTTCATTTTGCACGCTAGAAAGAATTGGTGGAACACCTAGCGTGATAATTGGAGCTTCTTCAATTCAGCCCAACTCACGCAGAAACACTGTTCTTCGGGCTGTATTTACTGAATTACAAAGAAGAGCAGTAATGGCATTCCCAGATGAAGATGTGGTTTTTGGAGCAAGATTCAATGATCCAGGGGCGCTTGAGGCTTATAAACCGCTTTCTGACTTAATACCACGTCCTGAACATCGCGCTTCTGGTGAAGAACGAGCTTGGGGACGACGATTTGTTAAACGATTCGGTCTTTCTTCTTTGTCTTATGATGAGCGCTCCTTCACGGCGGTTGGTGATGGATCACAACCATGTGTGTTTGACCATTCTTCGCTCAAACCTGAAAGTGTTGACGAAGAGACTGGCAAATTATTTAAGAACCTTGACTTAGACCGTGGAGATACGGTTGTGGCTTGGGGCTGGGCAATGTCTGAGGACCTAGCAAAACTCGCTTAATTAAGTTGAAAATTCCTCAGAAAGAATCTTTAAGCGTCTCTGAAGCTTTAGAAAAAAGACGCAGTTGCAGAAACTATAAAACAACCCCTGTCGACACTGGGTTAGTTGAAGAGTTAATTGATAAAGCGAGGAGAACGCCAACTGCCGGAAACAGTCAAGGAGTCGAATTTCTGGTACTTAGTGGGGCAGAGGAAGTTGCTTCTTACTGGAATATAACTCTAGAAAAAGAAAAGAGAAGCGGTTTTCCTTGGCCGGGCTTATTGCACGCACCGGTGTTAGTGATTCCTTATGGATTACCTGAAAAATATCTAAGTCGCTATCAAGAAATTGATAAAGCAAGTAGTGGACTTGGAGAGGATATTAGTAGTTGGCCAATCCCTTATTGGATAGTTGATGCAGCTTCTGCTACTACCGCTTTGCAGTTACTAGTAGTCGCAAATGGTTTAAGTTGCTGTTTCTTTGGGCAGTTTCAAAATGAAGAGAAGGTATCGGAATATTTTTCAGTTCCATCAACAGCGCGGGCAATTGGAACGTTAGCGATTGGTTGGGCAGCAGAAGAGGACAGACTGAGTCAGTCTGCAAAAAGAAAACGCCGAGAACTAAGAGAAGTCATCCACTTCGGAAAGTGGTAGTTGAAAGAACTTGCCACTAAGTAATTTTTTAACTGGCAGAATATACCTATGAATCGTTGGATCGTTGGAACTCGCCCTCGAACTCTTTCAGCAGCAGTGATACCAGTCGTAGTTGGTACAGCAGCGGCGGATGTTGAAATCATCTGGTGGAGGGCAATTGCGGCATTTCTGGTTGCCTTGTTTCTGCAAATCGCAACAAATTTTTCAAACGACTATTCGGATGGAAAGCGCGGTGTGGACAGCGAAGAACGTCTAGGGCCAGTACGTCTCGTTGGAAGTGGATTGGCTAAACCTTATGAAGTGAAACGAGCCGCATTCCTCTTTTTTGCTTTAGCGGCCATAGTGGGAGCAATCCTTTCTCTGATTGTTAATCCGTGGTTGTTACTTTTAGGTTTGGCTTCAATAGCTGCTGGATGGTTTTACACCGGAGGAGCGCGACCGTATGGGTATAGGGGATTTGGAGAAATTTCTGTATTCGTATTTTTTGGATTGGGGGCAACATTAGGCAGTTGTTACGTCCAATCAGGAGAACTCACTGGGCTTTCGTTCTTAGTGTCTGTGTCTGTTGGTCTTATGTCCTGTGCTCTCTTAGAAATAAATAATTTGCGAGACATAGCGGGAGATAAGAATTCAGGTAAATTAACTCTGGCCGTCTTACTAGGGGATCGTCGTACTCGCATTCTGTATGTTTTCTTTATTGATGCGTCACTAATTATCGGCTCTCTGGCTGTGTTCACTAAACCCTGGACTGTTCTTATCATGATTGGAGGAATTGTTGCTTTCCCTGCAGTTAAATCCGTCTTAGATGGGGCTACGGGAACAGAGTTAATTGTTGTTTTGAAACAGACAAGCAAAGTTCAGATAACTGCAGGTGTTTTTCTTACTTTGGGCCTAGCTATTTGAAACTTAGGGCTTAGTAGCAGAAATAACTTGAGCAACTCCTCCAGTTAGTTTCACTTTCTTAACTTCTATGAATCCGGCAGTTGAAAGCATGCTTGTCAGATCTTCAAAAGCAGGTAAATAAGAAACTGATTCCGGCAGGTATCTATAGGCCGTGCTGTCAGAAAGCAGAGACCCAATAAGTGGGACAATTTTTCCGAAATGAATTTTGTGGCCGAACCTTAAAATTTTGTTTGCAGGTTGGTCAACTTCTAAAAGAGCGATTCGCCCGCCCGAGCGGAGAACACGTTCAAGCTCTTTAAAGAACGGAGGCAGAGAAGTGAAATTACGCAAAGCAAAGCCACAAGTAACACCGTCAATAGAGTTATCTCCTATTGGGAGAGTCAAAGCATCTGCATTGACCAGAGGAGACGAAGTTCTTGCTGAAGACAACATTCCTTTTGAAAGATCAATTCCAAAGGAGTTAAAGTTTTCTTTTTGGAGGTCTCTGCAGAAATCACCAGTTCCGCAAGCGATGTCTAGGATGATTGATTGATCAGGTAAACCTAAAGCCTGTATTGACTTTCTTCTCCATTTCACATCTAGACGAAATGTCATTAATCGATTAACGAGATCGTACCTCGGAGCGATCCGATCAAACATTGCAGTTACAGTTGCTCTTTTTTCTTCTGCTGGTGGAAGATTCTGCCCAGAATTCATCTTATTTGAACCAGATTTTCTGATACTCACGGCTCGTGGGGTGCAACAAGAGAGCAGCTAAGACAACGGGAAAGATTAATGAGAACAAGAAATTTCCGTAACCGACTATTCGGATTATGATTGCAGCTATAGAGGCAATAACTCCCAATTTCCATCCAATCTTCTTGTCGTTAGCGATTAAATATCCTGCTGGAAACATTAGAAGGCCAACAAGAAGAAGCAACTGGTTGTTTCTGATCATGTTAAAAACACCTTCAATGTATAAAAGCATTGTTCCAGTAACCAAAGTTTGTGGTTGATATCTATTTATCCAGCGTCGTTCTTGCATGACTTATTTTGGCAGAGAAGTAAAGAATTCACTCATAATTTTAGAAATTCAATACCGTTATCGAATGAATCTTTCATATGCACGATTAGTTAACTCATGCTGAAAACCTAAAGAAAAGTAAACATGATTGGCCGCAGCATTATCTGACTCGACATAAAGCATTGCTTCAGTTACTCCATTTGACTGGAGCCAATTCAAGCCTGAAAGAGTCAACTGTTTTCCTGTCCCATTCCCTTGATGGTCGGGATCAATAGCGATTACAAAGATTTCTCCGCGTTTTGGGTTTAGATCATGATGAATCTTGGTCCAGCAAAAGCCAATGATGTTTTCTTCGAGTTCCAGCACTCTTAGTCCAGTCGAATCAAACCAAGGTTCATTCATAGTTCCTTCAAAGTCACTTCTTGTTTGGTCACTTTGCTCTGGGTGCCAAGAAAACGCTCGATTGTTGATCGAAATGATTGATGGGAGATCCTCTAGCTCAAATGGTCGTGTAGTTAATTGGGATTGCTCTATGGGGAGAGGCCGTGTAAGACGCCAGAGATCTCGGCACGGAGAGTACCCAGCGGCAATAGGAATTTGATCTGAATAGTCGTTTGCTCCTTCTATCCAGTATTCAAGTCGTCCGCCACTGTTCAAGGCTATGGCTTGAGCTGAAGCTTCGAGAAGTCTCTGCTTATTTTCACTTTCCCCACCGGGTACATTTAACTCAACCTTCCAGCCATTCCTTATAGACGTGAGGGTCGCAGAATCAACACCATCTGAAATGCTAAGTGTTTGAACCTCTTGCTCTTTATTTGCTTCCATTATGAATAAGGTTACCGCTGAACTCTCATGAAATTAGGCTACTGTCGTTGGTATGAGTGGCCCTAGAACTCCAAAAGGAAGAGCTAAAGAAACTCACTTGAGGCTGGCTGAAGAATATCCAGAAGCCATTTGCGAATTGAACCATAAAAACCCGTATGAACTGTTGGCAGCAACGATTCTTTCAGCACAGTGCACTGATAAGAGAGTGAACATGGTGACTCCAGCTTTGTTCAAGCGATATCCGACTCCGAAAGATTTAGCCGAAGCGAACCTTTCAGAGTTGGAAGAAATTGTTCGTTCCACTGGCTTCTATGCATCTAAAGCAAAGAATTTATTGGGCATGGCACAACGATTAGTCGAAGTGTATGACAGTGAAGTTCCAGGAAATATGGAAGACCTTACGTCACTTCCAGGAGTGGGGAGGAAAACGGCGAATGTGGTACGCAGCGTAGACCTTGGCTTACCCGGACTCCCTGTTGATACTCATGTTGGGCGACTTGCGCGCAGACTTGAGTTAACTGAAGAGACTGACCCTGTAAAAATTGAAATGGCTTTAAATCCAATGATTCCAGCAGATGAGAGGGGCTCTTTCAGTCTCAGGCTCATTTTACATGGGCGTAGAGTTTGCCCGAGTCGAAAGCCACGCTGTGAAGAATGCACGCTAAATGATTTTTGTCCTTCTTCTAATCTTTAGTTAGTTACCTATTTCTCAATATGCGATTTAGTTCACGTCGCGCTGAACCGAGATGGCGTTCAGCTTCAAGAAATCCAGAATTCTCGTCTGTGCGATCAGAAGAGTCAGTTTCTATCACTTTTTCAATTCGTAGTATTAAGTCGTCTATTTGGCTTGATATTGACGATAATTCAGCAAAGATATCCATTTGAGAATTCATAACTCCAGTCTGGTAGATAAGTAAGGTTCATTTACTCTGACGCGAATTTTATATTCGTTCGGTCCTTCGGTTCAAAGTCCGCTAGCGTTAAAAGGTGCTTAAAGAACTGGATCTTCGAGGAAAAGATGAAAAAGAGACGCAGTTGGCATTGCCACGTCCGCTTTTAGATAGTCGTGTTGAAACTGCATTAACGGATGTAAGGGAAATCATTAGAGAAGTTAGAGAGGGGGGTGATGAAGCGCTTTATGAGATTACAGAGCGTTTTGATGGTTGCCGGCTTGAGTCTCTTTCGATAGGGCGAAATGAAATGAAAAAAGCTTTGGAGGAGATTCCTTCGTCCTTGAAGTCGGCATTAGAGAAATCCGCGGAGAATGTTCAGGCGTATTATTCGAAACAAGGCCATAAAGATTTTGAAATTAGTCAAGATGGGATGACAATAAAGTCTCGTACTGTGCCGGTGGCGCGAGTGGGCTGCTACGTGCCAGGTGGGCGTGCCGCCTACCCATCAACAGTAATAATGACCGCTATTCCAGCGAAAGTGGCGGGAGTCGATCAAACTGTTGTCGCTGTTCCTCCAGATGAGAAAGGAGAAATCCCCAAGTCAGTATTGGCCGCTGCAGCGATTTCAGACGTAGATAAAATATATCCAATAGGGGGCGCTCAGGCGATAGCGGCCCTTGCATATGGAACAGAAGAAATAGATCCGGTTGATGTGATTGTTGGCCCGGGAAATATTTATGTATCGCTGGCAAAGCAAGAAGTAGCTAGCAAAGTCAGAGTGCCCTCCTCCTTTGCTGGCCCGTCTGAAGTAGTTGTTGTGGCCGATGAGACAGCTGAACCAGATTTAGTGGCTATGGACTTAGTGGTGCAAGCAGAACACGGACCTAATGGATTGTCCTGGCTAATTACTTGGGAAGAAGAGTTGATTGTAAGGGTTCAAGCAGAGATAGAAAAGATACTTGCGTCGTCCAGCCGAAAGAAAGAAATAAAATCCACATTATCTACTTCTGGTTACTGTGTTTTAGTCGAAGGGCCTGATCAGGCGTTAGTTGTTGCAGAAACTGTTGCCCCGGAGCATTTACAACTCATGACTGAGGAGTCGGAATCTATGGCGGACAAAATACGTAATGCAGGAGCTGTCTTTTGCGGTCAATGGTCACCAGCTACTTTGGGTGATTACATTGCAGGACCAAGTCATGTTTTACCTACCGCAGGAACAGCTCGTTTCGCAGGAGCTTTAGGTATCACAGATTTCGTAAAGGATGTTCATGTGATTACAGCTTCAGAAGAAACAATTGAAAAAGTTGGGGAGCATGTAGTCGTACTTTCATCCACTGAAGGTTTGGAAGCACATTCAGATTCAATACGTCTACGACTAGAGAAAATTAGAGAAAAACAAAGTGAATGATTTCCTGGAACCACGTGACGGGCTATCGAGTGCGGGGCGTTATCTTTCCCCTCAAATTGATGCCGATGTGCGACTAAACGCTAACGAGTCACCGCTCACACCTTTAGTCGAACCATCTATTATTGAACAACTAGAGCTAAATAGGTATCCCGATCGAGAAGCAAAAACTCTCCGTGAAGCCATTGCCTCACAGTATGAATTATCTGCAAATCAGGTTTTCGCTGCTAACGGTTCAAATGAAGTCATACAGACCTTTCTCTTAACCTATGGTGGGCCTAAGCGATCAGTGATGATTTTCAGTCCGACTTATGTGATGCATTCAAAAATTGCCGCAATTACTGGAACTTCAGTCATTGATTTAAAACGTGAAAAAGATTTCAGTTTGAATGCTGATTTTGTTTGCGAACAGATAGAGAAAGAAAAACCTGAGCTCATATTTCTTTGTTCACCAAATAATCCAACGGGCGCTTCTGACTCAGAAGAGTTACCTGAAAGAATATTAAAACTACTCGAAACTTATAGCGGAATTCTTTTCATAGACGAAGCTTATGGGGAGTTCACAAGTTCAAGTTTTGTTTCTTTGGTTTCAGAGAAACGACCACTGGTCATAAGCAGGACGTTCTCAAAAGCATGGGGCCTTGCCGGTTTACGTCTGGGCTACTTACTTGGACCGTCTTGGTGCATTAAAGAAATAGAGAATATTTCTTTGCCTTACCACCTTGGAGCAATTACTCAATCTGTTGCAGTAAATGCCATGAAGAATTTAGCTTCAGTGGAAAACCAAGCTGACGATATAATTAGGGAAAGAGATCGAATAAGCGAAGCACTCAAGAATCTTGCAGTCGAAGTTTGGCCTTCTGAAACAAATTTTATTCTGTTTAGGCCGACAAATATGAACGCAACAGAAGTTTGGGAAGAGCTTGTTTCGAAATCTGTACTTATTAGAGATTTTTCAAAGATAGAAGGTCTTGAAGGTTGTCTTCGGGTAACCATAGGCACAGAAACTGAAAACAATGTATTCATAGAAGCCCTTGAGGAGATTCTGAGATGAGTGAAACTAGAGAAGCGAAGTTAGAAAGATCAACAGCTGAGACATCAGTAGAGGTCGGAATTATGCTTGATGGTGGGCCGGTGAGTATAGATACTGGAATACCTTTCTTTGATCACATGTTGGATCAACTTGGGCGACATGGCGGCATTGGATTAGAGGTCAAATGCGAGGGGGATCTTACGATCGATGCCCACCACACAGTAGAAGATGTTGGATTAACTCTCGGAGAAGCGCTCCAGCAGGCACTCGGAGATAAGAAAGGGGTTCGACGATTCTCGTCTATGTCTGTTCCCCTAGATGAGGCGCTAGTTGAAGTTTCTTTGGACCTCTCAGGAAGACCATTCCTTCATTATGAAATAGATTTCCCGGGCGAAAAGATTCTAGGAGAACCTCCCTTTGATCCACAGCTAGTTGAAGAATTTTGGAGAGCATTTGCCACCACGGCGAAAATAACACTTCACATTTCGTTAGTCCGAGGCAAGAACACTCATCACATAGTGGAAGCAGGATTCAAAGCTGTAGCGCGATGCTTGCACGACGCTATAAAAGTAGAAAGTTCAACACTTCCTTCAACTAAAGGGACCCTGTGACCAGTGCCCCAGTAATTGCAGTCTTAGATTATGGAATAGGAAACCTCCGTTCCGCTCAGAAAGCATTGGAACATCTAGGAGCGAAAGCCTTTTTGACCAATCAAGAAGACCTTATTCTTAGCGCTGATGCGATCGTGCTACCTGGCGTTGGTTCTTTTGGGCGGTGCGTAACTGCACTAGAAGAATGTGGATTGAAGGAAATCACTAAGTCGGCAGCACTTGAAGCCTCTAAAGGTGGACGCCCATTTTTAGGGATTTGCGTCGGTTTACAAATGCTTTTTTCTGGGAGTGAAGAGACTCCAGGACTGAATGGATTGGAAATTTTTGAGGGGAATGTCCGTCTCTTATCTAACGCAGAGAAATTGCCACAGATGCAGTGGAATTCACTTGATTCCAAAGATCATGCGATGTTTCATCAGCTTTCTGAAGATTCATGGGTTTACTTCGTACATAGTTACGCTGCCCCGATTGGGCTTCATACAGTAGCTACTTGTACATACGGTGAAGAGATATGTGCAGCAGTAGCACAAAAGAATTTATGGGCAACACAGTTTCACCCAGAAAAATCAGGTGAAACTGGTTTACAGGTATTGAGAAACTTTTTACGTTTGGCAGGAAGATAAATATGAGTTTCAAAATACTTCCAGCCATAGATCTACGAGACGGAAATTGTGTTCGGCTCTTGCAAGGAGACTATTCAAAGGAAACGGTCTACGGCTCAACGCCTCTTAGTCAAGCAGTGTCTTTCAAAGAGTCGGGCGCCTCTTGGATCCATGTAGTTGATTTAGACGCAGCTCGATCAGGTGATCCAATTAACCGTCCGGTAATTGAAGAGATAGCAAATGCTTTGGATATCCCAATTCAGGTCGGAGGGGGGATTCGCACTGTGGAAGATGCAAGACAGTTATTTGATATTGGTGTGGAGCGGGTAGTTATCGGAACAGCAGCAATAGAAAATCCAGAAATTGTTCATGAGTCTTCTAAATTCGGACGTGTTGCTGTTGGTTTAGATGTGGCAGGTAATGAAATCGCTATACACGGATGGATAAAAAAAACTGGTGTCTCTTTAGTGGAAGGAATCAGAAGTTACTCGGAAGCCGAAGTGGATGCTCTCATCATTACTCAAATCGAACAAGATGGAACTATGGAAGGGCCAGATTTAAGAATATTGGCTGAGGCTTTAGAGGAAAGCAAGGTCGATATTTTGGCATCAGGAGGAGTCGGATCGCTTGCTGACATTATGGATTTGAAGAGCCTTGAGCGCTCCGGAAAAACTTTGTCAGGTGTAATCATGGGAAAAGCGATTTATGAAAGAAAGATTGACCTACTCGAGGCCTTAAAACTGGAGAAACTCTAATGAAGACGGTAAGAGTTATCCCTTGCTTAGATGTAGATAACGGCCGCGTTGTGAAAGGAATAAATTTCCTTGACTTGCGTGATGCTGGTGACCCGGTTCAACTGGCTTCGTTTTATGACAGTGAGGGCGCAGATGAATTGGTATTTCTTGATATTGCTGCTTCGCCACAAGCACAAGAAACAATGATTGACGTTGTTCGTCGTACTGCAGAGCAAGTATTTATCCCATTTACTGTGGGCGGAGGAATAAGAAATCTTGAAGATGCACGAAGAATACTCCGTGCCGGAGCAGATAAAGTCTCAGTGAACACAGCAGCTATTGAACGACCTCAGTTAGTAAGAGAATTAGCTGAAGAATTTGGACGACAATGCGTAGTTGTGGCTGTTGATGCCAAACGGACTAAGGCTGATCCAAGAAAATTTGAAATCTTTAGTCATGGTGGGAGAAATGCTACAGGTCTTGATGCAACAGAATGGGTGCAAGAAGTGGAAGAACTCGGTGCCGGTGAAATCCTTCAAACTTCTATGGATCGAGACGGGACCCTAGATGGGTTTGATATAGAGATGCTCAAAGAAATAGGGCAAGAGTGTGCGGTGCCCTTGATAGCAAGCGGAGGAGTAGGAAATCTTCAGCATCTTGTCGAAGGAGTCTTAGAAGGTGGCGCAGATGCTGTCTTAGCGGCATCAATTTTCCACTTTGGAGAGCACTCGATATCAGAAGCGAAACATCACTTGAAGAAAGCCGGAATTTCAATACGACCCACTCCTTGAATTCATAATTTCAAGTAGATGTGTAGTTAGTCCTATTTACGGTCTCATCAATGATTTAGTCCGCTACCGTTCATACCGTGAGTGAGTCTGAAATTTATAATCTTCCAGGTCCTTCCGAAGAAGGCCTACCCATCAAGATGCTCAACGATCGTATTTTGGTCAATTTAGATGATGGGGAAGGGGAACGACGATCATCAGGAGGGATACTTATCCCTGCTACAGCACAGTTAGGAAAACGCTTAGCATGGGCTGAGGTCGTTGCAGCTGGACCGAACGTCCGCGCAATGGAAGTTGGAGATCAAGTCTTATTCAATCCTGAAGATCGCTATGAGGTAGAGGTCAGAGGGTCTGAATACATCATTCTTCGCGAGAGAGACATCCACGCGGTGGCTTCTCAACGACTCGAAGAGGGAAGCACGGGTCTTTACCTTTAAATTAAATGCTTCATGGCGAATGTTTCATTTGCTCTAAACTGAAGGTATGTCAGAAACAAATAAAACATCAATTCCTCATACTTCATTTATTTTGAGCGATGAAGTAGCTGAAAAAATTACTTACAACAATGACGGCCTTGTTCCCGCGATAATTCAGGAAAAAGGAACAGGCCAAGTTCTCATGATGGCGTGGATGAATAAAGAGTCACTTGAGCGTTCTCTAACAACCGGCCGCACTTGGTTTTGGAGCAGAAGCCGAAAAGAGTACTGGTGCAAGGGAGAAACTTCCGGTGACCGCCAATACATCCGTGAAGGCTTTTATGATTGTGATGGAGACACCCTTCTGTTCAAAGTTGACCAGGAAGGTAACGGGGCTTGCCATACCGGCGAATACTCATGTTTCTTTAGTCCGTTTGACAAAGGCGATGATTAAGAAGTGGCTTATCCCGACCGTCAATCATTTCAGAATCTCGCTAGTACCCATAGCGTCATACCTGTTTGGCGAGAACTTTTAGCAGATTTAACCACTCCAGTTTCACTTTTCGCTAGATGTGTGAAAGAGGGAGAAGGGTTCTTGCTAGAAAGCGTTGACCGAGGAGAATCTTGGGGCCGCTGGTCATTCATCGGACGGAATCCATTACTCACGGTGACGTCCAAAGAAGGCGCAATAGAGATCGAAGGAGAACTGCCTCACCAAATAGATACGAACAATGGAATGCTTTCAGCTCTCGAAGATCTTCTTAAGCGATACCAATCGCCTGAAATAGAAGGACTGCCACCTCTTCACGGTGGATTAATCGGATATCTGGGTTACGACACTGTAAGAGAAATTGAGGAACTTCCGAATATCCCAAAAGATGATCGAGGTTTCCCAGATGCAGTGATGTCCGTTATAGGCGAATTAGTAGCAATTGATCACTGGCGACAACGAGCTTTTCTACTAGTCAATGTCCTCCTGCCCCCTGGAGCGGAAGAAAGCCAGATAGACAAGGCTTATGACGACGCTTTGAACCGATTAGAAGCATTAGCAAGTGATGGTGCCCGACCGCTAGATGAGCCCCTTATGGAACCACCTTCGAAAGAAGATGACACTCCTGAAGTAACTTCAACTATGCAAGAGGAACTATTTACTTCGGCTGTTGAAACGGCCCGCGAATACATACTGAACGGCGATATTTTCCAGGTCGTTTTATCGCAAAGATTTGATTTTGAATTAGAGGCAGAACCATTTGATGTTTACCGGGTATTACGTCAGATTAACCCAAGTCCATACATGTATTTCCTGCGCTATGAAGAAATGACAGTAGTCGGAGCCTCACCAGAACCAATGGTTCAGCTCTTAAACAATCAAGTAATTTCACGACCAATAGCTGGAACCCGCTGGCGCGGAAGATCTGAAAGTGAAGACAGGAGAATGGCAAGTGAACTCCTTGAAGATCCTAAAGAGCGCGCAGAGCACATCATGCTTGTTGACTTAGCTAGAAATGATCTCGGGAGGGTAGTTCAATTCGGAACTGAAACAGTCGAAGAGTTAATGACACTAGAGCGTTATAGTCATGTCATGCATCTCACAAGTCAAGTGGTAGGAGATCTTGCTGAAGGTGTTACTCCGATAGATGTACTTAAGGCAACGCTGCCTGCTGGAACAGTTTCTGGTGCGCCAAAAGTAAGAGCTATGGAAATAATTGATGAACTTGAACCAGTAAAAAGGGGCCCTTACGCGGGTGTAGTTGGTTACTTTGATTTTTCCGGCAATATAGACACCGCCATAACAATACGCACAATGCTTATCAAAGACGGTAAAGCATCAGTGCAAGCGGGAGCGGGAATAGTTGCAGATAGTGATCCAAAACTCGAGTATCTCGAATGTCAGAATAAAGCGAAAGCACTTCTAGTCGCAGTACCAGCAGCTCGGAAAATGACAGCATCTCGAAAAAGAAACAATGAATAAAAATCTGGTTATAGAGCGAAGCCGTGACTTCATAAAGGTTCTTGGGCCTGATGCCCTATCTTTCTTACAAGGGCAACTAAGTCAAGATGTGGAAAGCGTTGAACCTAGCTCTTCAAAATGGTCTTTTCTTTTAGAGCCCTCTGGAAAAGTCGTTGCCTGGTTGAGAATAACGTGTTTAGGGAAAGAAGAGTTTCTTCTTGATATGGATTCCGGTTTTGCTGAAATAGTAAAGGACCGCCTATCACGATTTCTAATAAGAACTAAGTGCACGCTAGAGGTATCACCAATGAGCATGGTGACATATTTGGGGTCAGAAAGTGAAACGCCTAAAGAGCTCAAGAATTTGGTTCCTTTGTTGATGGATTGGCCAAATTTGAAAGCCCTTGACTACATATCTTCCGAAAAATTAGAAATAGTAGAAATTCAACCAAAGGAAGCATGGGATCAACTCAGAGTGATCGCAGGCATCCCAGCGATGGGTACTGAAATTACGGATAAAACTATTCCTGCTGCAACAGGACAAATTGAGAGATCCGTTTCTTTCACTAAGGGGTGTTATACAGGGCAAGAACTAGTAGCAAGAGTAGATAGTAGAAACGCTGGCCCTCCAAAGCATCTAGTGATACTTGACGGCGGAGGTGACCCTCCCGTCCCCGGGATAGCCCTCTCTCACGAAGGCAGTGAAGTCATTGAAATCACGAGTTCGACTAAGACTGAAAGCGGGTTCTGTGCACTGGGTTATCGGCATCGATCGAATAAAGAAATTAGCCGAATAAATTATGAGGGTTTTGATATAGAAGTAAGAGAAATTTAAATTCTATTTCTTAGGGAAAGTGACTTTGATGGTCGTTCCGGAGCCAGGAGTAGAAATAATTTCTACTCCACCTTTCATAGCAGTTACAAGTTCTTTAACGATAGCTAATCCTAGTCCCGAGCCGGATTCACGTTCTTCTGGTTGGTGGCGGGACACATATAGTCTCTCAAATACATGTGGTAAATCTTCTTTTTCAATTCCTGGCCCGTCATCAGCGACAGATAGTTCAACTAGCGATTCAGATTCTCTTACGCCTAGAACAACCTTTGAATCTGCATACCGAATGGCATTCTCAAGAAGGTTTCCAATAACTTGCCCAACTCTGTCTATATCGCCATCTATGTGCAGCGGGTAGGAAGACGAAGATACGACTAAATCTATCCCTAAATTTGAAGCCGAAATCCGTAGTCCTTCAGCTGATTTCTTAGCAGCATCTGAAAGATCTATTCTGCGAATCAGAAGTTTGAAATGTCGAGCATCAAGTCGAGCAAGTTCAAGCAAGTCACTAACTAGACGGTCTAGTCGTCGGGATTCGGCAAGGATGACTTCACCAGCATGCTTAGGGTCGTTAGTAGCACCGTCAATTATCGCTTCCGCGTACCCTTGAATGGAGGTCATTGGTGTTCGAAGGTCATGCGAAACCGATAAAAGGAATTGCCTTTCCACTCCTCGAGCTCTTTCCATTGATTCCGCCATGGAGTTGATGGCGCGGACAAGATCAGTGGTTTCTTCTGTTGCACCAGGAGGTAATTCTGGTAGGCGTGCGGATAAGTCTCCAGACGCCAAACTCCTAGCAGTTTGTGCAGCGTCAACAATTGGTTTAGAGAATCTTTTACCAAGCCATATGGCAACAATTACAGCGAGGAAAATAGCAAGTATTGCTGCTAGAAGGAACCATCGATCAGCTTTTCCTAGAGGATCGTCTAAGTCATCAGAAAGTACGACGGCTGCAATGGCGCCGTTCTCAAGGTTCTTATCCGCAATTGCAGCTACCCAGACTTTCCCGTCTTGAGTTCCGGAAAGGTAGCCCCGCTCGGTTAAAGACTTGAAGTCAAGTTCGTTTTCGTTTACTCCAGAAGGCAGTTCAGAAATCACTGTTTTTTGATTGTTGTTTGGGTTGAAGACCACGATGCCGTATTCGTTTATTCTCGCCGTTTCTGTAAGGGCACGAATTTTTTCCCTACTAATTGGTCGCCTATCTAAAAGACTTTCAGAAAGAAATGCGGTAGTTGAGCGTGCGGTGTTTAAAAGTTTTTCTTGGCTGTGTTCGGAACGGTCAAGACCTGCTTGGAGAAAAGTCCCTAATCCGGCGATTAACAAGCCAATGATTACGACCCCAACAAAAGAGAGTATTAGTCTTCGCTGCATTAGTCGAGACGGTATCCCATGCCGCGAACAGTTTTTAATTGAAAAGAGGATCCAAGTTTTTTTCTGAGTTGACGTACATGAACGTCAACTGTTCGTTCATCACCGATCCAATCAAGTTCCCAAGCGCCGTTCAAAATTTGTCTCCTAGACATAACTTGACCTCGGTTTTCGAGAAGATAAATTAGCAGAGCCCATTCTTGGGCTGTAGTAGCGATCACCTGGCCTTCCGAAGTGATTTCAGCGCGCTTTATATCAATGCAAACTTCTCCGAATTCAACCATCTGTATGGACTTTTCCCTAGGACCTTTAGATCTTCTTAAAATGGCTTTTACCCGTCCAACGAGTTCTCGCGGGCTAAACGGTTTTGTTACGTAATCATCTGTGCCTAATTCAAATCCAACTACTCGGTCAATTTCATCATTTCGTGCTGTCAACATGATTATCGGGGTATCTGAAATCTCACGAATAGAACGGCAAACTTCGAAACCGTCTAAATCACCTGGAAGACCTATATCAAGAATCACTAAATCTGGTTTCCTGCGATCAAATACCTCCAAGGCACGCTCTCCACTTGCTGCTTGGTAGACATCACATCCGTCATTACGTAAATAGAGATCCACAAGATCTGCGATATTTGGGTCGTCTTCTACGAGCATTACTATCGGCTTGTTATTCACACCTATATCATGCCAGACAAGTGTTAGGAGTGTGTTAAGGAAAGTCTTTGTTCATGTAAATAAATATGTACGTCAGCATGCCTTAGAGATGGGTAACCTTGTTTTGTGGGTACTTATTTAGACGAAATTCTAGATTTTCATCGCGAAAGATCTAAAGATGATGTTAGGTCTCTTGATGCCCTTGTTGAGAAGACAACAGAGTTTGAACCAGCACGAGGATTTGGAAAGTCGCTACTTGATACTCCAGATGACGAAGTTGCCGTAATTGCTGAAATAAAGAGGCGTTCACCATCTCTTGGACTGTTGTTAGAAAACCTCACTCCCAGTGAATTAGGTCGCGAATATGAACAAGGGGGAGCATCTGCACTTTCCGTTCTCACCGATGAGAAGCATTTTGACGGATCGTCAGTTGATCTACAAGAAGCACGAGAAGCGACTTCGCTTCCCGTTTTAAGAAAAGATTTCACTGTTGATCTTCGTGATGTCTGCGATGCACGAATTATGGGTGCTGATGCAGTTCTTCTCATAGCTGCAGCCTTAGATGACTACGAACTTAAAGACTTCTTTGCCTTGTCAAACGAACTGAACTTGGATGCTTTAGTAGAAGTTCATGACGAACGGGAAGTAGAACGAGCTTTAGGTATAGAGGCAAAAATAATTGGGGTGAACCAAAGAGATTTACAGACTTTTGAAGTCGATACAAAAAGAGCATTGAAGATCGGAACGTTGTTACCTGAGGGCGTAATAAAAGTTGCGGAATCAGGAATTAAGAGCCCAATCGATATCGAAGAGTTGCGGTCAGTGAACTATCAGGCAGTTCTAGTCGGCGAGTATTTAGTTCGCTCTGAGGACCGATCAAAGCAAGTAGCTGAATTACGTAAAGCTACGCCAGAAGAAGATAGGCAGTGAATCACTTATGTTTATAAAAATATGTGGAGTCACTCGAGAGGAAGACGCTCTGTTAGCCACAGCCTTAGGTGCAGACGCAGTTGGTTTCAACTTTGCCCCAGCTTCTCCCCGACAGATTGCAGTTCTTCGTGCACGCGACATAGCAAGACAACTACCAGCGGATGTATTAACCGTCGGTGTATTTCGTGACGCGGGTAAAGAAAAGGTCATGGAGATAGTCAATCGCGTCAACCTTCGAGCGGTCCAGTTACATGGACGAGAAACACCTGCAGAATGCCAGTGGATAGCTGAACGAGTTCCGATTACCATTCGAGCTTTTCCTGCTGGTTCGCCAGAGTTGAGTCGATTCGATGATTACGGGTCAGATATACTTTTGTTGGATTCACCCACTCCAGGTTCCGGTGAAGTTTTTGATTGGTCATTAGCGGAGGGTGCTCCAAGTAACCGTCTCATTCTTCTTGCCGGTGGGCTGACACCTGAAAATGTTGGGATTGCAATCCAGAAAGTAAACCCATGGGGAGTTGATGTAGCAACAGGCGTTGAATCTGAGGCAGGAAGAAAAGATCCGCGTAAACTACGAGCGTTTATTGAAGCAGCTCGGGCAGCGGAACCGAAAGAATATGAAAGTTCAGAAGAGCGACCGTTCAACTGGGAAGATGAGTTATGAGTTTGGAAGAAATTAATGGTCTGAGAAATCCTGATGGATCAGGAAGGTTTGGAGATTTTGGTGGCCGGTTTGTTCCGGAAACTCTTATACCAGCTTGCTTAGAGTTGGAAAAAGCATTTGTTGAAGCATGGGGGGACCCTGAATTTCGCTCTCGATTAGACCAATTGCTTAATGAGTACGCTGGCAGGCCTTCTCCGCTAACTGACTGCCCTAATCTTTCTGAGGAACTGGGATGCAGAGTTCTCTTAAAACGTGAAGATTTGAATCATACGGGTTCTCACAAAATAAATAATGTATTAGGCCAGGCGTTACTTGCACAACGGATGGGAAAAAAGCGATTATTAGCTGAAACAGGCGCAGGTCAACATGGGGTAGCTACTGCAACTGCTGCAGCACTTCTTGGAATGGAATGTTGCGTGTACATGGGCGAAGTTGACATTGAGAGGCAAAAACTAAACGTATTTCGGATGCAGTTACTTGGAGCTGAAGTTCGTAGCGCCCTATCGGGCAGCAGAACTCTAAAAGATGCAATTAATGAGGCGATGCGTGACTGGGTGGCAACTGTAGAGGATTCACATTATTGTCTCGGCTCTGTGATGGGTCCACATCCATACCCTTGGATGGTAAGAACATTTCATGAAGTTTTAGGAAAAGAAGCTCGAGTTCAAAGTGAGGAGCGACTAGGTGAAGTGCCTGATTTTGTGGTGGCTTGTGTGGGTGGCGGCTCAAATGCAATAGGGATCTTTTCTGGATTTGCTGACTCTGAAGCACAACTGGTCGGTGTTGAGCCTTCTGGAGGCGCAGCCGTCGGCAGGGGAGTACCTGGAGTAGTCCATGGGTCAAGGTCTTTTCTCATGCAAGATGAGTTCGGTCAAGTGCTAGAAGCAGAGTCAATAAGTGCAGGTTTGGATTATCCCGGAGTGGGGCCGGAACATAGTTACTTAGCCGACAGCGGAAGAGCGCGCTACGAGTCAGTAACCGACCAAGAAGTCGTTGAAGCTTTTCAGTTACTAAGCAGAACAGAGGGAATTATCCCTGCTCTGGAGCCGGCACATGCCCTTGCGTGGATATCTCGTGAGCGAGAGTCATTAAAAGGAAAAACTGTTCTTCTCAACCTTTCTGGTCGTGGAGATAAAGACGTAGCACAAATGATGGAAGTTTTGAAAGAAAACAAAGAAGATGACTAGCACAATAGAAGAAGCGCTACTTACAAATAGGAAGAACGGAAAAAAATCGTTAGTTGTCTATCTAACTGGTGGATTAGATGAACATTTTGAATCAACAGTGGAAGAGGTTTCTGCTGCCGGAGCTGATGTGATTGAAATCGGTATACCGTTTTCGGATCCGGTGATGGACGGTCCGACTATACAGCAGGCTAACGACAAGGCTTTAGCTGCAGGAGCGACTCCTATCAGTATTTTAGATCGAGTTAAACGTATAGAGAGTCCCACGCCAATGGCTGTAATGACTTACTACAATATTGCGGCGTCAATGGGGCTAGAAAGGTTTGCTTCTTCGCTTGCTCAATCTGGAATATCAGGTTGCATTCTTCCGGATTTACCTTTGGAAGAAGTAGAGCCGTGGATAAAAGCTGCAGATGAAGAAAAAATAGAAACAATTTTGTTGGCTGCTCCCACTGCTCCAGATGAACGCCTCCCAATTATTTGTGAAAAATCAAAAGGATTCATTTACGGCGTAGGGCTATTGGGAGTAACAGGAGTTCGTCAAGAACTTTCCGCAAGCGCTATTGAAATCGCTACTCGATTAAAAAAAGTTACCGACCTGCCGGTGCTGGTGGGTGTTGGGGTGGGAACCCCAGACCAAGCCGTAGAGGCATCTAAAGCAAGTGATGGAGTAGTTGTCGGATCAGCGGTGGTTGAGCGGATGCTCAACGAAGGTGATCCGGAGAAAGTTGGTTCGTTAGTAAGAGAATTCCGGGTAGCGCTAGATGAATCAGTTCTCTAACCAAGAAAACAACACTCAAACTTTGCATTCACTGGTTGGGGATCAATGGTTTGTTGACTTAGTTGAGCGATTTTATGAAGGAGTTTCATCGGATCCTGTTTTGCGTCCGATGTACCCGGAAGACCTCACTGATTCTAAAAAATGGCTCACGCTCTTCTTGCAACAGTACTGGGGTGGGAGCCGTGAGTATGAAGGATTACGTGGGCATCCGCAACTTCGTATGCGTCATATGCCCTTTGCAATTGGAGCGGCGGAAAGTGAAGCATGGCTATCACATATGACAAAAGCGGTGAAGGCCGGGGGGCTCCCAGTAGATATTGAAGAAGGAGTTTTGGCTTATTTTGCAAGTGCTGCAGAGCACATGATTAATAAGAACGAAACAGGTCTGATCTTGTAATTTGCGCTAAAACGCTTGTTATTGGCAAAAAATGTTAAAAAACATTGCTTTTTCAGTGATTTTTGGCTTCTAAATGGGCGTAAATGCTTGACATTACGCTGAAAACCGTGTCGCGTGTTATTTGACCAGGGGTGATTAGTCTCCCCGATACAAAATAAGGAGTGGTCAATGAACAAGAGTGAGCTTATTGCAGCTATGGCTGCAGGAGCTGGTGTGTCCCAAAAGGATGCCGGAGCTTGTCTAGATGCAATGATGGACGCTGTTGCTGGCTGTGTAAGCGGTGGTGGCAAAGTGAATATCCCTGGGTGGATATCATTTGAACAAGTAGAGCGTGCTGCACGTATGGGTCGCAACCCATCTACTGGAGCAGAAATGCATATACCAGCAAGTACTGCTGTCAAAGTAAAAGCAGGATCAAAGCTTAAGGCTGCTGGTAAGGGCAACTAAATTATTTTGATTTCATTAGAAATCAAGTTTTGTGTAGTGCCGGGGTATGAAAATGACCCCGGCATAGCACTTTTTGGTGTACTTGAAATACGGTGACATGATGCCTTTTCCTCCGCCAATAGAAGTGATTCCACATCGACCCCCGTTTCTGTTTCTGACAGAAGTGACAGCATTGACACCAGGAGTTACGGCAACTGGTTATTGGGACTTAACAGGAGAAGAAGACTTTTTTGCTGGCCATTTTCCTGACAGGCCCACCTTGCCTGGGGTTCTGCAGTGTGAATCTATTGCTCAACTTGGCGCTTATGCATTACTTAGTGATGAGCGATTTTCTGGGCGTTTAGCTTTGTTCGGAGGAATAGATAAAGTGCGATTCCGAAGACAGGTTATGCCTGGTGACCGATTAGACCTTTCTGTGACGCTAGATCGCGTATCAACACGCGCTGGTAAAGGAACTGGGAGGGCAACGGTGAATGGTGAACGGGCATGTGAGTGCGAACTCTTTTTTGCTTTTTCTTGACGCTTTGAACAAAAGAGAAACTATTCTGCTGGACCAATAATCACAGATCCGTTATGTCCGCCAAAACCAAAAGAGTTTGACATCGCAGGTGAAGCAGTCCACTCTCTTGGCTCACCAGTAACGAGATTAATTGACGGCATTTCTGGATCAGGGGAAGAAAAGCCTGCTGTTGGCGGAATAAGGCCTTTCTGGATAGCTAAAACAACCGCAACTGCTTCTAGAGCGCCCGCAGCGCCCAAAGCGTGCCCAGTGATACCTTTAGTTGAAGTTACTAAAGGTCCCGGCGCATCAAACACTTCTGCCATAGCTTGTGCTTCCGCCATGTCGTTTAACGGGGTAGAAGTTCCGTGAGCGTTTATGTGGCCAATCTGATCAGGTGTCAATTCAGCATCTTCTAAAGCTAACCGCATACAGTTTATTGCCCCAGATCCACTAGGTGACGGGGCAGTAATATGGTGAGCGTCAGCGGTGCTTGCCCCACCAAGAACTTCCGCATAAATGACTGCTCCTCGGTTGACTGCGGTTTCGAAATCCTCCAAGATCATTACACCAGCGCCTTCGCCCATAACGAAACCATCTCTTTCAGCGTCAAATGGTCGTGAAATTCCGCTTGAAGAAAAAGCAGTCATGTTAGTGAAACCAGATACAGCTATTTCAGTAAAAGCAGCTTCTGAACCACCAGCAACCATTAGATCACACCGACCTGTGGCTATAAGTCTCGCTGCATTAGTTATGGCGTGAGTTCCGGCGGCGCAAGCTGTACACACATTCTCGGCGGGTCCGCAAAGGTTGTATTTCATGGAAATTGCTGCCGGTGCAGCATTAGCCATCATCATAGGAATCAGGAAAGGGGAGACTCTTCTTCCGCCTTTCTCAATCATCACTCGCATTTGGTCCTCTAGGGTGGAAATCCCTCCAATGCCAGTTCCGAGCATCACTCCCATCCGGTAAGGGTCTAAGTCAGGTCGGCCAGAATTTTCAAAAGCCATATCGGCAGCTGCTATGGCGAATTGTGTACAAAGGTCGCTTCGTCGAACCTCTTTAGGCGAGTCGAAGTGTGGTTCTGGGTTAAAGTCGGTTACCCGACGTTCACCGATAGTAGGGGATGCGCAAAGGCCATCCCAGAAAGAATCTAAGCCAACACCGGACGATGAAACTACTCCAAGGCCAGTGACGGCTACTCGCCGTTTATCCATTAGAGCTTGCTAGTTATTAATTCAAAGGCGGCACCAATAGTGGTAATGCCTTCAAGTTCCTCTTCTTCGACAGTAACGCCAAACTCTTCTTCAAGAGCCATGACCAGTTCCACTAGATCAAGGCTGTCTGCATCAAGATCATCTGCAAAACTTGCTTCCATGGTTACTTGTGCTGGGTCTACTGAAAGAACCTCTACTGCACAATTTGTGAATCGTTCAAAATTCTCTTCGCTCACAGTTACTCCAATGTTGTGGTGTCTAACATGGCTACTTTAGCCACCTAGAACGTATCTTTCGCGTCTCTAGATATTTAATAAACAGTGTTTAAGAAATTAACCCATAAATAAGCCGCCATCAACTGGGATGACAGCACCAGTGATATAAGACGATTTATCTGAAGAAAGAAAAGAAATTAAGTCAGCTACTTCTTCTGGTTTGCCTAGCCTTCCGAGGGGTACGGCTTCAGCGTATGATGCTTGTTGCTCTTCAGGTAGAGCTGCAAGCATGTCGGTGAGAATTGGGCCAGGCGAGATGACATTGACTGTTATTCCACGACTAGCAAACTCTTTAGCTAGGGATCTTCCAAGTCCGACAAGCCCGGCCTTAGAGGCTGAGTAGTTGGCCTGTCCTGTCTGTCCGATTCGTCCGGCAATTGACGAAATGAAGATAATTCGTCCCCATCTGCTTTTCATCATTCCTTTTGTTGCTCGACGAGCTAATTTGAAGTTCCCAATTAGGTTTGTCTCAATAACTTCTGAAAAGTCTTCGTCTGACATTCGTAAAACAAGCCCGTCTCGAGTGATGCCTGCATTGGCTATTAACACATCAACGGTGCCTAAAGACTCTTCAATAGTCTTAAAAGCGGAATCTATTTGCTCGGAGTCTGTGACGTCGCATTTCACTGCGAGGATTCCTGCTTCTTGGATTTCATCCGGCACTTCACCACGGCAAGTAATAGCAACTTTGTAACCGTCGCGGGCTAGAGACAATGCTGCGGCTAAGCCTATTCCACGGTTCCCGCCAGTGACTAGAGCTACGCATTCTTGGGTTCCTGAGTCGTTATTTTGCGCGTTCATATTCCTTCCTAAAATCTAATGCGGTATGACTAACCAAGCGATCGGCTGGCTAGTAGAAACTCTTTCCGTATCCACGGCAAGCCACCCTTGGAGTATTCCTGTAAATGCAGACCTAATTTCTTCCACTCCCACTGTTCCCAAAAGATCGCCGGCATTCACAGGATTTCCGATTTTTAACTGGTTGTTGGGGGTGAAGATCCCAGCGTTTGGGCTGACAATGAGTCGCTCAGTGGCGTAAAGATGCTCGCCATCCGGTTGCTCTTCTGCGGCCTCACTCGTTAAAGGTCCGGCGAGAGATTCAAGAAGAGAATCAAGATGTTCAGGTGTGTTGATTGAGAACCTATTAGCACTCTTTATGCAACGTTTAACCAAGCCAGTTAGAACAGTCCCCGGGCCAAGTTCTATGAAAGTAGCAAATCCTTTATCCTCGAGGTTTCCTAGGCTTTGATGCCAGCGAACTGGGCTGGATAACTGTGCATTTAATAAAGCTCGCCATGTTTCTGGGTTTTCGTGAGACATTCCATCAACATTTGCTACAACGGTTCCTTGTGGCTGACGGATATCAGTCTCATCTATAGCTATTGAGAGACGTTCACGAGCGGAATTCATAAACGGTGTATGGAAAGCCCCAGATACTTCAAGTGCCGTAACCCTTTTCGCTCCGTTTTCTTTAGAAGCTACTCCTGCTTTCTCAACGCCGCTGAGACTTCCAGCAATTACGACTTGCCCTGGAGCGTTGTAGTTGGCAACCCAGACTTCGTCATCTATTGAAGAACAAACATCTTCAACGGTTTCGTCTGGAATTCCGAGAATTGCAGCCATGGTTCCTTCTTGAGATTGGGTGGCTTCATGCATGGCTAACCCACGCTCTAAAACGAGACGAATACCGTCTTCAAAGTCAATGGCTCCGCTAGCGGTCAACGCGCTGTATTCCCCCAGGCTATGGCCGGCATGACCGGCCGCATCAACCCCGACTCTTTCAACAGCATCAAGAATGACCATGCTTAATAAGTAAGTGGAAATTTGAGCATTATGGGTTTGTTTTAACTCTTCTGCGTCTGCATGCAGAAGAAGATGGCTGAGATCAAACCCGGCGATCTCTGAAGCCTCATGAACCAATTCCCAGGAAGGATGGTCAACCCAAGTGGAACCCATGCCGGGTTGTTGCGAACCTTGACCTGAATAAGTAAAAGCAATCATAAAGAAGTGACTCCGACCAGTGACAGTACACCAGTACTTCTAATAAACGTTACTTTATAAATGATGAGTAAGCGAAAAGAAGCCACTTGACGCAAAAATTACTGTGAATTGAGAACCAAGTTTCTCAAAACAATAGGAAACTACTGGTTAGAGCACCGTTAAACTGGCATGTCGGTTCCAATAACTCCGATTAATAGTAAACAGGATGGGTAGTTCGCTTCCTGTATCTATCAACATTGCCCGGGTGGCGGAATTGGCAGACGCGGAGGATTCAAAATCCTTTGGCCGAAAGGTCGTGCGGGTTCAAGTCCCGCCCCGGGCACCAACCTCCTCATTTTAAAACCTCTGTTCAGCTAAGAAATAAATAGAATTATCCCAAATGAAACAAACAGTTACAGAACGGCAGTTAAAAGAAGTCAGTAAGCGTATCGCTGGCTATAAAGACGAACTAGCGATAGCTAGTGAGCAGTTAGCTCATCTTGAAAATGAAGCAGAAAACGCACGAATGCGTTCATTAGTATCTGAAACAGCGATTGCTGACTTAGAAAGAAGAGAGACAGAGCAACAAGTTCAGTCGATGGTTCGACATTATAGATTCATCACCTCTGAGCTTGAGATGTTAGAAGAACGCCAAGATGAACTGTTGGACAAAATGACGAAGACAGGTAGTGAGTAAATTTTATGACAACTGTTGTGATAGCTGAAGATGAAGCCATTATTCGCTTAGACCTAAAAGAAACTCTAGAAAGTGAAGGCTACGAAGTGGTGGGAGACACTGGTCGCGGGGATCATGTTCTAGATTTAGTTGAGGAACATCAGCCCGAGGTGGTGATAGTGGATATCAAGATGCCAGGGCTAGATGGGCTAGAAGTGGCAAAGCAGATATCAAATTCGCATGACGCTGCAGTGATTGTCTTAACAGCGTTTAGTCAACGAGATTTAATTGAAAGAGCAGTTGAAGCTGGAGTTCTGGGCTACTTAGTTAAACCATTTCAGAAGTCTGATTTGATACCTGCTGTAGAAGTTGCGCGTGCAAGGCATAAAGAAATAAAAGAGATAACAGGACACGCGCAAACTTTGGCAGAACGACTCGAAGGAAGAAAAGTCATAGATAGAGCAAAGAGTTTCCTTATGAAAGAAAAGGACCTAGCAGAAGAAGAAGCTTTTCGATTCATTCAAACCACGGCGATGGATGGGCGTGAAAGCATGCTTGAAGTGGCAAAGCGTATTCTTGGTGAAACTTAGATCCCGGACCGTATAGTTTCCGTTCCATTGATCCCGCAAAGTAAGGTCTAGGGGTGTCTAGATTTCTTTTAATAGATGGTAATTCGCTTACCTATCGTGCATTCTTTGCATTGCCTACAGACATGATGACTTCTTCTGGTCAAGTAACCAATGCCTTACACGGTTTCACAATGATGTTGGCGACTTTGCTACGGGATCATGATCCGGATGGTATTGCCGTGGCTTTCGATCGACCAGAAAAAACCTTCAGGCACGAACGCTTGTCTTCTTATAAGGCAAATAGAGAAAAGCAACCCGACATTCTTTATGAACAGTTAGCGCTCGCTAGAGAAATTGTTGAGTCACTTGGCATGTGTGTAGTTGACGCGAAGGGTTTTGAAGCCGACGATGTTTTGGCGACTTTGGCGAATTTAGTCAAAGGGGCAGAAGAAGAGGCAATCATTGTTACGGGTGACCGAGATAGCTATCAGCTTGTTGAAGATCCACATATCAAAGTGCTTTACAACAAACGGGGTGTATCGGATTATGTCCTCTATGACGAAGACGGCATTAAGGAACGAACTGGGGTAAGCCCAGAAGACTATGTAGCCTATGCGGCGCTTAGAGGCGATACTTCGGACAATCTTCCTGGGGTTCCGGGGGTCGGAGAGAAAACGGCTGCGAAACTAATTAATACTTATGGAGGGTTAGAGCAGGTTTTAGCTGCCGCTAAGGATCAGACACCTAAGTTGAGGCAGAACCTAGAAGAAAGTCAAGATTTAGTTTTACTCAATTCAGAAATGATGCAACTAGTCACCGATGTTCCGTTAGATCTTGAAATCAGTGATCTAAAGATAAAGCCTGTTGACATTCCACGAGCGTCTGAACTTTTTGATTTGTTAGAACTGAGTAAATCACGGAATCAGCTTGGTGCAGCTTTAGGCGTTGACTCTTGGGGTGGAGATGATCTCGAAGGAGCTGGATCTTCTTCTCAGCAAATAAATATTAAAGAAATCTCCCTTGTCGCCGAGGAAACCTTCAATGATTCTTTTGAAGCTCTTCTTAGTTGCGAAGTGCTAAGCGTTGGAGTTGGGGAGAACGTTGAAGATGGCATTGCCGTATTTTGTGGAAAAAATCCTGACGAGGCTGAAGTCTTTTGGTTTTCACATGACCTATTAAAAGCTTCGAAGCTAAAAGATCAACTAACAACTCTCTTCGGTGAGGAGGGGCCAGGACTGGCAACTCATGACGTTAAGTTTCTCATAAAAATTCTTCGATTCCATCAAATAACGTCACCGAAAATAACCCTTGATACTGAATTAGCCGGATACCTCCTAGATCCTGCAGATGAAAATACGGATTTGAAGGGTCTTTTAGAGCGCCACACGCCTTGGGTGATGGAAACAATAGGTTCACCAGAAGGCCAACTCACTTTAGGGGAAGAAGAGAGCGACATCGGTCTGCAAATTTCTCAAAATGCGGTAGCAGTGAGCCTCCTTGTCGAACCTCTTTCCAAAGCCTTAGATTCGCAGAGCCTCAAGTCATTAAACGATGAAATAGAAATTCCGCTCGCTCAGGTCCTTGTAAAAATGGAGGAACTCGGGGTCGGAGTTGATGTAAAAGAGTTAACTAGATTACGGGATGAGTTAACGGCCCAATGCGGGGACTTGCGAAAAGAAATACATGAAATAGCAGGAATGGAATTCAATGTGAATTCAACCAAACAACTACGAGAAGTATTGTTTGAAAATTTGGGCCTTACACCCGGTAAGAAAACGAAGACAGGTTATTCAACTGATGCTGCCACTCTTGAGCGACTAAGGGGAGAACATCCAATAATTGAAAAAATTCTTTCCTACCGTGAGGTGGAGAAGTTGCGTTCAACTTATGGCGAGGGTTTACTCGCATCGGTAGGCCCAGAAGATCGTATACGCGCAACATTCAAACAAACGGTTGCTCGAACGGGTCGTTTGAGTTCTGATGCTCCAAACTTGCATAACATTCCAGTGAGGACGGAAGCAGGCCGCGCATTTCGTAAAGCTTTCATTCCTGCTGAAGGTTTCTCCTTGCTTGTGGCTGACTACAACCAAATTGAATTGAGATGTATCGCTCACCTAGCTGAAGATCCAGGACTGATAGCAGCGTTTGAGGCAGGAGATGATGTCCATACTGCTGTTGCGGCACAAGTATGGAATCTGAAACCGGACCAAGTTGATTCTGAAACTAGATCAAGGGCGAAAATGGTTTCATATGGTCTCGCATACGGAATGGAAGCGTATGGGTTAGCTCAACGTCTTGATATACCTCGTGGCGAAGCTGAAGAAATATTGAACTCATTCTTTACCGCTTTTCCTGCGGTTAGAGAATATATGGATCGATCAATTGAAGAGGCGCGAAAGAAAGGGTACACCGAAACCCTCTTCGGTCGTAGGCGTCGAATACCGGAACTATCCTCCTCTAACTTTAATGTTCGACAAGCAGGAGAGCGTCAAGCGATGAATTCAGCCATCCAAGGCCTCGCCGCTGACATTTTCAAAGTTGCACTGATCCACATAGACAAACACATTGAAGAGAACTCTCTACTCAGTCGTTTAATACTGCAAGTTCATGACGAAGTCATCTTGGAAGTTCCCCCAGAAGAAAAAGATGACGCTCTAAAAAAAGTTCCCGAAATCATGCAGAACGCATTTGATTTACGCGTGGATCTAGAAGTGAACATGTCTTTTGGTTCAACGTGGGCAGACGCTAAAGGATGAGCAGCAGGCACTGGTTTCAAGACACCGCTGCGCACCTCGGAGCGGCATACCTTCGTTATTCATTTACCTATGGAACAGTTCAGGAAGTCGACTTCTTAATTAGCGCTCTTGGCTTGAAAGAGGGAGACATGCTTTTGGATGTTGGCTGCGGGCCAGGCCGACATGCTCTCGAATTTGCCTCCCGTGGCATTCAGGTCACCGGACTTGACATTTCAGAAGAATTCATAGAAATAGCAAACAAGAAGAGCACAGAAAACACTTCATTTGTGTGCGCGGATGCAAGAACAATGACCTATGAGGAAGAATTTGACGCAGTTATCTCTCTCTGCCAGGGCGCATTTGGTTTAGCGGGAGGACCATCTTTAATAGAAAGCGAACTGGACCCAGATGGCCAAATACTGGAGAAAATGGCAGGTGCACTGCGACCGGGAAAAAATCTAGCACTAAGTGCATTTTCCGCATATTTTCAAATCAGATATCCAAGCGACACAAATGAATTTGACGCAGACACTGGAATTAACCACGAAACAACATCAATCAAGAACGAACAGGGAGAATCAGCAGATACAGAATTATGGACTTCTTGTTTTACTCCACGTGAACTTCGGCTTTTAGCCCACAATGCAGGTCTGAAAGTAGATGAAATATGGTCAGTGAACCCTGGAGACTATAAAAAACACCCTCCGGACCTCGAACATGCTGAATATTTAGTTTTAGCTCATCGCCCGAAGAATGGGGAGAAGAAATAAGGACCCGATAGGCTTACCTCGTCCATCAAATAGATGGGCCCGTATCCGACTACTAATTATCCGACGAGAAGACCGTGTCCGACGAAAATACAACTGAAACCGCACTTAAATCACCACCAATGGGAGATTTTGATGAAAGCGGAGACTATATACCAAGACAAATAACCGAAAACGACCTAGGAAGCCTCTCACTAGATGAAGCTTATTCCGCCACAATGGTGGGTGTTGAAGTAGGGCAACTCGTCGAAGGAACGGTAGTTCGTGTAGATAAAGACGAAGCACTTTTAGATATCGGATATAAATCAGAAGGTGTTATTCCAGCTCGAGAATTATCCATACGTAATGGTGTAAACCCTGCCGACATAGTCTCTATGGGAGAAAAACTAGAGGCAGTTGTTGTAACCCTCGAAGATAAAGATGGTCGACTCATCCTTTCTAAGAAACGTGCACAATACGAACGTGCGTGGGGAAACATCGAAGAGGTTAAGCAAGCAGACGGAAGCGTATCCGGAGTCGTTATAGAGGTCGTCAAGGGCGGACTCATTGTTGACATTGGACTACGTGGCTTCCTTCCCGCATCTTTAGTGGAATTACGCAGAGTTCGAGATCTACAGCCTTACATCGGACAAACTGTTCAGGCCAAGATTATTGAGTTAGACAAACATCGAAACAACGTAGTTCTTTCCCGACGCGCTTGGTTGGAAGAAAGCCACAAAGAGCAGCGCGAAGAATTCCTCCATGATTTATTACCTGGAGAAGTAAGAAAAGGCGTAGTTTCCAGTGTTGTTAACTTCGGAGCATTCGTTGACTTAGGCGGAATGGATGGATTGATACACGTTTCAGAACTTTCCTGGAAACATGTAGACCACCCCGGCTCAGTAGTCACTGTAGGAGATGAAGTCGAAGTTCAAGTACTAGACATAGATATGAGTCGGGAACGAATCAGTCTCTCCCTCAAAGCCACACAATCTGATCCATGGCAAGAATTCGCTGATGCTCATAAAACTGGTGAGTTGGTTTATGGACGGGTTACAAAATTGGTTCCATTTGGATCTTTCGTTCAAGTCGGAGACGGCATTGAAGGACTCGTGCACATTTCTGAAATGTCTGCTCATCACGTGGAACTTCCAGAACAAGTTGTGACCCCCGGTGAAGAGCTATGGGTAAAAATTATTGACTTGGACCTAGAGCGCAGAAGAATAAGCCTCTCCATAAAACAAGCTGCTGAAGGCGGTGAAGTAGCTGACGAATATAAGGAGCACTTTGGAGAGCACGCCTACGATGAAGAAGGAAACTTCATAGTTCCTGAATCAGAGAGCTCAGAAGGGCAGGAAGCCTGGGAAGCCTATTACGCCGAGGTCAATGCAGAGGAAACCTCTGAAGACGACAACTCGGCCACAGGAGAACAACCAGTATCAAACGAAGAAGAGGCTTCAGAGGAAGAAGCAGCCATTTCCGAAGAAACTTTAGAAGTTGAAGAATCGGAAGAGGAGACGGAAGGGGCCTGATAAGCCATGACGGCGAAGGAACTGCCTCAAGAGACACTTGAGATAGGACTAACCGGTGGCATAGGTTCAGGGAAATCCACGGTCTCTGCTGGCTTAGTTAAACGGGGCGCAGTGCTAGTTGATGCTGATGCTATTGTTCGCGACCTTCAAAAACCTGGAAAACCAGTTTTCAAAAAAATGGTTGAACGCTGGGGTGAAAAAATCATTACTAATGAAGGAGAACTAGATCGCCAAGCAGTGGCCGATATTGTTTTCAAGGACGCGGAAGAACTCGCAGCGTTAAATGAAATAGTTCATCCGCTGGTTCGAGAAGAAATAGCGAACCAACGAGAAAAATACATAAAAGGTAATAATCCTATAATCCTTGACATCCCTCTATTAATTGAATCAGGGTATGAAAATTTAAGTGGAATCATCGTTGTTGATCTACACACAGAAGAGGCAGTGGAGCGCTTAGTGAAGTATCGAGGATTCTCACGAGAAGATGCGTTAAATCGGATTTCAAGTCAGGTAGACAGAGAAGAACGCTTATCAAAAGCGGACTTCGTGATAGACAACAACGGCGATCTGGATTCATTAGAAAACGAAATTGACAAAGCCTGGTCATGGATCAAGGGTCTATCTGCATGAGTTCACCATTTCGCGTGGACGCACCATTCTCCCCGTCAGGAGATCAACCACGAGCCATTAAAGAACTTGCAGACGGCATTAACGGAGGAGAAAGATTTCAAACCCTCCTCGGTATAACCGGAAGCGGTAAAAGCGCAACAATTGCTTGGACGATAGAGCAAGTACAGCGACCCACATTAGTTATCGCTCCCAATAAGTCCTTGGCAGCACAGTTGGCTAACGAGTTGCGAGAGTTCTTTCCAGAAAATCGAGTTGAGTACTTTGTTTCCTACTACGACTACTACCAGCCCGAAGCTTATGTTCCATCTTCGGACACGTTCATAGAGAAAGATTCTTCCGTCAATGACGAAATAGATCGTTTACGACACTCTGCCACCGCTGCACTTTTAACACGAAGAGACACAATCGTTGTTGCCTCTGTTTCCTGCATTTATGGACTTGGGAATCCAGAAATGTACGAAGGAAATCTTTTGGTTTTACGAGTTGGAGAGGAAATAGAGCAGAGAGCTGCTTTAAAGATGCTTATTGAAATGCGGTACGAACGAAATGATGTCGCGTTAGATCGTGGCAAATTTCGCGTTCGAGGTGACACGTTAGAGATCCAGCCGGCCTATGAGGAAAGCATCTTCCGAATATCTTTATTTGGCGATGAAGTTGAATCAATCACTGAGGTGGATCCGGTTACTGGCGAACGCTTACAAGAACACAAAGAATTTGTTATCTTCCCTGCGACTCATTACGCAGCAGACAGCTTAGTTTTAGCACGCGCCACTGCTCGTATAGAGAAAGAACTTCAAGAAAGACTGGCGTTCTTCAAATCAGAAGAGAAATTGTTAGAAGCACAAAGACTGCGAATGAGAACTGAGCATGACCTAGAGATGATCACTGAGATTGGATTCTGTAAAGGGGTAGAAAACTATAGCGCACACATAGATGGTCGTGAGCCGGGTGAGAAACCCTACACACTGCTTGATTACTTTCCAGAAGACTTCCTTGTAGTCCTGGATGAATCCCATGTTGCAGTGCCTCAGCTAAACGGACAGTACTTGGGCGACAAAAAGCGAAAAGAAACTCTCATTGAGCATGGATTTCGCCTTCCCTCAGCAGCAGATAACAGGCCATTGCAATTTGACGAGTTTATTGAAAGTGTTGGGCAAGTTGTTTTCTTGTCAGCAACGCCAGGAGATTGGGAACTAGAAAATAGCTCTAGTGTTGTTGAACAAATCGTTAGACCGACTGGGCTCATAGACCCAGAAGTAATTGTGAAGCCCACCACAGGGCAAATAGATGATCTGCAAAATCTCATCACTGAACGTGTTAAAGAAGATCAAAGGGTTTTAGTTACGACACTCACAAAAAAAATGGCTGAAGATCTCACCGATTACCTACTAGAACATGGAATTCGGGTTCGCTACCTCCACAGCGACATAGACACTCTGGAAAGAATAGAAATTCTTCGGGACCTACGGTTGGGAGAATTTGACGTACTTATCGGTATCAACTTGCTTCGCGAAGGCCTTGATCTGCCTGAAGTTTCCTTGGTGGCGATACTTGATGCAGACAAAGAAGGTTTCTTACGAAGCGAGACATCGCTGATACAAACTATTGGGCGAGCGGCCCGGAATGTAAACGGACAAGTAGTTATGTATGCCGATCAAATAACTGGCTCCATGCAGCGAGCCATCTCTGAAACTATGCGAAGAAGAAAACTTCAGCAAGACTACAACGCAGAACATGGAATAAATCCACAAACAGTAAGAAAAGCAGTCACCGACATTCTCGAGGCCTTGCGACCTGCTGCAGAAAGCCCAGTCCCAGCAAATAAGAAGAAACGCAGTGGAAACCTAGCAAATGACCTGAGTGAAATGCCTCATGAAGATTTACAACGATTGGTCCACACGTTAGAAGCAGAAATGGGTGAAGCTGCTGCTGATCTGCGTTTTGAGTACGCAGCTCGATTACGTGACGAAATTCGCGAATTGCAAAAAGAACTTCGCGAATTAAGTGAGCACCGTTAAGGCGATACGGTTCGTCAGAGTTAGTATCCTTTAGATGTCCGAACGCTTAATTGTAAGAGGTGCACGTGAGCACAATTTGCAGGATGTAGATCTTGACATTCCTCGAGAAAATCTAGTTGTTTTCACAGGCATCTCCGGATCAGGAAAGTCTTCATTAGCGTTTGACACAATTTATGCAGAAGGACAAAGACGGTATGTGGAATCACTTTCTGCTTATGCCCGTCAGTTCCTAGGGCAAATGGATAAGCCAGATGTTGATTTCATAGAAGGGCTCTCTCCAGCAATTTCAATAGATCAGAAGAGCGCATCACGTAACCCAAGATCCACCGTGGGAACAATCACTGAAGTTTACGACTACCTACGATTACTGTTCGCTCGAATTGGTGTTCCATTCGACCCTGAAACCGGAGAACAACTAGTAAGGCAAACCCCGCAACAGATTGTTGATCGCGTCTTAGGGATGGAAGAAGGAACAAGATTTCAAGTCCTAGCTCCAGTGGTTCGAGGACGCAAAGGAACATACGACACACTTCTCTCAGAACTAGCACAACAAGGATTCAGCCGAGCGATCGTTGACGGAGAAGAACACTTACTTGGAGAAGAAATAGATCTCGCTCGCTACGAAATGCACACAATTGAAATCGTGGTTGACCGTTTAAAAATACGTTCAGGTATTGAACAGCGTCTAACAGAATCAATGGAGACCGCTTTGGCTTTAGCCGACGGTGTCGCAGAGATAGAAATTGTCTCCGATAAAAAGTCCGAAGAAGACGAAGAGGAACTGAATAAACGAATTGTTTTCAGTCAACACCTTTCTCGACCAAGTGACGGAAAATCCTTTGAGGAGTTAGCTCCAAGAAACTTTTCATTTAATAGCCCATACGGCGCATGTGACCATTGCGATGGCTTGGGCTCCGTCTTTGAAGTTGATAAAGATTTAGTCGTTCCCAATCCTGACCTCAGCCTTTCTGAAGGCGCTATTGCCCCATGGTCAAGTGGGCGAAACAGGTATTTCTCCCGATTGATAGAAGCAGTTGCTGAGAGCCAAGGAATCGATTTCGATAAGCCTTGGAAGAAGCTTTCGGTCAAGACGCAGAAACTACTCCTAGATGGAGGAATAAAAGGCCGAGTGGAAGTTCGGTACAAAAATAGATTTGGAAGAAATCGTGTTTACTCTGCACATTTTGAAGGCGTTATACCATACCTGCGTAGAAGACACCGTGACGCAGAAACAGACAGTCAAAGAGACCAAATAGAAGGATACATGCGCCAAGTTCCTTGCCCGGAGTGTCATGGTGCCCGATTAAATCCACTTTCTTTAGCTGTTCAAATAAGTGAAAGAAACATCCATGACATTTGTTCGTTACCGATAGGAGAAGCAAACCGGATTCTCACAGAACTCAAACTCTCGGATAGAGACCTCATAGTCGCGGAGCCAATTCTAAAAGAAGTAAATAGTCGACTGGGATTCCTTAAAGACGTTGGGCTCGATTACCTATCACTATCACGATCAGCAGCTACTCTCGCTGGCGGTGAAGCGCAACGCATACGTCTCGCCTCTCAAATTGGAAGCGGGTTAGTAGGAGTTCTTTACGTTCTAGACGAACCATCAATTGGATTACATCAGAGGGACAACCAAAGACTTATCGAAACACTTCTAAGGTTACGTGATCTAGGAAACACCGTAGTGGTGGTAGAACATGACGAAGAAACAATTCGCGCAGCTGATTATGTTGTAGATATCGGGCCTGGGGCAGGCGAACACGGTGGGGCAGTTGTCTACGAAGGCAAAGTCGAAGGACTTTTAAAATCACGTAAGTCACTTACCGGCCAATACCTCTCAGGGAAAAAAGAAATTGCGATTCCCGAAGCACGACGACAACCTAATGGATCATGTTTAACTGTTCGAGGAGCTCGTGAGAACAATCTCAAAGAAATAGAAGTCGATTTCCCATTGGGATGTTTCATAGCGGTAACTGGTGTCTCTGGATCAGGCAAATCCACCTTAGTGAACGAAATACTCCACAAATCTCTAATGCAGGCAGTTTATAAATCAAAAATTCCACCAGGTCTACACACCGCACTTGAAGGAGTGGAGGAAGTAGACAAGGTGATAAATATTGATCAAGCACCAATCGGTCGAACCCCAAGGTCAAACGCAGCGACATATACAAGTGTTTTTGACCATATTCGTAAACTCTTCGCACAAACAGAGGAATCAAGGATTCGCGGCTATCAGCCAGGCAGATTCAGCTTCAATGTAAAGGGAGGGCGATGCGAAGCTTGTTCAGGGGATGGAACGCTCAAAATTGAAATGCATTTTCTTCCCGATGTGTATATTCCATGTGAAATATGCAAGGGAAAGCGCTACAACAGAGACACACTCGACATAGAGTTCAAAGGGCTAACAATCGCAGATGTGCTAAATCTTTCATGCGAAGAAGCGTTAACTTTCTTCAATAAACAACCAACTATTGTTCGACACATGCAGACCCTCGTTGACGTTGGACTCGGGTACATACGGCTTGGGCAACCTGCACCGACTCTGTCCGGAGGGGAAGCACAAAGAGTCAAGTTAGCCAGCGAATTGGCTAAAAGATCTACTGGTCACACCGTCTATATTTTGGATGAACCAACAACCGGCCTCCACTTTGAGGATGTGCGTAAATTACTAGGAGTACTTAGCCGACTAGTTGATCAAGGAAACACGGTAATCGTAATAGAACACAACCTTGACGTTGTAAAAACTGCTGATTGGGTTATTGATTTGGGCCCTGAAGGTGGAGTAGGGGGAGGGGAAATTGTCGGAACTGGAACTCCAGAAGATCTAGTGAAGATGACAAAGAGTTATACCGGCAAGTTCTTACAAGGAATCCTCTCTTAACAATGATTAAGCGACCAGAGCCTGGCTCAATCCCAGAAGCCCCCGGCTCTTATCAATTTCTTGACAGCAATGGCCAAGTTCTCTATGTGGGTAAAGCAAAAAACCTTAGACATCGAATAAATAGTTACTTCGGCAAAAAACCGCATGCCTCTCCACGTACAAGTCAGATGCTCAGCGAAGCTGAAGAAGTTGAATGGATCCAAGTCAAAAATGAGCTTGAATCTCTACTACTCGAATTCAACCTCATAAAAGAACACAGACCAAGATTTAACATTGACCTCAAAGACGACAAAAGCTATCCATACTTGTCCATTTCGTTAGACCAAGAATGGCCTCGCGCAGCAGTGGTTCGTGAACGACGACGGAAGGGCTCCAGATATTTCGGCCCCTACGTTCAAGTTGGAGCAATCCGTGACACATTAGACCTACTTATTCGTTCATTCCCGGTCCGTACATGCAGTGATTCAAAACTTCGAGAACATCAAAGAAGCGGGAAACCATGCTTACTTTTTCATATCGAGAAGTGTTGCGGCCCGTGTGTGGATGAAGTAACTAAAGACGAATACCGAGAGGTAGTTAACGACTTTATAAGAGTAGTTGGGGGAGACACTAAAGAAATAGAACAACGGCTTAACTTACAAATGTCAGAAGCATCAGAGAGCCTTGAATATGAGACAGCGGCACGTTTTCGGGACCAACTAAAAAGCGTGCGGCAAGTCATGGCCAAACAGCAGATCGTTGGTAACGAAAATGAACAGTTCGACATCATTGTTTTTAGAGGAGACGAACTCCAAGTGGCGGTTCAAGTCTTTTATGTACGCCACGGAAAAGTGGTAGGACGTAAAGGGTCAATCATGGATCGGGTTGAAGAAACCACAACCGCTGAACTTTTAAACGAAATAATTTCCTCTCATTATCGGAACCAACTAACTTTTGGGATACCTCGAACGGTACTTGTGGAAGAAATTCCGGCAGAATCTGAACTTTTATCTGATTGGCTGAGTGCTGAACGAGACGGAAGGGTGCAATTTCGGGTACCAGAACGTGGGGGGAAGAAAGAACTCCTTAAGACTGTGTCGTTAAACGCAGAAGAAGAATTCGTCCGGCACCGAATGAAACGAGCTAGCGATCATAACAGTAGATCAAGGGCACTAAATGAACTTCAGATAGCCCTTGAATTACCAAATGCTCCATTACGAATTGAATGTTATGACATGAGCCATTTGCAAGGAACAGACTATGTCGGTTCTATGGTGGTGCTCGAAGATGGAATTCCGGTTCCGAGCGCCTATCGTCGCTTCAAAATCAAAGAGGTAGATGGTAATGACGATTATGCCGCCATGGAAGAAGTTCTGAGAAGGCGACTTAATTCACTCCTGCAAGAGGAAAGTATTCCTTTGGAAGAGCGGTCAACTAAGTTTGCTTATCCGCCTCAACTGCTGCTTGTCGATGGAGGGCGTGGACAACTGGGTGTGGCTCTTCGGGTGGTTAAAGAACTCGGCTTAGAAGGAAGAATTCCAGTAGCAGCGATTGCTAAACGCTTAGAAGAAATCTTTCTCCCTGGAGTAAAAGATCCAATTCTGCTTCCACGGACGTCAGAGGCGTTATATCTACTTCAAAGAATACGTGATGAATCTCACAGATTTGCTGTTGAGTATCATAGAAAATTGCGTTCAAAACGGATGACTGGATCCGTTTTAGATGGTGTTCCTGGCTTTGGAGTAGAGAGAAGAAAACGTCTAATCAAGGAGATGGGGGGAGTCAAAGCAATTCAGAATGCTTCGAAGGAAGAGCTGAAGGATGTTTCTTGGCTGCCAAACTCAGTTGCTGAATCGTTGTACGAGAAAATCCACAAACCTACTAGCCGCCAGCTATAAGAGCTGTTGCCGTCAAGGCGCCCAAAAGACCAAAAACTTGAAGTCGTGTTAAGTGTTCTTTGAGGAACCACCTTGCCAAAATGACTGTGGTCGCAGGATAGAGAGAAGTCAGGACCGCAACTATGCTCAACATCCCTCGGTTAGTAGCCATCAAGAACGTCAAATTGGCAACAGTGTCTAACATTCCGGACCAGAAGATAAGAGGGAGCACTGAAGAGCTGACCGTAAATGTTCGCTTAGTGAATACTCCGATCAGTAAGAGGCAACACACGCTTACGAGGCGAGCGCTAACAAGAGGCCAGGGCTCAGAGGATCCTGAGGTGCCGTCGATAACGATATAGAAGCTCGCAAAACAGAGGCCGGAAAGCAAAGATTCTGTTATTAGCCACGGCGGTAAAGGTTCTCTTTCTTTAGTTTCAGATGACTCGCTTCTTACTCGCGAAATCAAGAAGATACTCATTAAGCCGATGCAAATTCCGGTGATATGAACCGTGGAAAGGTTTTCTCCATAAGCAGTACCCCAGATCACCGGAATAACGGCGGAAGCTATTGAGGTAATAGGAGCTACCACGGTCATGGGTCCGCGTTGTAACGCATGGAAAATCAAAGCGATCCCAATAAGACCTGAGATTCCAGCAACAGCTCCTCGAAAGAAATCGCCTAGGAGGAATTCCTCTGCCATGAAAGGAGCAACAAGAAGAATGAAAACTAGCCCAATTGAGTGAGCGATGAGAATGACAGAAAAGATTGCCGTTCGTCTTGAAGCTAAACCTCCGAGAAAATCTCCAGCCCCAAATAATGCGGCACTAAGAATCCCAAGAAAAACGACCATGGGAGCATGTTAGAGACAGGGAACATAAAACACACTTACTCCGAAAAACGTGGCACGCTGTATCAATGTCTGAAGGGAAAGTTGAGAATACTTGGGAGCAGCACGCTGAATGGTGGCAAAAGGGTTTCACGAATGGGGCGGACGAAGAATACTCTGAACAGATTATTCCGTTAGCACGAGAGCTTCTTTCTGGCTATGACAAGATTCTTGATATTGGAAGTGGGGAAGGGCAAATAAGTAGAACCCTTTGTGACTCTGGAGCAGATACGGCCATTGGGGTAGATCCCACTCATAATCAAATCGTCGAAGCTAGTAGGAGAGGCGGAGGAGCGCTTTATCTTAGAGGGCAGGCAGAGTATCTCCCTTTCCGCTCAGGGTCTTTTGATGCCGCTATTGCTTGTTTGGTTTTTGAGCACATAGAGGAAATGGATTTAGCGATAAAGGAAGTATCGAGGATTCTGAGACCTAAGGGCAAGTTTGTTTTTTTTCTCAACCACCCGCTCGTGCAAACACCAGGAAGTGGATGGATAGATGATCAGATACTTGACCCTCCAGAACAGTACTGGCGAATAGGCCCTTATCTAACGGAGTCAATAGAGATGGAAGAAGTAGACAAAGGAGTTTTTCTTCCTTTTATCCATCGGCCCCTAAGTCGATACGTAAATGCTTTGAGTGAAGCAGGTTTGAAAATCAATTTGATGCATGAGCCGCCACCACCTGAAGGTTTCTTACAGAAGGCCTCACAATTTGGCACTGCAGCTTTGATTCCCAGACTTTTACTAATTGAGGCTGAACGCGTCGCTTCTTGAGCAGAATTAGGTCTAATATTTGGTTATGAGCAAAGTTCTTGTTGTAACTGGACTTTCAGGAGCTGGACGTTCGGAATTTGCGAAAGATTTAGAAGATCTGGGGTGGTTTGTTATAGATCGTGTTCCCGCAGAACTAATAAGTAAATTGGCTGATTTAGCGGGCGCACCAGAGACTCCTTGGGAGAGGATGGCCTTCACTTTGCGATTTGATTCCTATGAAGGGGAAACGCTTCAGGCATTAGAGGACTTACGATCAAAGCAAGAGCAACTCCAAGTAGTTTTCCTTGATTGCTCAACGGAGGTGCTTCTTCAACGATATGAAAACACAAGACGGCCGCATCCTTTTGGAAGCGAAAGAGGCTTAGAAGACGCAATTATCGCTGAAAGAGATGCTTTGGAGCCAGTTAGAACCGAAGCAAACTTCGTCATAGATACTTCAGACCTAAATGTGCATGAATTAAGAAAGAAAGTTGAAGGTCTTTTTGGAGAGATTAACGATAGACCAATGCGAGTATCTATTACTTCGTTTGGGTTCAAACACGGAGCCCCTCGCGACGCATCGATGGTATTTGATTGCCGGTTCTTGCCGAACCCTCATTGGGAAGAATCCTTACGTCCTCTCACCGGGTTAGACAATGAAGTTCGTGACTATGTTAAAAAGCAACCAACGACTGAACCTTTCTTGAAACAATTACAAGAAATGCTAGATCTCCTTCTTCCGATCTATGCCGCAGGCGGCCATTCTTTCTTCTCGCTAGCCTTTGGTTGCACTGGTGGAAAGCATCGTTCAGTAGCGGTAGCTGAGATGGTTCGCGAATATTTAGTCGGATTAGGATTTGACCCACTCATCACCCACAGAGACATCACACAGTGATACACATTTAGTGTGACAAATATCTCCACTTTGATAGGTGTTTATCCTCTCTTAAGCGGATATCAAGAAAACAACAAATACTGACGACGAAGAAGTCGCAGGAGGAATTAAATTCATGACTGTTCGAGTAGGAATAAATGGCTTTGGCCGGATCGGAAGAAACTTTTTTAGAGCGGCAAAAAAAAGCGGGGCTAACTTTGAGTTTGTTGCAATAAATGATTTAGGTTCCATAGACACAATGGCGTTCTTATTAGGGAATGACTCAGTTCACGGACCTTTTGATGGAAAAATCAGAGCGACCAAAGACAGCATCGTTATTGACGGACATAAAATAAGAGTCCTTTCAGAAAGAAATCCTGGAGACTTGCCATGGGGAGACCTTGGAGTTGATGTTGTCATTGAATCAACTGGATTTTTCACCGACCGAGACAAAGCAGCGCTGCACCTTGATGGAGGAGCCAAGAAGGTCATAATTTCTGCACCCTCAGGAGACTGTGATGCCACTTTCGTTGTGGGAGTAAATGACGATGATTACGATCCAGCTAAGCACCATGTGATATCAAATGCCTCATGTACTACAAATTGTTTTGTTCCAATGATTAAAGTGCTGGACGACAATTTTGGAGTTGAACAAGGATTTATGACCACCACTCACGCTTATACCGGTGATCAGAGTCTTGTCGATGGACCACATAGTGATTTGCGTAGAGCTAGAGCAGCAGCAGTAAATATTGTTCCAACATCAACAGGTGCTGCACGTGCAACTTCTCTTGTGATGCCCAAGATGAAAGGAAAATTAGACGGTATTTCCTTACGGGTGCCGATACCTGACGGTTCAATAACTGACTTTGTTGGCACACTAAAGAAAGCTGCAACAATAGAGCAAATAAATGCCGCATATGCAGAAGCTGCTCGTAAGGGTCCACTGTCAAAAGTTCTTGACTACAGCGAAGATCCGTTGGTATCAGCAGACATAGTTGGTCGTCCTGCTTCTTGCACGATTGATGCTGGGTTAACAATGGCTACCGGAAAAATGGTGAAAGTTTGCGGTTGGTATGACAATGAGATGGGTTATTCAACGCGAATGGTTGATCTAACAAAGATTGTTGGCACTCGACGCTCAAAGAAAAAATAAACAGCGGTAAACAAGCATTATGAATGTCCCAACGCTGGAAGATTTACCAGATTTGAACGGCAAACGGGTACTGGTTCGGTGTGATTTCAACGTTCCCTTAGAAAATGGGGTAATCACTGATGATTTACGAATACGAGCGGCTTTACCCACTCTCCGACACTTAGTTAGCGAAGGCGCTTTAGTTACCGCGTGCTCTCATCTTGGTCGACCAAAAGGAGAGCCTGATCCCCAGTTTTCGTTAACTCCAGTAAGAGAACGATTACGGGAGTTAATTCCGGAAGTTCAGTTAATGGAAAATCTTCGATTTAACGCGGGAGAGACGGATAATTCTCCCGCTTTCGTAGAAGAACTCATTGATGGTCAAGATTTTTTTGTCAATGATGCGTTTGGCGCTTCTCACCGTGCGCACGCTTCAATTGTCGGGCCACCAAAGTTTCTGAGATCTGCTGCAGGGCGACTACTGGAGCAAGAAGTTGAAGTATTGAATGCACTAAGAGAAAAGCCCAAACGACCTTTTGTCGGGATAATGGGTGGATCGAAGGTAAGTGACAAACTCGGAGTTATCGAGGCGTTACTGGAAGTTGTTGATGAGCTAATTGTCGGTGGTGGAATGTGCTTTACCTTCCTCGCCGCACAAGGTAAGCCTGTGGGTTCGTCATTACTCGAAGAAAACATGATTGATAAATGCAGAGAATTGTTAGCGACTCATGATTCGATAAAGCTCCCTTTAGATATCACTGCGCTAAGTTCAGATGGGGTGATCGGAGATCCTCTCTCCGGTGGAGAAGTACGACAAATGGGTACGTCGATTCCGGATGGTTGGATGGGTTTAGATATAGGGCCAGGTTCAGCTGTTGAATTTTGTGATGTTATTGCAGAAGCAAGAACTGTTTTGTGGAATGGACCGATGGGCGTTTTTGAAGATGAACGTTTCGCAGCAGGTACTCGAACGATAGCCGAAGCGGTAAAGGACTGCCGAGGGTTTACGGTCGTTGGTGGGGGCGATAGCGCCGCGGCTGCTCAACTATTTGGTGTCGCCGATGAAATGAGCCATGTATCAACCGGTGGAGGGGCTACTTTAGAGTTGATCGAGAACGGTGATCTTCCTGGGTTAGCAGCACTCAGAGATAGCGTTGAAAGTTAAGAAAGGGAGTTGCTAATGGAAAGAAAACCGTTGATAAGTGGTAACTGGAAAATGCATCACAACCATTTCGAGGCCATCCAAATGGTGCAAAAACTTTCCTATATTTTGAATCCGCAAGATTATGAGAAGGTCGATGTTTCTGTTCATCCGCCTTTTACAGACCTGAGATCAATTCAAACAGTTATTGAATCTGATCAAATGTCCATAAGGCTTGGAGCACAGAACTGTCACTGGGAAGAAAAAGGGGCGTTCACTGGAGAAGTTTCAACAGCGATGCTTGAAAAATTGAATGTCTCATTCGTCATAGTTGGCCATTCCGAACGACGCGAACTTTTCGGAGAAACTGATGCGGAAGTCAATAAGAAAGTTAAAGCGGTCTTGAAATCAGGAATGACACCAATTATGTGTTGTGGGGAAACAGCGGAAGAGAGAGAAGCGCAGAAAACTGAAGAAAAAGTTAAAACACAAATTGAATCTGGCTTATCTGGTTTACAAGGCGAAGTCGTTGGAGAGATCGTTGTCGCCTATGAGCCTATTTGGGCTATTGGAACAGGGTTAACAGCTACGCCAGAGGACGCTCAATCTGTTTGCGGTTTGATTCGTGAAACGATTAAAGCGAAATGGGGGCAAGCTTCCGAGAGTGTTCGTATTCAATACGGGGGATCAGTTAAGTCAGGTAACTGCCCTGATTTGATGCGTCAACCAGATATAGACGGGGCGTTAGTTGGAGGGGCTTCTCTTGATCCTGATGAATTTGCTCGCATCGTCAATTATCGTTTAGTCGGTTGAACTTAAATCGGCGATAACCTGATTAACACTATGTTCGTATTAACAGCAATCATTCAAGCCGTTTCAGGGTTAGCTTTAATATTTCTGGTTCTATTACATAGCGGAAAAGGCGGCGGTCTTTCTGACATGTTTGGTGGGGGAGTAGGAGCGCAAACTGCTGGATCAACGGTAGTTGAACAGAATCTTGACCGGATAACTATTGTCACGGCGATGATTTTTGTGTTTACAACCGTGGGGCTTTCTCTACAGTTTTAAGTCTTTAAGTAGAGCGATTAGCACACAAAGTCACGTCGGAGTGGCGGAATTGGCAGACGCGCAAGGTTAAGGACCTTGTGCCCGATTAGGGCGTGGGGGTTCAAGTCCCCCCTCCGACACG
>CAJXGE010000006.1:0-47928 GCA_913053885.1 uncultured Acidimicrobiaceae bacterium
AAGAAGGATCCGGGGTCATTGTTTATTTACGTGGACACGAGGGTCGCGGCATAGGAATAGGACACAAATTGCGCGCTTACAAACTTCAAGATGATGGACTGGATACCGTTGATGCTAATTTGCAACAAGGCCTTCCAATCGACTCTCGAGAATATGGAGTAGGAGCCCAAATCCTGGCAGATTTGGGTATATCAAAAATGAGGCTCATGACAAACAATCCAGTGAAGTATGGAGGGCTTGAAGGCTATGGTCTTGACATTGTGGGCCGTATACCTCTACGCATAGATCCTAATGAAGAAAACATTCGCTATCTCCAAACAAAAAAAGAACGGCTTGGACACGATCTGTCAGAAAGCAATGAAGAAACGGAATCAGCATGAAAGAAATTAACCATCCGTTAGATGGGACAGAGATCCGTGTCGGAATAGTTGCAAGCCGATTCAATGATGGAATAACCCAGCACTTACTTGACGGAGCGTTGAAACGATTAGAAAAACTTGGCGTAAACGATGACAACATTAGTTTGATTTGGGTCGCGGGAGCATTTGAAGCACCTTTAGCATCAAAAGTTCTCGCAGAATCTAAAGAAGTAGACACAATAATCTGTTTAGGTGCTGTAATTCGCGGAGAAACTCCTCATTTTGATTATGTCGCCGGAGAGTCAGCATCAGGGGTCATGCAAGTCAATCTGAACACTGGAATCCCAGTTATTTTTGGGATCCTAACTACTGAAAACTATGCCCAAGCTTTAGAACGAGCTGACATAAAATTAGGCGATAAAGGCGGAGATTGCGCTGAAGCCGCGGTGGAAATGGCTCAAATCACTAAAGGAAGTTTTTAGACAGAATTACCTAAAGGTGTTCCTTTTAGGGGGTACTGATAGGATTGTAAACCGTGGATAGTTCAAGGTGGACTATCTAGGGTCGGCAAAAAACCCGGCCCTCCGTGGCTTCCAACGTGGTTATAAACCCGTTATGAGGCCGGGTCCTATACCCAGAGGTTTACTATGCCGACAAATTTGCCCCCAAAGGCTGACACAATCACAGAAAATCGATTACACGAGAGCGATACAGGTTCTCCAGAAGTGCAGATCGCATTACTTAGTGACCGGATCAATCATTTAACTGAACACTTGAAAGTTCATAAGAAAGATCACCACAGCAGAAGAGGGCTCTTAATGCTTGTTGGACGTCGACGCCGGATGCTCGATTACGTTAGAAAAAACGATGTTGAACGCTATCGAGCAATAATTGCCAAGTTAGGGCTCCGACGCTAGTTACCTCTACGGCAGTCAAATAAGACCTACAATCTATAAAGGCAATAAGTAACAAAAAATAATCAGAAAGCGACGTGAAATTTCATAGCGGTCATCAGTGCCAGCTGTATGTCGCTCACCATCATTCAAATTGATGTTGGGAAGCATCCAACTGGAGACTGAAGACTCAACAATTGAGCGTCATGAATTTTGTGGGTAACCACTTAGAAAGAAATTAGGAAAAATATGACAACGATTCAAAGCGTCTCACACACATTTTCTGGGACGGAAAAAACGATTTCATTTGAAACAGGCAGATTAGCTGGATTAGCCGGAGGTGCAGTATTAGCTCGCCTTGGCGACACGACAGTTTTAGTAACAGCTACTGGGGCAAAGTCAGCTCGCCCCGGTGCAGACTTCTTCCCACTTACTGTGGACATAGAAGAGCGAATGTACGCGGCAGGAAAGATTCCAGGTTCGTTCTTCAGGCGTGAAGGAAGAGCATCAGAAACCGCGATTTTGACTTGTCGTCTCATTGATCGCCCTCTTCGACCTATGTTCCCAGAAGGCTTCCGCAACGAAGTTCATATTGTTGGAACCGTAACAGGAGCCGATCTAGAGAACCCTCATGATGTGTTAGCACTAAATGGAGCTTCGCTAGCTCTAATGCTTTCTCCAGTTCCGTTTGATGGTCCAGTTGGGGCTGTCCGTATTGCTTGGTCATCCGCTGGGGAATGGATAGCACATCCGACCTATGAAGAAGGCATAGATTCAGCCTTTGAGATGGTAGTAGCCGGGCGTGCTTTAGAAGGTGGAGACGTCGCAGTGATGATGGTTGAAGCCGGCGGCACCGAAGCAACTTGGGATATTTATGAATCTGGTACCCAAAAAGTTGATGAGTCAGTTTTGGCTGAAGGGCTTGAATTCTCGAAGCAATACATCAAAGAAGTGATAGACATTCAACACGAACTCGTAAAGGCCGTGGGAGAACCTGAAACCATGGCATACGAAGCCTTTGTTGATTATTCAGATGAAATTTACGCAGCGGTGGATGCCGCTGGGAGAGAACGAATCGCGGAAACTCAAACCATTGCAGATAAAAGTGCACGGTCAGAAGCCGAAGCCGAAGTCAGCGCAGCGATTCATGAAGAATTAGCAGAACAGTTTGCAGAAATTGATGATGCTGGAACTCAAATCAGTGCAGCAATCCGATCAGTAACTAAAGATTCTGTCCGTAAGCGAATTGTTGAAGAAGAGGTTCGTATAGATGGGAGAAACCCATCAGAAATTAGAGCTCTCTCCTCAGATGTCGGCATTATTCCAACTGCCCATGGATCTGGTCTCTTCCAAAGAGGAGAAACACAAGTAATGAATGTTGCGACCTTAGGGACTGGAAAAATGGATCAAATGATTGATGGCATTGATCCAATTGACCGAAAAAGGTTCATGCACCATTACAATTTCCCTCCATTCTCAACTGGAGAAACAGGATTTATGCGAGGGCCTAAGCGCCGAGAGATAGGACATGGTGCTCTTGCCGAAAGAGCCTTGTTCCCAGTTGTTCCTAATTTTGAAGACTTTCCTTACACGCTCCGACTGGTATCAGAAGTTTTGTCATCAAATGGATCAACCTCAATGGGTTCGGTTTGCTCGGGCGCTCTGTCAATGATGGATGCCGGAGTTCCAATTAAAGCCCCAGTAGCTGGGATTGCGATGGGTCTTGTTCTCCATGAAGGCAAATACGTAACGCTTACCGACATTCTCGGAGCGGAAGATGCCTTTGGAGACATGGATTTCAAAGTGGCTGGAACAGAGGAATTTGTGACAGCACTGCAGCTTGATACAAAGATTGACGGTATCCCTGCTGAAGTTCTTGCATCCGCATTAAATCAAGCAAAAGAAGCCAGAATGCAAATCCTTTCAGTAATGACAGACGCAATTCCTGCGCCACGTGATGATGTTGGGGAACATGCACCAAAGATTGAAAGTTTTGAAATACCAGTTGAGAAAATTGGTGAAGTCATTGGACCAAAAGGAAAAATGATAAACACAATTCAAGCTGAAACGGGAGCCGATATCAGCGTCGACGATGATGGCATGGTGGGCCTTGTTTCCGTGGCTTCATCGGATCGGATGGTAGTTGACGAAGCCGTACGACAAATCATGTTGATAGTTGATCCACCTACAGCTGAAGTAGGGGTTTCTTATCCTGGGAAAGTAGTGAACATCACTAAGTTCGGTGCTTTTGTAAACATTCTTCCTGGACGAGATGGTCTTTTACATATCTCAAAAATCGGAGGATCAAAGAGAATTGACAAAGTCGAAGATGTACTTGAACTCGGTCAAGAGATTGAAGTTGTTGTAGAGGATGTAGATCCAAACGGCAAGATTTCTCTGAATCTTTCAGAAGGTAATGAAAATCAGGATGGCGATCAACAAGACAGCCAAGTAATTGATGAAGTTGAAGAATCTGAACCTGAAGCATCTGAACCTGAAGCATCTGAACCTGAAGCATCTGAATCTGAAGAATTAGATGATGATTTTGACGATGATGAAAATTACAATTTGAGCGACGATTATGAAGACGAGCAAGACGAAGTGAAAGAAGCTTCATTTGAAGAAGCGTTTGCTGCTGAGCTAGAGAGCGTCCATGGGGATTTAGGACCAGAATCACATCGGAACAGAGGACGTCGACGTAAAGGACGGTAGAGGCTCTCTCTGCCGGGTCGTATAGCTAGTTTTACGGGATCGAGATCATTTCTTTATCTACGTACTGGTTAGTTCCGTAATCCCAAACCCAGAAGTCATAATACTTTCCGGTTGCTTCATCCCAGCGGTAACCGCAGCCCTCAACAAGCCCTTCGCATCGGGCTTGACCTTCAACGTAGTATTCTCTTTTGGTGATCCAAGTGGTTCCATCGTCAGTTAACTCCCAAATGTCAACGTATTTGCCTAAAGAGGAATCCCAGCCGTAACCACAGGATTCATTCATTGCTTTACATCGATAAGGGACGACAAGCGTGGTAGTAGTTGCTTCGTCATCAGAAACAGGAGATATTTCTGAAGACGCAGTAGATGAACACGCCGCGGCAAAAGTGAGCAGTAGAATGGTTAAAAGTTGAGCAGAGGTTTTTTTCATTATGGTTACTTTCTTTTATTTTTTACATAAGACGGTTCGAAAGTTGTTTTAGTTCCCTTTAATTGAAAATTTCGTCAAAAAGTGCTCGTTCTGATTCAGTAAGACCAGTTCCAGGTCCTCGATAGTGTTGCCAGTTGCCTCCAAAGTATGCGACGGCGCCGTCGGCTGCTCTTTCGCTATCGCCAAACACAGTTTGTATTCGAGAGCGAACATCTTGACTCAGAGTTAAGAATTCAACAGCATGGAATGCTTCATGCATCATTATGTCGTCTAAATGCCCGGAGCTGATTCCTCGATTAGAAATCCAGATCGATCGGCCCCAAGGAAAATCACAGCACTGCCCGTCCGGACCCCAGCCATGACTATCCATGACGCCATACGGGCAACGATTTGTAAATGGGTGACAACCATTGACGAGAGTTACATCTGAAGGAACCCTATTCCGTAGGGGAGTAGGCAACCTATTGAAGGCAGCTTCAATAGTTGATTCGTTACCGCCTTCATAACCAGGCCAACATGACATAACAGCAGGTGTCTCTTGAAAGCAGTCTTTGGCGGGAGGTGGAGTAGCGCTAGCGGAGGATGCAGCCTTAATTATTTCAGGGCCATTAGGTACGTTATCGGCAGCCAATTTTCTAATTTCTAGTTCTGCAAGATGGGCAGCTCTTGTTTCCTCTCCATATACGCCATCAATAACGAGACCTAGAATGGATTGAAGTTCTTCAACTCCTGTTGAGGGGCCCCAGAGGTAGTCGGCCAACAAAACGTTTACCTCTAGCGCTAATGTTTTGAAACTCTCGACTCGTTGAAGAAGAAGATTGGATTGTTCAGCTCTAATTCTCTCAATATTTAAACCAGTTGGTTCAGCCAGCTCTTCTAAGGAAAGTATTGGAGCCAATCGTTCTCTCTCAATATTAAGAATTGAACTATTTGCCTCAAAGAGGTTTGTCTTTTCAGGAATCGTTGTTTCTGGCGGACTAATAATAGATTGTGTCTGCGCAGTTTCATTCAATGAGTCACTCTGCTCAGCATTATCTGGGATCGTTAAAAGAAGAGTTATTGCTGTAGTGATAGCAATAACAACTAAGATCCACATTGATTTTTTCACATCAGTTAGAGTAGTCCGGTCTTGGCTTGCTTCCAGATTCGTGAAAGAAAAATGCTTTAAAACAATAAAGGACTCTCAGTTAGGCATGTTGGGCGCTAATCTCCACGTATGGGCACAAAACCAGAAAATCGTAAAGTTGGGATAATAGGCGCTGAAGGGCGCATGGGGCGAGCTGCGACTCATGCGTTATTAGAAGCAGATGGATTAGAAGTCGTAGCTTTGTTTGATGTCAACAGTGGGGAAAAACCTGCAGACAAAGTCCCATTGTTTAACTCTCTCAGCGGTTTAATTGAAGCCTCTCCTGAGGTGGTTGTCGATTTCACTGTAGCGGAAGCATCTTTGAGTAATCTCCCACAAATAGCGGAAGCCGGAATTCATGCAGTGGTGGGAACAAGTGGCTTCACAGAAGAGAATCACGAATTTTTAGATGGTGTTTTTCAGAAGAGTTCATGTCTTATCGTTCCAAACTTTGCAATTGGAGCAGTCTTAATGATGAGATTCGCGGAACTAGCTTCCCCATGGTTTCAAACAGGGGAAATTATCGAGTTCCATCACAACGAAAAAGTTGATGCACCTTCTGGAACGGCAATAGCTACAGCAGAACGCATGCTGGAGGCATCTACAGAATGGATGGCTGACCCGACTAGTACAGAGACTTTGTCGGGAACAAGAGGAGGAGACGCTGGATCCAATATAAAGATTCATTCTGTTCGAATGGAAGGAATGGTCGCTCATCAAGAGGTGATATTAGGGACAACCGGCCAATCTTTACTTATACGCCACGACACTACAGATCGAAGTGCGTTTATGCCAGGAGTAGTGTTGGCAGTTCAACGTATTCAAGGAACAGGACTCACCGTGGGACTTGAATCTTTACTCGGGGTGTAAAAAATCATGAATCCGGGCGTACGTCGCCTACTTCGCCCTAGTTGGCTTATTTCTCACGTATTGGTGGCTGCCTTAATTGTTACCACTCTTTGCCTTGGAATCTGGCAACTTAGTCGTTTAGATGAACGACAAAGTTATAACGATTTATTTGAATCTCGTTCGAGCCAGCCAACAGAATCACTTATGGTTCTTCTAGAAGGCGCTGAGGACATAACAAACATTTTTTATAGGTCAACTGAGGTTTACGGAGAGTTTGATTCGTCAAGACAAGTTTACGTTGTGAATAAAGCGCAAGACGGAGTTGCTGGAGTGCACGCAGTTTCAGCGCTTAAGGTACAAGGAGAAGATATTTATGTGGCAGTTAATCGCGGATTTGTACCAAGGGTGCTCTACCTAGAAGAAGGACAGGAAGGCCTTCTCCCTCCGAGCGGCATCATCAACATTAAAGGGCTAGTGATTGAAGACAAAGAAGACACTAGGGGGTATGGAGACGAAGTGGCAGAAATTGATCTCGACACCCTGAGCAGTTATTGGAATGTGCCGTTGGCTCCAGTAGTACTGCAAGAACAATTCGAAAACGATACAAAACAAGTCATTATTCCGCTTCCCGCCCCAGACTTAAGCGAAGGGCCACATTTGTCTTATGCTGTTCAATGGTTCATTTTTATGACCATCGGACTTATCGGATATCCGATAGTCCTTCGAAAGATAGCCCGTCAAACGATTCAGGTAGCGTGAAAGTATGAGCTATAAAAGCGAATCAGATCTATTGATTCTTCACACATTACGAATTAAAGGATTCACCCAATCTTCTGGGATAGCAGAAACAACTGGTCTCAGTGCAGAAGAAGTCGAAGAACGTCTTAACTCATTCCAAGAGGAAAATCTAGTGAGTTACCGGGAAGGGCGAATTGAAGGATGGATGCTCACACAACAAGGCAGAGAGCAAAGCCAAGAATTGATCTCCGCAGAATTAGAATCTTCCGGACAACAACAGCAAATAGATTCAAGCTACCAAAGCTTCTTATCCGTAAATAAAACATTTTTGAGCCTATGCACAGATTGGCAGCTTCGAACTATTGAGGGCGAACAAGAAATTAACGATCACACTGATGAGGCCTACGATGCTGAAGTAATCGATCGGTTAACAAAAATTAATACAGTCATCCAGCCCGTATGCGAAGCTCTTTCAAACTATTTAGACAGATTCGAAAGTTACGGTCGACGATTCTCCTACGCAGTAGAGAAAGTACAAGAAGGAGAACATGAATGGTTCACTAAACCGATGATCGATTCTTATCACACCGTATGGTTTGAGTTACATGAAAATTTATTGAGTACTCTCGGCATAGAGAGATCCAAAGAAGTTGATGAAAATGATAAAGAATAAGAGGCCACAATGAACCCAAGATTTGGCCGAGTAATCACAGCGATGATCACACCGTTCAACTCAGATGGCTCACTAGATGTCCAAGGAGCATGTGATTTAGCCCAGTGGCTAGCAGAACAAGGAAACAACGCTTTAGTTCTTGCAGGAACCACAGGAGAGTCCCCAACAATCACTCAAGATGAACAAATTCAACTAGTTGAAGCAGTAGTCCAAGCCGTTGATATTCCAGTAATTGCTGGAGCGGGGAGTAACGACACAAGATCAGCGATAACAAACACTCAACGATGCGAACAAGCTGGAGCTAAGGGAATTCTGAGTGTAACCCCTTATTACAACCGGCCTTCTCAAGCCGGCCTTTATGAACATTACCTTCGTATTTCTGACAGCACTGAACTGCCAATCATGCTTTATGACATTCCGATTAGAACAGGAAGAAAGTTGGAGTCAGAAACTATGCTCCGACTCGCAGAAGAAACTGAAAATATTGTTGCGGTAAAAGACGCCGCTGGTGACATTGAAGCCACAGCCGAATTAGTTGCTCAAGCCCCAGACGGTTTCGAAGTTTATAGTGGTGAAGATGCCTTAACCTTACAACTCTTGACGGTAGGGGCTGTAGGGACGGTAAGCGTCGCCAGCCATTGGACTACGCCCGAAACAGTTTCGCTCATGGAAAGTTTCTTCTCTGGAGATTTAGATAAAGCAAAACAAATTAATCAGCAACTTATTCCCTCTTATGATTTTGAATCAGGAGACTTAAATCCAAATCCGATTCCAACGAAAGCCATGATGAAGGTACTTGGTCTACCGGGGGGAGATTGCCGCTTGCCAATGGGACCTGAACCAGAAGGATTACAAGAGAAAGCACGAGATATTCTTGAGGGCTTAGGGCGACTCTGATCACAATATGAAAAGTCCAGTAACTCTCACTTTTTTAGGTGGTTTAGGTCAAATCGGTCGAAACTGTGCTGCTCTAGAAACCGAAAATCGCATCATTCTTTTGGATTGTGGGCAAATGTTTCCGGATAATTTGCCTGGGGTAGATGCAATTCTCCCAGACTTCTCATGGGTTCTGGAGCATTCCAATCAAGTTGAAGGATGCATAATCACCCATGCCCATGAAGACCATATTGGTGGACTCCCGTATCTACTTAAAGAAGCAGACTTTCCAATTTATGGATCGAGATTTACTTTAGGCATGATCCAATCAAAACTGGACTACGCCGGAATAAGAGGGGTAAAAACGTTTGAGTTAAATGACTATGACCAAAAGACAATTGGTCCATTTGATTGTGAATTCCTTCCCGTTACACACTCAACGCCTAGCGGGTTAATGACCATATTCAACACTCCGCAAGGAGCAATTGTTCACTCAAGTGACTTCAAACTTGACCTCACTCCCATAGATGGGCGGGTTACTGATCTAGCTCGGCTGAAAGAAATATCACAGAAAAGCGGAATACGACTACTTCTTGCTGATTCCACAAATGCCGGCTCATCAGGAAAGACATCTAGTGAATCTGAAATTGGCCCAGTGTTAGACAAGATTTTTTCTGATCATGAAAATCAAAGAATCATTGTCGCAGCATTCTCTAGCCACATTCATCGCATTCAACAAATCGCTGATACAGCGAAGAATGCGGGCAGGACTCTCGTAATACTAGGCCCTTCTATGCAAAGGAATGTAACCCTTGCCCGTGAACTCGGATTATTAAAGATCTCTGATCGAATGATTTCATCACCTGAAGAAATTGAAACATTAGATCATAAGAAAATCTGCATAGTCTGCACTGGATCTCAAGGAGAGCAAAGAGCAGCACTAGCACAGTTAGCGGATAATACACACCGACAAGTCACAATTGGGGAAGGTGATACAGTTGTCTTTTCTTCTCATCCGATTCCCGGCAATGAAGCAGCTGTTTCAAAGTTACATAACGACCTTGCATTACTAGGGGCGCAAATAGTACACAGCGGTCAACTTGAGGTACACACAAGTGGCCATGGGAAAAGAGAAGAATTAATTGAATTACATCAATCTGTGGAAGCAGAGTTTTTCATACCTGTACACGGAGAATATACACATCTTCTCGACCATCATAAGTTAGCAATTGAGAACGGAACTGATGAAAAAAACGTAATGCTCTGCACAGATGGCGACCAAGTGTGTCTAACAGAAGAGGGATTAGAAAAAATCCAAAGAGTATCGGACCGAAAAGTGATGGTCGACCATCAAGGCGAATGTGTCAGCGAGGAACTACTCAAAGAAAGAGTAAGTCTTATCGGAGACGGATTTGTTTTTGTTCGAGTAGTTATAGACAGAGAGTCAGGCACTTTATTCCAAGACCCTGTAGTTGAATCACGTGGATGGGTAGAGCCAGAGGACAGAGAAACTTGGACAAAAGAAGTTTCCAAAGCAGTGGTTTCCGCCGTTCAAACTTCTCTAGATGGTGGTGAAAGGGATTTGAGCCAGATAAGGCGTCAAGTGCGTAGGGCAACAGGCCAACTGGTATCAGAGCGCACAGGTCGTCGCCCTGTATTGATTCCAGTAGTAGAAGAGCCTTAAATTCCTAAGAGACCCTATTTTGTCGCTCTTAAGTGGTAATTTTAGTCTGTTGTGAACAAACCATCGAAACAAAACGAATCTTCAGAATCAGGACCCAAACCGAAATCTCGTTCGGTTAAGAGTTCCATATCTGACAACGCCTCAAAAGAAAAGCGATTGCGTCGCCTCTTCCAGTCAGCATTTGAAGGTTGGGGAGACGAAATTACAGGTTGGCTTCTCGTTCTCGGAGGGCTCCTCGGAGCTCTGTCAATTTATTTTGATCGTGCAGGCGTGGTCGGACAAGTTCTAGACGATGCAATCGGCTGGACAGTCGGTCTTATAAAATTTGCTTTACCTATTGCTATGGGGATGCTTGGAATATTCATGTTTCGAGAGAAACGCGAACAAGTCGATCTTTCTAAACGCATACCTGTAGGCGCCACGTTTTCACTTGCAAGTTTTACTGGTCTGCTTCATATCATCCGAGGAAGACCCGGGCTAGGTGATGGCGCAGATGAACTTGGTACCGCTGGTGGCCTTCTCGGCCATTTAACAGGAGGAAGCCTTGACTCATGGCTAGGAGTCTGGGCAGCCACACTTATTCTTATTGTTGTAGGTTTCATAGGTTTAGGTGTAACAACTCAAACCACTGCGAATCAAGCAATAAAAGTAATCATTGGGATTCTTCGCCCCATAGGGCGTGTATTACGTCAAGCATTAACGGATTTGTTCACCCCTCCAGATGACGCCTTACCTGTACCTAGGCCTGAACCGGAGCCTGAACCAGAGCCAGAATCCACTCCACAGCCTCCACAAGAAATACAAGCGGCGGCACCACCAAAGAAGAGAAAGCGCAAAAGCAAACCGGCTCCAGACGGAAGTGAACAACTTATTATCGAATTAGGGCCTGCAATTGCAGACTCAAAATGGAGACTGCCCTCAACCAAGATTTTGTCAAGAAGTGAGACTCATGATGTGGATGCGAAATTAGTCGAAGCTCGAGGGTTGCGTCTCCAGGAGGCACTCGCTGCTCACGGAGTTGAAACACGACTGTCTGATATGACAGTAGGACCTACAGTCACTCGCTATGCATTGCAGTTAGGGGAAGGAGTGAAGGTCGCAAGAATTACTAGCCTCCATAAAGACATTGCTTATGCTTTGGCTGCAGCAGATGTTCGTATTCTTGCTCCTATACCCGGACAACAAGCAATTGGTATAGAGGTTCCAAATGATGATCGCGAGGTCGTGGCTTTAGGGGACATCCTCACTTCTGGGGAGGCAACAAAAGCTAGTCATCCGCTTGAGGTGGGGATAGGTCGAGACATCAATGGCAAATCAGTGATGTTAAATCTTGCGACAATGCCACATCTTCTCATAGCTGGTGCTACCGGAGCAGGAAAATCCTCATGTATAAACTCTCTAGTCACTTCGGTACTTATGCGTTCTACTCCAGACCAGGTCAAACTAATTCTCATAGACCCCAAACGAGTAGAAATGGGACAATATGAAGGAGTTCCACATCTCCTAACAGCTCCAGTAACTGATCCAAGAAAAGCCGCTAATGCTCTGAATTGGGCAGTAAAAGAAATGGAGCGACGTTACGACTTGTTATCAAACTGTGGCTTCAGGGACATAACAGGATATAACGCTGCATTTGCTCGCGGCGATTTACAAGCCCCACTTGGAGTCATGGACGGTGATGAGCCTCTACAGTACAAACATCTTCCCTTTGTTCTAGTCGTCGTAGACGAACTTGCGGACTTAATGATGGTGGCTGCAAGAGATGTAGAAGACTCAATTTGCCGACTTGCGCAGATGGCTCGAGCAGTAGGCATCCACTTAGTGGTCGCTACACAGCGTCCATCAGTGAACATCATCACTGGAGTTATAAAGGCCAATATTCCGGCTCGCCTTGCTTTTGCTGTTTCAAGTCTTGCTGACAGCAGGGTGATACTTGATCAGCCAGGAGCTGAACGGCTTGTTGGAAAAGGCGACATGCTGCTGTTAGGTCCAAGTTCAAGTACACCGCAAAGAATACAAGGCGCATGGGTTGACGAAGAAGAAGTGCGTCAAATAGTGGCTTCTTGGGTCAAACAAGTCGAAGCACAAGGCGAAACAGAAGAAATAGGCGTCGAAGATGTGACTGCAGAACAGGCCAAGTCACCTTCTTCGTTGACTCCGTTGGGGGAGGAGATAACAGATTCGATTACTGCAGACCCGGCACCTACGGCGGGCAGTGATGACGAACTATATGAGCAAGCTCGACGACTAGTTGTTGAAAGCCAGTTAGGTTCAACCTCTATGCTTCAGCGGAAACTTCGAGTTGGTTTTGCTCGCGCAGGAAGATTGATGGATCTTCTTGAAGAGTCAGGAATTGTAGGGCCTTCAACAGGTTCAAAAGCCCGAGAAGTTCTGATTACATCAGAAGAGCTCGACAATCTTCAAGAACAAGGCCTTTGAAGCTAAACCAACACCTTCCTTAGGGCCGATAGCCTAAGTATTTATATCTCCAATAAATCCACGGTTAAGGAAAATTATGGATGACTCAACTTACCATTTGGTGACTTTAGGGTGCCCGAAGAATGAAGTGGATTCAGACAAGATTTCTGGGCTTCTAGCGCATGAAGGAATGAAGCCGACTGAACAAATTCAGAACGCCGACCTAATAGTTGTTAATACTTGTGCTTTTATTGAAGAAGCTCGACAACAATCGATAGACACTATTTTGGAGTTGGCTGATTCCCGACGAGAGGGAGCGCGCCTAGTTGTTACCGGCTGTATGGCAGAACGCTACGGGAATGAACTTTCAGAAGCATTACCTGAAGTTGATGGGATTGCAGGATTTGGCGTCCCAGTTACCTTAAGCTCCCGTCCAAAAACATCAACCGAAGAAATTCCAGTCTTTGATCTACTTAATCTTCCAAGACCAAAGGCAGAGAGACCATGGGCTTATGTGAAAATAGCGGAAGGATGCGACCGATCTTGTGGATTTTGCGCAATCCCAACTTTCCGCGGACCCCAACGAAGCAGAAGCATTGACTCCATATTGAATGAAATAACTGAACTAAGTGTGAGCGAAGTGGTCCTAGTTGCACAAGACCTTGCTTCATTTGGTAGAGATCAAGGCAAAGGAGAAAGAAACATAGTTCCTTTAGTGCAACAGGCAGCTCAACTTGTTGACAGGGTAAGGCTTCTTTATCTGTATCCATCTGATCTGAACGAAGAACTCATCGATGCAGTGTTAGGAACTGGGGTGCCTTATTTTGATCTTTCACTCCAACATGTATCTCGTCCACTTCTACGACGAATGCGTCGATGGGGCGATGGAGAGAGGTTCAGCCAACAGATAGACAGAATTAGAGAAAAGAACCCAGAAGCAGTATTTAGGTCCAATTTCATTGTTGGTTACCCCGGGGAAACAGAGGAAGACCATGAATTATTATTGGAATTTTTAGACAAAGCACAAATCGATTGGTGCGGGTTTTTCCCTTACTCGCCTGAACAGGGAACATACTCAGAGACTCTTTCAGACACAGTTGATACTCCAATTATCTTGGAACGTTTATCGGAACTGACAGAAATTCAGGACAGGATCACTGCACGAAATAGAGACAACTTGATAGGAAAGGAACTCGAAGTTCTAGTAGATGAAGTCGGAGTCGGAAGAAGTTGGAGGGAAGCTCCAGAGATCGACGGAATTGTAAACATTTCAAGAGAGCTCCCAGTAGGGGAGATCGCTAGTGTTATTGTAAGTGGAGCAACCGGACCAGATCTGGAGACTCATGCAACTTTTTAAACACTTTGGAACGGTTGTAAGTCCGGCGAACCTTGTGACCTTATCGCGGTTAATTCTCTCCCCAGTTCTCTTCATGTATATCCTCGCAGCTGAAGATCAACGCGGCAGTTCTTGGTCAGCATTCTTATTGGGTGTAGCTCTAGCAGCTACAGATTACTTCGATGGAACGTTAGCTAGAAGACGAGGGACAGTGAGTAAATGGGGCGCATTTTTAGATCCCTTAGCGGACAAAGTGGTTGTAATCGGGGCTGCCACTTGTTTAGTAGCTGTAGATAGATATTGGTGGCTCCCGGTACTGCTATTAGCGTTTAGGGAACTAGCTATAACCTTCTATCGGTTATGGTTCGCCAAACAAGGGCTATCAATTCCAGCTCGAAAGTCAGCAAAATGGAAAACAACAATCCAAGGAGCAGCTCTGCTTCTAGCCGTTCTACCACCTCTAGAAGAAGCAGATTTACTGATAAGTATCGTTCTTTGGGTATCGGTCATTTTCACTCTTCAAACCGGAATTCAGTACCTGCTAGATGGAACAAAAACTACTAGCGCTACAGGAGAATAGGAATCTAATCGGATGAGGTGTGAAGTAGTTGCGGTAGGAACCGAACTTTTACTCGGACAGATCGTAGATACGAATTCTAGTTGGATAGGTGAACAATTAGCTTTGGCTGGAATTGATTGCCTACGCCACACTGCTGTAGGAGATAACCCTGATCGGATTCGAGTAGCCCTTCAAGAGTCGTTAGATAGATCAGATGCTGTGATAGTAACTGGTGGTTTAGGGCCAACTCAGGATGATATAACCCGTGATGTTATTGCTGAAGTTATGGGCGTAGAAATGATCCGAGACCCCAACTTAGTTGAAGTTATTTCTTCTAAGTTCAAAGGCCGTGGAAGGCCAATGCCTGAGAATAATTTAAGACAAGCAGATTTACCTGAAGGCGCAACACCTATAAAAGAAATGCCTGGCACTGCCCCCGGGCTCATTTGCCCAGTAGGTGAAAAAGTAATTTACGCCGTACCAGGAGTCCCACTAGAGATGCGTCAAATGATAGAAGGGTCCATAATTCCCGACTTGGTGTCTCGATCTGGAGAAAAATCAGTAATTAGATCGCGTGTTCTTCGGACCTGGGGACAGTCTGAATCAGGTCTTGCAGAAATGCTTGCAGAAGAGATTAAAAGGTTGGATGAAGTTGAAGGAACAACTCTGGCTTTCCTCGCTAGTGGAATGGAGGGCCTTAAAGTAAGAATCACAGCGAAAGCTCCAACAGAACAAGATGCTGAGGCAGCATTAGACACTGAAGAATCTCAAGTCCGCACAATCATTGGGACACTCGTATTCGGAATTGATGATGAAAATATGGAGACGGTGGTTTTGGAGGAGCTTGTCTCCCAAGGGCTAACGCTTGCTACCGCAGAGTCCATGACTGGGGGACTAATTGCTACTCGATTGACCGAAGTTCCTGGTTCAAGTCGGGCTTTTCTGGGCTCAGTGGTGTCTTATGCAAATTCTGTTAAACAGGAGATACTTAACGTCCCAGAAGGCCCAGTGATAAGCGAACAAGCCGTTTTGTCTATGGCTATTGGGGTTTGTGAAGCTCTTGGCGCAGATGTTTCAGTTGCGGTGACTGGAGTTGCTGGCCCAGACTCACAAGAAGGCCAAGAACCAGGGGTGGTTTGGATAGGAACTTGTGTGGACGGAGAAGCGAAAGCAGTAGAGGTACGTTTTCCGTATAACCGCACAATGGCCCGTCAACTTACCGTCATAACTGCATTAGATATATTGCGACGAAGATTATTGGAGCGAGCGCTGAAAAACTAGTTTTCTTTGATTTCAAGATCAATGCATGCAGAGTTTATGCAGTACCGATCACCAGTTGGGGTTGGCCCATCAGGGAAAATATGACCGAGATGAGCCCCGCAGTTAGCGCACAACGTTTCAGTACGAAACATGCCAAAACTATGATCAGAACGGAACTCGATTATGTTTTCTTGGATAGGGGCATCAAAACTTGGCCAACCGCATCCTGAATCAAACTTGCTTTCGCTACTGAATAGGGGCTCGTTGCATACGATGCATCTATAGGTGCCATCGCGTGTCTCATCCCAATAAATGCCTGAAAATGGAGCTTCTGTATCAGCTTCTTGCGTGCATCTGTATTGTTGGTCTGTCAATCTTTCACGTAAAGATTCGCTATTTTCAGATGGGTTTTTACTGCTTTCCACACTATTAATCTAGTAAAAAATAGTAGTTTTTGAAAAATATTCGGAAAATACTTGTACCGAACACATGTTCGCAATTACAATATTGTTATTAAGAGAAATGTCACACCCACTTCCTAGATTCTTAATTAACAGATATTAGGAATCGGACAAGATTGGAGTCCTTATGACAAAGAAAAATAGCAAAGCAAATAAGACAGTTCCGGAAATTGGAGCAGACGCAGCTGAAAGAGGCAAAGCACTCGATATGGCACTCGGCCAAATTGAAAAACAATTTGGTGCCGGCGCTGTTATGAAAATGGGCGATAAATCCTCAATGGCTATAGAGACAGTTCCGACTGGAGCATTATCTCTTGATTTGGCTTTAGGAGTTGGTGGATTACCTCGCGGAAGAGTAGTTGAAATTTACGGCCCAGAAGGTTCCGGTAAAACTACTTTGGCAACTCACGTAGTTGCAGAAGCTCAACGAAACGGTGGGGTTTGTGCCTATATCGATGCTGAGCATGCAATGGATCCCACTTATGCAAGAGCAATTGGGGTTGACGTCGATGAATTGCTTATTTCACAACCCGATACAGGGGAGCAAGCCCTTGAAATAGCAGACATGCTTGTTCGTTCAGGAGCACTTGATGTGATAGTTATTGACTCAGTTGCTGCTTTAACTCCGAAAGCCGAAATTGAAGGCGATATGGGTGATTCACATGTAGGCCTTCAGGCCCGTTTAATGTCGCAAGCTTTACGCAAACTTGCATCAAATCTGAATCGATCTCAAACAATATGTATTTTCATAAACCAATTAAGAGAAAAAATTGGCGTGATGTTTGGATCTCCAGAAACAACTCCTGGCGGTAGAGCACTCAAATTCTATTCTTCAGTACGGCTTGATATCAGGCGTATTGAAGCCTTAAAAGATGGGCTAGACATTGTAGGAAATAGAACAAGAGTGAAAGTGGTCAAAAACAAAGTAGCTCCTCCTTTCCGTCAAGCAGAATTTGACATCATGTACGGACAAGGCATCAGCCGTGAAGGTTCCGTTATCGATCTAGGTGTGGACCTAGATATTGTCAAAAAATCTGGTGCTTGGTATACCTACGAAGGAGAGCAACTTGGTCAAGGTCGAGAGAATGCTAAAAAATTCCTCTTCGATAACCCTGAAGTGATGATGGAAATCACAGATCGTGTTTGGCGAGAAGTTGCTCCAGAAGCAGAAGAAGAAATTACTGCAACGGATGAATTTACTGAAGTAGATGATATCCCGATAAGCCTTGATGAATAATCTGATTGGTCTACAAATTAAGATCTGAATTCTATTCAAGTCACAAAGAAGTCACTTAAAGTCTACGTTTATTGGTGGTCGCGTATCTTTGCCTGCGTAACCTAAAAGAATGAGCGAAAACTCAGAATCATTACTTCCGCGAACATATGCCGTCCGAACCTACGGGTGTCAGATGAACGAGCATGATAGCGAACGTATAGCAGGACTTCTAGAAGCGGATGGTTTAACGCTTGCTGACACAGAAGAAGAAGCTGATGTAATAGTTTTAAATACTTGCTGTATTCGAGAAAACGCTGACAACAAACTTTATGGAGCTTTAGGGAATCTAAAGACTCTAAAAGAACAACGTCCAAATATTCAGATCGCGGTGGCTGGATGCCTAGCTCAAAAAGACCGTGAAATTATTCAGGAAAGAGCTGGACATGTTGATGTAGTTTTTGGCACCCATAATGTTCATCGAGCAGTTGACTTGTTGGATGAAGCCCGTAAGAACGGTCCTGTTATAGAAATTCTTGAAGAAGTAGTACAAGAAGATGCCGATCTATTCCCGTCAGCGCTACCAACACGCAGGGAAGAAGAGCATACTGCATGGGTTACCTTACAAATTGGTTGCGATAATTCATGCGCTTTTTGCATAGTTCCTGCTGTGCGTGGTCCTGAAATTAGTCGGCCATTTGGACAATTGATTGATGAGGTAAAGGATTTGGCTTTTGATGGAGTCACAGAAGTCACTTTGCTGGGTCAAAATGTGAACTCTTATGGTCGAGACTTGACTATGAAATTACGCCAAGAAGCAGAAAAGCCAACAGATCATCTCCTTGTAGGTGAATTATGGGCTTCTGATGTAAATCGCCGTCCACGCCCTCTGTTCGCTGACTTACTTCGCGCTGTAGGAGAAGTTGAAGGCATAGAGCGCGTACGGTACACCAGCCCACACCCTAAAGATTTACGCCCAGAAACGATTGCTGCCATGGCAGAGGTTCCTGAAGTCTGTGAGCATCTACATTTACCATTGCAGTCCGGTAGCGACCGCATACTCGCGAGTATGCATCGCGGATATACAGCCGAAAGGTATTTGGAGAAGTTAAACGAAGCGCGAACCCAAATTCCTGACTTAGCAGTAACTACCGACATAATTGTTGGTTTCCCAGGAGAAACCGAAGAAGATTTTGTACAAACGCTTGAACTTGCAGCTGAAGTTGGATTTGATTCTGCTTATACATTCATCTTTTCTCCTCGACCAGGGACAGAAGCAGCAGAAATGACAGATCAATATGTTGATCATGAAATCTGCGTTGAACGCTATGAACGACTTCGAAGAGTTATAAACCGATCATCATCATTAGCTCACCGGAACAGAGTAGGGAAAGTTGAATCAGTCGTTATTGAAGGACCAGGAAAACGATCACCTGATCAGGTAACTGGACGCACACGACAAAACAAACTCGTGCACTTAGAGTCCTCGAAAGATCTCACTGTCGGGGCTTATGCAAAAGTCCAGATAACAGATGCAGCTGGATATTACTTAATGGGTGAACTAATTCAAGTTACAGCTCCGGCTAAACATCGACGCCGAATCCCCGTTGTTTCGGCCTAACCCCATGGCCTCATTAAACGGTCATTTAGTTCTTTTAGGAACCACCGCTTCAGGTAAATCTTCACTAGCTATTGAAATCGCAAAGAAACGACCCATAGTTGAAATTTTGTCTATGGACTCAATGGCTATTTACAAGGGTATGGATATTGGGACCGCAACCCCTTCAAAAGAGGAGCAAAAAGAAATCCGACATCATCTGATTAATATTGCTAAACCCACTGAAGAATTCTCGGTCTCACAATTTCAAGAAGCTGCTAAAAATTCTTTAAGAGATATCGAAAAACGAAAACAAAAGGCTCTGCTAGTGGGAGGAACAGGACTTCATTTGAGAGCGGTAATAGATGATTTAACTATTCCCGGTCAATTTCCTGAAGTAAAACGAGAACTCGAGTCTGAAAAAGACTTGGTTAAGTTACATGCCAGGTTGAAAGAACTAGACCCAGTGGCTGCGAACAAAATGGAACCCACAAACCGTAGAAGAATCATTAGAGCGTTAGAAGTCACAATAGGCGCAGATAAGCCATTCTCTGAATTTGGACCTGGCATGGATTCGTATCCGCCGACTCCGTTTACACAGATTGGAATTCATCTTTCTCGAGACAGTATCGACGAGAAAATCTTTAAACGATATACCAAACAAATTGACGATGGATTCCTTGAAGAAGTTGAGCAAATCATGAGAGACGGAGTATCACGAACCGCAGCGCCCGCACTGGGTTATAGCGAGTTCTATTCTTATCTTTGCGGGGAACACTCCTTTGAAGAAGCGATGGAAAAAGCAGTTATAGCTACAAGAAAATTTGCTCGTCGGCAGGAACGTTGGTTTCGCCGAGATCCTCGAATCACTTGGTTTGAAGTGGAACAAGACTCACTCGAAGTAGTTGACTCAGTTCTAAAAATATTTGACGAAATAAACAAAGTTTAATTAGTTGCACTAATGCATCTTTGATAGGCCAAACTAGAACATATGCATATAAGTCGTTATCAAGGTTTCGGAAATGATTTCCTTATTATTTTCTCTGATGAGATTCCTTCTGGCGCAAGCGATATGGCTAAGAGGCTTTGCAACCGAAAAAAGTCAATAGGGGCTGATGGTTTGATTTTCGGAACACCAAGCAACGCAGCGGATGCTTTCTTTACTCTTTACAACTCAGATGGAAGTCAAGCTGAAGTAAGTGGAAATGGATTAGCTTGCTTTGGTTATGCGTTATATAAAAACAACAGGGCCAAGAAATCAATAAAAGTAGAGACAAAAACTGCGCTTCACCCCATCCTTATTTCAGAGGACTCAACAAATTCTCTTCTTGTACAAGTATCACTTAGTCCACCAGACACCGGGCCAGATTTTCAAAACCTAGACATCAATCTGGGTGGACCTGAACCTCTTCGAGTAGCTTCTGTTGATGTAGGAAACCCTCATCTAGTTATTGAAGTAGAAGAAATAGAGAGTGTTGAGTTAGGGGCAATAGGGCCAAAAGTAGAGTCACACTTTATGCCAATCGGCTGCAATATTCATTTGGTTTCAATCGTGAGTCAGAATGAAATTCAATTAAGAACTTGGGAACGCGGAGCAGGATTGACAGAGGCTTGCGGCTCAGGAGCGGTAGCAGCTGCATCTGCAGCTAATGCTTGGCAAGCCGTAAGCGACGAGGTGAAAGTAGTAATGCCTGGTGGGGCAGCCACGGTAATACTAGGCGATTACCCGGCATACGTTTGTCAGGTAGTCGATGAAGGAGAATTCGAGGCCCTAGATGACTGAAGAGTCTGGGCATGAACCTCAATTTGATATAGAGGAATCACATAGAGGGGCTTTTGGAGAGTACGGCGGAACGAGTAAGGGTCTAATTGATCGTTCATTCAGAGAACGAATTGTTTTAGCCGCAGTAACCCTTGATAAAGAACAAGACTTCAAAGCTGAAGCCTCCTTAGAGGAACTCGCACTTCTAGTTGATACAGCTGGAGCAGATCCCGTAGGCCGTGTGATACAAAATCGTCAAGTCCCAGATAAAACCACGTATGTTGGCCGCGGAAAAGCAGAGGAACTACGTGAAGTGTCAGATTCTTTAGATGCTGACACAGTCATATTTGACAATGAACTAACTCCTGCTCAGCAAGGCAATCTTGAAAAGATACTCAAACGAAGTGCACTTGACCGAACCGCATTGATTCTAGATATTTTTGCACAAAATGCTTCAAGCCCTGAGGGAAAGGCACAAGTAGAACTTGCTCAATTGAAGTATCGGCTACCACGATTACGTCGTTCTGGTTATACCTTTTCGCAACAAGGTGGCGGGATAGGTACAAGAGGCCCCGGGGAAACCCAACTTGAAGTTGATCGACGCCGACTCATGCGTCGAATAAGTAAGTTGGAATCTGACTTAAAACAGTTGAGAAAAAATCGTGCAACTCAATCAAAATCACGCAAACGTACAAGTAATTACGGAATCGCTATTGTGGGCTACACCAATGCGGGCAAGTCAACACTTCTTAATGCATTAACGAATGCAGGCGTACTTGTCGAGGATCGATTGTTTGCCACCCTTGATGCAACCACCCGACGGCTTCAGTTGCCCGGTGGTGAAACCGTTTATTTGACAGACACTGTCGGGTTTGTGCGTAAACTCCCGCATCAGTTAGTAGATGCATTTACTTCGACTCTTGATGTAGTTATTGAAGCCAATTTATTAGTGCATGTCGTTGATTCTTCAGATCCTGACCCTAAAGGGAGCATTGAAGCCGTGCATTCAGTTCTGAGAGAAATCGGAGCGGACGATATACGGCAAATCTATGTATTTAATAAAGCAGATTTAGACCCGTTGGCTGCAGAGCGCTTAGTCAGGCACGAAGAAGATGCTGTAGCGGTATCTGCGGTAACAGGACAGGGGCTTGATGACTTGTTAAGGGTGATAGGAGAGCATTTAAGAGAACTATCTGAAATTGTTCAACTCTTCATTCCTTACGACCGGGGAGATGTCTTAGCTAAAACCCACCGCGAAGGGCAAGTTTTAGAAGAAATTCCTGAAGAAAAAGGATGGAAGGTTTCTGCAAGATTAGACAAATCCTCTGTAGGTAGATTAGAAAACTTTCTAGTTAGGGCGTAAAGAATGACGACACACAAAAACTTTGTTCCACCTCCAATGCCTATTCTCAGCAGCGTAATTGGTTTGCGCGAAAAAGCTGAGTTGTTATCAGGTGGGGCTATAGATCTATCGGTTGGTAATCCTATAGACCCCGTACCAGACATAGTAGTTGAGTCACTTAAAGACCATGATCTAGCTCGACCATATCCCATATCAGCAAAGCGCGACGAAGCAATGAGTGAAGTAATAAATGATTGGGCGCAAAGACAATTAAAGACAACAGTTCACTCTTCGGACTATGGAATTTGTATTGGAACTAAAGAATTTGTGGCGGGAGCACCAAATATTTTAAAGCTTCGAGACTCTTCACGAGACACAGTTCTTTACCCAGAAGTGGCTTATCCGTCTTATGAAATGGGAGCAGAATTGGCGGGTTGCCGAGCAGTTCCCGTAGCTATGAATGAGAAATGGGAAATTGACGTTTCTAGTATTGATCCTCAAGACGCACATAGGGCTTTAATGATGTGGATCAACACTCCTGGCAACCCAGCAGGCGGGCTCGATGATTTAGAAACAGTGGTTCAATGGGGACGAGAAAATAATGTCCCAATATTTAGCGACGAGTGTTATGTGGAGTTCACTTGGGACGGTCCACCCCAGTCTGTTCTTCAGCATGGGACCGAAGGAGTGGTTGCCGTTCATTCCCTATCTAAGCGTTCAAATTTAGCCGGATTGAGATTTGGGTTTTATGCAGGGGATTCCGAATTGGTGAAATACTTTCGTGACGTAAGACGCCACCAAGGTCTTATGGTTCCCGGACATGCACAAGTCGCAGGAATAGCAGCGTTAGAAGATCAGACCCATGTAGACGTTCAAAGGGCAAGATATGAGAGCCGCCTTAAGCGACTTATTGAATTGCTTTCGTTGATAGGCGTAGAAGCAGAGATGCCACGAGGCTCGTTTTACTTATGGGTTCCTTCGCCTGAAAAAGACTCTGGAAAGTTGGCATTACAGTTAGCTGAAACACTGGGAATCGTTTCGGTTCCGGGAGAAACTTATGGAGCAAGGGGTGCTGGATACGTTCGGTTAGCTGCCATAGTTTCAGAAGACGACCTTTCTTTATTGGAGAAGAGAGCGCAAAGCGCGTAAATAATTAATTGTTCCCACTCTTAATGCTTAAGAACGGTAGTCTCAGAATATGTCAGATATTCAAAATCAAATTGAAGAATTATGGAAAAGCAGAGAGGGCCTAAGTCCCGACGACTCTGAAGCCAATCAAGTAATCCACCAAGCAATAGATCTACTAGATCAAGGAAAGGCTCGAGTCGCCGAACCTAGCCAAGATGGAGTTATCGTGAATGAATGGCTGAAGCTTGCCATCCTTCTCCTCTTCAAACAGGCTCAGATGAGCACAATTGAGGCGGCACCGTTTGAATTTGCTGACAAAATCCCGCTCAAAGAGAATTATCAACAAAACGGAGTTCGGGTAGTCCCAGGGGCATTGGCTCGCTGGGGAAGTTATCTAGCCCCTGGCGTAATTATGATGCCAAGCTTTGTCAATATTGGAGCTTGGGTAGGGGAGAACACTATGGTCGATACCTGGGCAACCGTAGGATCCTGTGCACAAATTGGCAAAAATGTTCACCTTTCAGGTGGAGTAGGGATAGGCGGTGTACTTGAACCTCCAAATGCTACTCCTGTAATCATTGGAGACGAGTGTCTAATAGGTAGCAGATGTATTGTCGCAGAAGGGGCTCGTGTGGGTGACGGAGTTGTTCTCGGCGCAGGAGCAGTTCTTACCGCTTCCATTCCGGTAATCGATGGAGAAACTGGAGAAGAAATAAGTCGCGGAGAAATACCTCCATGGTGTGTGGCTGTGCAAGCTTCTAGGCCAAGAGAGTTTTCGGGTGGAGAATTCGGCCTACCTTGTGTCCTCGTAGTCAAACGCTTATCAGAAGGCGAACGTCACGATAAGTCAGCATTAAACGAGATCTTACGTAACAACGATGTCACCACTTAATAAGCCTTATGTCTGACTTACTTTCCCTTACTGCTGATTTGGTTAATATTCCTTCAATCAGTGGAAACGAAAAACAAATAGCTGATTATATTGAGTCCGAATTACGTCAGATCTCAAGATTGGAAGTGAGTCGGTTTGGAGACAATCTTATTGCCCGAACAAACCTAGATCGTAAGCATCGGTTACTTCTAGCAGGCCACACAGACACTGTTCCAGGAGGTCAGGGCAGTCGAATTGAAGGCGATACTTTATGGGGTCTCGGAAGCGCAGATATGAAAAGCGGTTTAGCCGTAATGCTTGAATTGGCCCGCACTGTCGAAGATCCAACTATGGATTTAACTTGGGTTTTCTATGTTTGCGAAGAAGTTGACAATAGCCGTAATGGACTTCGTCAACTTTTTACAGAAGCTGCAGAGTTACTTGAAGCTGATGCTGCAATTTTAGGAGAACCAACAAATGCAATGATTGAGGCTGGCTGTCAAGGAACCATGCGGTTTGAAGTTCGCATGAACGGACAAAGGGCTCATACTGCTCGACCATGGATGGGTGTGAATGCTATTCATCGTGCAGGGGCACTTCTTTCAGCTATTGATAACTATGAACACCGAGAACCGATTGTTGATGACTGTAAGTACCGAGAAGCTCTGCAGATTGTAAGCATCTCAGGTGGAATTGCTGGAAATGTGGTACCAGATGAACTTACCTTGGTCGTAAACCACCGATACGCCCCTGATAGAAGTGGTGAAGAGGCAGAGGCGCATGTTAGGGAAGTGTTCGCACCATATCTTGATGAGAAAGATCAGATGACCTTGGTAGACCATGCCCCAGCAGCTCCGCCAGGGCTAAGCCACCCAGTTATTTCTTCACTTATCGAAGAAAACGATCTTTCTGTTACAGCAAAATTGGGATGGACAGATGTAGCATTTTTTGCTGAACAAGGCATTCCGGCTGTAAATCTCGGCCCTGGTGATCCAACGCTTGCTCATACAGTAGATGAGAATGTGCAAAGAGAGCCGATAGAGAGAACATTCAAAGCTTTAGTTGATTTACTCTCTTGAAAATGAAACAACTATGACTGTTTGCCCAACTCTTGAAACAGAGAGGTTAGTTCTTCGGCCTTTTGAAGACTCAGATTTTGAAGACTACTTGTCAATGGTACACAGCCCAGAAGTTAGAGCAGCACTTAGAACTTCAGAAGAGGAGGGGAGAGCCGAAGCCTGGTATGCATTGGCTGCCTTTGCGGGCCAGTGGCAATTACGCGGCACAGGAATGTGGGCACTTGAAGAAAAAAATACAGGAAATTTTGTAGGACGTACCGGGTTACATAATCCAGAACGTCATGACTGGCCTGGCGTTGAAGTCGGCTGGACACTTCATCCAGATTATTGGGGACTGGGCTATGCTACGGAAGCTGGTCAAGAAGCAATCCGGTATGGATTTCACGAATTATCCCAAGAGCGTTTATTCAGTACCATATTGCCAGAAAATTATCGGTCTCAAGCCGTAGCGAAAAGGCTGGGTTTTGTCGTTATGGATCGACGTTATCTCTCTCATTTTCCTAGTGAGCCCCATGATATTTGGGCATTAGATAAGCAAGAGTATCTGTCTAAATTTTCCTAAGAACTGTTACTACGCGACCTTCGATAGCTACATCTTTTACGGGATAACGCATTTCAGACAAAGTTGGATTGGCTGGGATTAAGACAACTTCACTGCCTTCTTGACGAAAGTGCTTAACAGTGGCTTCTTCTCCGGCGGGCCCTTCAATACGAGCAACAATTAGATCACCCGAGTTGGCATGGGATTGTGACTGAACAGCTACATAGTCACCATCAAAGATTCCGGCATCGATCATGGAATCACCTTTCACGCGCAACATGAAAAGGTCGCCTTCCCCAGTGAAAGATGCAGGCAGCGGTAATGATTCTTCAATATGTTCCTGTGCTAATAATGGGGCACCTGCAGCAACATCACCGACGAGAGGCACATGTCGCACTTCTCCACGCTCACCTGTTAACCCAGTGGCGGGATCGCGCCGCACTTTTATCCCTCTTGGGATGGAAGGATCGCGCTCAATGTAACCCCGATCCTGAAGTGTGGACATATGAGAATGAACTGTCGAAGGAGACGTCAATCCAACTGCCTCACCAATTTCTCGAACCGAAGGGGGATAGCCCCGGTTACGGACAGTTGAGTCAATGAAATCTAAAATTTGTTGCTGCCGCTTAGTGAGTTTCTTTTCCATAATTTCCACCAAAAATAATTAAATGTTGTAATCGAACATATGTTCGATAATATATATTATATGAACGAACACCTGTTCTCCGTACATATGTTTGCCGAACAAATGTTTCATGTCAAGGATTTCTTTAAAACTCTGTGGTTTTCAGAGAAATTTGTCTCTCATTTTTATGAACAACAAAAGATGTCACACCCATAAGAAAGGATGTAACTATGACAGCAATAACACACATTCCCGCTTCTCACCCTCACGCAACTAGTCATTCTTTACGACTTCCAGCTCACGTATATCGCCGTCGTAGACTAGGGGTCTCAGTTCTTCTAGCTATGACTGTCTTTATGATTTCATTATTTGGGGGAGAATTAATAGGAAGAATTACGGAAAAACCAGGATCAACCCCTGCTGGAGCAGCAGGCGAAACAACTGTTTATATGGTTCAACCAGGAGACACGCTCTGGTCAATAGCAAAAATTGTTACTCCTTCAGGACGAGATATTCGAGTCACTGTTCATGATCTTAAAAACTTGAATGGAGGATCAAACCTTATTCCAGGTCAGCAGTTAATTGTTCCTCTTGGATAGTGAAAAATTTATCCACTACTAATGAGATAACTCATAAAAGCTGGTTAGGTATTACTCTGCAAGGTAGTTGCAGAACAGAAACTCATCTTGAGTGGCCAATCCCGCTAGATGAAATCTATTTGGATTTGAAAGAACAGGGCCACTTGCAATTCCAGTTCCTGTTCCCCCAGTCACAATCGGCGAAATTGTTAAACAAAGTTCGTCAACAAGCTGAGCCTCAGTTAATTGATGGTTCAGAGATGGTCCTCCTTCACCGAGAACTACAGATATTTCACGACCATGCAGATCTTCTAAAACACGAGTCATATCCACCTGTTCAGAATCAAATACCACTATTTCTGCTCCGCTTCCAAAATTTTTGGACAGATTTTCAGCCCCTGCTTTTGTTGTGTAAATCAAAGGAACAGATCCTTCTTTCTGATCTGTACCAAACATTGGGATCGAAGGGTCCAAATTACCTGAACCGGAAACTACAGCTAATCGAGGACGTACACTTTGCTCCCGCTCAGATCGACGACGTCCTAACTCATTGCTCGGTATGCCAGGAACACCATAATTTTCGGCACGAACCGTGCCACTCCCGACCAAGATCACATCAGCGAAAGAACGCAAAGTGGCCAAAACTTTTTGATCTGCCGGGCCTCCTAAGCCACCTGAGGTCCCAGAAATATGAGTAGCCCCATCTATAGAAGCAATCATGTTCAACATGAGCCAAGGACGATCTGTACGCGAAACTCGTCTTTGATCATAAAAATCAATTGGCTCCAAGGTCTTTTCCGACGGAAATATCTGTTTCATGATTCAACGTACCGTAGTAAAGCCTGTGGAGAACTACTCCCGATTTCCACAACATTTTCCTATTTCGATCCACAAGGGAACTCCCGTAAAGTGACATTTACAATCAGCGACGGGAGATTCCGGCATGACGCGTTAGTGCAACAGGATTGGTGTGTTGACGTTAAGACTCGGAACAGGGCCCCATATGGAGTCTTACGTACGGTCTTTGACCTGGGTCTTCCGTCGCTGTTTTTAATTTGCTTTCTAGGGTTCCAAGATCGCGAATCAAAAAGATCTAAAATGAAAATCTTCCGAAGAACTAGTAACAGTATGAGTCGAAGGGCACCTGAAAGAAAAGGATGATAAATAAATGGAGGTAAGGACAAACCGAGGCGTTCTCGGGTTTAGAAGATATTTCACTAAAGAAGGAGAATCTCCTTACGAAACTCTTCAATGGGAATATCGGGATGCACGATTGGTTGACCATCGAGATGGATCCGTAGCTTTTGAACAAACCGGTATAGAAATTCCTTCTAATTGGTCGGTCAATGCGACCAATATTCTCGCACAGAAATATTTTCGTGGAACACTAAACACTGACGAAAGAGAATTTTCCCTTAAACAAGTAGCTGATCGAGTTGCAGACACGATCGCTTCTTGGGGGATGAGTCAGGGGTACTTTGAAGATGAGTCTGAGGCGGCAGTATTTTCAGACGAACTCAAGTTTCTAATTGTTCACCAACGAGCAGCATTTAACTCACCAGTATGGTTCAACATAGGGGTAGAGGGAGTTCCCCAACAAGCTTCAGCGTGTTTCATTCTTTCCGTAGAGGATGAAATGAGTTCCATTCTTAATTGGTATGTGGAAGAAGGAACCATATTTAAAGGAGGATCAGGTTCGGGGGTTAATCTCAGTCGGATTCGTTCTTCACATGAAAAACTTAAAGGGGGAGGAGATGCGAGCGGCCCGGTTAGTTTCATGCGGGGTGCTGATGCTTCTGCAGGAACAATCAAGAGCGGTGGGAAAACTCGACGTGCAGCCAAAATGGTCATTCTGGATGCTGATCACCCAGATATTGAAGAATTTATTTGGTGTAAGGCCTTAGAAGAAAAGAAGATGAAAGCACTCGAGAATGCTGGATTCGATATGAGCCTCAATGGAGCAGATATTCACTCTGTCCAGTTCCAAAACGCAAACAACTCTGTACGAGTAACAGATGAGTTCATGGAGGCAGTGGTTTCAGACGCTGATTGGGACCTAGTTGCGAGAACAGACGGTTCGGTCATAGACACAGTGAAAGCAAGAGATCTATTTCGCCAGATGTCTCAAGCGGCTTGGGAATGTGCTGATCCAGGTTTGCAATTTGATACAACGATCAACCGTTGGCACACCGCTTCAAATACAGGACCAATAACCGCAAGCAACCCATGCAGTGAATATGTCCACTTAGACAATTCAGCTTGTAATTTGGCCAGTCTAAATTTGTTGACCTTTCTTGAACCAGACAAGGGATCAGGAATAGAAGCTTTTGATATAGCGGGTTTCTGTCACGCAATCGAGGTTATTTTTACTGCTCAAGACATTTTGGTTTCAAATGCTGACTATCCAACCGAAGCGATCGGAGAGACAACCAGAGCATTTCGTCAATTAGGCATGGGGTATGCAAATCTCGGTGCTTTATTGATGGCGTTAGGTCTTCCCTATGACAGTGATGAAGGGCGAGAAATTTCAGCGGCTTTAACATCGCTTATGACAGGACATGCATATAGAACTTCAACTCGTCTTGCTGACCGTTTAGGACCGTTTGAAGGATTTGAAACTAATCGTGAGCCGATGTTGAGAGTTTTGGACCAACATCGGGAAGCTGCCGAACTATTAGATACGGCTAGAGCGCCGGGAGTAGGGGAAGCTGGCCGTGAAGCATGGTTTGAAGCCTGTGCCCTGGCTCAGCGCGTTGGGGTACGTAATAGTCAAGCAACAGTTCTTGCTCCTACAGGAACCATTGGGCTGTTAATGGACTGTGACACGACAGGTATTGAACCTGACTTCAGTCTTGTGAAAATGAAGCGTTTAGTGGGTGGCGGGACCATGTCAATTGTTAACCAAACTATTCCACGAGCTTTAGAGAATTTTGGTTATACATCTGACGAATCTGAAGCGATCGTTGACTATATAAATGAAAATCAGACAGTAGTAGGTAGCCCTGAATTAAAAGAAAACCATTATCCAGTTTTTGCTACGTCTATGGGAGACAACAGTATTCATCACCTTGGGCATGTACATATGATGGGGGCGGTTCAACCATTTTTATCGGGAGCTATCTCTAAAACATGCAACATGCCAGAAGAGGTGACAGTTGACGATGTAGAAGAACTGTATATGGAGTCCTGGAAGTTAGGTTTAAAGGCTGTAGCTATTTATCGCGACAACTGTAAATTAGGTCAACCATTATCCACAGGAAAAAATGAGTCTAAGAGCTCAGACCCGGCAGAAGCAGTAGAAAAGATTGGCGCTTCGTTCGGGGAACCTGTTCGACGAAAGTTGCCACGTAGTCGGGCATCAAGAACATTTGAATTCCGTGTAGCTGACTGCAAAGGTTGGGCTACTGTCGGTGAGTTTGAAGATGGGTCACCTGGTGAGATTTTTCTTCGGGTTTCGAAACAAGGATCAACAATGGCAGGGATTATGGATGCTTTTGCGATCTCTCTAAGCCACGGGCTTCAATACGGAGTTCCTTTGCGAGCCTATGTTGAAGCGTTCACCGGAATGCGGTTTGAGCCCGCAGGCATGACAGATGATCCTGAACTTCGTATCGCATCAAGTTTGATTGATTACCTCTTCAGACGGCTAGCTGTTGAATATTTAACTGCTGAAGAACGAGCGGAACTCAACATTCTTACTGTTAGTGAACGTAGCGAACCTACTCTTCCTGGTGTTATAGAGGCAACAACTGACACACGCCAAGGATCAGATGTTCCACCAGATCCACCAAGTGTCCCTTCAGCAACACAGTTTGCCGCACAATTAGCTATGAGTTCGTCACCTGATGCCCCATTATGTATGCAATGTGGAGTGTCTATGCAGAGAGCCGGATCATGTTATGTGTGTACTGATTGTGGTGCTACTAGTGGGTGTTCATAATGGCTTTGCTGCGTTTCTCTTTTGGAACTATGGGATCAGGGAAAAGCACACTCGCTTTGCAGATCCATCACAATCTGACCTCACGCGGACTAAAAGGTATCTTATGTAGTCAACTAGACCGAGCAGACGGGAAAGTCTCTAGTGCTTTAGGTGTTTCTGCTGATGCCGTTGAAGTGGGACCGCGTCTTGACTTATATGACTTAGCTCTAGCGATGAAAGAACGTCATGGATCCCTTGACTACATTATTTGTGACGAAGCACAGTTCTATCAGCCTGAACAAATAGATCAACTCGCCCGAGTGGTAGATGAATTAGATACTGACGTTTACGCTTTTGGACTCTTAACTTCATTCCAAGGACTTTTATTTGATGGAACACGACGCCTTCTAGAGTTAGCTGATGAGTCTGTGGAAGTACAGGTAGAAGCCAGATGCTGGTGTGGTTCACGGGCGACTCATAACGCTCGCCTTGTAGACGGAGTGCAGGTATATGACGGAGAACTACTAGTTGTTGATGATCCGGAGAACCATCAAGTCACTTATGAACTTCGCTGCCGTCGACATTGGTTAGCAGGCGATAGTGGACCAGATGCGGTCAGAGTCACCGCTCATGCGGCTCAAATCCCTTCAAACTAATTTAGTGATCAAATCCCATAGAGCAGGATCAACTTCAACCTCATTTGGCGCCACACGATTACTTCCGGGCAAACGCGCTCCTGGTTGACTTTCTATAGCATCGGCCAATTCTTTTAATCTCTGAAGGAAGTTTTGATCGTAAGCAACAGGATCAATAACGAAATAAAACTGCCCCAAATCGTGAGGGGGTCCTTCGGGTGCTTTAAGAGGAGGTACTTCAACACTGAGTCGTGAGCCAGTAAGGGCGCCAGCTAAAAGTTCTGCCATTAGTCCAAAGCCGTACCCCTTATACCCTCCAGCAGACAACATTGAACCTTCTAGAGCGGCTTTAGCGTCAGTTGTGGGCTCACCGTTAGCGTCAACAGCCCATCCTAGAGGTATGGGCTCTCCAGCTGCCGCAGCCATTGTGATTTTGCCCATAGCGATAGCACTAGTGCTGAAGTCAAATTGGAAAGCGACGCCGCCTTGACCATCAGGTACGGCCATCGCAATTGGATTCGTTCCTAACACAGGAGTGGTGCCGCCTGGGGGAGCAACCACCGCTGAAGCATTTGTCGCTCCAATAGCTAACATTCCTGATTGAGCGAACTGTTCAGTGAAATAACCCAGTGAAGTGCAGGTCTGAGAGTGCTCAATTGAATAAGCACAGACACCGTTATTTCGAGCTGCTTCAAGAGCAGCAGCAAAGCCAGCAGCGAAAGCTGATTGAGCGAAACCAAAATGGCCGTCAACTCTTACCGTTCCTGGTCGGTCAACATTAATTGTAGGTTTAACAACACCGTCAACTCGACCACTGGCAAGTTGAAGACAGTAACTCTCCACGTAGTAAAGACCACAGATTCGATTCCCATTTCCCTCAGCTGTACGAACCGCATGGGCAACTAAAGAAGCGATTCCCTCGGAAGCCCCATGTTTAATTAAAGCTTCTTTTGTAGTGATTTCTATTTCGTCAAGAGTTATTAGTGTCATGGTCACTCGTTTGTAAGTAGTGATTCGGCATCATCCAGAATTTCTTCCGAAAGAAGAAAGTTAGCAGCAATATCAGTCAAATCTTTCCAGTCGGACTTGTTCACCTGGACACCTTCAGAAAAAGCAGTAGCTAGTCTTTCGTTCGTAGGGCTATTAGTGGAAGCCTCTTTGATTAAATAAACATGTTCCACTAAAGACTCTCCGGTAATTACTTCTGGTTCGCATGACCAAGTAAATCCGTGTGATTGCAAAAGATCTAAAGGTTCAGAAATTAATGCAAAAGAAATAGGAGGATCCCAAGTGAAATTCGAAGAATTTTCAGAAGGAATGGAATCAAGGACTTGGCTTAAGCGAAATGTTTCGTTGAGTGCCCCAACCTCGCCAGCAACTATTTGCAGCCAACTATTTATACCGCCCCCGTTATGTATCTCACTGAAAGTAATTCTTGACGCAATCTTTTCAGCGACGCTTGCTTCGCAACCTTTTACACGGCTTGCTCTTTGTACGAGATCATGGATTTCTCGAGGAGCTACTGAAACAATGTCATCACTCATACAGGCTCTTTTTCTAAACCTTCGTTGGCTCTTTTTGGCTGTTGTGGCCAAACCCAATCATCCGAAGTATTAGAACACAACTCAGTAATTCTTGGAGCTCCTTGAAATAGAGTTACTCTGACCCAATCAGTTGACTGGGCTTTAAAATTATCCATCCCATACATAGCTAACTGAAAGCGTTGCAAATTCAGTGGGATGTGATCAAAATCGCAGACATTCTCTCTTGGTTCGCTGTAGGGGCCAGATTCTTTAACTATCCGATTTATCGCTATTCCGTGTTGCGGCGAATCTTTAAGGAACTCACTTATTTTTGTATCGTTTTCAATTTTGTTTAGGTCTTTTCTTAGTTCATTGAGTCGAAGAGCAATATCAATAGGCATCTCTCGATGCTCTGGGTCGAGAATAGAACGTGTGGCACGACGTGGTTCTTCAGCATGATCAGAGTAAACCCACCAAAAATATTCCGCGCTAGGGCTTTCAAGGTTCAATTCATCCAGCCAGGAATATTTCTCAACAAACTTGTTCTTTATATCTTCAATTGTCAGTGACAAATCAGTTAAATGAGAACTACTCACCCTAAGAAATTGATCAATTTCTTCATCACTCGTTTCATCAAGTTCCAACAATAAAGAAACAACTAACTCATTAATTTCATCTCCTTGACACTCTGACCAAAGATAAAGAGCATCAAATGGGTATTCATCATTCTTTAGCAGGGAAAATTCATTTTGAATCTCAAGAATCGCAGAGGACAGTGAGTCGGGACCCATCCATGGCCAACAGTCCTCTCCGTTGAATGAAGAAAAATGTAAATAGCCCTGATCAATCCACTTTTCTAATATTTCAATCCGTTCAGCAGAACCAGGCAGCTTTCTCACATTCGCTAAAGCTATTTCGCGAATACCTACCCAGGCGTTTACCTCTTCAGGGTGTTTCATTGCCCACGGTACTAATCCAAGGCCGGTTGAATTCCCTAAACCAAAAAAGCGACACCACTCTTTGTTGAAAGCAACTGCTTTTTCTGGATTTCTGATTTGAGCACAATATTCCACGGAGTCGTAACTAGCTTCTCGGAAAAGCCATGCGGCAAGAAATTGTGCTCGGTAGGGAGCAGAAAGTGGATGTTTGGAATCAAACCCTAAAAACGAACGCATACCAAATTTTCCGTTCCCATAAAAGGCAGTACTTCTCATGATGTATCCCGCATCTCCCACCAATTCAGGATTCGGTTGAGAGCCCGAAGCGAGGTGATCTACTAAGTATTCATAAAAGCGGACGCTACGGTTTCCGCGTGTCAAAACAAGTACCCGTGAATCAAGTCTGCTGTCTTCTTGTTTAGGAACTTCTTCGGTCAAGAAATCTAAGAGATCTTGAGTGATTTCTCCTTCTATGAGAGCAGCGGAAATTTCCCAAGCATCAGCAATGACACGATCAGTATGCTGAGATTCGTCAATCGTGGTAGTGAAAGCCACAAAATGAAAAACATGGCCTTCTGCTTCAACCCGATAAATAATACGGCCACGACCATATTCATCAAGTTCAATAGAAGACCTTGTCGCTTTCCAATTATTAGAAGTAGCGCGCCGAATCATTGAGCGGCTAAAACTAAACCTAGTAAGGCGAGCAGATCCCATGACAGACGGACGCATTACTTTCTCTGGTGAACGTAAAGAAAGCTCAGAATCATCCAAAATGTTTAAAAGGTTCAAATCTTTTCCTCATTTTCTCAATAACCGTAAGTATTAGTTACACAATTGAATCTATCCATCTTGAAGCCATTCAGAGTCAAGTTGAGCGTTACAAGAGGATATCCTTCAACATATGAGCGATTACAGAACCCCATTAGATGATATTCGATTGACTTTAGATGCGATTAGCGATATTTCATCCATCTGCGATTTACCCGGATACGAACACGTCGACCCCGAGATGGTGGACGGCATGCTTGAAGAACTCAGCCGTTTCGTCACCGAAGTTATAGGGCCAGTTGATCGCATAGGAGATCAACAAGGATGCACCGTAGAAGACGGTGTAGTAACTCTTCCAGAAGAATTCCATACCGCATGGGACCAATTTGTAGAAGCTGGATGGAGTTCAATCTCCCAAGACCCAGATTATGGTGGTGGCGGTTTCCCAGGAGCTATACAGACGGTAATGACGGAAATGATAGGAGCAGCTAGTAGATCTTGGTCTATGGGCCCCATGCTCACGGTTGGAGCGATAGACGCTATACATGCCTTCGCTAATGAAGAACAAAAAGAAACTTACTTACCGAAAATGGTTGCCAGCCAATGGTCAGGAACGATGAACCTTACAGAACCACAGGCCGGCTCCGACGTAGGAGCGCTTACCACGAAAGCAGTCCCACATGACGATGGATCTTGGCGCATTTTTGGAACCAAAATATTCATTACTTATGGAGAACACGAGTTATCAGAGAACATTATTCAACTTGTTCTAGCCCGCACGCCAGACAGCCCCCCAGGAACAAAAGGCATTTCCTTGTTTATTGTCCCTAAATACATTGTCAATGAAGATGGAACTTTAGGGGAAAGAAACGATTACAAGTGCCTTTCCGTTGAACATAAACTAGGACTCCATGCCAGTCCGACTTGTGTTTTGTCTTATGGAGATGCAGGAGAAGGAGCCGTCGGGTATCTCTTAGGTGAAGAACATCAAGGAATGAGGTACATGTTCAAAATGATGAACAATGCTCGCCTTGGAGTGGGGGTAGAAGGGCTTGCCGTCTCAGAACGGTCTATACAATTGGCATCCGACTATGCCCAAGAGCGACGTCAAGGCAGAGCTGTAGGCTCTCCAGCTGGAGAACAGTCATTGATCATTGACCATGCGGATGTGCGCAGAATGCTTCTTACGATGCGCGCCTACACCGATGCCATGCGAGGGGTTCTTTACCTCAATGCCGCATGTTTAGATATTGCGAGAAATCATTCAGATGAAGATATTGCTCAAGCCGCTTCAGATCGCGCTGAACTCCTTACACCTATTTCAAAAGGATGGTGTACAGACATCGGTTGCGAAATGACGTCGATAGGCATTCAGGTCCATGGCGGATATGGCTATATCGAAGAAACAGGAGCAGCTCAGCACTTCCGAGATGCTCGGATTTCTCCTATTTATGAAGGAACTAACGGCATTCAGGCAATCGATCTGGTCGGTAGAAAAGTTCCGATGAAAAACGGGGCAGTCATTAAAGGCCTTCTTAATGAAATTCAAGAATTCGGTCAAAAATTGAATGACGCAGGTGAAGAATTCTCTTTAATTAGAGAAAATCTTGTAGAAGCTGCCGTAGCAACAGAGAAAGCAACAGACTGGATTTTCTCAAACGGAATTGAGAGTCCTAATGATGTAATGGCCGGAGCCACCCCATATTTGCGAATGCTTGGACAGTTAGTCGGAGGCTGGATTTTGGCACGACAAGCGATTTTTGCTCAAGAGCAGGCGCTGGCAGATAATGCGAAATTTGACAAAGAGTATTTAAACAACAAGATCGTTACTGCTCGCTTTTATGCAGAACAACTTTTGCCTATAGTTGGGGCTCAACTGAATGCAGTTACCGCAGGAAGTTCAGATCTCTATGCCATGCAGGCTGAGGCCTTTTCCATCTAATGTCATTACTTCTCGGTTCTATACCGAGCCCTAGTAAATCATATTTGGACTTAGGGGTGATTGAGTTACGCGCCTATGGGTTAATGATTGCTCTCGGAGTAGTAGCGGCGGTCTGGTTTAGTCAAAAACGATGGAAAGCATATGGGGAAGATCCAGAGAACATTTCCGCAATAGCGCTCTGGGCAGTGCCTGCTGGACTCATTGGATCACGCATATATCACGTTGCAACTGACTGGAAGAGCTACCAAGGACGTTGGGAAGATGCAATAAAAATCTGGGAAGGTGGCCTTGGTATTCCGGGGGGTCTTGCTGCAGGAGTAATTGTCGGAGTGGTAATCGCACGACGGCAAAATATTTCTGTTCAAAAAGTCCTTGATGCAATGATCCCTTCTTTACCCTTGGCTCAGGCAATTGGCCGATGGGGGAACTGGTTCAATCAAGAACTATTTGGGCGCCCCACAGATCTACCTTGGGCAGTTGAAATTGGACCTGCACACCGACCAGAAAAATACTTAGATATAAATACTTTCCATCCAACATTCCTTTACGAAAGCCTTTGGAACCTTGCCTTAGTTTGGATACTGGTCACCGTTGACCGAAAAGAATATTTGAAACCTGGCCGCCTCATTGGGCTTTGGATCTTTGGCTACGGGTTGGGAAGACTTTGGATAGAAGCCCTACGTATAGACCAAGCCTCTTTGATTTTAGGAATAAGAGTCAACATATGGATTAGTGCAATAGCAATTATTGCTGGCGCAATAGTGTGGGTTAAGGGTCGTAAGCCAATCCATGACAGTATTTAAGTATGTCTTTTCAAGAGAATACTTTTCGTCGGATTGACCGAACCTTTGCATTCATCGATCTATCTGGATTTACTGCGTATGCCGACGAATATGGTGATGAAGCCGGTATGGCCATTTTGGAAGGATTTCGTAACAGTGTTCGCTTAGTAGCAGCAAAAAAAGGTGTGCGGATCGCAAAGTGGCTTGGCGACGGAGCAATGCTAGTTGGGGTAGAACCAGAACAAACAGTAGAAGCAGTAATTGAGATGGAAGGCCTGATTGATTTATCTCAATCGCCTTTACCTATGAGGGCAGGAATAGCTAGCGGACCAGTACTGCTTATAGATGGAGATGACCATGTAGGAAGACCGGTGATTCTTGCATCACGTTTATGCGACATGGCAGGACCTCATCAAGTTCTTGCTCCTGCTTCTATGGCTATGGCACTTATGGTAAACACGGCAGTACGCAAAATTGGAGAACATTCCATAATGGGATTTGATGAACCATTCGAACTAGTTCAGTTGACTTCTCGCGACGAGTCACTGAAGAGATGACGTCATTTGAAACTGCAGTAGCGCGAGTTCTAAAAGAGCTCTGCCCAGGAGAAGTTGTCACTTACGGGGAAGTTGCTGCAGAAGCAGGCTTTCCTTCTGCGCACAGAGCTGTTGGTCGATTTTTAAGAAACAACGAAGGCTATCCATGGTGGAGGGTAGTGACTTCGAATGGGCGATTGGTTCCTGGGCACGAAGCCGAACAAACTTCCAAACTGAAAATAGAAGGTGTACAAGTTCGGGATGGCCGAGTAGTCGCTTAGGTCAGTTGTCCTTATCTCTGAAGAACGAGAAGGTAAGATAGATACGTCTTTTGATTAAGCGCTCGAAAAAAGAGTGAACTAGTCCAGTATTCAAAACCCCAGAACAGGTAACCATGTCTTCGATCAACAAGTTTTCAACCCTCGGAGTAGATCCTGACATCGTTGAAGCCCTATCTAAACGTGGAATTACTGAACCATTTGAAATTCAAGAAATTTCAATTCAAGACGCGTTAGATGGAAGAGATGTATGCGGGAAAGCAAAAACTGGTTCTGGAAAAACACTCGCTTTTGGCATTCCTTGTGTCCAAAGAGTGAGCAAAGCTAAGCCAGGTAGGCCCACAGCATTAGCACTAGTCCCAACAAGGGAACTAGCAACCCAAGTATGCAAAGAACTCAAACCTTTAGCCGCAGTTCGAGATATCAAAGTTGAAGCAATTTATGGAGGCGCTCCAATAGAAAAACAAATCGATTCACTTTCTAAGGGAATCGATTTAGTGGTGGCTACACCTGGAAGAATAATCGACTTAATTGAAAAAGAAGAAATAACAGTTGCAGATTTAGAGATAGTGATCGTAGATGAAGCAGACAGAATGGCAGACATGGGTTTCATGCCGCAAGTTGAATGGATATTACGAGGAGTAGAACGAGAGCATCAGACGTTACTTTTCTCCGCGACTTTAGATGGAATGGTTTCAAGTCTGATTAGTCGTTATCAGAAAAATCCAGTTATGCATGAAGTCACCTATAAGGAGGTGACAGTAGAAGAGATGCATCACCGTTTTTTCACTGTTCACGAGATGGACCGGGAAAAAGTTGCTGCAACAATAATCAAAGCATCAAATCGCACGATTCTTTTCTCGCGAACAAAATGGGGAGCGGACAAACTCGCAAAGAAATTAAGAGAAGCAGGAGTAAGCGCAGCTCCGATACACGGTGATTTACGTCAATCACAGAGAGAAAAATCTTTAGCAGATTTCACAAAAGGCAAAGTGCAGGCTCTTGTAGCAACCGATGTAGCAGCAAGAGGTATCCACATCGATGACGTAGATGTTGTAATTCATTATGACCCTCCTTCAGATGCCAAAACATATGTACATCGTTCTGGAAGAACAGCACGAGCAGGAGAATCGGGAGTGGTTGTAAGCCTGATTCTTTGGAATGAAGAAATGGAAGTCCGTAAGTTGATGCGTCGATTAGGGATGAAACATCCGATTGTAGAAGTGTTCTCTAATGATCCTCGGCTAACCGACTTGGTTTCGTGGGATCCAACAGTTGATGCCGCTTAACTTCAAGAGATTCTAATGAACACTTTCCCGGTTCATTTACACCAAACACTAGCTACTGTGGCTCAACTAAAAGGCGGCCCACAATTTCTAGATATTCACGGCAACGTTGTAAAAACAGGAAACTTGTCTCCAAAGGTTGCTAAAGAGCCCTTACTCGCTGAAACGTATGAAAAACTTTTAACTTCTCGAACGAGAAAAACAGCTGGCGCCTTCTATACCCCCTTAGACGTAGCCGAAAAACTCACAGAAGTCGCTGTATTAGAAGGGCCAGTAGTAGACCCAGCATGTGGAGGAGGAATTTTTCTTCTTTCAGCAGCGAAAAGACTCGCCGCTCTTGGAGGAGATCCAAAAGAAATAGCAAGAAATCAAATATTTGGATCAGATATAGATGAGTGGGCAGTAGCAGTTTGCCGATGGGAGCTCGCTCATTGGGCCGGAATAGAGCCCGAGGAAGTACAAGGAGTCACTAAAGCAGATCCGCTTACAGAGAAACCATTAGGGTGGCCTGATCAATTTGGCGCTGTGATAGGCAACCCTCCGTTTCTGAGCCAGCTTCATCGAACAACCTCAAGAACCGCAGACCGCAGAGAGGAACTTCGATCCCGATATGGAAATTTACTCAAGGCATATACAAATGAAGCTTGGCTGTTTCTTGCGATGGGGTTAGAGCTCCTAGCCCCACAAGGACAAATGCTCCTTATTCAGCCCTTATCGCTTATCGGCGCTAGGGATGCGTCAGAAATAAGAAAGAAAATCCTCACAGAAGCGTCACTTGTAGGACTTTGGGTTGATCAGTCCACAGTCTTTATTGGACACACAGAAGTATGTGCACCAATAGTCCAGAACTCCCTCAGAGACAAAAAACAAGTGGTTCGTTATACCGGCCGAGCAATTGAAGAAGTTGCTTCAGTCGAACAACCTTCAGATCCAGAAGACTGGGGAGGACTAATAGCTGACCTCATAGGTTTACCTAGCACTGAATTCATTGGCTCTGGGCAAGTGGAACATAAAGCAACCACTACCGCAGGTTTCCGTCAACACTTCTACGGGCTCGTTCCTGGAGTTAGTGAACAGAAAGAAGAAGAAATCAAGCACCCACTAATCACCACCGCCATGGTTGACCCCTTCAACTGTTTATGGGGACAGAAATCTGTTCAGTTTGATGGTAAGAAATGGGAACGTCCTGTAGTTGACCTGAAACTCGTGGCTGAATCCGACAAAGCGGTAGGAGAGTGGATGAGGAGACGACAGAGACCAAAATTGCTCATCTCAACTCAAACTAAAGTCATTGAAGTAGTAGTAGACGAAAAAGGAGATTGGGTTCCTTTAACACCATTAATAATCGTAGAACCTCAAGAAGAAGATTTATGGGCCCTTGCCGCATCACTTTCTTCTCCGATAGTAAGTGCTTTAGCGGCGCGTCAAACCGCAGGCGCAGCCCGCTCAGTTAGCCGAATCACTCTCTCAGCAAGACAATTACTGAATCTGCCGCTCCCATCAGATAAACAGGCATTAAATGAAGCAATAGAGATAGCTAAATCCATTCACAAAAGCTTTGATCAGAATCTAAAAAGGTCTTGGTTGCTCTTTGGCGAAACAATAAACAGAGCCTATGGGGCAAAGAATGAAGACCTGATTTCTTGGTGGTGGAACCGTCATCCAGGAGCGCGTAGGCAGAATAAATAAATGATTGACCGTCTCGAGCTCCTTTCCGTCTACACTTTATAAAGGCATTACGAGTGGTCTGGGAAAAATCCAGATCCGGCAACCTGGGAGGACACCCAAGGTGCCCGCTTTTCTGAAGAGAAGAGGATGTGGCCCTAACGGGCAACAAAGTGTCCGGTGTCGACAAAGTCGACCTCCGGTCGCCGGGTTCCGGTGAGTCTCCCCACCAATATGACTGAATCTGATGACTTAACTAAAGACGGGCAAGATCCGGCTACAGCGCACGTATATCCGCGTCCACTTACAGAAGGTCTTCCCGTGACAGGAGCATGGCAAGAGGGAGACCCAGAAGGCAATCGCCAGTTCACGCAAGTGCATCCTGATAGAAGTTTTGTACTTGAAGGCGGTGGCGTTCTCGAAGAAGTAACGATGGCCTATGAAACATGGGGGACACTCTCACCTAACGCAGATAACGCGGTTTTAGTATGTCATGCACTAACAGGAGACTCTCATGCCCATGGAGAACACGGAGAAGCACATCCAACTCCTGGATGGTGGAACGGCGTAATTGGTGAAGGTTGTGGACTGGACCCTGAAGAGCACTTCATCGTTTGTATCAACGTGCTCGGGGGCTGTCAGGGGTCTACAGGACCAGCATCTATCAATCCATCCACAGGCAAACCCTACGGATCATCGTTCCCAGTAATCACAACTCGAGACATGGTCAGGGCTCAATCAGCGGTTGCAGACCACCTTGGTATTGATAAATGGCACTTAGTTGTCGGCGGGTCTATGGGCGGGATGCAAGTGCTCGAATGGGGAATTATGTATCCCGAAAGAGTTCGAGCGTTAGCTCCACTAGCTACAGCTCTAGCAGCTTCTCCTTGGCAAATAGGATGGAGCTCGGTTGGTCGAAGAGCGCTTGTGTTGGATCCACTTTTCCGTGGGGGAGATTATTACGATGCAGAACCAGGTGATGGTCCCCACTCAGGATTAGCAATTGCTCGTGCCGTAGCCCAAATACATTACCGGAGCCCAGGTTCATTCGCTGAGCGATTCGGAAGAGAAGTAGTTAATCCAAGAAGCTTGTATGGATTATGGGATCAATATCAAGTTGAGTCATATTTGGATTATCAAGGAGAGAAACTCGTTCGAAGGTTTGATGCGAACAGTTATTTAGTTCTTAACAGAGCAATGGATCTACATGACGTTGCGCGTGATCGTGGCAGCATTAATGAAGCGGTTTCTCGCTTAGCGCGCGTGCCGGTACTTACCTTGAGTGTCACTTCTGACTATTTATACCCTCCAGACTTACAGATGCAAATTTTTGAAGCAGTTGAAGGAATTGGAGGGAAATGCATTCATCAGATAGTGGAAAATGGCAATGGTCATGACGGCTTCCTTTTAGCAACCCAGGATGTTTCTTCGCATATAAAGAATTTCTTAGAAGAGGTATCTGAATAAAACCTGACCAAGCTAAGTGGATCAAAGCATAAGATAACTTATGCCCGAAATTCTAGAGATTGAGGCGTATCGAAGACTGGCTGAAAAAGTTGTAGGTCGCGTCGTCTCTAAAGTCCTCACACCAGATCACTGGTATGTGAAAGGTGGAGTTACTCCAGAAGACCTTGTCGAGAACTTAAAAAACAGGCGGTTTACAAAAGCACGAAGAAAAGGAAAACTCTTGCTCTTAGACTCCGGCGGGCCGACACTAGGTTTGAGATTTGGGATGACCGGAAGGTTGTTTGTTGATGGGAAAGCTGGAATAGATCAACTGGAATGGGGAAGCAGACGAATCAATCCCGCATGGCATCGGTTCATAATTGAGTTCAAAGGAGGGGGAAGTTTAGTAATCGATGACCCACGTAGATTAGGGGGAGTAGAACTAAGCCCTGAAGAGGAACGACTTGGACCTGACGCATGGGAAATAAGCCTGTCGGGCCTTCGGAAGGTCTTATCTAACTCTGTTACTTCATTAAAAGCACGACTTTTAGATCAATCACATATTGCTGGGCTAGGAAATCTCTTAGTTGATGAAATTTGCTGGCGCAGCAATCTTGATCCAAATCGATCAGCAAACTCTTTAGATGATCAAGAAATCAAAATATTGAATCGCACAATTCGAACGGTCCTTAATCAACTGGATAAACGCGGCGGTTCTCATACGGGAGATTTCTTTGAATATAGAAACAAGGGAGGGATCTGTCCGCTAGATGCAGAACCTTTAAGATGTTCAAAAGTAGGGGGGAGAACAACATGGTGGTGCCCTTCACATCAGCGTTAACTTGCCACTCAGACTAACCTAGACTAGGAGCAAATAAGGGCAGGCCAGTGGGAAAAAAACTAGTTAAAAACAGTATTTCTATAACCGTATGTTTGGTTTTTACTACTTTTCTGTATGTCAACACGGCATCAGCGGAGACACTCACTGTAGAGGAACAGTCGTCGATAGTTGAAGAAACTAAAGAAGACCGAGTAGAAGACATCGTTCTCACCCTTCGAATTATCGCGGGCGTGGTTTTTGTTGCAACAGTCGGTTTCTTCTGGCACACCCGTCCTAGTAGGCGACTCCAAGCCGCTATTGATAGGGGAGAAATTGATGGGACTCCACATCACTCGAAGAAGTCAAAATATTCATTTCATTTCAATATCCCTGATGATGAGTCATCACGTTCCTCAAATGAACTTTTAGCAGAATTATTAGAAGAGAAACCTACAAGTGAAACTTTAGACAAGGAGCGTTTAGAAGATGTCTGACGAACTTGATGTAGAAGCAATGATAAAAAGATTCCGAGAGCGAGCAGCAGCAGTGCAAAATCGCAATCTTCCTCCTATTGGAGGGGAAGAAAGACAAATGTTCTTGCAACAAGCTCAAAATGATTTCCAAGATTTTGCCATCATTGGAGATGCAGAAGCAGTTCTTGAAGACGGAATTTTGACTTTAAAAGTTGACTTACGTCCAGCAGAATAAAATTTCTAGATTAGCCAAGTACCTGGCTATAGAGCCTTAACCAATTCCCCCCCATTACAGCGGCTGTTTCTTCTTCAGTCATACCCCTAGATCGCAGAGCATCAGCGATTTGACTAAAACCACGCATAGTTGTCAACCAATCAGGCTCTGGAATTTTCCCGGGACGAGAAGCGGAGCCAGCACCGTAATTTGTCACTCTCGACCACCGACCCTGTCGCATCCATTCAAGATGAGACATGCCCAGATTACGGCTGTGATCTGTGCCAATTCCAACGTGATGAATTCCGACTAAATCAACGGTATAGGCGACAACTTCCGACCACTTCTCAGGAGTTTCGGCAAAACCATCACAGATATTCGGGTAAGTGGCTAAACCTATCACTCCACCTTTTTCTGCAAGAGCCTTAATTAAATCATCAGATTTATTTCGAACATGAGGAATAAATCCATCCGGATTAGCGTGTGTTACAGCAACAGGTTTCTCTGAATTTTCAATTACATCTAGACCAGTTCTTTGTCCAACGTGTGATAAGTCAATCAAAATACCGCATCGATTTAGTTCCGAAACAAGCTCAATCCCTGCGCGACTTATTCCACTGTCAGAAGGTTCATAACAGCTGCCCCCGTATTCGTTCTGGTTGTTGTATGTCAGTTGAAGCACTCGAACTCCCATATCAGCAAAGAGTTCGACAAAACGTATGTTGCCATTTAATGCAGTCGTGTTTTGGTAACCAATGATTAAAGCGCATCGTCCGGAGCTATTGATCTCTGCGATGTCCTCAGCGGTAAGAGCGACTGCAACCAGATCATCATTTTCGCGAACTACATCACGGAAACGTCCAAGCGCGTCCATTGACTCAAGTGCATCTTCCCAAAAGCCAAGACTGACTGTCACGCAATCAAGTCCACCATCTAAAAGTTCTTGGAAGACCTCTCTATCAAAGATGCTGCAGTTCAAACCGTCAGCGAAAAACATACTCAGCTCCAATACTTATTATCGAACAAGCAGAGAATACTACATTGTGTGAAATTTCAAGACTCCGACAAACAATGACCTGGTTTGTATAAAGAGAGTGGTAAGGGGGCAAATTTGATGCTAATTCGGATAAAGTTACGACGCACGCGGACGTAGCTCAGTTGGTAGAGCATCACCTTGCCAAGGTGAGGGTCGCGAGTTCAAATCTCGTCGTCCGCTCAAATGAAAATAGGACTGTATTCTATCAATGGTGGGCATCTGGCAAATCCAGATGACATGAAGCGAGTAGCGGTTGCGGCCGAAGAGGCAGGATTTGAATCTCTCTGGACGGCGGAGCATGTAGTTTTACCTGACCCACAAGTCCCACCGTCGCCATTGCCAGCAGAAGTCCCTCTTCTGGATCCCGCAGTTGCGCTGGCGTTTCTGGCTTCTGTTACAACAAAAATTAATTTAGGCACAGGGATAATTATTCTTCCGCAGCGTAATCCTCTTGTTTTAGCTAAAGAGTTAGCGAGTGTTGACGTGCTCTCTCACGGGCGGTTGATGTTTGGGGTAGGTGTTGGATATCTCACCCCAGAATTTGAAGCTTTAGGAATCCCTATGGAAGATAGAGGACCACGATCCATTGAGTACATAGAGGCCATGCGTTCAATTTGGCATGATGACGAGCCGAGTTACAACGGTACCTACGTTTCTTTTGATGGAGTAAAAGCAAACCCTCGACCAGTTAATCCTTTAGGTCCTCCAGTGATTATGGGGGGTCATTCTAAACCTGCTTGGAGAAGAACAGTAACCCATTGTCAAGGGTGGTATGGCTTCATGTTAGATCCCGAAAACACTGCTAAAAACATTGTAGGAATCAAAGAACTGCAAGAACAGCATGAACGACCTGAAGTGCTTGGTGAAATAGAAATCACTGTCACTCCTCTTATGCGTCCCGGTCCTGAAATGCTAGAAAAATATGGAGAAATGGGTGTAGATAGACTTGTACTTCTCGCTCCAGTTCAAAGCGTTGACGATTCCTTAGCGTTTATTGATCAAATCCATGAGGGAATGTTGGGTTAGGTAGTTAAAGCTCCAAAGATCTCAATATTTCAATTTTCTGTTTAGGTTGAATCCCTTTATGCAAGGAGCCTTCAGGGGATACATTCATTAGCCACTTAACAAAGTCAGTTTTTCTTTCTATGACAAGTTCTCCTAAAGAGGTCTGTTCAATCTTGATTGTGAAAAGGATCCATCCGGCAGTGTTTAAAGAACGTAAAGTTTGACGTTCACTTCGAAGAAAAAGGTCATTCTGGACATGGGACGATTCAATTATTGGATCTCCGTTCTCTGGTCGCTCAGGTTGATGCAGGTTTGGATCCGGGTGAATGAACCAATTGCGTCTCCAAACGGGTGAATCAGATAAACGGTCCATTAGAGAGTTCACTTTTTTCTTCAAAATCTCTGGGTATCCATCTACCGGACCATGAACATCACTCATTTCTCGTCCTATTTTTTCGGAAAGCCGCCATCGGGAAGGAAAACAGAGAGACGCCGCTGCCAAAATCCAGCGGTCTTCTTTGCGTTGCATAAGGCAGAGATCTTCTTGAATTGAAAGGCCAGCTCGTTCTAAAGGATGTAAACCCTCTTCATTTGAGATTAGTTGCCGACCGCCTGCAGTAATTAAAGAACAAACTTCTTCTCCAGCGGCTTCACTCCCAGATAAAGCTAAAAAGACCTCAGAAGAGTCATCTAGAGTCAAATTTGCTTTGAGTTTCAACTCAGATTTTTCATTCTCATCCTGTACAAGCCATGGTCTATCTCCAAGAGTCCTTACTCCCATCCGGATAGGCGGATCGGAGGGGTCAAGATCAATTTCATTCAACCATGCAGTCATTACTGAAAGCTAGCCTTCAATGATTTTTTTAAGCCGTTTTAAATTACGTTTCCAAATTGCTTTCAGAATTGGCCGTGCAATTAGAGCGCCAATATTTCCACCCATCCACCAAGGGAAATAAAGAGTTTCTTCCCAAGAAAACAAAGTTTCGTTATCTCCAGTGCTTTCAAGGGTGAAATGACCTTTTCCTGTTACCACTCCGCTATGGGCAACACCCATCACTAAACCTTCTGTCCAGTCTGTGATTTCCATCCGATCAGTTAGACGGAAAGGTCCCACTTTTGTTTCACAATCAAATGTTGTACCAACACCTTGTTTCTGCTCAGAAGTGATAGCGATCGTTTCAGCATCAGCCATCCAACTAGTGTGCGATTCAATATCTGAGATTTGATTCCAGATATTTTCTGAAGAAGAAAGAATTTTTATAGAAATTGTGATTATTGACATCGCTGGCCTCTTGAAAGAATCTAGAATTTATTACCTTATGGGCTTAAAACCCTACTGCTAACAGGGTTATGTGGCTTACATATAAATAAAATATTGATAAGGAGAACAGTGAAAGTAGCAGTAACAGGTGCATCAGGACTTATCGGTTCAGCTTTGGTCTTAGAGCTTGAAAACCGGGGCGATCAAGTTCTGCGAATAGGACGAACAGCTCATCAAGAAGGAGACATCGTCTGGGATCCAATGGAGGGAACCCTTGATCCTGCACTG
>CAJXGE010000007.1:0-47649 GCA_913053885.1 uncultured Acidimicrobiaceae bacterium
CCAGCAAAAGAAGCGGATTCATGACTTATCCCTTCTGCAAGATCTCCATCACCACAAACGAAATAAGTGTAATGACCACAGACGTCTTCACCGAATCTTGCTCTGAGGTTACGCTCAGCTAGAGCCATCCCGACAGCGTTAGCAACTCCTTGACCTAACGGCCCTGTGGTGACTTCAACTCCTGATGTATGACCAACTTCTGGGTGGCCAGGAGTATGGGACCCCCACTGCCGGAAATTCTTAAGATCATCTAAGGTCAAGCCATGTCCAGTGAGATGCAGCATTGAGTAAAGAAGAATAGAGGCATGACCAGCAGAGAGAATAAACCGATCTCTATCTGGCCATAAAGAATCAGAGGCGTCATATTTCAAGATGCGAGTCCATAGCACATGAGCAAGAGGGGCTAGAGCCATCGCTGTGCCTTGATGTCCTGACCGAGCGGCATGAGGGGCGTCCATACTGAAGCCCCGTATTACCTTGATGGCAAGATCTTCTATTTCACTAGTAGTCATAAAATATTTCTGAAATAAATGTACTGAGGGTCACATTATCCGAGAGAAGCATAAGAGTGGGTAATCATCACGAACTGCATCACAAAGACCTTATCGGTCATCTAATATGTATGAAGTGATTCGTAGATTAATCTTTCCACTAGTTCTTGCAATACTGGCAATTGGCCTATTCGTGCAATCTAAAGCAGCTGACAAAGATGCTGACCGTCCAGCTCTTGTTGCGTCAGAGCCAGCCGCTCCACGACTATCAACACCACTGCTGTCTGCAAGACGCTTACCGGAGCAATTACAAACTCCAGAAGCGAACCGTCGATTAGTAGCAAGTCTCGATCAGATAGTCAACGAACTCCCAGAACAAAGTTGCTTCACAGTAGTCGAAGGCGGTGAAGATCGTTATGGGTTTAGTTCCTCTTTGCCACTGATACCCGCTAGCACTGAGAAATTGATAACAGCGGTAGCGGCATTGGAAGAGTTCGGGGCTGACCATACTTTCAAAACTCAAGTATTTGCACAAAGTGAACCCGCTGAGGGGGTGATTGACGGAAATGTGTGGCTTGTTGGTAGGGGAGATCCTCTCTTAATGACGTCAGATTATGCAGAGCGATACCTCGACGTTTTCCCTTACACAGACCTTGATGACTTAGCAAACCAGTTAATAGAGCTTGGAATCAACACAATTACTGGGGCGGTAGTAGGTGATGAAACTTATTTCGATCAAATCCGCTGGGTGGAGTCTTGGCCAGAACGATTCCGAGCAGGTGCTCAAAACCAAACAGGACCCTTGAGTGCACTTTCTGTCAATGACGGTTTCGTGAATTGGGACTCAGAGAATACAGCAAACTCATTGAATACTCCGGCTGCAGAACCTGCCCAGTTCGCTGCAGCATTGTTTGACGATTTACTAGAAGGAAGAGCGGTTCGAATTTTCCAAAGTGCATACGCTGATGGACTCCCATCAGATGCGACCATAAAGCTTGGAGAAGTAGAGTCTCCACCAATGTCTGAAATCGTAAAACAGATGCTTGAGACAAGCGATAACACCACAGCAGAGATCCTTGTTAAGGCTCTTGGAGCTAAGTCTGGAAATGTTGGTTCAACAAGTTCTGGACGACAAGTAATAGAGGAAGTAGTTACTTCTTTGACTAGCAACGAAGACTCTTTAGCGGTATTTGATGGCTCTGGGTTAGATCCAGCAAATAGGGTTTCTTGTTCTATTCTGGTCGAGTTGCTTGAGGATGAGAAGTTCGCAGATGATTTACGTGCGGGTCTTGCCGTAGCTGGAGAGTCGGGAACGCTACGTAACAGACTTGTGGGTTCTTCTGCAGAGGGGCGCCTATTAGGGAAGACAGGGACATTGAATGATGTAAAAAGCCTGGCTGGAATCGTTCATACGTTAGAAGATCGAACTCTTACCTTTGCTTTAATTTCAAATGCAGACCCGATGCCATCAGACATTTTAGACATTCATGATCAACTCATTTTGAGTTTGGTTGCCTACCCAACTGGCCCACCTCTTAGTCTCCTAGTTCCACTACCTGTTGTAGTAACTAACTGAACGCGATAAGTATAAGTGAGGGAAAGGCCAACTTATGCGAGTAGCAGCAGTCCAAGATTCGCCGATTTACTTAGATCGAATAGCGACTTTAGAGCTTGTCAAAAAGAGAATTATTGAGGCGGGAGAAGGAGGCGCAGACTTAATTGCGTTCCCGGAAGTTTTTGTTTCTGGCTACCCGGTCTGGATAGATGTTACTGATGCTTCTGCGTGGGAAAAACATGAGCAACAAGAGGCCTTCGCTCGTTATCTTGAACAATCCGTGGATCTAGGAAGCCCAGAATTCCTTGAAGTCGTTGAAACAGTAAGAAGTTCTGGAGCTTTCACTTACTTGGGTGTTGTAGAAAAAGCAGCCTCAGGTGGGTCTGTCTACTGCTCCTTAGTTGCGATAGATCCGGTAATAGGAATTGTTGGTGTGCATCGAAAACTTAAGCCAACTTATGGTGAGCGTCTCGTTTGGGCGGATGGAGATGGAGCTGGTTTAGTAGCACACGAACATAAAGGCGTTCAGATAACCGGACTTAATTGTTGGGAGAATTGGATGCCCTTAGCTCGCACAGCGATGTATAGCACTGGCTCTCAAATCCATGTGGCCGCCTGGCCTGGTTCTGTTGGGTTAACTGAAGACATAACTCGTTTCATAGCTAAAGAAGGACGCCTATTCGTTGTGAGCGTAGGGGCGATCTATGACTCGACAATGATTCCCAAAGATTTTCCACTTCTTGATCAGCTCGGATCAGAAGATAAGTACCATAACGGTGGCACTTGTATAGCTGGACCAGATGGCAAGTGGGTAGTAGAGCCAAACCGCGGAGAAAAAGGCATTATTTGGGCAGATTTAGACTTAAGCGAAGTATCGCGACAAAGACAAAATTTTGACCCAACTGGGCACTACAGCCGCCCAGATGTCTTACGTCTTCATATAGATCGGGAACGTTTAGCCCCGTAGTTTCCGAGTTTGTATTTCGAAGTTAGGAGCGCGCAGTCCTTCAAGATAGCGTAGATATACCATGAAAGAGAAAAAATCGAACGATGATGTCGTTACGTTGTTTCAAAGTTACTTACGGCAAGAACTAGTAGATCCGCTTCGTACTGTTGGACAGTTTCTTGCCTACGGCATTGTCGGCTCTTTGTTAATTGGTTCTGGACTCGTTCTTCTAGCTGTTGGAACCCTTAGAGGGATACAAGCAACCGAAGTTTTTGAAAATTGGTGGTCGTGGGTTCCATATTTACTCTCAGCAGCAGCATTAATAGCTATTTCCGTGATCACTCTTCGGCAAATCAAAGAAAAATAAACACAAATGGCAAACAGAATCACTCAAGAGGACCTAGAAAAAAGTTTGAACGAAACTTTAGGCGAAGCAGAAAATCGTATACCTGGAGGTAGAAACTCAGTTCTCGCAGGAATAGCAGTGCTAGCTGGAGTTGCATTAACAGTCGCTTATTTCCTTGGCCGACGAATCGGGCGACTTAATTCAACAACAGTAGAGATTCACCGGAAATAAGATGCCTTTCTCGTCGAACAAACTTTTACGCAAAGGCTTATTAAAGGGCTTATTTGGCGGCCACCGTGGCTGGCGGGTAGCACTTGTAGTACTGGTTGTTGGAAGATTGCTGATGAAAGCAATAAAGAAAGGCCCAGGAACGGTAGTGCATAGCGAGAAAATTCCAGAAGGCGGGGCCTTAGAGATACGCCATTCAAAAGCAACGGAAGCAAAGTTGTCGGAAAATGAATGAAAAGGTTTTCACTGAAGGCGATCAGGTCCTCTTAATTGATTCGAAAAAAAGAAGGTATTTAGTAGAGCTTAAGACCGGCGGAGAATTCCACACCCACACAGGAGTCGTTTCACACGACGAAATTATAGGTATGGCCGATGGGTCAAGTGTGCGTTCAAATCGTGGCGGAGTATTTTCTGCAGTTCGACCAACAATGTCAGATTTTATCTTGAAGATGCCGCGTGGGGCTCAAGTGATATACCCAAAAGACCTAGGTCCGATCCTTATGCTTGCTGATCTATTTCCCGGTGCTCGAGTCTTTGAATCCGGAATAGGGTCTGGGGCACTTTCTATGACCATGCTTCGAGCCGGAGCAAATATTACTGGGTATGAGATACGTGAGGACTTCGCAGAAAGAGCCCGGAAAAATATAAAAGACGCGCTCGGTGAAGAAGCTTTAGAGCGTTATCACGTTTCCATAAGTGATGCATATAACGGAATAGAAGAGAAAGATTTTGATCGCATGGTTCTCGACTTGCCAGAGCCATGGAACGTTGTCCCACATGCAAAAGAATCACTTCGTTCCGGCGGGATCATCCTTGCTTATACGCCAAGTATTACCCAAGCAGCGAAATTCAAAGAAGCTCTCGAAGAGAATAGTTTTGCGTTAATAGAGACTATTGAAGTACTAAACAGGGCATGGCATATAGAGGGTCCAGCAGTTCGACCTGATCACCGAATGGTGGCACATACTGCGTTTCTAACCCACGCGAGATTACTAAGTACGTGAAAGACGGAGTAGCAGCATTAGTAGTAATTGGAACTGTGGTTCTATCAACACTCTTATTCTCTAATACAAGTAGTAGCGAGAATCCGATTAGTCATGAGTCAAATTACGCACAAGTAGAGACTTCAGTACCAGACATCAAAGAGTTCGATATGGAGATCATAAGCCAGGTGAAGAAATCTACAGTGGCGATCAAGGGAAGTGACTGTCCTAGATTTCAATTTGGATCAGGATTCTCGTTAAAAAGTGGGGTAGTAGTGACCAGCGCTCATGTAGTAGCAGGGATAAGAACCCCCATGGTTGTTATAAACGAATCTTCAGAAGAGATTCAATCGACTGTGGTTGCTTTTGACCCTGTTCGTGACCTAGCAATTCTTGATATAGGTTCACATGAAATGCCAGGGCTCGAACTCTCCAGAACTAATGATGGAGAAAATGTGGCGCTCATAGGTTATGACAAGAATGGGGCAATAGATTGGCGACCTGGTCAAGTAACACAACATATACGAGCTATCGGATCAGATATATATGGAGAACCTGGTTCAGGGCGAGATGCATTAATACTGGCAATGGACGTAGATTCTGGACACTCTGGCTCGCCAGTAGTCAATAACTCAGGAGAAGTGATAGGGGTGGCCTTCTCTTCTGTGAAGGGTGGAGCAGCAACTGCATACGCCGTCCAAACTAATGAACTAAATAACCTAGTTAATGAAATGCAGGAGAGCCCAGAAGCAATAGTTACGCAATGCCGCTAATAAAACGGCTAGTCAAAATTAGAAAGACCGCCTGTGAGGCGGCCTTTCAACTATTTAGAATTTTAAATTTTTGAAAGATAGAATCGGGTCAGTCAACTTCAATGAAGATACATTCACCAGGACATTCTTCAGCGGATTCAATTGTTGCTTCTATTTGATCTTCAGGAACAGGAGCGAGAGCTTCTGCGCCACCTGGATCACTTAAGATCTTGTCTCCATCTTTAACATAAGCTAAGCCATCATCAAGCATGGCAAATACACTGGGTGCTATCTCTTCGCAGAGTCCATCTCCAGTACAAAGATCTTGGTCTATCCACACTTTTAACATCTTCAGGGTCCCTCCATCTCTAAAGAAACATAAAAAATAATTTAGTTAAAGTTATATAACTTTCACCTTTTTAATAATACATCAATTCTTTAGCAAAGTTGTACGGCTTAATCGTTACATTTGTCACTAACTGCGGTAAGGTCCGGCTCAATGGATATTTAGTATCTGGAGGAACATTGACTTCCACGGAAGAAAATTCGGATTTAGAACGGCTACAAGAAGAAGTAGCCGACTTGCGGCGACGGCTTGTTGATGCTCCTGTACAAATCCACGACCTTGAAACTGAACTTCGTGAAACAAAAAAGGAAGTTCGGCACGCTATAGACCGAAATCAGAAACTTGATGAAGCGCTTGAGATGACACGTCAGCGCGTATCTGACTTGCGTGAAGAAATCGAACAGTTATCAAAACCACCGTCTCCATATGGAACAGTCGTTGGCATCAATGAAGATGGAAGCATTGATGTCCAATCTTCCGGTAAGAAAATGAGAGTCACTGTCTCTCCTGAAGTTGGCGACGACCTCGGGGTAGGACAAGAAGTAGTCCTTAATGAAGCCATGAACGTCGTTATGGCTAGAAAACCTCATTTTCTGGGAGAAGTAGCAACAGTTAAAGAAGTTCTCTCCGACAGTACGAGAGCTGTAGTTGTAGCAAATAACGGTGAAGAACGAGTTGTTGAACTAGCTGGAGACTTAATCGGGGAGGGCAGTCTTCGTCTAAGAAGCGGAGATTCAGTAATGCTTGATTCGCGGTCCGGACTTCTGCTTGAAAGATTACCGCGACCAGAAGTGGAAACTTTGTTGTTAGAAGATGTCCCAGACGTTACGTATGAAGATGTCGGAGGACTAGATCTACAAATAGAGAAAATAGTTGATGCTGTTGAATTACCGTTTCTCCATAAGCAATTGTTTTCAGAGTACTCATTACCAGCACCTAAAGGCATTTTGCTTTATGGGCCGCCTGGATGCGGAAAAACATTAATAGCCAAAGCGGTTGCCAATTCTCTAGCTCGAAAGGTTGCTGAGGTATCCGGCGAAGAAAACGCTCCAAGTTATTTCTTAAACATCAAAGGGCCAGAACTCTTAAATATGTACGTGGGAGAGACAGAGCGTCAAATTCGATTAATTTTTGAGAGAGCACGCGAAAAATCTGAACAAGGCTGGCCAGTAATCGTTTTCTTTGATGAAATGGAATCCTTATTTAGAACTCGGGGAACTGGTATTAGTTCTGACATGGAATCAACTATTGTCCCACAACTGCTAGCCGAAATCGATGGAGTAGAAGCGCTAAATAATGTGATAGTTATCGGTGCTTCTAACCGAGAGGACCTTATTGACCCAGCTATTTTAAGACCAGGGCGTCTAGACGTTAAGATCCGAATTGACCGACCTGACGCAACAGCGGCAGCAAAAATATTCTCACGCTACCTTGTGCCTGAACTGCCAATTGATTCTGAATTAGTCACAACTCTTGGTGGTGGAGATCGCAACAAAGCGGTACTTACAATGATAGATGAAACCGTAGAAGCGATGTATAGCGATAAGGAAAGTAATCGTTTCTTAGAAGTTACCTATCAGAATGGCGACAAAGAAGTGCTCTTCTTTAGAGATTTCGCATCAGGAGCAATGGTTGAAAATATTGTTAGACGGGCTAAAACTCTCGCGATTAAACGTCAACTTGCAGGTGGAAGAGAGGGCATACACACTGATGATTTAATTCGTTCAGTCCGACAAGAGTTCCGCGAACATGAAGATCTTCCAAATACTACAAATCCTGATGACTGGGCGAAAGTATCTGGGAAGAAGGGTGAACGAATCATTTATGTCCGAACGCTTGTGAGTAGCGATGAAGATGAGACCGGAGGAAGGTCCATCGATGGAGTAGCTACCGGTCAATATCTCTGACCCCACTTACCCTTCTAGTGACATTAAGGTCAATTTGGTGAACGTGAAGAAGACTCTTGGGATAGAAACTGAGTATGGAATTATCCATAAGGGAGTGACAGAACCAAACCCGATCATCGCATCTTCTTTACTAATAAATGCCTACTTGCATGTCCATTCAACCGCTGATAGAGGCCCAAGTGCACCACGACCGGGATGGGATTTCATTCATGAAACACCGGATAAGGACCTCCGCGGCTTTGACTCCCCAGAATCCATAGCGCCAGAAATAGAAGCACACATGGTGAACGCCGTGCTGACTAATGGTTCAAGATATTATGTTGACCATGCACATCCGGAATTAAGTTCCCCAGAATGTGCAGATCCCCTATCAGTCGTAAAATACGATTGCGCTGCAGACCAAATCTTAATTTCTTCCATGGAAGCAGCCAAAGAAATTCTCCCACCTGGACAGGAACTAGTTGTCTATAAAAACAATTCAGATGGAAAGGGCAACAGCTATGGCTGCCATGAGAATTATTTAGTAAATAGAGGCACATCTTTTGAACGAATTGCTGACCATGCAACCGCGCATTTCATCACCCGACAAATATTTACGGGTGCAGGCAAAGTCGGTTGTGAGATTTCGGGCCGCAGTCGAAGCGAAATCCCGTTTCAAATAACACAGCGGGCAGATTTCTTTGAAGAACCAGTCGGCCTGGAAACAACGCTAAAGAGGCCCATTATTAATACTCGTGATGAACCACATGCTGACCCAGCAAAATATCGAAGGCTGCACGTTATCGTTGGCGATGCAAATTTATGCCAAGTCGCAACTTTCCTTAAGGTGGGCACAACAGCAATTGTTCTAAGCATGATTGAATCAGATGCGTTGAATAAAACAATCAAATTCAAAGATCCGGTCCGCTCACTTCAAGAAGTTTCATTTGATTTACAATTAAACACCCCACTAGAACTTATTGATGGATCAACAAGTACCGCTTTAGAAATTCAATGGTGGCTATACGGCCAAGCCAAAGAATTTGTTGACAAGTTCGGAACAGAGAATGTTGGAGGAGAATCCGCAGAATTAGTACTCCACTGGTGGGAAAAAGTACTCACTAGTCTTGATTCTCCAGATAATTTAGAAACGCTTATAGGAGTTCTGGATTGGGTCACAAAGAAACACATATTGGATGGATTCCAAGAAAGGAAGAAGATCAACTCAATGGATCCGCAGCTCGCCGCAATAGATCTGCAATACCATGATTTACGTCCGCACAAGTCCTTATTCAAAAAGGTTCAACAGGAAATTCTAGTTTCGGAAACAGATACGCACTTAGCGGTAAAGAACCCCCCAGAAGATACAAGGGCGTATTTTAGGGGAAAATGCTTAACAAAATGGCCAGAAGACATTGTCAGTGCTAATTGGGACTCACTAGTGTTTGACTCCGGCGAGAAGAACTTGCAAAGAGTTCCGATGCTGGAACCATTACGAGGGACACGACAACAAACTGAAGATCTGATAGAAAGTTCAAGTTCAGTTTCAGAATTGCTAGAAAGACTAGAAGAAAACACAAGGGATGATTAGATTCTCTTAAAAGGAAACAAAATGGCAGAACAAGAAAAGCGATACAGAAATTCTTCCGGCGAGCCAGAGTCACCAGAAGACATAGAAAATATGCCACAAGCTTCGAAAAAAAGTGAGCACATAAAAAATGAACTAGATGACCTCCTAGACGAAATAGATGAAGTGCTTGAAGAAAACGCAGAAGAATTTGTGAAAAGTTACATACAGAAAGGCGGAGAGTAGCAATGCCTATCAGAGAGGTATCCTCTTAGTCGTGACACTTCCGCGCTTTTCTTCAGAATCTGATCCTGGACCAGATTTCCTAGGACTCCTAGGAGAACTGAATCGTTTACCCAATTGGGAGACAGTTGCTATTGATCCCTCCAAGATCATGCACGGAACAACAGTCGTCGCTATACAAACAGTAGATGGAGTAGTAATGGCCGGTGACCGAAGAGCGACTTCAGGGCACTTAATAAGCCATCGAACGATAGAAAAGGTTTTTCCTGCAGATGAACATTCTGGTGTTGCTATCGCAGGAGCTGCAGGGCCCGCTATGGAAATGGTTCGTTTATTTCAATTACAAATAGAACATTACGAAAAAGTTGAAGGAAGGCCACTAAGTCTGGAAGGGAAAGCCAACCAGCTCAGCCAAATGCTTCGGAACAATTTACCTGCAGCCTTACAAGGCTTAGGAGTCGTTCCAATCTTTGCAGGATTTGACGAGAAACTAAAAAAAGGAAGGCTCTTCGAATTCGATATTACGGGCGGACGCTATGAAGAAAGAGATTTTGCAGCTTCCGGATCAGGTAGCCTGCACGCAAGCACAGTTCTGAAACTTAGACATACCGGCGAACTATCGTCTAGCGAAGGCATTGATCTTGCAATAGAAGCTTTGTTCCACGCAGCTGATGAAGATAGTGCCACGGGTGGACCTGACCCAATACGAGGCATATACCCCGTAATTGCAGTTATTGACTCGAATGGCTTCACTCGCGTCGAAGATGAAGAGTTAAAGGACCGCACTAACTCCTTAATTGAAGAAGTGACTGGAGAACAGTCATGAACATGCCAATGTACGTTTCCCCTGAACAATTGATGAAGGATCGGGCTGATTACGCCAGAAAAGGAATTACTAGGGGTCGAGCAGCGATCGTTTCTGTTTACGCAGACGGCGTTCTACTATGTGCAGAAAATCCTTCCAACACTCTTCGTAAAATCGGTGAAATATATGATCGGATTGGTTTTATTGGAGTGGGCAAATACAACGAATTTGATCAGCTGCGGGTAGCTGGAGTGCGTCATGCCGACCTAAAAGGCTATTCATTTAGCCGAGATGATGTAGATGCACGCTGGTTAGCTAATCAATATGCACAGACTCTTGGGCAGTATTTCACTCATGAAATGAAGCCGCTGGAAGTTGAAATAGCAATAGCTGAAATCCATGAAGAAAATAGTCAAGATCAGATATTTCATTTACTTTATGACGGAACAGTAATGGACACTGAAACCTTTGTAGTTATAGGCGGAGAAACCGAGACAGTGAAAGCGCGACTTGAAGAATCATGGACTCCAGATCAGCCGTTGAATGTGATCTTAAATCAAGCAGTGAAAGCGCTAGCCGGACCAGATCGTTCCTTAGTGGCTAATGACTTAGAGGTAGCGGTTCTAAGTCGCGGCAACGGGCGTCGAGCATTTCGTCGCATAGAAAGTGAAGCACTCGACGAACTTCTAAGCGAAAATAACTGACGTGGATCGCCGAATCTACGGCATTGAGACAGAATACGGAGTTACCTGCACTCAGGGTGGACAGCGACGGTTAAGTCCAGACGAAGTCGCAAGATACCTTTTCCGAAGAATTCAAAATTGGGGAAGAAGCTCTAATGTCTTTCTCCCAAATGGGGCGCGACTGTATTTAGATGTTGGATCCCATCCTGAATACGCGACTCCTGAATGTGATTCAGTATCTGAAGTAATCACTCATGATAAAGCAGGGGAGCGCATCATTGAAGAACTCATGGTAGGGGCACAAGAAAGACTTCACCAAGAGGGAATAGATGGCGAGATACACATCTACAAAAACAACACAGATTCAGCCGGCAATTCATACGGAAGTCACGAAAATTACTTAACTATCAGAGATGAAGATACATCAATGATAGGCGAGACATTAATCCCGTATTTGGTAAGCAGACAAATATGGTCCGGTGCTGGGAAAGTTCTTCAAACAGCACGTGGAGCAATGTATTGCATAAGTCAACGCGCCGATCACGTTTGGGAAGACTTTTCTAGTGCAACAACGCGCTCACGACCAATAATAAATTCCCGTGACGAACCACATTCAGACGCAAATCTTTACCGACGCCTTCATGTGATAGTAGGTGACTCAAATATGAGTGAATATGCAAGCTTTTTGAAAGTAGCTACATGTGGACTCATACTACGAATGGTTGAAGAAAGTGGAACCATTCTACGCGATATGACATTAGAGAATCCGATACGTGCCATTAGAGAAGTTAGTCACGATATAACTTGCCAACGTACAGTGCGTCTAGCTAATGGCAGAGAAATGCGAGCATTAGATATCCAACGAGAATTCTACGAAAGAGCCGTAAGGTTTTCGGTTCATCATGAGATGTCAGTTGAAGAAAAACTGGCTTTAGAGATGTGGGAACATTGTTTGACCGGCATCGAAGACGATCCACTAACCCTAAGTCGCGAATGCGACTGGGTGGCCAAGTACCTGCTAGTTGAGGGTTACCGGGAAAGACACAACTTGCCGCTAGCAGATTCACGACTCGCATTGATGGACCTTCAATACCATGAAATCCGGAAAGATACGAGTTTGTACTATTTGCTAGAAAGTCGTGGACAAATGGAGCGAGTAATCACTGATGGTGACATAGAAGAAGCGATAACACAGCCGCCGCAAACTACGCGAGCTCGTTTACGAGGCGAATTCATAAAACACGCAAGAGAACGGAATCGTGACTACACAGTTGACTGGGTCCATTTGAAATTGAACGACCACCCGCAACAACGAAGTGTTCTCTGCAAAGACCCATTCAAATATGTTGATGAGAGGGTTGAAAAGTTAATTGAAACTCTATGAAGATTAAGTTATGTCGAAGTTAGAGCGTTTACTTAATTTGATGGCTGCGATGGTTGAAGCGACCAGGCCAATTACTCGTGACGAAATCAAAGAAAAACTTCCAGCGGGAACTTACTCAGATAACAAAGAGAGCTTCCGGAGGACCTTTGAGAGAGACAAAGACGAACTTAAAAAAATTGGTATACCTATTTTATTTGATGAAACAACTCAGGGTTACAGTATCGAGACAGGTGTATCCAAAGAAGAGAGCTTAAATTTAGAGTCCGATGAGCTGGCTGCTCTTCATATAGCTTTCAATCTTGTTCGTTTTCAAACCTCTGATAAGGACAATCCTTTCTGGAAACTGGGCTCTCATGTGAAACAAGAAGGAGAGGTGCAGCCGCTCACTGAGATTCCCTTAGATCCAACTTTGAGTGTGCTGCTTGGCGCAGCAACTGAAAGACAATCAGTCAACTTCACTTACAACGAACAAGACAGGGAGGTGCAGCCGCATCGAGTCACCTTCAAGCGTGGCCGCTGGTATCTGACTGGCTACGACTTAAATCGAGAAGCGAATAGGAATTTTCGTGTAAGTCGAATAAACGGAAAAGTCCAATTAGGGGAGAAGGGCTCTTTTGAACCTCCCGAACAAATCAAACTTGAATTAAATGAATTCCCTTGGCGATATGGAGAGGAGCCAGCAAGGACGGTGACGATGCAAATCGAACCTTCACAAGCCTCATGGATTATCAGTTACCTAGGAGAGAAATCAGTTCAGAAAATAAATGATGACGGCTCAGTTGTCATACAGGAATCGGTATGCGACTGGAAGGCTTTCAGGTCTTTCGCTTTAACATTTCTTGACGGAGCAGAGATTTTAGCTCCGAAGGAACTAAGGGAAGGCATACAAGAATGGCTGGAGAGTCTGCTATGAACTCTCTAAACGCCACGGATCGACTTAGACGCCTTTTAGCAGTCATACCCTGGGTAGTAGATAGAGGCGGCGCGCCGCTTGAAGATATATCAACAAATTTTGATTACCCCGCAGAACAGTTACTAGTCGACTTAGAAGAAGTGCTGTTCATGGTCGGAGTTCATCCATTTACACCCGATTGCTTAGTAGACGTTCATATATATGACGGCTTTGTTGAAATATCGTATGCGGATTGGTTTAGGAAGTCTTTGCGCCTCTCCGAAGAAGAGCTACTTCAACTAATAGTTGCAGGAAAGTCTGTTGCGGAATACTTAGATACAGACGAGTTAGGTTCACTTGAGAAGGGATTGATGAAGTTAATTGCATCTTCAAGTGAAGCGGCAAAAGATGCAATAGAAATAAACTTGGGGTCAACAAACAGAGAAACACTAGACATTTTTAAAGAAGCATCACAGGAAAACAAAAGACTACGAATCAACTACTTTTCGTATGGCCGCAAAGAAGAAACTACTAGAGAAATCGATGTGGTCAGATTATTTGCCGATAAAGGTCACTGGTATGCAGATGCTTTCTGTCACCAAGTGGAAGCACAACGGATATTCCGATTAGATCGTGTCAGCGAAGTAGCGGAAACAGGAGCGATTTTCGCGACTAAGGATTCGTCAAGAAGACAAACAGATGAAATTACCGAAGTCTTTCCCATTGCAGAGAAAGACTTGCCGACTGTGACGCTCTTACTGCCCTCTGAAGACAAATGGGTTATCGAAGAATATCCAAACATAGAGGCAAAACAAGTCAAGGAAAATTCCTGGGAGGTGAAACTTCCAGTTGCTTCTTCTGGGTGGTTAGCCCGCCTCCTCCTTCGCCTCGGATCTAGAACTGAAATTCTTGAAGCGCCACAAGACCTCGGTGAATCATTCAGGAAAGAGGCTGCGAAATTAATTCTTGACTCTTATTCAAAGGCGACACCTTAAGTCAGCAAAATAAGAGTAAGTTCTCTTTGTGGACAACGATAAGGATGAAAGAGAAGAAAAGGATTCTTCTGAAGACCCAACTTCTGAGTGGTCTGACGAGATACTAGAACGAGCGCGTGAAAGGGTAGAAAACTCTGAACAAAATGATGCAGGTTCAGAGCCGATCTCAATAGAAGCAGATGCTACCGGTAGCTCCAAGCAGATCTCTGGAAGCGAAGAAACGCAACTAACTCAATCAGCGTCTGATTTTGATGAAGATGACTTTGATTTTGGATTACCCAGCCCACTTCGATCAAACTTACGAAAGATCCTTGAATGGGTGGCAGTAATAGGGACAGCCTTCGTAGTCGCCTTTGTAATTAAAGCTTTTTTATTTCAGGCCTACTACATCCCGTCACCCTCTATGGAGCCCTCTCTGGGGATAGGTGATCGTGTAATAGTTAATAAATTGAGTTACAAACTCCATGATGTGAATCGCGGAGACATGATTGTCTTTGGCAACCCTTCACAAACAAACAACGAAGTATCTGACCTAATTAAAAGAGTGGTAGCGCTTCCTGGTGAAACACTTCAAGTTCAAGATGGGAAGATCTACATTGATGGAAATCTTATGATTGAACCGTATTTAGCGGCGTCGGAAACAACTAGTGATTTCAGCACTCCCGCAGGGTGTATAAGTTCACTAGAGAAAGCAAATATATGTGTAGTTCCGGATGACCATGTATTTGTAATGGGAGACAATCGCTGGAATTCAAGAGACAGTCGAATTTTCGGCCCGGTACCAGTGGAGAGTATTGTTGGACGTGCTTTCGTGCGGGTGTGGCCGCTAGGAGACTTTAAACGTCTCTAGGAAACTTTGATTTATTGAGTGCTTGCAGTAGACGGTCAGTATGGTCGCTGTAGATTCCATCAATTCCAATATTTATTAATCGTTCAATTTGTCTCGGGAGTTGAGCATCCCAAGCAAAACATTTGAGTCCATATTTATGGAATAGTTCCACATAGCCAGCAGTCCAAAGAGGTTCAGGAAGATTGATCGCATCAAATCCATTGTCGGAAAGGAAGAATGCACGTCTTTCCCCGCCTTCTGGGAATCCTCTCTTTCCAGGCGAGTCAACCAATCTAAAATTAGAATTAATTTCTCTCCACGGTGTAGAGACAGTCAGGTCAGGATGGCAGACCCAGAGTTTGTGAACAGCGTTATGATTTAGCGCTACATCGACAGTAGCTTCAATGGAATTAGAGTCTTTAATATCCAAAGAGATGTTCACTTCATTCCCGAAGTTGATATAGAGGTCTTCAAGGGATGGCACTTTTTCAGGAATTCCAGATCGAAGACTTTTACTGATCGTAATTCTGCGCCCAAAAGAGCCGACCTTATTGTCATGGCTAAGGACTGGAATTCCGTCCGCACTTAACCAAACGTCGCTTTCAAGTCCGGTTACTCCAAGAGCAACTGAATGAGAGAATGCTTCTAAAGTATTTTCAGGAGCATCTGCACACCCTCCACGATGAGCGAAAAGAATTGGATCAAGTTGATATGGCTTCTTTTGACCTTCGATTGGGCTCATCTAACTATCATGACGCAAATACTTTCAAAGACAACCATTTATAACTATAGAATCCGAGAATGGGCAATCTAGGTGGCGGAGAAATTCTTGTAATACTCATCATTGGATTAATCGTTTTAGGTCCAACGCGTCTTCCAGAGGCAAGTAAGAACATTGGAAAAGCCTTGAGGCAGATTCGGCAAACTTCTCGAAACTTTCAAGCTGAGCTAGAAGCAGCAGTAGAAGATCCACTAATTGAAGAAGCTGCTCGTGAAAAAGGCAGAGAGATGTTGGCTGAAGAAAAAGATTCCAAAGATGTAACCGAGGAAGAAGAAATTTCACAATCTTCAACTATGGAGTCAAGCGCACAGGAAGATGAAAGCCAAGGTTCATGAATAAAGACCGCATGCCGCTCTTATCTCATCTTGAAGAACTCCGCAAACGTTTGTTATTCATGGCGATTGCGATATTTGTAGGGGCTATCGTTTGCTGGATTTTTTATCCACAAATTCTCGACGAACTTCTTCGGCCTTATTGTGAGATAAGAGAAGGAGCAACTTCAGAGGACTCACTATTTGGGGAAAATTGCGATCTTTTAGTTACTGATCCGTTGGAACCATTCAGTGTGCGAATGATGGTTGCGGGATATGGGGGGTTAGTCCTAGCTGTGCCAATAATCCTTTGGCAAATTTGGAGATTCGTATCTCCTGGCTTGTACCCAAAAGAACGAAGATGGGTAGTTCCTATTGTATTTTTCGGAATACTTTTATTCGTAGTTGGTGCTGGTCTTGCTTACTGGAGTATTCCACGAGCATTGGATTTCTTGGTATCAATCGGTGGTCCAGATCTAGTTAGTGTTTTCTCACCCACTAAATATCTTGGATTCATAGTAAAAATGATTGTGGCATTTGGAATTGGATTCGAATTCCCGCTCATATTAATAATGCTCCAGTTGGCGGGAATGATCACGCATAAGACTTTGAGGCGCGGTAGGCGCTATGCCGTAGTAGGAATTGTCACGCTAGTTGCGATATTGACTCCAAGCGGCGATCCACTAACTCTTGTTATCCTTTCAGTTCCAATGATGCTGTTCTATGAAGTAGCAATTCTTTTTGGACGATTAATTGAACGAAGACGAAAACGAGCCGATTCATCCAGTGACTGAAAATAGTTGGCCATTTGCTTTAGACCGGTTTCAGTTAGAAGCTATTTCAGCCATTGACGAAGGTCAATCAGTTCTAGTAGCTGCACCTACTTCAAGTGGAAAGACGGTTCTGGCTGAACATGCAATTGATCGAGCGTTAAAAGAGGACAAACGTGCTTTCTATACCGCTCCGATAAAAGCTTTATCAAATCAAAAATTTTTAGACTTTAGAGAACGTTTCGGTGTGGAAAATGTAGGAATTCTTACTGGAGATGTAACTGTTAATTCAAGTGCACCTGTACTGGTTATGACAACTGAAGTGTTACGCAACATGCTTTACGCAGAATCGGCAGCAGTAGAAAAGCTCGCTTGGGTCATTCTTGATGAAGTGCATTACTTGGAAGACCCTTACCGGGGTCCAGTCTGGGAGGAAGTAATTCTAAGCCTTCCAAAAAAAGTTCAGATAGTTGCATTATCCGCAACAATCTCAAATGCGGATCAACTTGGTCAATGGTTGACAAATGTTCGAGGTGAGACTCAAGTCGTGGTTCATCACGAAAGACCAGTTCCCCTCAAACTCCATTATTTCGCCACGAATCGCATGAAAAGGAAGCGTGAATTAGAGATAACTCCACTTTTAATGGGGAACAGAGCAAACCCAGACGGAAGAAAGTTTTTTCAAGGTGGGAAAGGGGCTAAAAAGAAAGATTCGTATAGGCGTTTTACTTCACCAAGATATATAGAGATACTTCTATCTCTCCAGCAAAAAAAACTGCTGCCATGTATTCACTTTGTCTTTAGTAGAGCTGGATGTGACGAAGCGCGGGATCATATTCTCAAGTCAGGAATCTCATTAAATAGTCAAGTAGAGCAGGAAGCCGTCGGCGCTTTTCTTGACGAGTCTTTAGGTTTGAATGATGATCAAGATCTAGAGGTTTTAGGGGTTGAGCGCTGGAGAGAAGGTCTTTGCCGGGGGGTGGCTTCACATCATGCAGGGTTGATTCCACAGTTCAAAGAGATAACAGAAAAACTCTTCAAAGAAGGACTATTGAAGATTGTTTATGCGACGGAAACTCTCGCCCTTGGCGTGAATCTCCCTGCTCGATCAGTTGTTATTGACAAAATGACTAAATTCAACGGTCATACCCACGAACTCTTAACTCCGAGTCAATTCACTCAAATAACCGGAAGAGCTGGTCGGCGAGGTTTAGATAAAGAAGGATACGGAGTGGTTCTTTGGTCGCCATTTGTTCACTTTAATGAGGTAGCAGAACTTGCTTTGAACAAGACTTTCCATCTGCAATCAGCTTTTCGTCCTACCTATAACATGGTTGCAAATTTGATGAACACGCGATCTCGTTCAGAGTCTGAAGATCTATTGAGACGCTCATTTGGGCAGTTCCAATTAGATCAATCAAAAAATTCAAGAGAAAGTGGTTTTGAAGATATCTCATCCCAGATAATCAAAGTCGAAGGAAAACTGAATTCCAGGATGAATACAGAGATCAGTTGGCATTCAATTTCGAGATTGAAGCCGGGTGAAATTGTGCTCCTTGGGGATGGTCAAATTCATGCTGTGCTAGCGGTTGCAGATAGAAGCGGAGGACGGAAACGGATAAAAACTATCAATCAGAAAGGTCAATACCGGCGCTTTGCAAGCGAGGGGATACTTGAAAGCCCATTGCATATTTCAAAAATTGATTTCCTGAATCACGGTGATTTGCGCAGAACTTCTTTTCATAAGGAAATAATAAAAGAGTTAAATAAGCGTTTCTCCGCGGGGGTGAAAGAAGCAGGTCGACTGCAAAAAGAACTATTCAAGCTTTCTCGTCGCTTATATGAACTTGAATTAGGGAAGTTAGAAACTGATCTTGTTGGACAACTAGCTTCAACAGCACAAGTGCTGGAGGAGAGAGACCTTGCAAATAACTGGTCGTTAACAGAATCCGGTCAGAATTTGAAAAAAATTTATAGCGAATGCGACCTTGTGGTGGTGGAAGCACTGAACGCGGGATGCTTTGATGGTCTCACTCCTCCAGAATTGGCAGCTTTATTATCCATCTTTGTTTACAGCCATCGGGGAAATTCTGAAGACCCCGACCCACTTAATAGCGAAATAGTGCAAAAGAAGATTCAAGAGATTGAATTAATCGCAAACGATATTGAACTACTTGAAAAAAAATTTGGAGTTGAATCCACGGCAACTTTAGATTCGCGTTATGCCGGAAAGATTTATGATTGGGCACTTGGTCAAAATTTCAGTGATGTATTAGATTCAAGTACTAGTGGTGGTGAATTTGTTAGAAATGTTCGTCTAGTTATCGACTTGCTTCGTCAAATTAGATCCGTAAGTCAAACTGAACTGAGGAAAGTTGTTTCTCAATCTATAGAAACGCTTGAACGAGGAGTAGTAGTCGTTGCAACTTCGTTCTCTGAGGAATCAGAAAGTATTGAGGTTTAAAGATGGGAATAACTCCAGGGAAAGAATGGGGGAGTGAAGATTCATACCCAGAAGATTTTTTGGTCATAAACAGTAACCAGGATTTATGGGACATCTTGGAAAGCCACAAACGCTCTAATGAAATGATCCCCGTGATAGGACTCGCGGGAGGTGACTTATGGCGAACCTTAGGGGGAACAAGAAAAAATAACAGATTAAACAGCGAAGAAGCTCAATTATTTACGGTAGACATTGGCTCTGCTTTGCTGGACGGCCATATTTATTGGTTTGCCTCACACCTAATTGCCAGATCGCCATTGTGGCTAGGTCGCTCGTGGATTGCCACAAATGTAGCGCACCGCAAGAGCTGGAATATCGCTCCTCGCGCTCACCCTGGTGATGGTTTACTTGATGTGCTTGACTCAAATCTCAATTTTTCCGACCTAGTAAAAGCAAAGTCGAGAATGCAGACGGGAACTCATGTGCCGCACCCGGATATAAATTATCGACGTGTCAAATCAGTGCAGACCAACTTCAGTCAAAAGACGGACATCTGGTTAGATGATGTGAAGGTAGTAAAAGCAAAAGAAATTTCTGTGCGAGTTGAGCCTGACGCTCTCCGGGTCATGCTCTAGGAGGTAAAGTCTAAGTATGGAACCTGAACCCAAAGATCCGAGAGAAGCCAAGAAAGTCATCTGTGAACTAATTGACGATCTTGAAGAAGAACTTTTGCATGTATCCCATGCCATACATGAAAATCCGGAATTAGGTTATGAAGAGTTTCAAGCTCATGAAATACTAACGAATTCACTAATTAACCATGGTCTGGAGACCGAGAAGTCTGCGTACGGAATCAAAACGGCTTTTGAAGCAAAGGCTGGAAGCAACGGACCGGTTATTGCTGTTTTGTGCGAATATGATGCCCTGCCAGAAATAGGTCATGCTTGCGGCCATAATGTGATCGCAGCTGCAGGTCTTGGTGCTGGACTGGCTTTAAGTCAGTTAGCTGAGAGCTTGAACGGTCAAGTTCGAGTGATTGGCACTCCCGCTGAAGAAGGTGGTGGGGGTAAAGTCCGCATGATAAGAAAAGGGGCATTTGAGGGAGTGGATGCAGCCCTAATGATTCATCCAGCAGGATCAGAAGTGGAACGAATAACAAGCTTGGCTATCGAACAGATGAAGATCTCTTATACGGGTAGAGCTGCGCATGCTGCTGCAGCACCAGAAAAGGGACTGAATGCTCTAGATGCAGCAGTACTCGGCTACATGAATGTTGCAACTCTTCGCCAACATATCGCTCCAGATGAACGGATTCATGGGATTTTTACTGATGGGCCGGTGAAAGCGAACATAGTTCCGCAACATGCAGGGGCAGATTGGTATGTGCGGTCGCCCACTCGAGCAGGTTTGGATAGTTTGAAGTCAAGGGTGATTGCATGTTTAGAAGCTGGAGCTAAAGCGGCTGGATGTGATATGGAAATAAGTTTCTCTGAATTTCCTTATGACGATGTGGTTGATAATCGCGCGCTCCTTAATGCCTACATAAGTAACGCTCAAGAAATTGGACGCGATCCTCGTCCGGAAACGGAAACAGCAATAGTGGGAAGCACGGATATGGGAAATGTCAGTTATGAAGTACCAGCTATTCATCCCATGATTAAAATCGCACCCGAAGAAATTGCAATACACACTCCAACTTTTGCTGAGTATGCAAGGGGCCCAATGGGTGATAAAGGTGTGATTGATGGAGCGAAAGCTTTAGCCATGACAGTTGTTGATTGTTGGACCTCTCCAACAATGTTGCCAGAAGTAAGTGAAGAATTCGAAGAACTAGAGGGAGTCCGCGCGAGACGGACAAATACCCCCTAGTCTCAGCGGTTGTGACTCCATATATTGCAGAAGAATTTACGCCAAATGAAGAAGAAATTCTTCGGCGTTATTTCACGAATTTAGACGAACCTGTATTTGCACTAGTCAATCTGCCTGAAGTCGTAAAGGGAGCACTCTTTGCTCGGTATTCACGATCGCCTCTTAGTCTTCGAAGACTTTTCCTAGATGAATTTGTCGGGGAGCTCGATATTTCAGGAGACGAGACTATTGACGCCACAATAGGGCTTCGACGCGCTGAAGAACTGTACAACAGGGTTTTCTTTGAGTACGGAGATGACAGTGTCGCTCAATTAGGCGGTGTTCACCTAGCGTGTGAGCAGTCATCAAATCTCCTAACCAAAGTCCTTGAATGGGGACGATTGATGGCTTACCTGGAGCAGTCAACACGATATATCGCCTATGACGATCGTCCAGGAGGGAGATTCAGGTACTACCGAGACCCAGAAGTTCTTTCTTCTCCTCTTGGGGCGCGTTACATAGCAGACCTTGATCGCCAGTTTGAGATTTACTCGGTCTTGGTGGCCAAGATGAAAGATTTTTACCGGGAAACAGTCCCACAAGGACCGGGAGATTCCGATTTCATTTATCGTCAGGCTATTTCGGCTAAGGCTTACGACTCAGTAAGGGGCATTCTTCCTGCAGCATCTCTATCTAATGTTGGTATTTACGGAACCGGTCAAGCGTATGAGGCCCTCCTGATAAGAATGCGTTCGCATCCTTTGCCGGAAGCTAGGGACTACGCAGAACTGATACTAAAAGAGTTACGTAAAGTAATACCATCGTTTCTCACCAGAGTTGATCTTCCTGATAGGGGAGTGGAGATTGGAAAATATCAAGCAGATACGCGTGAAAGGCTTGAAGAGCTAAGTGAACATTTTTTCCCTGACGACGTACCGGTTCCTAACGCTCCTTTAGTTGACTTAACAGATTTTGATCCTGATGCCGAAGTCAAGTTGGTAGCTTCAGCACTTTACCCGCATACCCGACATCCCGACAGAGTGGTAGAAGAACGCGTACGCCGGATGACAGTTGAAGAACGAGTGAGAGTTCTTCAGGCATTAGTGGGCGATAGAGGAAACCGGAGGCATAGACCTGGGCGAGCACTCGAAAGACCTGCATACCGCTTTGATATCCTTTCTGATTACGGGGCATTTCGTGATCTTCAACGGCATCGCATGCTCACAATCGATTGGCAACAATTGAGCACAACACATGGTTATGTTCGCCCTCCTGATGTTGACACCGCTGGGTGTACAAGCGAATTTGATTCGGCCATGGAACGTTCAGACTCTCTGTATTTAGCAATGGAAGAGGTGTTCCCACAGCAGGCTTCTTATGCTGTATCGCTTGCATATAAAGTGCGATACATGATGCATATGAATGCACGAGAAGCTATGCATCTTTTAGAATTGAGAACCAGTCCACAAGGGCATCCCGCTTATCGAGAAGTAGGGCAGCAAATGCACCATCTAATTTCAGATGTAGCAGGCCATCGTGCTGTCGCAGAAATGATGCAGTTTGTCGATCATTCATCTGATCAAGACCTTGAACGCTTAGAGTCAGAACGGCGTGCAGAGGAGAAACGAAATCAACGTTTGAGTAATTAGTAAATACGGGAAAATTGCTTCTAAATGATGAAAATTAGTGTAAAAATATCAAAATTGTGTTGGCAATTTGATTTATGGGTCTAAGATCCGGCGGCAAGATAGTTATTTGAGGAAACTATGAGCGAAGAAGAAATCGAAGATATGGATGAAGAGATCGATTTAGATCTTGACGAAGAAGGCGAAGGTTTTGAAGAACCTGACTCTGAGTTGGATGAAGATTTTGAAGATTCCCCTGATGACGATGGTGATGAAGAAGAAGAAGAGGAAGAAGAGAGCGGCCCTCGACCTTCTCGGCACAGTAGTGATGAGGGTGAGGAAGACGAACCAGATCCGGATGACGTAGAAGCGGATCTAGAAGAGATTCTAAGTGCTCGTCTTGCTGCAGAGGAAGACGAGGATGAAGGAGAGGAAGAGGAAGAAGAGTCTGAAAAAGTTGAAGTTGTAGCTAAGTCTTCTGAAGAGGCCCAGGGAAGGCAGAAAACAGAGATATCCTGCCCGCATTGTTTCTTGCTCGTGGAAGCTTCTGTCGTTGCAGATGCCGGGGAGTGCTCTCATTGTGGGGCACCGATTTCGTAGTGGCTCTTATCGAAAACGCGCGAATTGCAGAAACTTCTGACCTAGAGAACTTAGAAAGACTCGCGCTTAAGAGCAACGAGGAAGTCCTACAGAAACGGGGAGGTAAGACTCTTAGTCTTCAAAATCCTAATTACGGACAATTAGAGAAACTATTTCAAGAGGCCTTTATAGATGAAATGGCTGAGGTATTTGTAGGGACCATTGATGATTCTGTGGTTGGGTATGGAGTAGTTAGAGAGGGGAGCCTTCAAGATGGGACACCCCATGCTTCAATTGAAGCGATATATGTAGAAGAAGAAGCTCGATCTGTTGGGGTTGGAGAAATAATTATGGACAGAATGCTGGAATGGGTTCGGTCACGAAACATCCCTGCTGTTGATTCTTTAGCTCTACCTGGGGACAGGCAAACAAAGAATTTCTTTGAAACTCATGGTTTAGTGGCTCGTGCAATCATTGTTCAGAAAGATTTAACAAAGTAAATCAATTAAGCAGAGGTTTTTTCTCGAGATCTACTTTTCTTTGGGGGCTGTGTGGGTTTAATGCCAAACAGTGCAGCTATTGAGGGAATCTTCATAGAGAGTTCTGTTACGGCGTCGAGTAGTTCCTTTTCTGGATTCTCAGGCAAACTCTCTGGAACTACTCTTTCTCGGATAGGAGATAGTGACAGGGCATCCAGAACTGTTATCCAGCGGTCTTGGTAGGTTTCCTTAGTTAGATTGGCATTCGTGCCGTCAGTGAGGGAGGTCAGAATTCCCTCTGGAAGTGGTGCTCCTGCTTTAGGTGGGTACGAGCTCATACGCAGAGCTCGCACTATTCGGTCTTCCTTCAACGCTGCTTCAATTCCTGAAAGCCATTTAGCGTGTTCAGCCTCTATTCTGCTAGTTAGACCTTTTTTCAACTCCTCCGCTAAGTCACGAGTTTCAGAATCTTTTGCGGCTGCATCAGAAGCTACAACGACCGATCGAAGATCTCTGAGGTCGATACTATGTATGCCTTTAAGGGCTGCTTCAGCTCTATCTCTCCAATCAGCTGTTCGAAGTTGTGGCTGTATTTGTTCAGCTATCTTTAGTAAGAGTTCAGGGGGTATTGGTGGCTCGTTTAAGGAAGCAGCAACTTTATTTTGCTCTTCAATCATTGAACGCAAGCCTGAAATACCTTTTTGAGCTAATTCTTTAGCTAGAAATTGGGCTTCGTCCGGTAGGGACGCAATTACCGCGTTACGGTGTACGTGCTTTTGCTTGAGTCGTTTGCCGGTAGAGATAGGGGAGAGGGTTCGGGTCCGACGAGGTTTCTTCTGTGCGGTCCTCTCTCTATTTTTTGAGCTTCTTGGATTTCTATCCCCTTTTTGTGATCGCGGTTTTCCACGTCGCTGCTTCTTCTTGTTCAGACTGGTGGTTACCAGTGGCTCTTCTTTTCCACTGCCTACAACTTCAAGCAGCTCAGGGCTAGATTTCTTCTCTCGGCTAGATAACACGGAAATCACTGATATTCCATCGACGAACTGTTCAGTCTCTACACGAATGACGTCACCAACCGAAGAAGTGTCTGATAGAAGGCTTCCTTCAAGTGAACCCTTGGGCAATTTTGCACCCGCAGCTCTCCAGGTCCAAGTTCCGTCAGACTGCTTGCTTGTTAACTCAATTTCCATTCGAGGCATAGGTATAAACGTTAGCCGGTCCAAAGGGGTTATCTGCGCCCTAGTGGAGTAGTAGTAGTAAATTATGGGTTTATCTATGTAATAAAGAATACTTGAATTGTAGATAACGTATGTTATCATCTATTTAAATACTATTAACCTAGGAATTTAAGCATGGGATACAGAGAGTTGCCGTTAGAGAAAGATATGCCTGCGGCATTTCATGAGTGGTTGCGCTGGCTGCCACTACAGGAAGATAAACCTCCTACAACTGTTCGGGCTTACAGTCAGGGTCTTCGACGGTTAGTTTCTTTTGCAGAAATATTCCCAACGGATTTTCGTCCAGACTCTTTTGGGCAGGCTGAGATAACTGATGCTGTTAGAACAATGAGAAGTTCTGGTGAGGTTTCTAGAGCAACACTTAATCAGACCCTTGCCGCGGCAAAATCATTTTTTGATTATTGTGTAGCGGACCTTGGTGTTGGAACGGTTCCCGATATTGGAAGAATACGTAAAGTCTCACAGTTAGCCGTTGAGCAAAGTGAACCAACATATTATTCGGGATCAGAGGTTCGGGACCTTTATCGTGTAGCTGCTACTCCGATAAAGGACGATGATATAGGTGGGCGTATCCGTTGGGCGGAAAGAGACTTTGCAATGGTGACTGTGCTCGCCGCACTAGGACTACGCGCCGCTGAACTGTGTGCTATTGACATTGATTGGATAACGCAGGACTTAGTTTCGGATAGTAATCATAAGGTTCTTCGAGTCTTAGGAAAGGGATCAAAGGTGCGACGACTCCCCTTGTCTATTGAACTATTGGAAGTTTTGGACCGTTGGCAAATAGTGCGAACTGAGAGATTTGGATCTCCGCTAGCAGATGATCCTTTATTTGTAACGAAAGATGGTGAAAGGTTCAACTATCGGAGGCTTAGATACTGGTTACTGACCCTGAACCGTGCAGCTGGGTTACGTGACCGATCTCTCCACTCCTTAAGACACACCGCTGGGGTGCAGTGGGCGGCAAACGGGGTACCAATGAACGAAATTCAGAGTTTGCTTGGTCATGCGAGCATTAACACGACCGGTATTTATACCGAAGTCGCAGCTCGTGGCTTGATTGATGCAGTTCGTGCTTCTGAGGCAAACAGACTAATTAGTGAAACTTTAAGAGAAGTGACTAGGTAGGTATTCATGCCATTTAATGTTTTCAAGATCAAATTATTTCTCTTAGTCGTAGTTCTTTCTGTGTTTGCTTGGTCGCCGGCGGCTCACGCCCACGACCCGGTGTTCATAACAGATGAGCAACGTGAAGCAGAACAAGGCCCTTTTCTTCCAGATGCTCGGATTTCATTTGCATTGTACGGAACGTTCAACGAGGAAAGAGAGAACAGGGGCTTTCAGTTTGAAATCCCCGAAGGAGAGTTAATCACCCTCTCTCTTTTGATACCAGACTTAGAGCCGGAAAATATTCTTGAAAATGAATCTTTACCTTCTTTGGTGCTTGTTCGCCCAGACAAAACTCTGGTTGATCTTTTCCCAGAAATACGTGTCAAATTCGCCGAACCTTTTTCGGGTACGAATTATGTACGCCTTTTAGACCATGAAGAAATTGGAGTTGAGGGTGTATACCAGGTGCTTGTTAAAGGTGCAGCCCCTTCTCGGTTTACGGTGTCTATAGGTTTTATTGAAATGTTTGGAACACCAGTCGAGAATGTTGAAAACAGGAATGATCGCGGCGCTTTATCTCGATGGTACAGAACTCCCCCACTCGCTGAGGTAAGTACTTCTTCAACTACCGAACCATTGATTGAGGAGAAAGAAACTGAAGAACTTCAACTCAAACAAGAAGATAAAAGCATAAAGCAGGATGCTGAAGGGGATGAAACCCCTCCTCAAACCGCTGAAACAGAAAACGTTTCAACGGATGATGGTTTTCCAACATGGCTAATAATAACTATCTCAGTAATCGCTGTTTCCGTAGCGCTAATACCACTCTTTAGATCTCGTGAAAGACAAAGTCATGAAGTCAACTAAAGGCTCGTTGCTCGTTTCGGGTGCTTCCTTAAACGATCCGAATTTCCACCGCTCCGTACTTTTCATCATCGAGCACGATATCCAGGGAGCCTTAGGAGTTGTGTTAAATAAACCTTTGGCTTTACATCCAGAACAACTAATTGATCTTTGGGCTGAACGAGTGGAGGAAGGCGGGTTTATCTATAGCGGTGGCCCCGTATCCACGAACGCTGTGATAGGACTTGCGAGAACAGCTTCTTCTACTGATCAGTCACTTGTAGGCAACGTCGAAGTACTTGACCTCCATTTCTCTCCTTCGGAACGCAGCGATGTAGAGTTCATTCGACTTTTCGTTGGATACGCCGGTTGGTCGGCAGGACAACTTGAATCAGAGATAGGCGCTGGTTCATGGTTCGTCTTTGAAGCCAGCGAGTCAGATGTTTTTACCGATAGCACCGAGGATCTCTGGGAAAGAGTATTAGCAAGGCAAGGCGGCTTAATTTCTCAGATGGCAAGCGCTCCTGACGACCTCTCTGAGAATTAGTATGGTTAATTAGTTGGCCTCAACTGGAAGAGACCTGAGGGCTCAGGTTTGAAAAGAGGTGGCTGAAATTCATATAGATCGCCAAGTTCCGCACCTTTTTCTATGAGTTTTACTAGCACACCTGCCAATGCACGGGTGTCATCTAAAGCTTGATGAGCGTCGATGAGAGGAACCCCTAGACTTTCTGCTAAGTCTCCTAGTTTTCCGGGCAATCCAAGGCTTCGTGCTAGTGCCAAAGTATCTAGTACTTCAAGCTCTAAAGGTCCAAGCCCTGCTTTTGCCCACTCACTAAGGACAAAGCGTTGATCAAATCCAGCGTTATGAGCCACTGGAATGCAGCCAGAAAGTATCTCCATTAGATCTCCTGCGATATCGGAGAAAGTTGGCGCACCTTGAAGCATCTGATGAGTGATTCCATGAATGTCGGGTCGCCCCAAGTTGTCAGTCTCAACGCTGACTAGCGATGCCCACTCAGACTGAATCTCCCCTAACGCATCAATTTTTACAACAGCAATTTCGATTATGTTCCCCTTCTTGGGATCCAAACTGGTTGTTTCAACATCAAAGCAAGCGAAGATACTCGGCATAGAAGATGACAGTAGCCGATATATGTGTCACCCAATCACCTTTGTTGAACAAATTCAGTGTAGGTTCACTCGGTGGCTGAAATAACGCTCGAAGAACGAGAAATTGCCCAGAAGCGTACTATCCGGACCCTGATGGCAGGGCTAGTTCCTGCTGGTGCAGCTATGAGCGGCGCGTACTCAGCAGCAGCCGTGCTAGGAGAAGAACTAAGTGGTTCTGAGACGCTGGGTGGACTGGCTGCAGCCTGTATGACTACGGGGTCTGCACTCGCAACTCTTCCTTTAGCGCGCTTGATGATGAGGCATGGAAGGCGCCCTGGGCTGACGGTCGGGTACTTTCTTGCTTCTATTGGTTCGCTATTTGCGATGTTTGCAGCACTAAGTGAAATCTACTTTTTACTTCCCATAGGGATTCTGGGTGTAGGTATTGGTAATGCTGCAAATTTGGCTGCAAGGTATGCGGCAGCAGACCTAGCTGCACCAGATCGAAAAGCAAGAGCAATAGGGACTTTGGTTTGGGCTTCAACATTTGGTTCCGTTTTAGGGCCAACAATTGGTTTTGGTCCAGCAAAATCTTTTGGAATGTTGATAGGGCTTCCTGAATTGGCAGGCCCATATGTTGTCTCTTGCTTATTGTTTATTGCGGCAGGGTTTGTAATCCATAAGAACCTGCATCCAGATCCCCTACTGATTTCTGGTGAGTCGCAAAATCTGAAACAAGATCAAGGCTTAAAGGAGGCCTTTAAGTTGCTCTTTGTCTCGCCGGCTGGACAGCTATCTGTGCTTTCTATGGTTTCCGGTCATGTAGTGATGGTCGGGGTAATGACAATGACTCCCCTGCACATGAAGGATGGATCACACGAATTAGAAATTATTGGATTTGTTATTTCGCTACACATAGTGGGCATGTATGCAGTTGCTCCAGTCATTGGATGGGTTGTAGATCGCATTGGAGCTGGACCCGTTTTGATCGTTGGAGGGTCTCTTCTTTTCCTAGGGTCAGAGTTGGCTGCCCACACCGACAAGAATGACAGTCTCGGGGTGTTTGTCGGTTTATTTCTTATTGGTGTTGGCTGGAGCTGTGGTTTAGTAGCATCATCTGCTTTGTTGACAAAAACCTTCGAAGGGCCAGAGAAAGTAAGAGTACAAGGCTTAGCGGATCTAATTATGACGGCATCTGGTGGATTGGCGGGAATAGGTTCTGGCTTATTAGTTGCCAGAACTGACTATCAAACTATGAGCCACAACGCTGCATTTATTGGTTTAATTCCCATAGTTGGATACATACTTTTTGAACTAAATAAAAGAATTCGACCAGTCAAGAAATCATGAAGAGACTTACCCTCCCAATATTAATTTTTACTCTTCTAACTGCCTGTACTAGTGATGAATCCGGGGTGAGTAACATAACTGTCTCCACGTCAACTTCGACGTCTTTATTAGAACTTTCCGAAGAAACATCATCAACTTCTACAAGTCAAGCCTCCCTAGAAGAGAAAATTGAGTTGAATGCGGAAATGCTGAAAGATCATCCGTTCTCACTCTCATTGATAACTTCTTTTGAGCAACCTATAGAACTAGTCGCCATCCCCGGAACAGAGGTTCTTTTAGTTGCTGAAAGAGGTGGAAAAATCTTTCCGTTAAGTTTCTCTGACGATGGAACCGCAATAGTGGGAGAAGCTGTACTTGATATTCGAGAAGAAATAAGCACTCTCGGCGAAGGAGGATTACTTGGTATGGCGCTCACTACCTCAGGTAGCGAATTGTATTTGAGTTATACAGACACTGATATGACAAGCCGTGTAGTCGGAATTCCCTTAGAAGGCCACTCCCCTATCTTTGAAGAAAGATGGGAAATTATTTCTCTAGAGCAACCGTTTGCAAACCATAACGGCGGGCATCTTGTGGTTGACCAAGATGGAATGTTACTAATCGGATTCGGTGATGGAGGTGGTGCAGATGATCCACTAGAAAACGGACAAGATACGACTAATTGGTTTGGTTCTATTCTTAGAATCATTCCAGAAGAAAATTCAACTTATGGAATCCCAGAAACCAACCCATTCTTTGGAGATGATAAAAACAAGCCTGAAGTTCTCATATGGGGCCTACGAAACCCTTGGCGATTTTCGCTAGATAGAGTCACCGGAGATCTTTGGATCGGAGATGTTGGTCAGGACCAGTTAGAAGAAATCACCCGGTTACCTATAGAAGAATGGACCGCAGGAAGCAACCTTGGATGGCCAGTCTTCGAAGCAGATCGGAAGAATCGCCAAATCGAAATATCTGATCATAGGTTGCCCGACATAATCTACGGACATGAGGATGGGCGATGTTCAGTAACTGGAGGAACCGTCTATCGCGGCACTAAAGCACCAGAATTTTCTGGGACGTACATATTTAGTGACTGGTGCGATGGTCTCATTCGCTTGGCGGTAATTGAAGACACAGGTAATGTAGCAACCCATGCCACAGAACTTTTGGTGGAGAATACAACTGGATTCTCCACAGGGCATCATCAAGATATATATATCTTTTCTTGGACAGGTGACCTCTTTCGTCTCGAAGTGAATGAATAGAAAATAAAACTTATGCGTAAGATAGTTTCATGACACATGCGCCAATTGTTCTCGTCCATGGATTTGGCACATCAGCGGAGATGACATGGAGAAAAAACGGTTGGATTGATCTGATCCAAGATGCTGGCCGTGAGGTGCATGCAATTGATCTACTAGGACATGGTGACGCCCCAAAGCCAACAGACCCAGAAGAATACCGGGAAGTTGCTAATTTTCTGTTAAATGGTTTTCCTGATGAGCCAGTAGACGTCGTTGCTTTTTCGCATGGGGCACGTTTGATATTGGAACTAGCTATTACGGATACTGAACGCTTCAACAGAATTGTTCTCGCTGGAATAGGAGAAAATCTTTTCCGAAATGAATCAGAACGTCGTGCTGCGATTTTCGATGCAGTGAAAACTGGTGAAGCTGAAGATCCAGAGTTGCGCTATTTTGCTAATCTCCCAGATTTACCTGGAGCTGACCGTTCTGCTTTGACGGCATTTATGCAGCGACCCGGTTCACCAGAAATTACTCCTGACTTATTGTCTCAAATCGTTTGCCCCACTTTAGTTGTTTTAGGCGAGCACGATTTCGCTGGACCAGCCACTCCACTTGTCTCAGCTCTACCAAATAGCAGTTTTGTAGAACTAAAAGGTGTAGATCATTTCGCTACTCCGAAAGACTTCGGATTCATTGATGCGGCATTAACTTTTCTGGATGCACAACCTTTTTAATCAAGAAAGTGGACTATCAGTTGGAGCTACAGGGAAAGGTAGTCGGCTCTTTCCTCGAAGGAACGTATCTACCGAATGAGCGACAGATCTCCCCTCAGCAATCGCCCAAACAATCAGAGACTGACCACGACCCATATCGCCGCAAACGAAAACACCCGGTTGTTTTGTGGCAAAGTTCTCATCTCGCTTGATATTTCCTCGCTCATCCAACTCTAAATCTAAGTCATCCAGAAGAGTTGATGTTTCGGGGCCAGTAAAACCAAGAGCTAGAAGAACTAGATCGGCTGGAAATATCTTTTCTGTTCCCTCAATTTTTTCAAAAGTAACTGAAGTATCAGTAAAAACCTGTTCAACTTCATAGGTTTTCACACCAACAATTTTCCCATCCTCTGTGATGAACTCTTCTGTGTTTATGGCAAATTGACGCTCACCACCTTCTTCATGGGCCGAAGAAACTCGATAAGTAAGAGGCCAAGTTGGCCATGGTGTTGATATGGAACGATCACTTGGAGGCTTTGGCATTATTTCAAATTGCTGAATTGAGGACGCTCCTTGGCGAAGTGCAGTTCCTAAGCAGTCAGCACCAGTATCTCCCCCACCAATAATTATTACGTTCTTCCCTTTAGCAGTTACGTCAGGAGAGTCAATGTCGCCTTCTTGGACACGGTTAGCTGGCGGAAGGTACTCCATGGCCTGAAGAATCCCTTCTGCTTCTCTTCCTGGTATTTTGAGATCTCTCCATTGTGTGGCCCCAGTGGCGAGAACAATTGCATCAAAGTCTCTTATGAGCTCTTTGGCAGGGAGATCTGTCCCGATCGAAGTGTTAGGGACAAATTGAGTCCCCTCTGCTTCCATCTGTGCAAGTCGTTGATCAAGATACCTCTTTTCCATTTTGAAATTTGGTATTCCGTATCGTAGAAGGCCACCGATTCGATCCTCGCGTTCAAACACGCTCACATCATGACCAGACCGAGTAAGTTGCTGGGCTGCAGCAAGTCCTGCTGGTCCTGAACCGACAATCGCTATTCGTTGACCAGAGTATTGATCAGGGAGAAGAGGGACTATCCAGCCTTCTTCCCAAGCTTTATCAACAATACTGACTTCTATTTGTTTGATTGTGACTGGTGGTTCATTTATTCCGAGAACGCAAGCGGCCTCGCATGGAGCGGGACACAATCTGCCAGTAAATTCTGGAAAATTGTTCGTAGCATGTAGTCTTTCAGACGCTTCTTTCCAATTCTCTCTATATATGAGGTCATTCCAATCAGGAATCAAGTTTCCTAAAGGGCATCCGTGGTTACAAAATGGAATACCACAGTCCATACAGCGACTGGCTTGCCGCTGTAGGTCTTCGGAGGGAAAAGAAGTATTTACTTCTTGCCAATCTCTAATGCGGACAGGGATAGAGCGACGTTCTGGAAGCTGTCGATCGTGATTCAAGAATCCTCTCGGGTCACCCATTTTTGCTCGATTCTGAAGATGCCATTATCGCTTCTACTTCGTCTCTGCCTTCTGTGCGCGCAGCCGCAGCCGCCTCAAGCACGCGCTTGTAGTCAGTAGGCATAATTTTCGTGAACCGGGAAGAGGGTCGACTCCACTTTTCAAGAATCTTTTTTGCGACTTCGGATCCTGTTTTAACGGAGTGCGCAGTAATGATGTTTTCAAGCCAAATGAGATCTTCTTCATTTGGCTCTTCTAGAAGGACCATTTCATGGTTCACATTTTCTACAAAATCTCCAAATGGGTCATGAATAAAAGCAATACCGCCTGACATTCCAGCTGCAAAGTTTCTCCCAGTTGAACCCAGAATCACTGCTCTTCCGCCAGTCATGTACTCACAGCCATGATCACCTATTCCTTCAACTACTGCCGTCGCTCCAGAATTCCTTACACAGAATCTTTCTCCTACTCGTCCACGGATATAAACTTCACCACTTGTTGCTCCATAAAGAATTACATTTCCTGCAATTACTTGGTCTTCTGCCTTAAAGACGGACTCTCTTGGCGGCTGTAGAACTAATTGTCCTCCAGAGAGACCTTTACCAACGTAGTCATTCGCATCGCCCTCAAGATGTAGCGTGACCCCTGAAGGCAAAAAAGCACCGAAACTATTTCCAGCCGATCCGGTGAAGTCAAAAGTAATTGTGTCCGGGGGAAGTCCTTGGCCGCCGTAACGCTTTGTTACTTCGTATCCAAGCATGGTTCCAGTTGAACGGTTTGTGTTGTTTATTGGCAGTGAGAATTTGACCGTTTCTTGATTTGCTAGCGCAGGTTCACTTTTCTCTATTAACTGACGATCAAGGATTGATTCCAAACCATGGTCCTGCTTATGTGTTTGGCGCCTATCAGCGGTTTCTTCTATCTCAGGGAGGTGAAAGATAGGAGAAAGATTCAATCCATGAGCTTTCCAATGGTCTATTGCTTCTACTGAATCCAGATGTTCAACTTGACCTATTGCTTCCTCAAGAGATCGAAATCCTAGTTCGGCAAGCAACTCTCTAACTTCCTCAGCAATGAAATAAAAGAAATTAACAACATGTTCAGCTTTTCCGGAGAATTTTTTTCGTAACTCTGGATTTTGTGTAGCCACACCAACTGGACAGGTGTCTAAGTGGCAGACGCGCATCATTACACACCCAGATACGACTAATGGTGCTGTGGCAAAGCCATATTCGTCAGCACCGAGTAGCGCTGCAATTACTACATCTCTACCTGTTTTTAATTGACCGTCAACTTGTACAACTATTCTGTCTCTAAGACGATTCAGGAGAAGGGTTTGTTGGGTTTCTGCAAGACCGAGCTCCCAAGGCGCACCAGCGTGTTTGATTGATGTCAACGGAGAGGCTCCGGTTCCTCCGTCATGACCAGAGATAAGAACCACATCTGCATGAGCTTTCGATACTCCTGTAGCGACTGTTCCAACTCCAACCTCAGCAACCAATTTCACATGCACTCGACTTTTTGGATTTGCATTTTTTAAGTCAAAAATAAGTTGAGCTAAGTCTTCGATCGAATAGATGTCATGGTGTGGCGGTGGGGAAATTAATGCAACTCCAGGTGTTGAGTGTCGTGTCTTAGCAATCCATGGGTAAACCTTATGGCCAGGCAACTGGCCGCCCTCTCCCGGCTTTGCTCCCTGAGCCATCTTTATTTGAATATCGTCACTGTTAACTAAGTACTCTGAAGTAACTCCAAAGCGACCTGAAGCAACTTGCTTTATCGCCGATCGTCGTAAATCTCCATTTTGATCAGGAGTGAACCGTTCAGGATCTTCACCTCCCTCTCCAGTGTTTGATTTTCCGCCGATTCTGTTCATAGCTATAGCAAGAACCTCATGTGCTTCTGCAGAAATTGAACCGTAAGACATTGCTCCAGTCGAAAATCTTTTTACGATGTCTTCAACTGGCTCGACCTCATCAATATCCACAGAAGGTTGCAAACCCTTTTTGAATTTGAAAAGTCCACGTAAGGTGCCTAGACGTTCTGCTTGATCGTTCACAAGGTCTGTGTATTGTTTGAAGATGTCGTAACGACCTTCTCTCGTTGCATGTTGGAGACGAAAAACTGTCTCGGGATTAAATAAATGATGCTCTCCTTCTCTCCGCCACTGATATTCTCCCCCAACTTCAAGCGTTCTATGTGAGGTTTCTTGAGAGTTATTTGGAAAAGCAGACCTATGTCGAATGAGAACTTCCTCTGCTAAGACCTCAAATCCAACACCTTCTATGCGGCTTGCTGTTCCAGAAAAGCAAAGCTCGATGACCGAATTATTTAATCCGATACTTTCAAAAATTTGAGCTCCCGTATATGAAGCAACAGTAGAGATCCCCATCTTGGACATGATCTTTAGCAAACCTTTGTCACAGGCAGTGATGAAATTCTTTCTCGCTAGATCCGTATTCAAATTAGGTGAAATTCCGTATTGGCCTTCTTCAATGATTTGGTCAATTGTTTGAAACGCCATATAAGGACACACAGCAGAAGCGCCGTAACCAAGCAATAGTGCGATGTGGTGTGTTTCTCGAGCGTCACCACTTTCAACCACGAGACCCACTTGATTTCTTTTCTTAGTTTTTGTTAAGTGGTGGTGGATGGCCCCTGTTGAAAGAAGAGATGGTATTGGAGCCCTTAATTCATTTGTGTTTTGGTCGCTGACAATAAGTATTCCAGCCCCTTGAAGAATGGCTTTTTCTGCTTGCTTTTGTAGATCTATTAAAGATTTCTGCAATCCAGCTGTTCCAGCATTTACCGGGAAAGTGCTATCAAGTACCGCTGGCTTTAGAAGGTTGGAGTGTTTATTTTCGGCTTTTAAGTACGCAAGTTCGGCTTCTGTTATGACGGGGTGAGGAAGATAAATTTGCCTACAATTTTCTTCTGACAAACTCAGAATATTTGGACGAGGCCCTAACGTTCCTGAGACAGCCGTAATAAGTTCTTCTCGGATTGCATCAAGAGGTGGATTAGTTACTTGTGCAAACAACTGCTGGAAATAATCGAAAACTTCTTTTGGTCTATTGGACAGTGCAGCCAGTGGAGTGTCAGATCCCATGGAACCAATAGCTTCTTTAGCGTCTCGAATCATAGGCGTAAGAAGTATTTTTAGTTGTTCATGTGTGTAGCCAAAGATTTGCTGTCGTTGAAGAAGAGTTGTGGTATTTAATGCAACTTCATCGGACTCTTCCACTCGGTTGAGAGGAAATAGGTTAGCATCAAGCCATTCTTGGTATGGGCGTGAAGTTGCTAGCATTTCTTTGATTTCCTCATCACGAACGATTCGTCCTTCATTGGTGTCAATTAGAAACATTTTCCCAGGCTCTAAGCGACCCTTTTCAATGATTGAATCGGCTGGGACGTTAACGACACCTACTTCGCTAGCCATAACCACAAGGTCATCTTCGGTGACCCAATACCTACTCGGACGCAATCCATTCCGATCTAAGACGGCTCCTATAACAGTACCGTCGGTGAAAGCTATGGAAGCAGGACCATCCCAAGGCTCCATTAAAGAAGAATGGTACTGATAGAAGGAACGTAAGTCTGTCGGCATTTTTTTGTTATGTTCCCATGGTTCTGGAATCATGGTCATAATCGCTTCCGGTAGTGAGTAGCCGCCCATTACTAGCAATTCCAAAGCTTCGTCAAAAGCTGCAGTATCGCTTGCCCCTGGTGTACATATTGGAAAGATCCTTTCGAGGTCACCCGGTATCAGGTCAGTTTCTAATTGAGATTCTCGAGCTCTCATCCAGTTACGGTTGCCTTGAACCGTATTTATTTCACCGTTATGGGCAACGAGTCGATAAGGATGAGCGAGCGGCCAAGAAGGGAAAGTGTTCGTGGAGAACCTTGAGTGAACTAACGCCAAAGCACTCTCAGTCCGTTCATCATTTATGTCAAGGTAGTACTCTGCGAGCTGTGGCGTTGTAAGCATTCCCTTGTAGACGATTGTTCTCGAACTGAGAGATGGGAAATAAATACCTTCGTGCGGCTGTGAAGAAGCGGCCATGCTATCTTCAGACGTTTGTTGACTGAAATTATTTCCATGTATTTCATGCTCGGTTCTTTTACGCAATCCATATAGAAGTCGATCAAGATCAATACCGGATGAGTTGGGCGAATTTTTTGAAGTAATAAATACTTGTTTCATCATCGGTTGTGCGGCCCGAGCAGCGGGTCCGATCATGGAGTCGTCAATAGGGACTTCCCGCCAGCCCAGTATCCCCAGCCCTTCTTCGTGGCAGATTTTCTCAAAGTCAGCAAGAACGATCTCTGCTTCTGATGCGTCATTCGGTAAGAAAGCTATTCCAGTGGCATAAAAGCCAATTGGTGGAAGATCAAATTCAACTTCTTCTCGATAAAGCCGATCTGGGATTTGTATTAAGATTCCGGCTCCGTCACCTGAGTTTGTTTCAGCACCGAGTGCTCCACGATGCTGCATTTGGCATAACGCTCCAACTCCAAGTTCAACAATGCGGTGACTTCGCTCCCCTTTTATATGACAAACGAAATTCACTCCGCATGAATCATGCTCAAATTTTGAGTCGTAAAGACCTTGAGTTTCAGGTAATTTATTTGTCATTAGGGTCGTCCAAATCTAACTTTTTAAGTTGCATTGGAGCGACATTGATCCCTAGCAAGCACTCTTTGGTGCTAAGAACTTCACTTCATTGTGACTTTAATTGGAAATTACTAGTGAACTATGTGTAGCAATTTCAAGTTCTTCATATCATCATAGAGGAATGATTGGCACTGGAAAACAAGTAGCTTTAGACCTTTGTGAGTTCATTGACTCTTCGCCGAGTCCATTTCACGCTGTAAATTCTGCTTCAGGGAGACTTTTAGAGGCTGGTTTTAGCGAAGCTGAGTCACTTACAGACTTCGATGAGAAGCGACCTGTGTTCCTTAGACGCGATGGAGCACTCATTGCAGTGAATAGACCAAAGAACTCCGCCAAAGCAGTCCGTGTAGTTGGGGCGCATACAGATAGTCCTAATCTTCGGCTCAAACCAATATTTGAAAGTAATAAAAATGGGTGGCGTAGTCTTGGAGTAGAAACTTATGGCTCAATACTAAATAACAGTTGGCTAGACAGAGATTTAGGTTGTTCTGGCCGTCTCATAGCTAAGAGCCAAGATGGTTTTATTGAGAAACTCTGTCGGTTAAATGAGCCAATAGCCCGAATACCGCAACTTGCAATACACCTTGATCGTGAAGTAAATGAAAAAGGACTAGTACTTAATCGGCAAGATCATATGCAACCAGTACTCGGAATTGAAGATGGGTTGAGTCTTCTAGAAAAGTTGGCAGAAACAGTAGACATAAGCGCGAAAGATGTTTTGTCGTTTGAATTGATGCTTCACGACCTCACACCATCCACTTTGTCTGGCATAAATCAAGAGTTTATTAGCGCGTCACGAATAGACAATCTCCTTTCCTGTCATGCAGCAGTTAACTCCTTGATCGCAGTATCTGATTCAGAAAGTGATTTTTTACAGGTAGTGGTTCTTTACGACCACGAAGAAATCGGCAGCACCTCTTCCACCGGAGCTTTGGGTCCACTCCTGAAGAAAGTTTTGGATATTTGCAGTGACGATTCCACACTGTTCGCCGACAGTTCATTGATGATTTCGGCAGACTGTGCGCATGGAACACACCCAAATTATCCGGAGCGACATGATGTTGATCATCAAATTCGTCTCAATCACGGACCAGCTTTAAAACATAATGCAAATGTTCGTTATGCAACAGACGGTCCTGGAGCTGCTCTTGTGAAGTTAGCTGCTGAGAAGACTTCGGTCCCGCTTCAGACCTTCGTAAGTAGATCAGATATGCCTTGTGGTTCCACAATCGGTCCGCTTGCAGCGGCTTCGACTGGAATTCGAACAGTAGATTTAGGTGCCCCACAGCTAGCTATGCATAGTGCAAGAGAGATGTGTGGCAGCGAAGATCCACGATATCTAGCGTCTCTTTTAACTAACTTGCTTCAAGAATAATTCTTCTTACGAATTTGTCTGATTTGCTTCTTTGTAAATCTGTAGGGAGAGATCACCATTAATAGCATCGGGAATATTTCTAGGCGTCCAATAAGCATGAAAATCGCAAGTACTAATCGTGATGGTGCTGAATAGGCGTCAGCAAATGAAGACGTCGGACCTGCTTCTCCAAGAGCAGGACCCATATTCCCTAAGGCGCTAACCGCCCCACTGGCCGCGGTGACTATATCTGTATCCAAAATGGTGAGAATAATTGTTCCAGAGACGACAAGCACTGCGTAAACAGCAATGAAGCCAGCGACCCTTTGCACTAAGGATTCACTAATAACTTTTGATCCATGAAATACAGGAAAAATTCCACGAGGTCTCCTGAACTTCCGTATAGAACGAAGAGCGTGTAAGGCACCAACTTGCAGGCGAAATACCTTCACTCCACCTGAAGTAGATCCAGTACACCCACCGAAGATAAGAAAAATGAACAGAATAGCTTGGGGGCCACTCGCCCATGCAGCAAAGTCACCACTGCTGCCATCTCCCGTAGCGTTACTAAAGCCAGAGCTAGTTCCTAGGGCTACAACATTAAATGTGGCAGACCGTAAAGCTTGACCGAATCCGAGACCATTGGAAGAAAGAATCCAAGCTATAACAACAGCAGCAAGAGTGAATAAGCCTATATAAGTTCGAAATTCGGAATCTTTGAAGTGTGGTACACGCCGTTCTTTTGTTGCTCGCCAATGAAGAGCGAAACTGGATCCTCCCAAAACCATTCCAATAATCAGAACAATTTCAATTGTGGGGTTATCCCAAAATCCAATAGAAGCGCTACGAGTCGAAAATCCTCCGGTGGCAGCTGTGGTTAGAGCATGAGCAAGAGCATCAAATCCACCCATACCGGCGGCAAATAAACCGACTCCAATTAATAGTGTTAAAACGAAATAAATTTTCCAGAATTCTCTTGCAGTATCAACAACTCGAGAAGCGAGACGATCACTTTCAGGGCCAGGGGCTTCTGCACTAATTAGTCCAAGTCCGGACGCACGAAGAGAAGGCAACACAGTTACCACAAGCACTACGATTCCCAATCCACCTAACCACTGGGTCAATTGTCTATATAGAAGAATGCCCGTACCGTGAGATTCAATAGGATTGTGGCTACCGAAAACAGTTGAACCGGTAGCCGTATATCCCGAAATCGATTCAAATAAAGCATCAGTGAATTCGATTAATGAATTTGAGCCCCCATAGTCAAAAGTTCCAGCAAAAAGATAAGGAAGAGTTCCGAAAAGCGATACAAATAGGTAGGCGCCACCTACAGCAGAAAAAATTTCTGCTTGACCCAATGTTCCAGGTTTAGTAGATAGTCGCGCTAAACCTCCAATAAGTCCGCAAATAATAGAAGCTGCTAGTAGTGGGTAAATTGATTTATTGTCAGAAAGTTCGACAAATGAGCAGACAAGCATCACGAACGAGACAAATAACAATGCAGTGCCGGCAACATGCAAGGTCGTATGAGGCCTTTTACTCATGGTTTTAAAGTGAAATCTACTCATTTGACCTCACTTCTATAACAGTTCGTTTTACTGATCTAAATTTACTTTTAAGGAAAGAAACAAATTCCCCAGCAACGATCAATACTGGAAATATGGCCAACCAGCCAAGAATCATTGCCGGCATTAATAGAGATCTCGTCGGTCTTGTCCACATCGAAACCTCAGTCAAAGCCCCATCAATTGAGCGTAAAGGTCCAGCCGTTGCGGTTGAATGCACCGCTGCATTTATTGCAGAAAATAAATCAAGTTCAGTAATTGAAACTCCGATACAAGTAATCACCACAACAGAAACAAAAAGAAATTGGAGAACTACTGTATGGTCAACGGTTGATTCAGATAAAGGTTTACCATCAATTTGGATACGCGAAACCGAACGTGGGTGTAGTTGCCGGACCATCTCTCTTACTGAAAGTCTGATAAGGACGATGAGTGAACGGATATTAAATCCGCCCGAAACTGACCCCGCCATGCCGCCTATTGCGGTAATTAAAAGAACCAGAACCGTAAAAATTGGAATCCACTCACCGGTGATTGTCGCTGGGAAGCCGGTTGTTGATATCGCTGAACTCGCTACAAAGAAAGAAGAGCGAAAGTTCTCATAAGTAAAATCATGTGAGAATATAAAAAGCGTTAAAGCTGAAAGAGCGACAACTGAGAAATAAACCCTTAGTTCATCTGAATTTCTTAGTTCGCCAGTTTTTCTTAATGCAAGACGCCAGAGAACCACGAAACTTGTTCCAGAGAGACACATGCCAGCAGTGGCTATCCATTGAGTAGCAGAGTCTTCAAAAGGATTACCCGCTGGTACAAATCCACCAGTTGAAACCGTCGAGATGGACAGAAGCAAACCATCAAAAATTCCTGTTCCCGTAAGAGCGAAAGCTACCCATAGAAGGAAAGAAAGTGGAATATAAATCTTTAGTATGTTGAAAATTGCGGATTGTCTTGTGCTACCAAGCGCAAGGGCCTCATTCCTTTCAATTTGTATGGATGGTTCACTCTTGCTTCCAACAACAGGAATTATGGCGGCACCAAGTATAAGTACGACCAAGCCTCCCGCCCACTGTAGAGACCCTCTGAAAAATTGCATCTCAGGTGTGATCTGAGAAGTATTCAAGGTACTCAAAGCTGTTGTGGTCAAACTGACTGTGGCTTCGTAAAGCGCCGTATCAAAGTGCTCCACGCTGTCCGTTGCATAAAAGACGACCCCACTACTAATGATGGAGAAAATTGATAAGGAAAAAAATCCACCAAAAATGTCTGCTGTCCGATGTTTAGGAGGTGGTCGCACAATTGAGAAAAGAAAACTTCCAAAGAGACCAGAAAGGGTTCCAATAATTAACAGTTCGGGAGTCTGAGAAGCTGCACCATGCAGTCCTACAACTCCTGAGACAATTGCGATTATTCCAGAAAGCAATAAACCAAAGCTGGCGCCTAGGGTAAGGCCTGATGTCCAAGAGGCCCAATCCGGTAACTGCTGATAACCGGAAAACGTTAAAACCTGAAGGCGAGACCGGTAAGCAAATTTCACTAGAAAAGTTGACCTATACTTTCAGCCCATTCAGATTTCGCTATAACAATCACATGATCCCTATCGCGGAAGACGGTGCTTCCGCGCGCTATTTGAGGTTTGCCATCTCGCAAAATTGCCCCTACTAGAGCCTCTTTGGGGAACCCAGCATCTGAGATCCTCTTGCCCTCACAAGCACTTTCATCGGTGACCGCAAATTCAAGAATTTCTGCATCTCCTTGAAGGAATGTTGCTATTTGAGCTGCATCCCCACTTCGAACAAAACGTAAAACACTATTTGCAGTAGCCGTTCGGGGGCTCAAAGTCGCCCCTACATCATGCGTGTCCAATAAACCAAGAAGTTTTAAGCGATGAACTACAGCGATTGTTTTTGGATTTGAAGTGTTTTCTAAATCTCCGTTGAAGCGAGCGCCAGCAGATTTGGCATACAAACAAGCCAATACGTTTGCGTCATCTTCGCCAGTTAAGGCGACAACAATGTCTTGCCGGCCAACATCGGCTTCTTCCAGCATGTCTACATCAGTAATGTCACCATTAAAAACGAGAGCGCGCTTTAGCGAGGCGCTTAATTCATTGGCTCTATCAGTGTTTCTCTCAATGATGGCAACATCAACTGCTTTTTCTACCAAAGACTCAGCTAAAAGTTGCGCTGTTCGTCCTCCACCTAACAACAAGGCTCTTGCTGGCATATCCCGTTCAATGCCTAGCCTCCTGATTACATCTCGGAGGGCGCGTTGTTTGCAAATAATTCTTAAAAGATCTCCTTCTTGAAGTGTTTCATCCTCCCGAGGTATTACGGTAACTTCTTCCTCTTCATTCATTTGACGAGTAATCGTTGCAACCATAAAGTCCCAATCGGGTTCAAGTTCTTCACCGAGTTCTTTTAAGGACATGCCTACTAATGGAGCATTAGAGGGAAGCCGTGAACCAACAATGACTACCTCCCCACCGCCCATATGAATCATGTCAAGAGCACCTGGATATTCCATAAGGCGAAGAACATCTTGAGCTACTTCTTCATCAGGATCAATCATCAAATGATTTTCAGATGACCCTAATAACTGGCCAACTTCCTTATTTCTTAACCCACGCGACTCAACTCTTACTATTGTCCTCTTTACGCCTGCCTGCTTGGCTAGTAAAGCAGAGAGCAAGTTGGCATCATCGTTCTTAGTTACAGCCACTAGTAAGTCCGCTTCCTCAACACCGGCGCGTTTAAGTGCATCCGGATCGGTGCCGCTACCGAGAATGGTCAGAACATCAAGAGAGTGGTCTCTTTCAATTTGATTAAATCTTTCAGGATTTTTTTCCAGTAAAGAAACCTCATGATGCCGGTTAAGACGGTCAGCTACGTACGTGCCAACCTCTCCTGCTCCTACAACGATTACCTTCACCTGCTAATCCTCCCCCATAGAGCCAGTTGGGTGGTTCATACCCAGCCTATATACCTCATTTTCAGTTACCAGAAGATCTAACGGCACATCCCAAGGCTCGGGGTCAATTGAGGAACAAATTTGGAACTCATGGGCTAAACCGATTAATTCTGGCCCGGATTCTGATTTCAAAAATGAAAAAGTCTTGTCATAGAACCCAGCTCCATGCCCAATACGGTTGCCATTTAGATCAACGGCAACTAAAGGAACAAGCACTAAGTCAAGATCCCTAGGGTTGATCTCTTCCCCACTACTAGGTTCTTTTATTTCGTATTTTCCAGTTGTAAGCGGTCCTTCAGGGATAAGAAAGCGGAGAGTCCCATCGGATTTCATTACCGGAAACGCATGTTTAGGGCCGGAAACACTACTAAGCGACGAAGGATCTATTTCTCCGCGCACTCCAAAATAGGAGCCTACAATCTCGGAATTCTTGTAAGAATCGAGTTCAAGAATCCTTTTGCCTACAAGTTTTGAAGCCGAATCTACTGCGTCCTGTGATAAAGACGCTCGCTTTCCCAACGTTTCTGCTCGTATATAAGAAGCAGTCATACATATATCGTTGCCTAGATTCACGAAAGATACCAGTGATACCCATGGTCAAATGTCACCTTTTCGTTCTCCCCTAATGTTTGAACAAAGCGCCCATATTTACTAGCGTTTCTCTAGCCGTGAAAGTTACAAGGCAAAAATACGAACTTGAGTTTGAAACTCGCGTTCAAAAACTAATAGATCAGGAGAGAGATCCTTGGAATCCATCCCTTACATAGCCGCCATTTCAGCAGTTGCTGGTTTAATTCTCGCTGGGTACTTCTTCAGAGACGTACAAAAAGCAGATCCCGGAAATGCACGAATGGTTCACTTGATGACTGAAATTCAGAAAGGAGCCAAGGCTTTCCTGAGGCAAGAATATATTTGGGTTTCAGCTTTTGTTGTTGTAATGGCGATCCTCATCGCAATTCTTATCGCTCCCCTAGCAGCAATAACTTACGTAATTGGAGCCGTACTTTCAGCAACAGCCGGATGGGCCGGAATGACAGTAGCAACAATGGCTAACGCTAGAACGACTCAAGCCGCAAAAGACGGTCCTGGTAAAGCATTACCTGTCGCCTTCCGCGGTGGTGCCGTTATGGGTTTCTCAGTTGCAGGACTTGCGCTCTTAGGACTCATGCTGGTCTACATTATCTTTGTTCTCGCCCTTGAGGTAGACAAGGCTTTCGAAGTTGTCACCGCTTATGGATTAGGAGCAAGTTCCATTGCTTTGTTTAGCCGTGTTGGGGGCGGTATTTACACTAAAGCCGCAGATGTTGGTGCTGATCTAGTCGGAAAAGTAGAAGCCGGAATACCCGAAGACGACCCAAGAAACCCTGCGACAATTGCCGATAACGTTGGCGACAACGTTGGCGACGTAGCCGGTATGGGCGCAGATCTTTTCGAAAGCTACGCCGGTTCAATACTCGCTCCAATATCTTTAGTGGCTTTCGCTACAGGTTTAGCAGCAGAAAATGCGACACAGTCTGTGACCATCTCACTCCTAGTCTTCCCAATGGCTATTGCCTTAGCCGGAATGGTCGCATCAATTATTGGTTCCTTTTTCGTAAAAGGAGGGGAATCCACGGATTCAAAAGCACTTTCACACGCATTGCATATGGGAACCAATATTGCAATGGGACTGACTGTTATAGCCACAGTAATTCTTTCTGCTTGGCTCTTTGGCCAGGACTCAGCGTTTGACAACGCTTACGGGTTGGCAATATCAGTGATCGGCGGACTCTTAGTCGGTTGGGCGCTCGGTAAGACTGCCGAATTTTATACCTCTGACCACTATGGGCCAGTCAAGAAAATCGCAGATCAAACTAAAACAGGTCCTGCCACTACTATTTTGGGAGGAATATCCGCTGGAATGGTCTCAGTCGCCGCATCAGTGGGACTTCTAGCTGTTGGGGTGCTCGTCGCATATTGGGGCGGTGAAATGGCCTTTGACTCCATCGGTAACCTCGACGGAGGCATTTACGGTATCGCTGTAGCGGCTATCGGAATGCTCGCCACTACTGGAGTCGTGGTTTCTGTTGATGCATACGGGCCTATTGCAGATAATGCAGGGGGCATTGCAGAAATGTCAGAATTAGACCCCAGTGTTCGTGAAGTCACCGACGCTCTTGATTCACTTGGCAACACTACTGCAGCAATAGCAAAAGGATTTGCAGTTGGTTCAGCAGCACTCACTGCTTTAGCACTCTTCAAGAGTTTCGAGTTCGCTGTAGAAATGGCGGGAGGTTCGCTTTCACTCAACATCGGAGAGGTCAGTGTATTCATTGGACTATTTGTTGGTGCAATGCTCCCCTTCCTGTTTGCAGCATTAACCATTGATGCTGTAGGGCGCGCCGCTCAGGAAATGATCGAAGAAGTTCGACGACAATTCAGGGAGATCCCCGGATTACGTGAAGGTGAAGAAGGAGCTATTCCGGACTCAGCACGCTGTGTAGCCATCTCAACTAAAGCCTCTTTGAAAGAAATGGTTATACCGGGCGCACTCGCCGTAGTCGTACCTCTTGTCTTCGGTTTTATAAGCGTCAACGCACTTGGCGGCTTTCTTGCCGGCGCGTTGGTAACAGGTTTCTGTCTAGCTATTTTCATGGCTAATGCCGGCGGAGCGTGGGACAATGCCAAGAAATACATTGAAGCTGGTTCTCATGGAGGAAAAGGATCCGAAAGTCACAAGGCTGCTGTAGTAGGTGACACAGTTGGTGACCCATTCAAAGACACTTCAGGGCCATCAATGAACATACTCATAAAAGTTATGACTATTGTGTCTCTTGTCTTTGCGTCAGCTTTCGTAGGCTAGTAGCAACTTATTAATTAATAAATACAAGGAGTTCAGATATGAATCTCGATGAAACAACAAAAATAATGGCAATTCGCGCAGCTGATGCCCGTGGAATTATTCTTCCGTTTGTTTTAGCACACGCAGTTACTTTACTTGTCTTAGGTTTTGGCGGGGCAGGCCTCGAAAACTCTGGGGTTCAACTCGCACTAGCCGCTTGGGCTGTTCTCGGTTCACTTTGGAGTGTCTTATGGCTCGATGACGCAGTTCAGGATCTTGTGGCTGCTGGTAAAGACATGCCAGAGGAGTTCAAGAAATCACACATGGGCCAACGTTTAGAAAAAGCACCTCTTGGCGCTGTTCGCTTAATGAACGTTGTTGTTGTGGGTCTAATAGTCGCTGCTGAACTCATTGCCATCTATTAAACCTTGAATTCATACCAGGCTTTCGACGAGAAGGTCGCTGATTCGAATCAGTTTCCAAATGCGATTTCTTGTTTAACTAGAGCATTTCAGGATGACCCTGTTCTCGCTTATTTATTTGAAGACGAGGAGCAGAGGCCTCTGCTACTTTCAGCATTCTTTGCAAATCGAATCGCAGTTAATAGTCCTACAGACCAACTGCTCGTGCCGGTGAAACCTGATGACAGTTCAGCAGCAGCACTTTGGGAAAGACCAGAAAAAGATTCAACAAATGATTCTACTTTTTCTGCCATGGTGGCTGGGTTAACTGCCATACTTGGGCAAGACTGGATCACCGATCGGCTAGTAAATTTGTTCGTCCTCGGGGAAGCGAAACCAAAGACCCCGCATTGGTATTTAGGATTTGTGGGAACACTTCCAGAGGCACGTGGTAAAGGTTTAGCTTCAGCATTAATCAGTTCAGTTACAGAAATATGCGATGCAGAAAATATTCCGGCATATCTTGAATCAAGCAGCCCGGACAACGTCCCTCTCTACGAGCGTCATGGTTTTCGCATTACTGGTGAAGCAAAGATAAAGGATGGACCAACAGTTCCACTTATGTGGCGGGATCCCATACCTGATTGAAGGTTGCGTGAGGTTGATTTTCTCTCAAACCAGTAGGAGTAACTTTTATAAATTCTGCTTTTTCCCAAAATTCAGGGATTGAACGGGCATCACTGTAACTCATTCCACTCTTCAACCCAGCAACAAGTTGAGCGATGACCTTTGATACCTCCCCTTTATAAGGAACAGCACCTTCGACACCTTCTGGCACTCTTTGTTCAAAGTATTCATCATCAACAGGTTCACCGAGCCTATGGGCGCGAGCTTCAATAGCCTCAAAACTTGCCATACCTCTAACACGTTTCACGAGTCCCCTTGGTGAAGACTCAACATCTCCAGGGCTTTCCTTCGTACCGGCAAACATTGATCCAATCATCACGCTGTCTGCACCCGCAGCTATTGCCTTTGCAAT
>CAJXGE010000008.1:0-45697 GCA_913053885.1 uncultured Acidimicrobiaceae bacterium
TCGTGGCCTTCTTCATCATGGTCATCGTGATCGTCATGATCGTCATGGCCTTCTTCATCATGGTCATCGTGGCCTTCTTCATCATGGTCATCGTGATCGTCATGGCCTTCTTCATCATGATCGTCATGATCGTCATGGCCTTCTTTATCATGATCATCATGATCGTCATGGCCGTCACTTTCAATTGCTTCAACAAAACTCATTGCCTCAACAACCATGACACCATCAGACTCAGCTGACTCAATGACATCTAGAAGACCTTCCTCAAAATTTGCACCATTTACCACAAGTAAATCTGCTTCCATCATTAGATTTACCTGTTGCGCAGAAGCCTGAAAGACATGAGGATCAGCGCCTGGAGGCATTATTGTCTCAACTTCGAAAAGGTCGCCGACCATACTTGCCACAACATCTCCAAGAATATTTGTAGTAACAACAATCGATGGCTTTTCTACACTTACTTCTTCAGCACTCGATGAGCTATCGCTTGATGCGCTACTGCTCGATGCACTACTGCTCGATGCACTACTACTTGAAGCCGTGCTGCTTGCACTATCACTGCTACTACAAGCACTTGCAAACAACGAAAGTGTAGCTATGAATACAGTTATCAGTAAAGAAAACCGGTTCCGAAATTTGTAAAACATTTATTACCTTCCTAAAATGAGAATAGTTCTCATTATTGCATTCTGGGACCATAATTCAAACATAAAAGTTAAGATAAATTTGCAGGCAACCTCATGACGGAACAAGTAGCTATTAAAACATCAGGACTAGAAGTCCGGTACGGGGAAACTATCGCGCTGACTGGCGTAGATATAGAAATTAAAAGAGGTTCGGTATTAGCCGTAATCGGCCCAAATGGAGCAGGTAAGTCTGCCTTTTTAAAAGCTCTTGCTGGAACAGTTAAACCTTTTGCCGGAAAAGTCAACTGTCGCGGAGCATCCCCTTCATTTGTTTTACAGTCAACGGACGTAGACAGGTCACTTCCAATCAGTGTTCGTGAAGTTGTATCACTTGGCCGATACTCAGAAATTGGGCTCTTTAAAAGATTTAAAAAAACCGACCATCAGATTGTTGACCAGGCTCTTCAACGAATGGACATCAGCGAACTAAGCAACAATCAATTTCATGATCTTTCGGGCGGACAGCAACAGCGAGTACTCATAGCCCAAGGATTAGTGCAGGAAACAGAAACTCTCCTTCTAGACGAACCAGTTAACGGCCTCGACATCAGTTCTCGAGAAATTATCTTGAATACAATCCTTGAGGAAGTCAAAAAAGGACGAACAGTTGTCTTCTCCACGCATGATCTCAACCATGCACAACTTTCCGATGAAGTTCTTCTTCTAAACAATTGTCCTTGCTGTGTAGGTGCGCCAGAGGATGTACTCACGGAATCTAATTTGCGTGATGCTTATGGAGACAGTCATTTGCATTTCGGCGACGAACTTGTACTTGATGACCCTCATCACGCTCACACATCAACAAATGATGAAAAAGGAATCCGAACCTTCTAAAAGGTAATTCATAGAGAATCCCTTAGACGTCTCACCTGTCCCCTGCTCCCCCTTAGGTAAACGTCAAATACGGATCCTTGGTCTTATTTTTTTCGAACTATCCATGCTTCTTCTGCTGGCCACTTATTCGCCCACGCAAGATCAACAAATGCATACCTTGTTTCATCAGACTCTTCTGGAGGTTGAAGTTCTATAAGTTCTTCGATTTCGAACCCACAGGAGCGAAATAATTGGATCTTCTCTCCGTGAGAAATGTGAAACTCTACGCTGTTATCGGCAAGGTCTTCGAATCTGTGCATTCCAAATTGGGGGTGAAGTAGTTTTTCACCAGCGGCAGTTTCTTGTTCCCAGTCTTGGCAAAGCGTGAGAACTATAGAGTTTTCAAGGATGACAAGTTGTCCACCGGGTCGGAGCACGCGAGCTGCCTCCGGAATCCATCGGTACGGATCACACCAAATGGAGGCCCCGTATTCGGATATAGCGAAATCAAAACTTTCATCTTCAAATGGCAGTAACTCCGCATTGCCGAGAATAAGCGGAAACTCTAGATCAAACTCTTTTTGGAAAGAAGCAGCAGTGGCCAATTGCGCTGGTGAGTTATCTATCCCTACAGGATTACCGTTTCTTCGCGCCAGCCATGCTGATACGTAAGCTGTTCCGCAACCCAATTCCACGACGTCTCCGCCTTGGAAATCTTTCAATAGGCCTACTTCAGATTCAGGTATTTGAAATATTCCCCATTGGGGCGCATTTTCTAACCAGCCCTTGTAGCCGACATCTACATAATCGCTCGCATAATTATTCCAAGCTTCTCGATTCGCCTGAACATACGATTCCCCTCGCTCGGTTCCCTCTTCCATTGAACAGCGCTACTAGACCATGCACGCAGTGAAATAGGGTTCTGCCGCAGCGTCCCTTCCGTCTTGGTCCATATTGATGTAGTACTCCATTTCATCAACGTCTTTCATCATGTCGCCAAGAATGCAGCCGCATAAATCTGTTGAATTGTAAAGAGAAAGTTCTGGTATTAAATCAACCACAAATACACATCCATCCACGAAACTTTGCTGTCCATCAGAAGACCAGGCCCATTCGGTTTCTATCGGTTCCCATTCACTGCCAGCATCATCTCCTTGACCGAACATGCAATTCATGTAGGCCTCGGTATAAAGGTCGTCGGCGTCGTCGTCCCTCAGCATGAGTTGATAAATGGTCTCTGATCCGATTTCTTCAATAACGCAACTTGTTAATGCATAGTCGTCGTCAAAGAATGGCGCCAACATTGAAAGAAGTATGTCCGGACATGTATCCCATGGAATCAAACTTGCCAAGTACTCCTCCTCTTCTGCAGTGAGCCCAGACTCATCTGAATCGGAATTAAGGAGCGTTACCATGTCCTCGACTGCCATGTTCTCTGCCATGCATGCCGCTCCAGACTCTCCAAAAATTTCAGCCAATATCGAAGTCAGAATTGTGGGGCAACCTGCAAATAACTCTGTAAAGAACTCATCTAACCATTCTTGAGTCTCAGTGATGCCAGCGATTTGTCCTATTAGGACTTCTGTTCTCAATCCGTCATCTAGCAGAGCATCCATACACTCAGCAGAATCAATTACTTGAGGCAAGAACATTGAAATACCAAAGATTAAACTCTCGTTGATGCCTTCCACGTCAGCACACTTTTCGACACCTCCAATAATCCCGTTGAGCAAAGTTTCATCTGTAAAAGAGTCTTCTGTGGTCACGGTGCCATCATTTAAAGAAGCGGGAGTGATCCCTAATTCTGCAAGCTTATTTTCGCCTACGCTGCTAACTACTTCAGTAGCGATACAGAGTGCTGTTTCTTCAGAGTCAACCGCGCCATTAAAGAATTCCTCGTCTCCAACTGGCATACTTCTCGCTAGTTCTTCTTCTAACGAACCTAATTCTTCCGCCTCTATACTTTCTTCTGCAGTGCTCTCAGTTGCTGAAGGTGCTTCAGTAACTGCAGGAGCTTCAGTGGTTGTAGTTGACTCTGTGTCGCCTCCTGAACATGCGGCAGCGACCATACAAATTGATGTCAACAAGCAAAAAAACAACCGTCTCATAACTTTCCCTATCCTTTAAGTGTTTCAACTAATCTAACAAACTATCTGAGTTCCTTGAATCATCTCAGTCTTCTAATAATGGGTTAGTATCCGTTAATGCCTAGTAACCCCATATTTCGATTCCTAAATGGAATGCATCGTGGCCTAATAGCTGTGAGTGCTGGTCAGGCGGGTTGGAATGTTGGTGGAATGACTGTTGTTGAGGTCACTACTACCGGCCGAAATTCAGGCAGGGATCGTACTGTTTTTTTAACTTCACCGATTCAAGATGGGGATTCAATGCTTGTTGTAGCTTCCCGTGGGGGTGACGATCGTCATCCTGATTGGTACCTCAATATGAAGAAGAAACCTGAGATCAAGGTGAACTCTAAAGAGGGCTCAGATCTAAACATGGTCGCTCGGATAGTGGAAGATAATGAACGCGATTCCCTCTGGTCTCGTGTTGTAGAGAAATACTCTGGATATGGCGAGTACCAAGAAAAAACTGATCGAGAGATTCCTTTAATTTGGCTTGACCCAGTTGATTCACCAGTAGACGATGAAGATTCCTAGCTTTATTTTTACCTCTTATGTCTAGATCTGTAATTTCTGATCAAAATATTTTTGAGTATGCGGTGTCTCACAGCACACCGCCTGATGATGTCTTACAGGAACTGATCCATGAGACAAGGGAATCAACGGGTGGAGCAGCTGGGATGCAAATCGGTGCCGACCAGGGTGCTTTCATGACGATACTCTCTGGTTTGCTTCGTCCTAAATTCGCAGTAGAGGTTGGAACGTTTACCGGCTATTCGTCTATCTGTATAGCCCGCGGTTTGGCTCCAGAGGGAAAACTTTTGTGTTGCGATGTGAGTAAAGAATGGACTGATATAGCTCGGCGTTACTGGAGTAAAGCAGATTTAAGTGACCGAATCGATTTGATCCTTGCTCCTGGGGTTGAGACTTTAGAGAATCTGCCTTCTGAGGAGTCCATTGATTTAGCTTTTATTGATGCAGACAAAGAGGGGTACATCAGTTACTACGAAGAGATTGTTCCTCGCCTTAGCCCGCAAGGCGTTCTTCTAGCAGATAACACACTTTGGTCTGGGCAAGTAGTTCCAGACTCAGGATTTGACGACGAAAGCACAGTGGCTTTGCGCGCATTTAATGATCATGTTGTAGCAGACAGCAGAGTAACTGCTTCTCAGCTAACCATCGGAGATGGACTAACTGTTATTGCTAAAGTTTAGATTTGCTTTAGTCTTGTGCTCCGAGGTGAACGAACTCTGGGGCTCCGTCTAGGAACGGTCCTATCATGTCCATCATCCCAGTTTCCATACGCCAGGCAAGGTATGCCTCGTAGTGTTCTCTGGTTTCCCATTTTTCCCAAAGTAAAATTCGATCTGGATTATCTTGATCCAAATAAGTTTCAATACTTATGTTGCCCTCAAAAGCTCGTGTATCAGCTAATGCCTCCATAAGAGCGGGAAGCAGTGTTGCGCCCATACCTTCTGCGCAAGGGAAATAGGCCATAGATGTGTGTGCCATTTCAGTCTCCTTTTCAGTTAGCAGCAACCTACACCATGGTTAACGGCAACTACCTATCGGGAGTTTCCAGCAAAGGGAGCAACTCCATACCCAACATTTTCCGGTAAGTGTTGTGATAGTGATGCAACGCTGGTTCGTTACGCCCAAAGATTGAATATTTAATTGCACCACTTTCAGCGCTTCGTTGCTGACTGGCACTCATCAAGTAGTCCTCATCACGAATTATCTCCGCGAAAGTCCTACCAACTTCTTTCACTATTTCTTTTATTTCGTTATCTTCAAAAATCTCCGACCGAACGTAAAAGTGAACTCTGCTCACATGTTTACCGGGTCGTTCTTTATCCGGATAAGCACGAACTAGAAAAAGTATTCCGGCTCCTGGCATAAGTTGAACATTTGGGAAAAGCCAATAAACCGGCAAAGTCGCAGTTGTTATATCCCACTCTGACTCAGGCTGATCACGCATTCCGTCAATGTCTCTTTTGCAGAGAAGCATTCGGTGGTTACGTCCGAACGTGTCATAGCACTGCACATTTCCGTGAAACTGAAGGTTCAGAGTCTCAGAATGCAAAGCGGAGAAATGATACGTTTCACCAAAAGTGTCCATCGCAAGTTTCCAGTTGCAATCAACTGCATAAGCGTCTTCAGTCAAATACTGAAGCTCTTCAAAGTTCCACAACGCTAACTCTGCATCTAAATCCTCGCCGAGTTGTTCTTCAAGGTTTATAGAACCTTTGGGATCAGGATGCACCCAAAGGAGTCCGTGTCGTTCTTCTGCAGGCAACTCGACTAAACCAAAACAATCAGTGTCTAACTCGCCGAAGTGTTCGCTTTTAGGTATCCCCACAAGAGTTCCCGCTGTGTCATAGGTCCAACGATGGAATTGGCAAGTGAATCGTCGGGTTTCTCCGCGTTCTGCTTCTTCAAGCACCACTCCCCTATGCGAACAAACATTTACAAAGGCACGAAACCGTCCTTGGTCATCCCGAGTGGCGAGAATAGGTGTTTTCAAGTCATTTACAGTAAGGAACGAGTTAGGAGTGGGAAGGTCACCTGAGAGGCCTACAAGTTGCGTGTGATCATGGAAAAATGCTTTATTTTCTTTCTCAGCAAGCTCCGAATCAACATAGACGCTGGTTGGATTACATCGAAAACCTCCGGCATCAACATTGACCCCGGAATCCAAACGGGCCATGAGTGTTTTTATTTGCGCTACTTGTTCCGTTTTGTCCATACTTTCACCTTACAGAAGATTAGCAGTATTGATATATAGGCAGAAGGCCGGTCTAAATGACCGACCTTCAACCTTTTATCGCTCCGGGGGTGGGGATCGAACCCACGACCTGCGGATTAACAGTCCGACGCTCTGCCAGCTGAGCTACCCCGGAATAACGAACGAAAGGATACCACCGTATTGGCCTGGAGGGGAACCAAATCGCTGTTTTAGTCTTGCTATTTAACAGTAGCGACACATCGGAGTAGATTTGTTTCTAATGAATACAGAGTCTTTTATTTGTTTAGATGGTGGTCAAGTAAACCAAATTGCTTCTGACCATCACCCAGAGGTCACTTTAAGTTTGGTTATTCCAACATTTAATGAAGCAGAGAATATACCGGCTCTTATTCGGCGCCTTAACCATTTACTGGACGAAAACCACATTTCGCATGAGCTTATAGTTGTTGACGACGACAGCCCTGATAAGACATGGGAGATCGCCCGTGAAATGACAAAAGAAATTTCTTCTCTGAGGGTAATTAGGCGTGTCGATGAATCTGGTCTCGCTACAGCCGTTGTCTGTGGCTGGGCTCACGCCAATGGAAAGTTCCTTGGGGTAATTGATGGAGATGGCCAACACCCACCTGAACTCCTCCTTGATCTTCTTTCTCAATTTGATGAAGAGGTTGAAGTCGCGGTTGCAAGTAGGCATCTTCCAGGTGGTGGAGTTCCGAATTGGTCATCGATGCGTCGCCTTCTCTCAAAAGGTGCCCAAGCACTTGGCCTTCTCCTCCTTCCGGGAACGGTCGGTCGAGTCACTGACCCGATGAGCGGCTATTTCATAGTTGACAGGAAAGCTATTACTGACTGCGACCTCCAACCCGTCGGGTACAAAATACTTCTAGAAGTTTTAGCACGAGGGAAAGTAAACAAAGTTGCTGAATCCCCTTACTATTTCCAATTACGTGAAAGTGGCAGTTCGAAAGTTCGCGCCATTCATTACTTACATTACCTTCGACATTTACTTCGACTAAGAGTTGATCCTCTTCGCAGCCAAGCCTTAGTCCGTTACTTCAGTGTGTCATTGATGGCGTTAATTATTGATGCTGCTTTCTTCTTCTGGATCTTTGAGGGTGTTGGCTGGAACCTAACTCGGTCAGCATTATTGTCTGGTGAAGTAGGGATTATTTTCACAATCCTTCTACTTGATTTGTGGACTTTCGCCGGGCGTCCAGCACGCAATTTCACTGATCGTTTTCGGCGCCTATTAGGAGTTCAGATTGCTTTGGGGATACTCCTCATTGGGCGCCTCATTTTAATAAACGCTCTTATTACCTGGACCTCACTTGAAGCATTCACTGTGTTCTTGATCGTCCTAGTCGGAACTTCGCCAACAGGGCATCTCTTAGGGTCACGTTTGACTTGGCGCCCAACTCGACGGTAAAGCATTCAGACTAGTCTAGATATTCACGGAAAGTTTTTGAGCGTTGCTGGTGCCGCAATTTGTTTAAGATACGAATTTCTATTTGGCGGACCCTCTCTCGAGTGACTTTAAAATGTTTTCCCACCTCTTCAAGAGTTTTAGGCTCTGTACCATCAAGCCCAAAACGCATCTGAACAATTTGTTTTTCTCTCTCTTCGAGAGAATCAAGAACTTCTGATATTTCCCCAGTTAATACTTGTTGGGTTGCCACAGATTCTGGTGCTTCGGTTCCAAAATCTTGCAAAATGTCGGCAAGACTCACTTCTCCTTCTTCTCCCATCGGAAGATCGAGAGAAAGGGTGCCTTGACTGAGACCTAGTTGCAAAAGTTCATCAACTTTCTTTGGATCTACCGCTGCACGCTCCCCTATTTCTTCAATTGTGGGTGCCCTCTCTAACTCCTGTGTAAGTTCTCGTTCTGCTCTAACCACTCTGTTCATCGCTTCTGTGGTGTGTACTGGAATCCTTATTGTCCGCCCTTGATCAGAGACAGCTCGGCTAACACTTTGACGAATCCACCATGTGGCGTAAGTAGAAAATTTATACCCTTTGGTGCCATCAAATTTCTCCACAGCGCGCATCAAGCCTAGATTTCCTTCTTGGACTAGATCTAGAAGAGGTAAACCACGACCCACATATCTTTTTGCAATGGAAACAACCAAGCGAAGATTTGCTCGAGTTAAACGATCTCTTGCCTGTTCGCCTCGGCGTTGGCGTCGCCGAAGCCGAGAAAGATCAACTCTTGAGAGGTTCTCCAACTCTCCAGTTGCATGAAGTTCCGCTAGTTGAGTTTCTGCTTCCATCCCTTCGCGAATTTCCTTTGCCAGGCTCGTTTCCTCTTCTGCTTCAAGCAAGGCGACTTCACCAATTTCGCTGAGATAACGTTGTGTTGAGTCTGAAGATCCAGTTTGTTCTGAACTTTTCTTTTTATTTAGACGACGCTTCAAACTACGTTTAGGAGGCCGAGTTATCTTTGCTTCCCCTTCAGAAGATTCGTTATTTTCTTTCTCTACTACTGTGTCATCAAGGGATATTCCTTCATTTTCTAAAGTTTCTCGCACCTCAGAAACTAAAGATGGAGCCAATTCAGCATCTCTCAACACTTCAAGTATTTCATCAAGGCTTACTTGACCTTTCAATTTTCCTCGGCGGATAAGCCGTGAAAATTCGTGTGGATCTACTCCGCTCCATTGAGGGGACGCAGAACGAGTTTCTTCCTTCAAGACGGAATCCCCCTGAACCACTCCAATAAAGGTTCTAGTGGCTCGATGCTTTGTGGAGCTTCACTTAGTGCATCTGTTTGACGACGTAAGAAATTAATGTCTTCAAGAAGGTCATCAAAACTATCTTCTTGTCTTGCTATTGAAGAAAGTTCATCTGCTTTTTGTTTTGCCGCCAAAGCCAACAAGCGCGACAGTATCCCTAGAGGATCTTCGTCTACCACGTCACCAGCCGCTATCTCTAACAACACCGAAGAAAGACTCTCATCAGTTTGTTCCCTGGCTGCGTGCAAGTCTCCTTCTGTTTCTCTCAGAGTTTCATAAATCAGTTGACCTGCAGTAGATAGAAACAAAACAGGCATTAAATAATCTTCAATTTCGTCTTTTCGGTGCAGGAAGAACTGAAGCGCCTGTTTTTCAACTGCCGGAATCTGTGCATGTAAGACTTCTTCTTGTTTGTCTTGAATTTGTGCATTCTTATGGTTGGTCGATTGTTGTGGAACAGTGTTCTGAAGAAGTGTTCTTAGCTGATCTGGAGTGACTAAACATTGATCTGCAATTTGCATAATGTATGGGTCGCTGACCATTGGGTTGGGATGTTCCATTGCGAGATGTCCTGCATTTGCTGCTGTTCTCGCTCGACCTTCTGGTGTTGACAGATCGCCTCGTTTTAGTTCTTGTTCTATGCGAAATTGAAGAAACGGCTTTGCTTCTTCGATTGCACGACGGAGAGCCGCAGGGTCATGCCTTGCTAAGTCTCCAGGATCGGATCCTTCAGGGAGTTCTGCTACTGCGAATTCCAATTCAAATTGCTCTTCCCATCCATAAACTCGTTCGGCTGCTGCCTGTCCGGCCTTATCAGCGTCATAAGCGAGAACAACTCGCGGAGCGAAGCGTTTCAACTTTTTTGCATGATCTTCAGTCATTGACGTCCCACAGGTAGCTACTGTTCGTTCTATTCCGGCAAGATGTGCACCGATAACATCGGTATATCCTTCGCAAACGACGATCTCACTTAGTTTGCTCGCTTCTGTTTTAGCCCAGTTCAAGCCATAAAGAGTCTCTTTTTTTGAATATGTCTTTGCCCTATCTGAAGTATTTTTATACTTTGGCGGTTCCCCGTCTGGAAGTTGACGTCCACCAAATGCGACAGCCTCCCCTCTCTCATTGAAAATCGGAAACATAATACGATCTCGAAAAAAGTCGTACTGATTGTTGTACTTATTCAGTGCACCAAGTCCAGCGTCTTCTAGGTTCTTGCTGGAAGTGTTTAGGTGCTTAGAGAGGCCGTCCCATTCTTTCGGTGCCCAGCCCAAAGAAAACTGTCTAGCAACCTCACCGTCGTAACCACGTGATCTTAAGTAGTCGCGAGCTGGGCGAGCGTCTGGACGATTGATGAGACAGTCATGATAGAAATCCACCGCTTTCTGCACAAGGTCTAAAAGTTCTTTTCGTCGTCCTCTTTGTTCGCTTTCGTTACTATCGGTGTAGCGCAGCGAAATATTCGCTTTTGCTGCTAAATATTCAACTGCACCAGCGAAATCAAGGTGTTGTTTGTTCTGCACGTAATCAATAGCGTCACCACTTTCACCGCATCCAAAGCAGTGGTAAACACCCATTTCGTAGTTGACGGAAAAAGATGGAGTATTTTCTCCATGGAAAGGACAGAGCCCCATCCATTGCGTACCCGATTTTCTGAGTTGTGTATGTTCGGAGATGAGTTGGACAATGTCGGTTTGTTCCCGAACTCTTCTTACGTCTTCTGCAACTATCCCCATTTCCGAAACTTAGCATTATGACTGAGGGGTCTGAGGTGGCGGGAGAAAATGAAATGTTCTCGTAAATAATCTCAAATCTTTCATTAATAACGAAAAAACCTGATTTTTTAGGTCAGATAATCAATGAAGTACTGAAACTTCGTAGATACTTGAGTTATGACAGTATTTGCTTCCACTCCCATTGATTTAATCGCTAACGTTTACTCCTCTCTTGAGTCCCGCATTGAGGCTGGAAGAAAGATACTTGGTCGACCGCTTACTCTCGCGGAAAAAATATTGATAAATCATGTCGACGACTTGTCAAGTGCAGAACTTGAACGGGGGGTTTCATATGTTGATATGCGACCTGATCGCGTAGCCATGCAAGATGCAACGGCTCAGATGGCATGGCTGCAATTCATGACTGCGGGACTAGATGAAGTTCAAGTGCCCACCACCACTCATTGTGATCATTTAATTCAAGCCAAGATAGATAGCAAAACAGATTTACTTACTGCCGTAGACGACAACTCTGAGGTTTACTCATTTCTAGAGTCAGTCTGCGCTAAATACGGTGCTGGGTTCTGGAAGCCAGGTTCTGGAATCATTCACCAGGTCGTCCTTGAACAATACGCGTTTCCTGGTGGAATGATGATCGGCACGGATAGCCACACCCCAAACGCTGGAGGGCTTGGCATGGTCGCGATTGGTGTTGGAGGAGCTGACGCCGTGGACGTTATGACCGGGTTTCCGTGGAACGCCAAATGGCCAAAGCTAATTGGCGTTCACCTTACGGGGGAAATTGATGGATGGGCTGCTCCTAAAGACGTGATTCTTAAGGTCGCAGAAATCTTGACAGTTAAAGGCGGTACCGGTGCAATAGTTGAGTATTTCGGACCTGGCGCACGAAGCCTTTCTGCCACTGGGAAGGGCACCATTTGTAACATGGGCGCCGAAATTGGAGCAACAACCTCTCTTTTCGCATACGACGAAGCTATCGCCCGATATTTGCGGGCAACAGGCAGAGCAGATGTTGCGGATGCGGCTAACGCAGTTTCAGAACATTTACGAGCCGACGATGAAGTCGAATCTAATCCTTCAGATTTCTTTGACCAGGTAATCGAAATTGACCTCTCAACTTTGTCTCCTCATATCAACGGCCCTCATACACCAGATTTAGCTAGACCGGTCTCAGAGTTAGGAGAAGAAGCTAAAGCTAACGACTGGCCGCTCGAAGTAAGTGCCGGCCTGATTGGCTCTTGCACAAACTCGTCTTATGAAGATATAACCCGAGCCGCCTCAATCGCTCGTGATGCAGCAAATAAAGGACTAACGGCAAAAATTCCCTTGTTAGTTACTCCGGGGTCCGAACAAGTGAGAGCCACTATTGAACGAGATGGACTTCTTGCCGATTTTGAGGCGTTAGGTGCCACGGTTTTGGCAAACGCGTGCGGACCCTGTATCGGACAATGGGATCGACAAGACTTAGATGATGGGATACCGAATTCGATCGTCACGAGTTACAACCGTAATTTCCCGAAACGGAACGATGGTTATGCAACAACTCATGCCTTCGTTACCTCTCCTGAGACCGTTATTGCTTTGACTTTGGCCGGCCGTCTTGATTTTGATCCGGCAAACGACACTTTGATGAATGACGCTGGAGAAGAAGTACGTCTAACTGTTGGAGATGGTATTGAATTACCAGTTGACGGATTTGATCCTGGGGCTGATACTTTCCAAGCTCCTCCAGAGGATGGTTCTGATATTGAGGTAGTTATATCTCCAACTAGTGACCGGCTTCAGGTTTTGGCACCGTTTGAACCATGGGATGGAGAAGATTTTGTTGATCTTCCAATTCTTCTAAAGGCACAAGGTAAATGCACCACCGATCATATTTCGATGGCGGGGCCTTGGCTGGCTTATCGCGGACACCTTGAAAATATTTCAGGCAACCTTTATATGGGTGCAGTTAATGCATTTAACGGTGAAGTGGGAACTGGACTGGATATAACTGATGGAGAATACCGCCCCTTCCCTGAGATAGCACGGCGATACCATGAAGCAGGAATTTCGTGGATAGCTATCGGTGACGAAAACATGGGTGAAGGCTCTTCAAGAGAACATGCAGCTATGGAACCAAGATTTAGAGGAGCTAAAGCAGTATTAGCTCGTTCTTTTGCCCGTATTCATGAAACAAATTTGAAAAAACAAGGTGTTCTTGCTCTTACTTTTGTTGATCCTGCTGATTACGACCGCATAGGTGAAGAGGACCGAATTTCAATTACGGGATTACAAGATTTATCCCCAGATTCTTTGGTTCAAATCACTATCTCTCACTCGGACGGTTCCTCTAGTGAAATTTCTGCGAAACATACTCTTTCTGAAGACCAAATTGAATGGTTTGAGGCAGGCAGTGCGTTGAATCTGATCAAACAGCGGACAGGGAATTAATCAAACTTCATGGAGTCGGTAACCACGGTTACGGGCTTCTGGAAGAGTGTCTGGACTAAAACAGATAAAAGTTTCTTCGGACAGGAGCTCGTCAAGAATGTCTGTCATCGCCTGTTCGTCTTTGACTTCTTCTAAGTCATACACCTGTTGCGTTCTTTTGTCTCCAAGGAAACGACTATGAGAAAAAACTGATGGCTTATCCATACATGCAGAATAGCGCCGAATGACGGTATAACAGAATGATGGTTAGCGATACAAAAGTTTTTCCAATTAACACAGACGGTGGAATTATTCTTTTACTTGATGGAGAATGTGCTTTATGTAATCGCTTAGCCTTATTCCTCTCGCCAAGAATACGGAAGCAAAAACAAGTCAGATTTATCGCTATCGAAAGCGACGAGGGCCGTGAGTTAATCCAATCTTTCCCGGAGAAACTACGTGGCCTTGACACAATATTTTTCTTAGATGGCTCCAAGATTCATTTCTACTCTTCTGCTGTTCTTCGTTGCATCGGACTCTTACAATGGCGCTACGTTTTATTGATTCCTTTTTTGTGGATGGTCCCACTTCCTTTACGTGACATTCTTTATAGAGTTGTCGCTAGATATAGACGTAAGATTTTTGGCCAGAACGTTAGTTGTACTTTTATCGACTTAAACGAAGCGAGAAATAAAGAAGTATGAAATTTAGTGACCTCACCAAAGATAAAGCTGCTCGCCGAGATCTTGAAGCGTTTCTCGTCGGGGCTTCGTTTGCTGCTATTGGGGTTTATCATTTCGTTGATCAAGATTTCTTTGAAGCGATCGTTCCTCGATGGTTTCCAAATCCAACGTTCGCGAACCTTGTATCAGGAGCTGCGGAAATTGTTCTTGGTCTTGCACTTATTCCGAAGAAAAGTAGACGCCAAGCAGCTTGGGGCTTACTGCTACTTTTAGTTGCTGTTTACCCAGCAAATATTGACATGTTTATTAATGATGTTGGCTTCGCTACAGATGAATTCGGCAAAACTGTACGTGTTGAAAATGCTCCTGATGTTCGAGTGCGAAACTTTGTGCGGCTCCCTTTCCAGTTTCTTTTTGTGTGGCTGATTTGGCGCCACACCAAGAAAACAGTCTCTTGACCTAATAGACGCGCGGGAAAAGCGCACAATCTAAGAGATCGCCGTTTTTGAGGCCTGGGTTAGAGGTAGGAATTGCTGATTCTCCTTTGCCGCGAAAGTACCTGACATCATCACCGCACCAGCGGGTAGCTAAGGCTCGTCGGATTTGGCTGGGGTTAGGGTTGCCAAATGCTCCATGAACAATCATTCCCTGGAAAACTAGGCAGTCTCCAGGTTCAACGTTCCAACTTACTATTTCATGGTCTTCTGATGAGATATCAATTTGAGGCAGTTCGGGCAAACCTGTTCCCTGGTAAGGGGTGTCATCTGCGAAATGATGTGGATTATATGCTTCCCAAAAATGGCTTCCTTTAATGAAACGTAGTCCAGAATCTTTTGTAATCGGGTCTAAGGGAATCCAAATAGAACAAACTTGTCTTCCTTTAACTGCCCAGTAGGGCTGATCTTGGTGCCATGGTGTTTCCTCTTCAGTGCTCGGTTCCTTAACGAACATTTGGTCGTAAAGAAAATTTATGCGAGTGGAACCCATTATCTGGGCTGCCACGACCGATGCTGGTGAATCAAAAACAAACTTTCGGAATGGTTCTAGCCTTTGCCACATATTCAAATCAGCGAAGAATCGACCTGATTTTCCTTCTGGGGTGTATTCCTCTGCTTGAGGGCCGGGTTCGGCAAGAGCTGTTTTAAAGGCTTCGCATAAGAATTCAATCCAGTCGGCACTGAACATGTTTGGAAGATGCGCTGCCCCATCATTTTCATAGGTAAGGCGTTCTGCTTGGCTTACTTCTCTAACTTCCATGCAAGCGCCCCCTTTTTCATCAGTGTTTTGTTTATTTTATATGTCAAAAATATTCTGGGGATGCACATAACGTGCATCCCCAGAGTTCAAAATATTGGAACTGTTTCTGGATATCTCAGAAAGGCCCTTTTATCAGTTGGGACCAAAACTGAAGCCAAATCTGAGGGTGGCTGGCGGAATTTCGCCAGATGGTCCAGAACCGCCTAGCGGCCACCCACCTCCGAAGTCCCATAAAGTTTGCTACTAATCTGGACCACCTCCTCTCTTCGGTAATTCCGACTTTAGACGCGAAATAGAGAAATTGTCACGGATTATTTCAAATCTAAGAGTTTCCTTCCAACTAGAGTGAGGGCGTGGAACCTACAATCATTTATCCAGCTTCCGTTGTTTACACTTTGGATCCTTCACAACCGACAGTTTCTGCTGTGGCGGTGAAGGGGAATCGGTTTCTAGCTGTGGGTTCGTTAGAAGAACTGTGCTCTATAGAGAACCATGAAGTAGACAATTCATTCGTCGACAAAATACTTTTGCCTGGTTTTGTTGAGGCGCATAGTCACGGGATGGCTGCTGGTCTGTGGTTGCATACTTATTGTGGTTTCTTTGACAGGTCTGATCCAAATGGTGTTCTTTGGTCAGGTTGTAAAAATATAGATGAAGTTATTGTTCGTCTTCGTGAAGCTGAATCTTCGCTTACGGATCCAGATGCACCTCTGCTGGCTTGGGGTTTAGATCCAATTTATTTTGCTGGTGAGCGTCTTATTGGAAGCCACCTTGATCAAGTATCAAAGACCAGACCTATTTTTGTTCTTCACGCCAGCGCTCATTTAGCTACCGTTAACTCTGCTTTGATGCAAGCAGAGGGTATAACTTCAGAAATCCCAATGGAAGGTATCCCTAAGGATGCTGAAGGGAATCCCATTGGTGAGCTTCAGGAGCCTGCAGCGATGTCTTTAGCTGGGTCCGCTTTTCGTTCCTTCTTTGGCCGTATGAAATCTCAGGAGGCAAAATGGGATCTAGGTCACTTAGCGAACAGAGCAGGAGTCACAACGCTGACTGACCTAGGAAATCCTTCTTCTACAAGTCAAACGACTATTGATGAGTGGCGTGAAGTTGTAGATCATGACGATTTTCCTGCTCGACTGTTCATTTTTGATACTCCGGCTACAAGCCAAGCTACTGCTAACACAATTCTTTCGATACAGGAGCAATCTAGCGCCAAGCTTCGTTTAGGTGCAGTGAAAGTGATTCTGGATGGTTCAATACAGGGTTACACTGCAAGGCTTCGTGAACCTGGTTACTTAGATGACCGACCGAATGGGTTATGGGTATTCCCTCCTGAACAACTAACCGAATTACTTAGACCTTTTCATGAACTGGGACTTTTAGTTCATGTGCATTGCAACGGTGACGAAGCGGTAGACGTTTTTTTAGATGCAGTAGAAACTCTTTTATCTGAATCTCCGCGAAATGATCATCGCTACACCGTTCAACATTGTCAACTCACCACCCCAGAACAGTATGAGCGTATTGCGTCTCTGGGTATGTGTGCGAACCTCTTCTCGAACCACACTTGGTATTGGGGTGATCAACATGTTGCCTCCACAGTCGGGCCAGAGAGGGCTTCACGTATGAATTCAGCTCGCACAGCCCTGGATGCAGGTATCCCTATCTCTATGCATTGTGATGCTCCTGTAACTCCTTTAGGGTCCCTTCACGTTGCATGGGCTGCTGTGAATCGTCAAACGGCATCTGGTCATATTCTGGGGCCTGAGGAATGCATTTCCGTTGAAGAGGCTTTACATGCAGTCACCCTTGGAGCTGCTTATCAAATAAAGATGGATACCGAAATTGGATCTATTACCTCTGGGAAGTTTGCTGATCTCGCAATTCTAGATGAAGACCCCTATACAACTGATCCTCATAATTTACGTGATATTCCTATTTGGGGAACGATGTTAGGTGGAAGAATCTTTCCAGTTGGGTAGCGCATGAACGAAAAAAATCTTCCTTTGACAGTAATTGGGGGTTATTTGGGGGCGGGTAAAACCACTCTTATTAATGAACTATTAATTGATTCGAATATTGGGCGTGTTGCAATTATTGTCAACGACTTTGGTGAGATCAATATTGATGAGTCTTTGATTTTAAGCCATGACGGAGACACCATCAGTCTGGCAAATGGTTGCATCTGTTGTTCTCTGGTTGATGGGTTCGCAGAAACTTTGACTCAACTAAGGGATCGAGCTGATCAAATTGATCGTGTGGTGATTGAGGTTTCTGGTGTCGGTGAACCCCGCAAGATTGCTCAATGGGGTCATACACCTGGGTTTTTCTTAGACGGAGTGGTTGTTCTTGTTGATCCTTCTTCCGTGATTGAGCGAAGCGAAGATCCATATGTTGGTGAAATGGTTTGTTCGCAAATTAGGGAAGCTGATCTAATTCTCTTATCACGATGCGATTTATTAGAGGAACAGGAAATTAAACCAGTAGAGAAATGGGTGAAAGGTTTAACCGAAGCTTCGGTTCTACGTAATCCGGTGTCCCCTTTTCTATTGTTTGGATTAGAAAAGGTCGGCGAAGAGCAAGAAAGTTCTTCTATTGATCATGTTTCCGCCACTTTAGAGTTTGTTGACTCTATTGACCTTGCCGCCCTTTCCTTATGGGAAAAAAGCCGCCCTACCGGAGTTGTTAGAGTAAAAGGGTTCTTGACCATTGATGAACGATCAGAAGAGATAACTGAGATTCAAATGTGCGGACCGAATTTGACTCTACGTTCTAGTCTTTTGACCACACAACAGAAGGCTCTTGTCGCGATAGCTACCCCGGGAACCCCTAAAGCTTCAATAGTTAAATGGTTAAAGTTACTTAGCCCTGCAAAGTGACTTGACGAGTTCCTGCTTCGACCGCAAGACGGTCTGCTTCGTCATTCCAACGGTCTCCTGAATGCCCTTTAACCCATTCAAATTCAATATTTTCTCTTTCGAGGTAGAGGTCCAATAACGGTTTCCATAGATCTTGATTGGCCACAGGTTTCTTTTGACTATTCACCCAGCCTCGACGAATCCATCCTTCCCACCAACGGTCACGAAAACAGTGAACAACATATGTTGAATCACTTACTATCAGCAGCGGCCCGTCAATGCTTTGTATGGCCTCTAGTGTTGCTTGTAGTTCCATCCGCTGATTGGTAGTTGATGGTTCATGCCCTGCAGCAAAGGGGCCGTTTGGAACGACCCAAGCCCAGCCTCCAGGTCCTGGGTTACCTGAACATGCGCCATCGGTATAAACCACTTTTTGGATTTCGCTCATGATGCTGACCATAGTTCGTTTGGAAAGAAACTGGGGTTTTAGGCGCTTATTATTTGGAGGCGAATTGATTTCCTCTTTGTGATTTTCGGATCTAGGATCGTTTTGTGTAACGAAATAATTAAGGAATTCCTATGACTGCTTTCCCTGAAGGGACACTTGCTATTACTGGAGATTCAGAATCGGATCTTCTCTTGAACAGTAACCCTCTCGCTCTATTGATCGGAATGCTGCTAGACCAGCAGGTTCCTATGGAATGGGCTTTTCGTGGTCCTGCTACTCTTTTTGAACGCCTTGGCGACCTTGATGCTTCAGAGATAGCTGAGTATGACCCTGAGTTGTTTATTTCTTTATGTTGTGAAAAGCCAGCTATTCATCGCTTTCCTGCCGCAATGGGTAAAAGAATCCAAGAGATGTGCCAGTACCTTGTTGATACTTACAATGGCGACCCTGCTGCGCTCTGGGAAGACGGAGTCACTGGAGAAGAATTGTCAAGAAGAATACGTGAGCTTCCTGGGTATGGAGCCGAAAAAACAATGATCTTTATTGCTTTACTTGCGAAAAGAATGGGAATCGCTCCAGATGGATGGAAGGAGCATGCTGGACCTTTTGCTGACGATACTCCTAGATCAGTTGCAGATATTGATGGACCTGAAGCTTTAATGGATGTTCGTGCTTGGAAGAAGGAACAAAAAGCTGCTGGCAAGTCCAAACAGCAGTAACCCGAGTTTTAAAGCCGCACTTGCCCTGTTTCTATTGCGCTCAGATACCAGTCATAAGTTGAAGCTAAACCTTCATTGAGAGAAATCTTTGACTCCCATCCAAGATTCTTTAACTTAGAGACGTCTAGAACTTTTCGAGGCATGCCATCTGGTTTAGAGGTATCAAATGAGATTGTTGCTTCTGGATGGACCAGATCGCGTATCCTCTCCGCTAAATCAGCTATAGAGCTGTCCTTTCCGGTTCCCACATTTATGTGTTCTGATTCTGAATAGTTGTCCATAAGAAAAAGGCACGCATCAGCTAAGTCGTCTACATGCAGAAATTCTCTATATGCAGATCCTGTTCCCCAGATTTCGACTTCTTTTTGATCAGAAATTTTTGCTTCGTGGAACCGCCTAATAAGAGCCGGCAACACATGGCTGTCGTCTAAATCAAAATTGTCCCCAGGTCCGTAAAGGTTTGTAGGCATTGCTGAAATGAAATCACAGCCATGTTGACGTCGGTAGCTTTCGCATAGTTTTATTCCAGCGATTTTTGCTATTGCATAACCTTCGTTAGTTGGTTCGAGCTGACCACTAAGTAATTCATTTTCTTTCATCGGTTGATTAGCTAACCGGGGATAGATGCATGAGCTGCCAAGATATAAAAGTTTCTCCACTCTCTTTTGGTGGCTTGCATGCACCACTGTTCCATGAATCATCAAGTTGTCATAAATGAAGTCCGCAGGTCGGGTGCTATTTGCGCCGATCCCTCCAACTGTTCCAGCTACAAGAAAAACATATTGAGGCTGATGTTCGTTGAACCATTCATCTACTGATGATTGACGGCGAAGATCGAGTTCCTCACGTGTCGCAGTTAATAGATTGGTGAATCCTTCTTTTTCTAGACGTCTAAGTATCGCAGAACCCACTAACCCTCTGTGTCCTGCGATAAAGACTGGAGCGGAACGATCTATCATGTCTTTCATTCTTCCTCTGAGATTCCAGTTATAGCACCCATTTCTGTTAAATAAATTCTGAGTAAATCTACAACTACAACCACTGACACTGAATCTAGTGGGTCTTCTTGTTGTAAAGAGCGCGCTACTACATAATCCACGGCATCATCGAGTTCAGCAATTCTTTCTGGAGTTTCCTCTGAGAGCGCTTCGTCTCCGATTTCTTGTCCATGTTCTGTGGCGAGACCAACTTGATCAAAATACTCAAGCCACCACCGCGTGATTGTTGCTACTTCTGCATAAGTGAGTTGACCGGCTGCTTCTTCTGGTAGTTGTTCCGCCACCCATTCAACAGCATCTTCTACTTCAAACACGACAGGTTGAACGTTTTGTTGTAACCGGCTAGTGGTTGTACCAACAAAAGCAAAAGCTATTGCTACCACGAGAAGAACCCCTAAGACTAGGAATAGCCAAATCATCTGATCTCAGCCAAGTGTGGCTGTGTCGATTTATATACCGATACGTTGCGCAAGAAGTTCGCGATGGTATGTGGCGTCTCCAAAGAGTAGTTCAGAACTCTTTGCTCTTTTGAAGTAAAGGTGAGCTGGGTGCTCCCAAGTGAAACCGATACCACCGTGAATTTGAATATTTTCCGCTGTGGTATTGAAATAGGCTTCAGAGCAATATGCCTTCGCTAGTGAAGCGACTGCAGGTAACTCATCGTTCATTTCTGCAGCACACCAGCCTGCGTAGTAAGCGGCAGACTTGGCTGATTCAACTTCAAGCAACATATCTGCACACTTATGTTTGATTGCTTGGAAAGAACCTATTGGACGGCCAAATTGCACGCGATCTTTCGCATACTGAACAGCTGTATCAAGACACATTTGGGCTCCACCTACCTGCTCTGCTGCTAAAGCAACAGCAGCAAGATTGAGAACGGTTTCTAAAACAGCCCATCCTTCTCCTTCTGCACCTACTAGTGAGGCAGAAACGTTTTCGAAATCGAGTCGGCTTTGTTTACGAGTCAAATCCATTGTGGCTAAAGCGGTACGAGTAAGACCTGATGCATCTCCGTCTACTTTGAAAAGAGACACGCCTTTGCCGGTACGGGCTGCAACAAGAATGACATTGGCTGTGTTTCCATCCAAAACATACATTTTGGTTCCAGAAAGACTCCAAGAGTCACCATCTGCACTGGCTTCCATAGCGATGCCTTCTTCATCCCAGCGACCATTTTCTTCCGTAAAGGCAAGGGTGGCTATTGTTTCACCACTTGCTATTCCTGGAAGTATTTCTGCTGCTGCAGATTCATCTCCGCTGTGGATCAAGGTGTTGGCAGCTAAGACCACTGTTGAGAAGAAAGGAGCACACAGTAAAGCACGTCCCATTTCTTCCATGACCACTACAAGTTCTACATAACCGAATCCTTGGCCACCATGCTCCTCTGGGATAATGAGGCTTTGCAGTCCTAGTTGCTCAGCCATCATTGACCAGGTTTCTGGGTTATAACCTTCTTCGGTTTCCATTAATTCACGAACTATTGCTTCGTCGGAATAGTTGTCAAGAAACTGACGAACAAATTCCCGAAGTTGTTCTTGCTCCTCGCTAAAGGCGAAGTTCACGTGACGCGCTCCTGTCTAGATGTTTATATTCATTTGGCTAAATTGCCACTTAAAAGTTCTATCAGCCCTTTGGGCTAAACGACTACACCGGCAAGATAAGACAAATACTTTCTTATCGGGCATGATATAGAGATGAACAGTTCTTTAGAAACCACAAACCCGTCTCATCCTTGTAATCACACTGATCATGTTTCTACCGGAGTTCCAGGAGTTTCTCTTCATTGGTGCGATACGCAGGCAGAAATACACAGGATTGTTGTTGGGAGTTTAGACAACAACGTTTTTGTTTTGCGCTGCAGAGAGACTGGTGAATCTGTTCTAATAGATGCAGCTAACGAACATGACAAACTTCTTGAAATGTGTCGGGTGCTTGACGTGCGAACTGTGCTTGAAACTCATGGCCATTACGATCACATAGGTGCTGTGCCTGCTGTAAGAGACGCTGGCTATGAAGTAGGGGTCACTCCTGAAGATGCTGCTCTCTTAGATGGATACGACTACTTGTTGGAAGACGAGTCGGTTATTGAAGTCGGAAAGTTACGTCTTCACACGATTTGTACTCCTGGGCATACCCCAGGGTCCATATGTTTCCTTCTTGAAGGGTCACCGATTCTTTTTTCAGGGGACACCCTTTTCCCCGGCGGACCAGGGACTTGTGAGTTTGAAGGTGGAGACTTTGAACAAATCATAAATTCAATTGATAGGCGTTTATTCGCTCCTTTAGCTCCTGAAACACTTGTTTTGCCAGGTCATGGAGAAGGCACAACTATTGGCACAGAACAACCCTCACTCGATGCATGGATTGAGCGAGGCTGGTAATCATCTAATTTCTACTATCTGCATAGTGTTAATACGCAGAAGTTAATAGACTTTAAGGGTGACCGGGAAAAGCAAACCCTTATTTGAAATCCAGAATCTTCATGCCTCAACGCTTGAAGGCGAACCTATTTTGCGTGGAGTTGATCTCGTTATTTACCCTGGTGAACTTCATGCGCTGATGGGTCCTAACGGATCTGGAAAGTCCACTTTGGCTGCAGTTTTGTTGGGCAGCCCAGAATATGAAATTACAGAGGGAACCATCAAGTTTCGCGGTGACGACATTAATGAATGGTCGTCTGACGAGCGAGGTAGATCTGGTTTATTCCTTGCCTTTCAGTACCCACAAGAAGTATCTGGAGTTTCCGTAATAAATTTTCTGAGACAAGCACTCTCAGCTCGGAAGGGAATCGATTTATCGGTTCTTGAGCTGCGTCTCGCAATTATGGAATGGATGGATCGATTAGGAATGGATTCTTCTTTCGCTGACCGATACCTCAACGAAGGCTTCTCCGGTGGGGAGAAAAAGAGAAATGAAATCCTTCAAATGGCAATTCTTGAACCCGAAATGGCAATTCTTGACGAAACAGATTCTGGTCTTGATATAGATGCTCTCCAGATTGTCGCTGATGGCGTTACCACTATTCGGAAAGAGCGAGAAGAGCTTGGGATTCTTACGATCACTCACTATCAGCGCCTTCTTGACTATCTCCAGCCTGATGTAGTTCATATTTTAATGGAAGGGAAAATAGTGAAAAGTGGAGATTCTGATTTAGCGGTCACGCTAGAAAATGAAGGATTTGATGCATTCGCGGCGGTAATAAAGTAATGAGTTTTGACGTATCAACTATAAAAAAAGATTTTCCTCTTCTTTCGCGTGAAGAAAATGATGAACCACTTATTTATCTCGATTCGGCTGCCACTTCTCAAAAACCCCAGAAAGTGCTAGACGTAGTTGATAGTTACTATCGAGAGATAAATGCGAATGTACACCGGGGCGCATACCGACTAGCTGAACAAGCTACTACCGCTATGGAAGACGCTAGAGAAAAAGTATCTAACTTCATAAAATCTGACCGTTCTGAAGAAATAATATTTACTAAAAATGCTACAGAGTCAATAAATCTCGTGGCGAGGTCTTGGGGTGAGTCCAATCTCAAAGAAGGCGATGTAGTTCTTGTTTCCTCGCTTGAGCATCATGCCAATATTGTTCCATGGCATCAACTCGCTGAGTCTCGCGGTATTGAAGTGCGCTGGATTCCTTTAACCGAATCAGGCTTATTTGATCTCACAGATCTTGATCGAATGCTCGATGGGGTGAAACTCGTGGCAGTTTCAGGTGCCTCAAATGTTCTTGGTACTGTTCCTCCTGTTCGTATGCTTGCTGACGCTGCACATAATGTTGGAGCACTATGTTTAGTTGATGCCAGTCAATACGTCCCCCATCGGCCTACAGATCTAGCAGAACTGGGATGCGATTTTCTTGCTTTTACTGGACACAAGATGTGTGGCCCGACCGGAATAGGCGTACTTTGGGGACGATCGGAGCTTCTTGAAAGCATGCCTCCGTTTCTTGGCGGTGGAGAAATGATTCTCAATGTAACTAAAGAAGGTTTCACCACGAACACCATTCCTTGGAAGTTTGAAGCCGGCACTCCACCAATTGCTGAAATAGTTGGTCTTGGAGCAGCTGTGGATTACCTTGAATCAATAGGCATGGAAAATGTTTTAGATCATGAAAAAACTCTTACCAGCTATGCCTTGCAAACATTGAATGACCGTTTCGGTAACGATTTAATTATCCATGGACCAAACGACGTTTCTGTACGCGGCAGCGTTTTCTCTATGTGCTACCAAGATGTCCATCCGCATGACGTAAGTCAGGTTCTTGACAGTCATGGCGTTTGTGTGCGTGCTGGTCATCATTGCACCAAACCATTGATGAAACTACTTGAAGTAAATGCAACAGTTAGGGCCTCGCTTTATCTATACAATGATGAATCGGATGTCGATGCATTGGCTGATGCTTTGGAAGCAACCGGTCAATTCTTTTCACCGTAATTAAGAGGTTATTAAAATTCGCTTATGTCTGGATTAGAAGACCTTTATAGAGAAATCATTCTTGATCACTATCGGAATCCGAGAAATCAAGGAGAATTAGAGACTCCACCTGCGGTGATGGCAGAAGGTTTTAATCCCCTATGCGGTGACGAAGTAACTGTTCATATTCATGTAGAAGATGGCGTGATAATCGACATGAAGTTTGGTGGGCATGGCTGCTCAATTAGTCTGGCTTCTGCTTCAATGATGACTACCGTAACCACTGGAAAATCTCTCAGCGAAGCTAAAGATATCATTTACTCCTTTAAACAAATGATGTCCATCCATGAAGGACGACTCGAAGAAGGCTCAGAAGAAACTGATTCACCAATGGCAGGCCTTGGAGATCTTCAAGCCCTCCAAGGCGTTGTTAAATTTCCTGTACGGATCAAGTGTGCAACTCTTGGATGGAACACTCTTGAACAGTGCTTCGAAGAATTAGATTCTCAGTAACGTCAGAACCTTAATTATCTAGAAGGCCTTGGTAACCCTCTTCTTCTAAACGGTCTACCAGTTCAGGACCTCCGGTCATTTGTATACTTCCGTCATTCAAGATGTGTATATGATCAGGTTCTAAGACTTCTAACAGGCGGCTGAAATGAGTTATAGCCAGAACACCAAGGTTTTGCTCTTGAGTGAAGCCTTGGATACGTTGCGAAACTGCAGCAAGGGCGTCTACGTCTAATCCTGAGTCAATTTCATCCAATACCGCATAACGGGCACCTAACACCCCAAGTTGTAATGTTTCATTTCGTTTCTTTTCCCCACCTGAAAGATCAACATTCAGTGGTCGTTCAAGAAATCTTTCTTCAAATCCGATAGTTTCCGCTTCTTCTATCATTTGTTCTTTGATTGTGTCTGTTTCTCTGCCTGCAGCTCGAGCGGCTTCCGTCAAAACAGATTCGAGCGTAACTCCAGGTACCTCGATGGGATGTTGAAGACAGAGGAATAGTCCATTCTGAGCCCTTTGCCACGAGGGAAGGGAGAGCAGATCTTGACCGTCGAGGGTTACTTGACCGTCAGTTACTTTGTATTCTGGATGGCCCATAAGAGCATAAGAAAGAGTTGATTTACCTGACCCATTTGGGCCCATCACTACATGAACTTCACCAGGGCGAATCTCCATGTTGACACCCTTCAATATTTCTTTGCCAAATACAGAAACATGAAGATTCTCTATTACGAGTGAGGAATTCGTCATAGTTCTATCACCACATTTTCACCATCTAGTGAGACAGGGAATTTTCTTACTGGTTTGATGGCTGGAAGAGTCAGAGCTTCTCCGGTCTCTAGAGAGAAGAGGCTTCCATGTTTCGGGCATTCAATTGTTCGGTCACTTTCATCTATTTCACCACTTTCAAGAGAAATATCAGCATGACTGCAAAGAGATTCGATAGCAAAGTATTCTTCATCAATTTGAACAACCAGAACTGATTGTCCTTCTACTTCTACAACCTGAACGTTGCCTGTTGAGAGGTCTCCTAGGGAACAAACGGGAATTTTATTCATCTCTATTCACTCCCCTCTTCTTGGTTAAGAGTGCGTCGATCTAGTTTTCCTATAATCGCTTCCGTTAGCAGCTCGGATACTTCCTTGATTGGAAAAGAGGAAACAATTTCATCAAAAAAACCTTCAAGTATGAGCCTCTCAGCTACCGGAGTGGGCACTCCGCGGCTTTCAAGGTAAAACAATTCATTTTCATCTACTGGAGAGACGGTTGAAGCGTGGCTACATACAACATCATTATTTTCTATTTCTAGATTGGGGATGCTTTCTGCCCAGGCTTCCGGATCTAGTTTGATGTTTCGGTTTGTTTGGTTTGCTCGAGTCCGCGATGCGTCAGGGCGTATTTTGGTTAGGCCACTATAGATAGAGCGAGAAGAGTCACTTAACGCTCCTTTGAAAAGCAAATCGCTTGTTGTGTCAGAACTCACATGATCTTGGAAAGTTCGAAAATCCATTGTTTGGTCGTCTTCGCCAAAATATGCCGCATTAATTCGGCTAAACGCCCCTCTTCCAGTCAAACGGCAATCCGTTCGAGTTCTCGCATATTCTCCTCCAAGTCCGGCGACAAAAAACTCTGCGCTGGAATCTTGGCCTGCATCAACAGCTTGATGGGAGAATTGCCAAGTTTGTGCGCCAAGGTTTTGAACTACACAGTGGCTGTATCTTGCGGCTTGTCCTACTTTTACTTCTAGAACTGGTGATATAACTGCTTCTACGTTTGAAGATGTTTGGATCTCTACTACTTTTGCTTCGGAATTTTCTTCACAATGAACCATGATTCTTGGAAACACTGCTTCATGAGTATCAGTCAGACTGACTATCACGATCGGGTTCTCTAATACTGTTCCTTTTGGCACTACGACGATAAGGGGCTCAGGTCCGAAAGCTCGATTCAAATATCCGAAAATATCAACGGGTTTTTCTAGTGTCGCTCCGAAGTATTTCGCTCCGTCTTCTAAGTCACCTACCGGGCAGATAGTGATTCCTGCTTCTTCAGCTTCTTTGCCAATGGTGATGTTTGTGATCCATCCATCTTGAAGGACAATGATCGCGCTAGGTGAAGAAAAGCGGTCAAGCGGTATTGACGCGAGATTTTCTGGCCGTTCAGATTTCGGAGTTAACTCACTTAAATTAAGTTCATTTACTCGGGAGTATCGCCACACTTCTTCTTCAGTGTCAGGAGCTTCAACTTCGTCCAGTTGCGTGTATGCGTCATTTCGAATTTCATTTAGCCACTCTGGACCAGGTAAGGACTCTGAAATGGTTGGTGTAAAGCCTTGTAGATTTGAGTTTCCCATTACAAACACTCATCGATTTGACAGGTAAAAATAAAGCAATTTAATTTCCCGAACACTTGATTTATCCTATCGCTATAGGAGAAATACTCATCGGTAAAATAGGTCACTTCGAAACATTTATCAGATCTTTTACCCAACTCGCATAACAAGTGGTTTAAAGGCAAGTATGTATCTAACTAGGAAAGGAATTAAATGAAAGTTGGCATAGCGTTCGCAAATATTATGAATTTTGGTACTCCTGAAGGAAGTATCCAATTCGCTCAAGCTGCTGAGAAAGCAGGATTTGAATCTCTTTGGACAGTTGAGCACGTCATTTACCCTTCAAATTACGATTCGAAATACCCATATGATCCCAGCGGTCAAATGGCAATGGCCCCAGATACAGATTTAACTGATCCGCTCATATGGCTTACTTGGTTGGCCGCTAACACTTCCACAATCAGACTTGGTACTGGAATCATCATCCTTCCTGAACGTAATCCTTTAGTGCTTGCCAAACAAGTCGGTACTTTAGATTCCTTTAGCGGCGGTCGAGTTGAACTCGGTATCGGAGTTGGATGGCTTAAAGAAGAATTTGAAGCGCTTGGTATTCCTTGGGAGCGCCGTGGGCCACGCACAGATGAGTACGTTGCTGTGATGCGAGAGTTGTGGAGCGGAAATGAAGTTTCCTTTGATGGTGAATTCGTTTCCTTCGACAAAGTCTCTTCCAATCCGAAACCATTGAATGGGTCTGTTCCTATAACTATTGGGGGACACAGCGATGCTGCGGCGAAACGCGCTGGACGTATCGGTGACGGATTCTTTCCCGGTAAAGGAGACTTAAATCATATGATGAACCTCGTTCGTGAATCTGCGGAGAAACATGGGCGTGACGCGAGTCAAATAGAGGTCACCTGGGGAAGCAATGAATTGATGGGATCGGACCCCGTTGCCGCTGCTGAAGAGATGAAAGAAAAAGGAGTTTCACGTCTAATTGTTCCATCAATCATGTTTTTGAATAACACGGAAGAGCAGTTAGCTGAGTTTGGAGAACGAGTCCTCTCAAAGATTGCAGATATCTAAAACCAGGTATAAAAACTGAATCTATTCTTGCATTTCAGATTCTTGGTATAGATGCCTAAGATCTCCGGGCTGTATACGCGACTGCTCAGCGTATTGATCAACATCTTTTTCTTTGAGTCTTATAACACGACCAAATCTAAATCCGGAAAGCAGACCTTCGTCTATTAGCCGATACAACGTTCTGGTGGTAACACCCAATCTTTTTGACGCTTCACTTGAACTGAGCCAAGTCACTCCTTCTAACGAAGGAGGGGTTTCGTGTTCCTGTGATTCCATCTTCTAATCTTCTCATTTCCAGTGTCGCTGAACAACCTTTAAAACACTTTCTCAGCGTGGCACTTCGTGTTGAAACATGCTCAACTTCTCACATGGAGTATTTTGAAGTCGAAACCCCTGTTACTGGAACTGTTTGGAAAATAAACTTTCAAGTCGGCGAAGACATCAACCAGGGTGATGTGATAATGATCATGGAAGCCATGAAGATGGAAATACCGGTTGAGTCTCCAGCATCCGGCAAACTTAAAGAACTACTTGTATCTGAAGGAAATCAAGTCTCAGAAGATGACGTAGTGGCGATAATCGAAGCCGCCTGACTCCTAGGGTCGATATTTAATATTTGATGGCCCAGCTGTTCTTAAAGGCGCCGCTAAATTAGCGAACTCACATAGAAGAGGGCGCGTTTCTCTAGGATCAATTATTTCTTCAACATAAAATGCTTCTGCGGTACGAAATGGAGATCTGACTTTGTTTAATCGTTCAGTGATTTCTTCAAGTAACGCTTCAGGGTCATCAGAGGCTTCTAAGTCGGAACGATACGCAGCTTCAACTCCGCCTTCTACGGGAAGTGAACCCCAATCCCCCGATGGCCATGCATAGCGGTACTGAAAACGATCAGATGCTGAGTGGGCTGCTCCGGCAACGCCAAATACTTTCCTGACAAGGATCGAACACCAAGGGACTGTCGCTTGAAAAACTGCAGCCATCGCTCTTGACCCATGACGAATCGTGGCTGCTTTTTCTGCTTCTGTACCAATCAAGAAACCAGGGTTCTCTACTAAATGCACCACGGGAAGATGGAAAGTCTCAGCGAAATCTACAAAACGCACAACTTTTTGGGAAGCATCAGCAGTCCAACTGCCGCCATAGTGCATTGGATCTCCAGCCATAACTGCGACGGGCCACCCGTCTAAACGCGCCAGTCCTGTAATTACTGATCGCCCGTAGTTCTTACCCATTTCAAAGAAAGATTCTTTATCAAGAACCGACTCGATGATTGTGCGCATTTTGTAAACTTTTCGACGGTCTCGCGGAATAATAGTTAACAACTCTTCATCTCTGCGTTCTGGATCATCTGTTATCGGGCCACGAGCCGGTAGTTCATAAACAGAGGAAGGAAGGTAAGAAAGAAACTTGCTGCATTGTTCAAATGCTTCTTCCTCAGAGTTGACTTCGTCATCTATAGCACCGCTACGAGTTTGGAGGCGACTCCCTCCTAGGCTCTCCTTATCTACTTGCTCTCCACCTAATCGATTTACCACTGGTGGCCCAGCAACAAACATCTGAGAAAGTTTTTTCACCATTATTGAATAGTGACTAGTGACCATCCGTGCGGCACCGAGCCCCGCTACTGGTCCAAGAGCGAGTGAAACGACGGGAACAGTTGAAAGATTAGTAATAGCATGTTCCCAGCCAACTACGGCAGGTACGTAGGTTCGTGAACCTCCTCCATGCCCTCCAGTTGTTTCTTTCTTCTTCTTTGGATCTGAATCCAAAGATTTGACGGAGCCACCTCCGCCGGTGCCATCAACTAAGCGAATAATTGGGAGTCGTAGTTCTCCTGCCATTCTCTCTGCAGCTACTTGTTTCGCTGGAATAGATGCGTCTGCTGCTCCTCCGCGAACCGTAAAATCGTCGCCTGCGACCACTACTGGTCGTTCATCAATTAGTCCACGTCCAAAAATGAAATTTGCTGCTTGTAGATCTACTAGGTTTCCTTCTTCGTCGTAAGTGGGTCGTCCGGAAATCTTGCCTATTTCATGAAAGGAATTTTGGTCAAGAAGTTTGTTTATTCGTTCGCGAATATTTAGTTTTCCGCGTTCACGTTGCCGGTCTACTTTTTCTTTGCCGCCCATTCTTTCTGCGAAAGTTTCACGAGTTCGGAGTTCTTCAAGTTCTGAGTCCCATCCCTCTTCTTCCATAACTCTCTCCAAATCAATGCTTTAAGTTTCAACCCTTAGCTGGCTGAATTAACTAAGAACTATCTTTCCTTCTTCATTTATCACAGAACCAATGATTGATGCACTGTGGCCGGATGCAGCAAGTTCATTTAAAGCTTCCTGTGCTTTACTTTCATCAACCCCAAAAAGTAAACCTCCAGAGGTTTGTGCATCTGCTAATAATAAAACTTCGGTTTCATCGCAGCCGCCTCTTTCTAAACGTTCGTTTAGCCATTCGAGATTGCGACGACTTCCACCCGGTATAAATCCCGCTTCGGCCAATTCTCGGGTTTCTGGAAGAAATAAAACTTCTTCTGTGTTGATCTGTGCCCCAACCTGAGATTCTTCTACTGCTCTACCTAAGTGGCCTAATAATCCAAATCCGGTGACATCGGTAGCTCCTGTAGCTCCAAATTTGAGAGCTATTTGAGAAGCTGCGTCATTCAACATAACCATGGATTTCATCGCTGCTTGTGCCGCTCCAGTAGATGCTCCGTCATTTTTTATCGCCGTAGTAATGACACCCACTCCTAAAGGTTTACTAAGAAGTAGTTTTTGTCCAACTTTCAATCCTGCATTTGTTAAAAGTTGCTCCGGGTGGGCTTCACCGACAACTGCCAGTCCGAATTTTGGTTCAGGATCATCCACTGTATGGCCACCAGCGATGGCGAATCCCGCTTGCTCGGCAATATCTTGCGCGCCAAGAAGAACCTCTGATAGAAGGTCCGTGGGTAATTCTGAACTGTTCCATCCGACCAGATTTAACGCTAGTAGAGGTTTGCCGCCCATTGCGTAAACGTCTGAGACTGCGTTAGCTGCTGCTACCTGTCCCCAGATACGGGGGTCGTCAACAACTGGAGTGATGAAATCTGCAGTGACCACTAACGCCCGATTGTTGTCTAAACGCCAAACGGCAGCGTCGTCACCGGTAACCGCTCCTACGAGGAGATCTGGGTTACTTGTTGGAGTCAGTCGACGCACAACGTGCGCCAGTTCGCTCGGAGCGAACTTGCAGCCTCAACCAGCGCCGTGACTGTACTGAGTGAGTCTTTTAACCACGTTGCACCTCCTCTCTGCTTCCTGCCTACCTTTACCCTATGGTCAGTAAGAGCTTGGTTGGTGTTTTCGCTAATTTTAAAGAGACGAAACAGCTTCTAAAAGTCGGTCCACTTCTTCATCGCCTATGTAGGCAGTGATTCCTGCTCGGACTGCGCCTTGTTCTATATCTAACCCCAATGGCTCCATTGCATCTAAGGCGTAGTTATGCCCATCCCAAACCGCCACTTGTGCATCAGCCAAATGCTTTGCAACATTTTCTGGAGAAAGGCCTTCTACAAGAAACATCAACGTGGGTGCACGGTCAACTACATCTTCAGGGCCTGTTACCCCCACAACGCTCACTTTTGGTATCTCATGAAGACCTGAGAGAAGTTTTTTGAAACGTTCCTGTTCATGTGCACTTATATTTTCCATACCAATATCTAAAAGGAATTTTCCTGCGGCTTCTATACCGGCAAGAGTCTCCCAAGAAGGTGTCCCGTATTGCCATCGTCCTGCTCCTTGAGAAGGAGCGGGGCGAATTTTATAAGCAGGTAAATCAGAGAGAAGGTCCGAGGCCATCCAAAGGACTCCTGCATGTGGCCCATACCATTTATACGAAGATGTCGCATAGAGATCACATCCGATCTCCCCTATGTCCACTTTGACGTGTGGAGTTCGATGCACACCATCTACCGCCACTCGGGTTCCGTTTGTATGAGCTGCCTGAGTGATCGAGACAATATCAGGCATTGTTCCTATCGCATTAGAGCCACCCGATACTGCAACCCATTTCGTTTTATTTGTAAAAAGGTCAGTTATTACTTCTACGGGCAAGCGGCCTGTTTCCCCATCCATTTCTGCCATGCGCACATGTGCTCCTGCTTCTTCAGCTGCGATTTGCCAAGGAGAAACATTTGCTGAGTGATCAAGAGTAGTGCAGATTATTTCGTCTCCTGGAGACAAAGACTTACTTATTGCTCTTGTCACTGCCATTAAATTTGCTGTAGTACTCGGGCCAAAAATCATGCCTTCTGGATTAGCGCCAAGAAGTTCACCCATGGTGTCACTTACTTGTTCAACCAAAGCATCGCATGCGTCTGCCGCAGGAAAGAACCCATGGCTATTGGCGTTATTTCCACTACGTTGCCATTCAGACATTGCGTCTATCGCTGTATCAACTACCTGAGTTCCTGCTGGTCCATCAAATCGGGCCCATCCATTGGATAATCCAGGAAATCTGTCTTTAAGTTCTGTGAGAGTATTCATATTCGGGCAGGCTAGTGGTGGAAAAAGTGTTATACCTATTTAGGAAGGAAAAGAACGACAAGAGATCAAATGAGTGAAGATAATTTAGAAAACTTTGATCAGATAGCAACAGGGGTAGCTGACGCTATTCATGATGGTTATGTCAAATACATAACCTCTTTTCAGGAAATAACTCGTCGCGCTGGTAACCATTTCGCTAATCAGGAGTGGTCAAGTCAAGACCAAGAGGCTGTTCAGCGACTTGGGCTCCACACTCAAGAAGTCAATGCAACGGTGGCTTCCGTTAAAGAAACGCTTAAATCTGTACCGGATCAACGAGGTCTCTGGCGAGCTGCGCGTCTTCATTATCGTCGTCGAATATCTGGAAGATCTGATCTGGATCTTTCAGAGACTTTTTTCAATTCAGTAACCCGAAGGATTTTCACAACAATAGGTATCGATAACGATGTCGAGCTCCGCTGGTTTGGGGCCTCGACTCTTCCAAAAAGTGAGGGTGACTCAAATTTGTTCTCCACTTGGACTCGAACCAGAGATTCAGCTGCCCTTATCCGTTCTATTTTGGAGTCCTACGATTTTGACATTCCTTGGGTGGATCTTGAGTCTGATGCCAAAAAAGTTGCTGCGAAAGTTGATGCTTTCTTACTTGATGCTTGGGACAACCTAGATTTAGACAACATTGACATGCTTCGTCCTGTTTTTTACCGTAACAAAGGCGCTTATCTCGTTGGACGACTGCGATATCTTAATCGACTAACTCCCATAGTTATTCCTGTGATTCACAGCGAAGGCGGGCTGGCTGTAGACACAGTTCTCCTTACAGAATCGCAAGCTAGCCGCCTCTTCAGCTTTACCCGGTCTTATTTCTTCGTGGAATGGTCTCGGCCATCAGAACTAGTGGGATTCGTGAAGTCAATGTTGCCCCTTAAATCTATTTCTGAGATTTATACGGCTTTCGGCTTCAACCAGCATGGTAAAACCAGCCTCTATCGCGCGCTTTATAGAAATATGCAGAATTCAAATGACAAGTTCATTCGCGCACGCGGTACTCCTGGAATGGTAATGACAGTTTTCACTTTGGTTTCTTTCAACGTGGTTTTTAAAGTCATCAAAGATCGTTTTGACCCTCCGAAAAATACGACACATCAAGCTATAAAAGACTGTTACAAATTGGTTTATCACCATGATCGTGTTGGTCGAATGGTAGATGCACAAGAATTTGAAAATCTTTCTTTTGATGCAGACCGCTTTGATCCCGACTTGCTTGAAGAGTTATTAACTGAAGCCAGTAGAACTGTTCGTTTAGTTGGCGATCAAGTGGTTATCTCTCACCTCTACACCGAGCGTCAGGTTTATCCGCTTAATCTTTATCTTCGTGAAATGTCTGCTGATAAAGCTGAAGCCGCTGCACTGGATTGGGGATCCGCCATCAAAGACCTTGCTGCCGCAAATATCTGGCCCGGTGATCTGTTTACGAAGAACTTTGGTGTAACAAGACATGGAAGCGTAGTTTTTTATGACTACGACGAAATATGTCTTATTGAAGACTGTCGCTTTAGAGAAACTCCCCAATCGAATAGTTACGAAGAAGAAATGAGATCTCAGCCTTGGTTTGCTGTTGAGCGGGGGGATGTATTTCCTGAACAATTCCCAACTTTTATGGCGTTCCCCTCTGGAATAGATAAAAAAATATGGGAACGATTCAAGACCGTCCATGGAGATCTCTTTTCTACTGATTTCTGGAAAGATGTTCAAACGCAACTTTCAAATAACCAACTTCCGGATTTTTATCCATATCCAGAACATCTACGGTTTCGTCGCCAACCTTTAAGCGGAAAGGAGTAAAGTCAACATTATGAGCAGACCTGTACTTATTGCCCCTTCTATCCTTCCAGCTGATTTTTCACGATTGGGTGAAGAATGTTTAGCTCTTCAAGAAGCTGGGGTTGATCGAATCCACTGGGACATCATGGACGGTGTATTTGTTCCAAACCTAACGGTCGGCCCTGATGTTGTTGCCTCAATTAGGCCCTTACTTTCCATAGACTTTGAAGCCCATTTGATGGTAGTTGACCCAGACTTGCTCGCTCCTCTCTATATCGAAGCAGGTTGTTCCACAATTCTTGTTCATGTAGAAGCTTGTACTCATCTACATAAAACATTGGCAACTATCAAAGAATTGGGAGCTACTCCAGCTGTTGCTCTTAATCCTCACACCCCACCAGAAGCCATAAGTCAGGTCCGAGATCTTCTTGGCTTGGTTCTGGTGATGACAGTGAATCCAGGTTTTGGTGGCCAAACCTATATTTCTGAAATGGAATCTAAAGTAGTAAGAATTGCGGAGATGCTTGAAGGATATGACTGCGACATTGAAGTTGATGGTGGAATAGGACCATCTACGATCGCAGCCGCAGCAGCCGCTGGCGCCAACGTCTTCGTCTCTGGAAGTGCTTTGTTTCGTGACCCTGAAGGTTTAGCTCACGCAACTACGGATTTAAGACAAAAAGCAGAAGAGGCTAGAAGTTGAAGGTAGAAATACATATGTGTCCTCTGCTCACATCGCGATAGCCTGCTTTACATGACTGAACATTTAATAACTGACTCTATGACCTCTTTAAATGCTGATGCAGTTGCGGATGGCCGCTTTGATGTCTTCAGCCGACTACTTAAAGATCGAATAATCGTTCTAGGAACTGATGTTAATGATGAAGTTGCTAACTACATCAGCGCTCAAATGCTTTTCCTTGAATCTCAAGATTCTGAAAAACCAATTTGGCTTTATATCAACTCTCCTGGTGGTTCTGTTACTTCAGGAATGGCGATTTACGACACTATGCAGTTTGTCGGTCCTGAGGTTGGAACTATCTGCATGGGTCTTGGCGCTTCTATGGGTCAGTTCTTACTATGTGCTGGTGCTCCTGGTAAGCGTTATGCACTCCCCCATGCACGCATCATGATGCATCAACCATTAGGGGGAGTTCGGGGTCAGGTTTCCGATATTGCTATTCAAGCTGAGCAAATGGCTTACACCAAGAGAATGCTGCAAGAACGAATAGCTGAACATACCGGACAGAAAGTTGAAACAATAGAAGCTGACAGCGACCGTGACCGCTGGTTCACCGCCGAGGAGGCTCGTGACTATGGCATTATTGATCAAGTGATTGTTCGTCGCGGAGAAATGCACTAACCAAACAGCTAAAGGCTCTATGCCTTTAGCTCAAAGCCTGCGGACGTGGCGAAATTGGCATACGCACCGGCTTTAGGAGCCGGCGCCGCAAGGCATGGGGGTTCGAGTCCCCCCGTCCGCACGTGAACAAGAGAAATATATCTGTTGATACTGATCACCGCCTGTCAAACGAGGGGGCTCATTTAAGCGACCTTGTTGCTTCGTCCCCGTCGGGAATGTTTCTGCTTGATTCTCAACTTCAATGTGTAGCTGTAAATGATCACTGGAGTTCTCTTACCGGACAAGACATTAACGAAGCTCTTGGAGAAGGATGGAAAAGTCATTTAGACCCAAGCGGAAAGCAAGATTTTCTTTCGGAACTGAACGATGCTCTTACCAATCAAACAGGTCTCCGAGGGCGACTTCGACTACGGGACACTTCTGGAGATCCTTGCTGGATAGATCTCTCTATAACTCCTGTCCAATCAGGTGGTCTGGTAACTTTCGCTGATGTCACCGGACAGTTAGATGAGGCTTTGAGAGCTCAAGAGTTAACTCGAGTGTTGGAAGCCAGTCCTGATTTAGTGGCAATTTTAGATCCACTGGGTCGAAATGTGAGGTGGGCTAATGCCGCTCTAGAAGAGTTAGCCCCCGGAATAGTCGGATCAAGACTTCTTGATCTACTTGATGGCTGGTCTCAAGCACAGTTCGCTGCTACTGCTTTACCTTCAATAAGGTCACGAGATATCTGGAGAGGGGAATTCCGGCTAAACGTTAGAAAGCTTGGAACTGCAAAAAAAGTTCCTGTCTCTGCTTTGTTGATAGCTCATCGAACAGAAAACCATCAGATTGAAGCCATTTCTTTAGTAGCAAGAGACTTAAGCGATTTACATGCTGCTCAAAGGCGCGTAGAAGCTACTCAAGTCCGGCTGGCGGCTTTAGTAGAGCATGCTTCCGATTTAGTAGCCGTAATCGGGAATGATGGGAAAATTATTTACGCTAGTCCTGCCGTTGGTCGTGTTCTTGGACGAGATGTTGTAGCGCTTGAAGAAACTCCAGTAATTGAACTGGTGCATCCAGATGATCGTGATGATTTAAGCGAACAAGTACCAGAGATGCTTTCAACTCCTGGAATGTCCCCCCCTTTTGATGCACGAATCTCTCATGAAGATGGAACTTGGCTGCATATGGAGATAGTTGCTACGAATCTGCTGGAAAACCCCGCTGTAGCTGGTGTTGTAGTTAATGCACGTGACATAACTGAAAGAGTTGAAGTGGCAGCCCAGTTAGAAGAACGTGCCTTTCATGATGAGTTAACTGGTCTTCCTAACCGAGCTCTTCTGCTTGAACGTCTCCGCGATGCATTACATCGCTCTTCCCGACATGATCTTATGGTTGGTGTTCTCTTTCTGGATCTTGACAACTTCAAAGTAGTTAATGACTCTTTAGGCCATGGATCTGGTGACGATCTTCTAAGAGAAGTTTCTCGAAGGCTGGAAACAACAGTACGCCCTGGAGACACTGTGGCTCGTTTAGGCGGGGATGAATTCGTTGTTGTAATTGGTGATATGGCCAGAACCACGGATGCGTTAGTTGCTGCTGAACGTATCCGTAGCTCGCTCTCCACCCCAGTCGAGTTGGGTTCAGAATCAACAGTAGTGACTACCAGTATCGGTATTGCATTAGCGCATGGGGAAGAAACACCCGATGATCTTCTCCGCGACGCAGACACTGCCCTTTATCGTGCCAAGGAAAAAGGGAGAGACCGTGCTGAAGTCTTTGACGATCATCTTCGAGATCAAGCGGTACGTCGACATAGCGTAGAGCAAGAATTGAGACAGGCTCTAGAGGACAATCGAATAGAGGTTTATTTTCAGCCTGTCGTGCGCATATCAGATGGTGTAGTTGTCGGAGCGGAGGCATTAGCAAGAATAAGAGTGGAAAGCGGTGACCTTCTCTTACCGGATCAGTTTATTGATGTGGCTGAAGACACTGGCCTCATAGCTGATCTTGGAAGTCAGGTTTTGAGCATCGCTCTAAATCGACTGGGAAAATGGAACACGTCAAGTAAAAATTCACTAAATATGGCAGTCAATGTTTCAGCAAGGCAACTCTCTGACCCTGCTTTTCCTGAAGTCATAAGATCTGCTTTAAGTGAGAACAATCTTGATTCTTCATTGGTGGCTCTGGAATTTACCGAAAGCGCCCTTATCGCTGCCAATCCTGTTACTGGAAAAGTACTTGAGGAGTTGACTGCTCTTGGAGTGCAAATAGGACTTGACGACTTCGGAACTGGTTTCTCGTCTCTGGCCTACCTCAAAAGATTTCCAATCAATTTCCTGAAAATAGATCGTTCTTTCATGTCGGGGCTAGGAACTAGCGATGATGACACCGCTATTGTCACAGGAACGATTGCTTTAGCTCACAGTTTGGATCTTGAAGTTGTTGCTGAAGGTGTTGAAACTGAAACGCAACTCACGCAATTAAGTAAATTGAAATGCAACTTTGCTCAAGGTTTTCATTTTTCTGAACCAGTTACCGACGCAGAGTTTGATCGATTCGTTAACCGCACCTTTGACCCATCAGAAGTTTCAACAAACTAGTTGCTAAGCATTTCCATAAGGTTGCGTAAAGCACGACCTCGGTGAGAAATCAGATGTTTCTCATCACCCATTTCCGCAAATGTTAAGCCATCGCCTTCGTAAGGGATGAATACCGGATCGTAACCAAATCCTCCATCCCCTTTACGCGATTCTGAAATAGTTCCTTCAACTACACCTGTGGCAGTTATTTCACTTCCATCGGGATAACAAATCATCGCTACCGTTTGAAAACGAGCTGTTCGTAGTCTTGGAGGTACTCCATCTAGGTTGTGAAGCAGTTTGTCTACGTTGTCTTGATAAGTCGCTTCTTCGCCGGAGTAACGCGCTGACCGTACTCCCGGTTCCCCACCCAAAACGTCAACGCTGAGTCCAGTGTCATCTGAAAGAGAGGGCAACCCGGTTGCTTTGAGGATTGCTTGCGCTTTGAGTCTGGCATTATCTTCTAACGTTTCCCCATCTTCGATTACCTCTGGTACTTCTTTGGGTCGAGGAATCAAAGTAACGAGATCACTAAGCACTGCCGATATTTCTTCTACTTTGTCTGGATTCGCACTAGCAATTACTAGCTCCGGAAGCATCTTTCAAAGCCTATTTCCGGGGTGAGGGCGGATCTGATAATAGATTTTTTTGATTTCTAATAATTTCATCAATTCCTGCTGAAGCGAGTTCAATTAGTTCATCTAATTGTGAGCGAGTAAACGTAGCCTCTTCTGCTGTTCCTTGAACTTCGACAAACTCTTGAGAACCGGTCATAACTACATTGAAATCTACTTCCGCTGCTGCATCTTCTATGTAGGGAAGATCAAGACGAGCTTCGCCCTCAATGATTCCCACAGAAATGGCTGCTAGTTGGTCGGTAATCGGATTTGCTTCAAGTTCGCCATTTTGAACCAAGCGGCTAAACGCATCGTGCAGGGCCACAAACCCTCCGCAGATTGATGCCGTTCTTGTTCCACCATCTGCTTGAAGAACATCGCAGTCAACTGTTACTTCTCGCTCTCCTAAAGCATCTAAATCAACAACTGCCCTGAGGGAGCGTCCAATCAGTCTTTGGATTTCTTGACTTCTTCCAGAAGTCTTTCTTCTTACTCTTTCATTACTTGAACCAGGAAGCATGGCGTATTCTGCTGTTACCCATCCCTTTCCTGTGTTGCGCAACCACGGTGGCACAGAGTCATTTACCGAAGCGGTGCATAAGACTCGAGTACGGCCGAAAGACACTAAGCAAGAGCCAAGCGCCATTTCTGTGAAATCTCTTTCAAAAGAAACTTCCCGTAGTTCATTATTTTGTCGGCCATCCGGTCGCACAGGCACTCCTCATGTTTGTTTGATCCTTGTAGGCAATCTATCTCAACTCTTGGTTATTGATTGAACAATGTTCTTTATCATTGATTATCTTGCAATGACAAGAAAGTCGATGCCGCTTAGCGGTACTCTTTTAATGTGTCTAAAAGTAACGATCGTGTAATTGCGACGAACCGCCAGGCGGGTCGAAACTACGAGTTGTTTGACTCTTGGGAAGCTGGATTAGTTCTCTCTGGAAGTGAAGTTAAATCGCTGCGAGAGTCAAAAGTTCAGATTTCAGAAGCTTTTGGTCGTGAAGAGAACAGCGAGTTGTGGCTAATTGGGCTTCATATTGCTCCATATAGAAGTAACCATACGTTTGCTCATGAACCAGATCGACCGAAAAAACTTCTCTTGCATCGTAAAGAAATTGAACGTATTTCTAGTCGACTTAACCGAGATGGGTTGACTTTAGTTCCTCTTTCTCTTTATTTCTCCAAAGGTAAAGCCAAAGTAAAGGTCGCCTTGGGTCGGGGTAAATCTGATTACGACAAGAGGCAAACCATCGCAAAGAAAGACGCTGATAGAGAAACTCAGAAAGAATTAGGTAGAAGACAGAAAGAAGTTTGAATCAAATACTTTTTATCAGTTCTGCGCATCCAACAATGCAAGTAAGAAGATAAGAACTGAACTTGAGAATCGCTGAGCTTGCGCTCCATTCATAGAAGAACCGGCAACGCTCTCTAACGCACTTTGTGTGCCATCGCTAGCTGTGTAAAGAGTCGTAGTCTGTTCGCTCCCAACACAATCTGAACAGATAGGTGCCCATTCTGCTGCCCCTGGTGGAAGCAAAGCCCGCAGGAATGCCAGTAGTCCTACAGCTGTTTTTTGAAATTCTTCAACACCCATACCAAAGGAGCTTGCTGAGTTGTTGAGATTTGTCATTTCCTCTGATGTATAACCCACAGTGATCGTGTACTCTTCTACGCCCTCTTCTGGGAATGAGTCAGACGCATCAAATGGTGCTGGGTTGATTGTGAAAGAAGAATCGGAGAGTCCTTCACCGTTTCCGTTGCTCGTTGCAGCTCTGACTAAATAAGAGCCTGCACCAAGTGTTTGGGCGGAAATAGTAATCGGAGATGTTTGGCTTGATGCGACTTGCGCTCCATCCCCTGCTATTTCAAGGTCAACGCAAAAGACGTTCCCTTGATCTAAACCAAAAGAATCCTTTACTTCTATATACCATGTTCCAGCTGTGGCTAAACCGTCGAAAGTTGAAAGTGGTTCTTCAGGTTTGAATTGCCCTAAATACGGAGCAGATCCATCTACAACAGAAGTTGTCGCGTCATCGTCGAAAACAGTCATCGTTCCAGAACAGTCTTTAGACCCGGATCCAAGATCATCCCCGTTTGACCCTTCTCGGTCCATAAGTACCACTGTCGTTCCATCGGGGTGGCGGAGTGAAACCGTCAAATCGGACATCCACGTATGGTTAGCTCTTAGACCCAAAGCAACTTCACGTACAGCACCTGAGTTAGGAATGCTGACTGGTATTAAGAGGGTTGTGTGATCTTGAATTGGGCTGGTCTCCCCTAGTTCTTTAGGTGCTTTATTAACCGAATGAGCGAAGATTGTTAGTGGATCTGAGCTTGTAGAAGTCCAGGAGACAGTAATTGTTTCATCGTGGTTGTATATCTCCCCGCCATTAGGTGAGAGGATCTCTATTTCTACGGGGGGTTGAGTTGTGGTTGTAGTGGTTGTCGTGGTTGTTGGGCTTGGACTTCCTCCGCCCGCTATAAAGAAAGCAGAGTCTGACTCATCATAAGCAAGTCCGCTATCTACTCTCGCTATCAAGTTTTTTCCTGCTAGTGCTTCAGGAACTGTCCAAGATACGGTCCCATTCGCGACAGGAACATTCGTTGCTATAGCTGTGTTTGTTCCGTTGAAACTAAGTTGTGCGCAGAATAAATGGCCTTGATCGTAAGTCCATTGATCGTTGATTTTTATTTGCCATTGTCCTGCAGGATTCTGCCCGGAGAAAGCGTTTAGTAACTGTTGTGGTTTGTATGAGCCTGCGAAAGGAGCGGTGCCGTAAAGTATTGAGGTTTCTGCTGTATCTGAAAAGATTGTTAGTTCACCGCTGCAACTTTCAGCGCCTGATCCGAAATTGTCTCCTGATTGTCCTACATGATTCGCTAGTTGAACTGTTTGTCCTGAGGGGCTCACTACCTCTAAAAGTAAGTCTGCGTCCCAAGTGTGGTTCAAGCGAAGCCCGACTGTTAATGAGGTGATTGGTGTAGTTGAAGTGACGTTGATTGGCACGGTGAGAACGGTGTGGTCAACGATCGGCAATGCAGCTTCTCCTATGAATTCTGCTGAAACTGTTTGTTTCTCTATGACTGAGACATTTACTGGCCCAGTTGGCCCAACGTGATTCCAAGTGATTTGTTCTGTGTCTCCTGTTTCAAATACCTCTCCTCCGTTCGGAGAGGTTACGGTGATGGATCGTTCAATCTCATTTACCGTTAAGTTGATAAAGGTAGATGCGGTGCCCGTGGAATCGGTAACTTCTGCTCTTACTCTGATCTGGCCCGGCGTAGAGGCTGTGTAGGTGAAAGAAGCTCCTGTTGCTTGAAGTTGGTCTCCTATTTTCCATTGGACTTGGTTTGCAATGTTGTTGTTCGAAGAATCTGTAGCTGTGGCAGAGAAAGTGACGGTTGCACCTTCTGTTACCACTGTTGCTGTTGCTGTGATACTCAAAGAAGGGATGGATCCGTTGACGGCAGACACAGCTGCTGAAGCATTCACTCTTCCTGCAGAGTCAGAAACGGTTTCTAATCGAGAATCCCAAGTTGAAGTTTCAATCAAAATTCGTTTGATGTCTGCGGTTGATGCGGTCGGCGCCAGAGACCGCATTAGGGCAGCAATGCCGGCAACATGAGGAGAGGCCATGGATGTTCCATTAAAGCTTGCATATCCTCCCCCCGAGACTGTGGAACGAATACCAGATCCAGGAGCTGCTACGTCCACGTTGGTTGTTCCGTAGTTGGAGAATCCTGATCGAGATCCATCGGATTGAATAGAGGCAACTGAAACAACGTTCGCGTTTTGATAAGCAGCTGGGTAAGTGGGAGAGTTATCAATATTGGTTGAGGAGTTTCCTGCCGCAGCTACAAAAAGGTGATTAACTGATTCTGCTTGAGTGAGTAAGGTTTGCATCGCGGAGCTAAAGCCACCGCCTCCCCATGAATTATTTGAAATGAGTGCTCCGTTATCTATTGCGTATTGCAGCGACTGTAAAGCGTGAGAGGTCATTCCTGAGCCGCTGGAATTGAGGAACTTTAGTCCCATAACTTGGACACCAGGAGCGACACCTACTACTCCGATTGAGTTAGCGGAAGCAGCAATTGTTCCTGCTACATGTGTTCCGTGATCATTGTCGTCATCTGGATTTCCGTCATTGTTGACGAAATCCCATCCATGAATGTCGTCGATGAAGCCATTGTTGTCATCGTCTATACCGTTTCCTGGGATCTCGTCAGTGTTTGTCCAAAGGTTGTTTACGAGATCTGGGTGATCAAGATCTATTCCGGTGTCTATGACTGCGACCACTACTGATGAGTTGCCTAGAGTGCTCGCCCAGGCTCCTGGAGCGTCTATACCGTAAGTTGAATTTAATCCCCATAACTGATCAAGGTCTGGGTCGTTTGGAAGGTCGGTGATTTGTAAGACTTCGTCAAATTCAACACTCTTTACTCGTGCATCAGATTCTAAAATGACTGAAGCAGATTCAAGTTCATAGAGAGTTTCGATCAAATACGTTGAACCATCTGCAACTGCTTTTCCTATTAACACCCCGCCGATCGGTGCTAAAGCTTCAGCCAGTTCTTGATCGGTTAAACCTTGTTCGAACTGGACTATTAGACCAAATGGATTTCTAGCCAAGGATGGGTCTTGAAGGAGTTCTTCCTTAGCTACTTTTGTTGCGGCTTCACCGGGGGTGTATCCAGAAGTAAGAAGTTCTTGCCCTTCCGTTGAAATCAGTAGTTCCTCATTTGAAGAGTTCTCGGTAGATGAAGTTATTTCAGCGAAAGTTGTTTCATCTGAAACCATAATTTCCGCTCCAGCAGTAGCCGCGGGTATTGCCCACACTGCTGCAAGTACGCCAAGAGTTAAAGCTACGTGAAGGCTTTTATTCCCTACTCGCATTTTTACTCCAAGTTCAATTGTTTAAAGAATTGACTAATACCACCGTAGAACAACTTTTATGAAAAGTGTCATCGCCCCTAAAACAACTGTTGTTAAAAGGAAAAAGGGCTTTTATTCATCAAAAACTTCAAATAGCATTAGGTTCCTAGTTATTTGACAACAAAATGAATTTTTATGATTCATTTACGGGGCTGATCGGTTTCGACGCCGACTGCTGTGAATGTTTCATGCGACCAGAGTTGCTCAGACTCTTAAAACAGGGCATCAATAGAGACGCCAAAACGGATGATCTCGCTCTCGCCGCCTAATTTAATTAGGTAGTAGAGAGTCACTGGGACCAGTAATGATTCCCGGGGCCTAATCGCTACAGCCCGGCAACAGAAGTAGCGGTGGACCGCAGGGAGAGACCGCTGACGGCGAGAAAGACCGCTGACTTTGAGGAAAGACTTGACGGTAAAGCCTTAGGGCTTGTCTGACCCAGCGGAATGGCTACCGTAAGCCATATTCTTGGGAATGGTCGTAGCGTGTGCATTAACCTCTCGACGGACGCGGGTTCGATTCCCGCCAGCTCCACCAAATTAGATACAACAAAGTAAAGGAAGAAAAATGCCTGTACCTCCTATCCCCTACGATTTCCTCCCTGAAGTTCCGTCTTTTGAGATACAAAGTAACGATGTAGCAGATGGTGAGATGCTACCCATGCCTCAGGTATCTGGAATTTTCGGTGCCGGAGGAGAAGACGTTTCTCCACATCTTTCTTGGAGTGGTGCTCCCGCAGGTACCTTAAGTTTTGCTGTCACTTGTTTTGATCCTGATGCCCCAACAGGAAGCGGGTTTTGGCACTGGGTTGTTTATGACATACCTACGAACACGGAAGAACTACCTACCGGGGCAGGAAGTCAAGATGGCGCATTGTTGCCAGAAGACGCCAAACAACTTAAAAATGATGCTGGTCTTTACGGATATTTGGGTTCAGCTCCGCCTCCTGGACATGGCTTACATCGCTATATCTTTGCGGTTCATGCTCTTAGCGTTGATTCTCTACCTATTGATGGGAATGTCTCTGCTGCCATTTGTGGTTTCAACATGTTTGGGAACACACTGGCTCGAGCAATCATCACCCCTGTTTACCAGCAATAGATAACACTTAATTTGAAATCTGTAAGAGCCCGCCGTAGTGCGCACCAAGTATTTCTGAAGCTAAACACTTTTTCCATGCGATGGCCATAACAGAAGAGCTCCATATGGTGCGTTTCCTTCTATTTGTGTAAGTTGTTTGCAACAGCATTAGGAGGGGAAATGCCACATTCAGTTAAAGGTGTTGTAGCGAAATCTAAAGGAGCACCTGTTTCCGTTGAAA
>CAJXGE010000009.1:0-43026 GCA_913053885.1 uncultured Acidimicrobiaceae bacterium
AAACCCCAATGCACATACGCTTCTAACGCTTCCTTAGCGAGACTATTTAGAGGTGGGCGGGATCCATAAGATTCGATAACTGTTGATCGATCAGGCCATACAACTCGACGTTTACGTGCACCTACGGCAAGGGGGTGAGAACCTCGAGGTTGTTTAGAGAACTGTTCATGACTCGCATCATCCACAATAGGCATAGCTATTGCTTCGATAAGTATGAGCCCTTTTACTCTTTCTTTGGCGAGGGCTGCGGTTTCAATAGCTACCCCTCCTCCGAGTGAGACGCCCAGCAGATAGAAACTTTCAAAATTTAAATGATTAGTTATCGCTAGAACATCAGAAGCCATATCGTCATTACCAAGTTTGTTCTCATCTACAACAAACTCGCTTAACCCGTGGCCTCTTAGGTCCACAGCGACAACCCTGAAAGAAGATTTGAGTTGTTTTGCTAATGGGTCGTATATCCCGGCGCAAAACCCATTTGGATGAAGCAGAACCAAAGGATCTCCATCCCCTCCCCAATCAAGCCATGAGATTTCTAGGCCATCATGCTTAAGGGCGTCTTGTTTAGGCCAACTATCGTTCATGAAATTCCTTCTGTGTAATAACCCATTCTGCTCACCAAGTGGACTTTTAACGAAATCAGGAGTCTAGGCAAACTTGTTGGCAATATCTTGTTCAGTCCAGAATCCGGGAACAGGACGGTCAGGAGCGACCTTTGCATAGTGAGTCAGTCGATCAACCGCTTCATCATCAAACATTTCTATTGCATCAAAGAATCCTGAACCACCCACTGCTTTTAATGCCCGATCTCCTTCGCTTCCGAGACGAGGTAAATGTGAAGTAAGGATAAGTAGACGTGGGTTCTCTGAGGGGTCGGAGGCTAGAACGTGAGCTCTGCCTAATGTCTTCCATAGAACGTCTGCTCTTCTCATACCAGGTCGAGCTGTTGTAAACGCTCCAGAAACTTCGACGTACCATTGAATACCTTCAGCTTGGTCGGTGACTAAAAAGGGGAAACTCACACCAAGTTTTCTGCATGTTGCTTTCTCTTTGACTATTTCAAATCCGGAAGATTCCAGAATGTTGGCTGCGATGTCTGTCGCTTTTTTACCCATCTCATTGGCGCGATCAAGAACATGTTCTGCGGTTTCGAGTGCGGTTTCGTCAGTGAAGAACTGAACTTGGCTTCCGGACTCTGCTAAATCTCTGCGACGCCAAGCAGCTAACTTGCCTTCTGCGACTCTTTCCCTTTCTTGTTCTACCCGTGTAGATGCCAAGTCAACATATTCTCTTTCAAGGTCGTATCCGACAGGTCGCCTCCCGGCTCTTATCGCTGCAACAAGCGTTGTGCCAGAACCCATAAAAGGATCGAGTACAAGGTCTTCTCTATATGTATAGAGGTCAATAAGTCTCCGAGGGAGTTCAACTGGAAATGGTGCGGGGTGCCCAACTCGGTTGGCTGATTCGGCATCTATGCGCCAGACATCAAGAGTGGCTTCCATGAATTCGTCTGTCGTGATAGTACTTTCATGCGGCAGACCTTTACTTTCACGATTGTTGCTTGTTTGAGCACGGTCAAACCGACCCTTGCTCGCAATAATCACCCTCTCGGTCATGTCTCTTAAGACTGGATTGGCGGCTTTTCGAAAAGATCCCCAAGCGACAGAACCAGTTGCTCCTTCAGCTTTTTGCCACACCACTTCCCCTCGTAAGAGAAGACCTAAGTCGTCCTGAAGGATCCGTATTACATCTGAAGAAAGGCTGCGGTAAGGCTTACGCCCTAAGTTGGCAACATTAACTGCAATACGTCCGCCTGGTTCTAACACTCTTGAACACTCAGCGAAAACATCACGAAGCATTGAAAGATACTCAATGTAAGAAGCTGGAATATGGTTCTCTTGTGTTTCGTCATTAACTGCTAGTTCGTACTCTTTGCCAACAAAATAAGGTGGAGAGGTGACGACTAAAGCCACTGAATTATCTGGCAGATGATGCATGTCTCGTGCATCGCCATGCATGCATCCATTTCCGAGGTTTTCGACGTTATTTACTGTCTCGTCTTTAGACAGAACGGGAGATTTGAACCGTTTGTAAAAAGCAGAGGCGTCATGGCTTTCACGTCGACCCGCACCAAAAGATGTGGTAGCTGTGCCTTTCTGAGCTGCCTGCTTTACATTTTCCATCTTAAATAGGGTACGCGGCCCGCGCGCGCGGGCCAATCAGAGTTCAATTTTTCTTGGAAAAGAACCGTATTTATTGAACTATTTAGTCATGAAAGTATTTATAAATCAGCAAATAACTCTGCTAATTGTTGCCGAGAGTACTCTCCAGTGGTAGCCCAGTCATAAATTGAGCCTCCTATGGATCCGGTTGCAATTAGAGAATCAACAAATGGTTTTAAGTCGTCAATGCTGGCCAAAGGTTCTCCTGGATCAGGTAACTGAGTTCCGTCTGCAAGACCTATTCCTCCGATTCCATGAACTTTAGCTTCCGGGTTGCCGAGATTTTCTCGCAATAAACGAATACTTTCTCCACTGTAGTAATAGGGGTCAGCATGTTCTTCTGTACGGAAAGACCAGTAACTCATTGGGAGCCAAACATCATAAATTGGTTCAATTTCTCTCCAGGGAAAGTTTGGCCAAAAATCTGGGTTGATTTCATCGGTAAGCACTGGAGGCATCACGATCGCCCCTAGTGGGTCTTCTCCGATCCTCATTCGAATTTCATTACTTAACTTAATAAGCCGCTGAGATCGTTCCTGGCCTTCTAACCCATCACTGTTCCATTCAATATCCACCGCTAACCCATCGAAGCGATGCCCTAGTACTTCAAATTCTGAAAGAGCTTGTAGACGCTCTAGATCTTCATTTCCGGAACCCCATTTTGGTAAATACCACGCCACTACTTCTATGCCTTCTTGGTGTGCTGTTAGAAGAAACTCTGTGAGAATCCAAGGGTCGGTTATCGGCCAATTAGCGCGGCTATCGCTTCGAGCAGCTTGCATATAAAGAGTGCGTATTCCGCTGTTAGACATTTCCGTCACATCAGCAGGGACAACAGTTGGGTTGTCTACATATAACGGATCTATGTCATATGAATCTATCCACGTTCCCAGATCCCAGTAGGAAGTGATTGAACGTTGAGATTGTCTGTTGATTTCAAGGTTGGGTTCAATAGTTGCTATGGGCTGAGCAGAAACTTTCGGTATGAGGATTTCTTTTGCGCCAGAAGTAAAGAAAGCTGTTGCTCCAATCCCTAAGAAGAGGGAAATAAAAATTAGGGAAGAAGAGATAGCTTTGTTTCGCATGTTTCTAGAGTACTTCTATCTAAGGAATTGCTGTATTCACCTGAGTACCACCAACTGTCTTGCTATGGCTACTAGCGTTCATTGTTGTGTCCGTTGAAGATCAAAACAATGAGTTAGAAATCCCGAGTTCTAAATCTGTTAGTCGCCGAAGGCTAATGATCGCTCTTGGGTTTGGTGCCGCAAATTTAGCGCTTCTTCGAAAGCTTCCTAAGATCTTCAAATCAAGTTCTTCCTCCTCTTCATCGTCGTCACCAGTTGCAGTCAGTGCTTCTTCCACGACTACGATCCCAGCTTCTACTTCTAGCTCCACTACCCTGATTTCAGATTTACCTCCAGTCTTTGACGCTAATTCAGTGGTTGATCCTCAAGGGCACACTTTTGAGTTAGTTATTTCCGGCGGAAGAGTGATTGATCCTGAGAGCGGCTTTGATGGTAGGGCTGAAATTGGTATTGATGGAGATTTGATAACCCATATTGGGTTCGAAAGTCTGAACGGAATAAAAACTATTGAAGCCTCTGGGCTGGTTGTGTCCCCCGGTTTCATTGATCTTCTTTCTTATCCTCCGAACGGTTATGGAGATTGGTACAAAGTAGCGGATGGAGTGACTTCTAATCTCTGCCTCCATGGAATCGACCACCCAATGGACACTTTTTTATCTGTATGTGAGTCCGCTAACCCACCAATAAATTTTGGCGGAGCTACTGATCAATACGCTCATCGGCGAGAACTAGGAGCCGGAATTGAGTTTCTTTCAAAAGTGCCTGGGGTCTCTATTGAAGATTTAACCGGTTTAGCGGATCGAGATATCCAGCTAGGGGCAATAGGGATACACCAGCAACCGGAATATACGGCCGGAGTTACTGAAGAAGAAATGATGGCTCACGGCGTAGTAGCCGCAAAATATGGTGTTCCCCTATGTCTTCATCTTCGTAGTGGCGAAACCACTGACCCGTCAAAACAAGAAGATGCTGTAGCGGAAGCGATCGCCGTTGCCGAAGAAACTGGTTGTCGTGTCCATATTGAACATTTGAATTCAACTGGTGGAACTGGGCGAATGGCCGAAGCAATTGAACAAATCAACGACGCCCGCTCTCGCGGTTCACTGATCACTGCTTGTGCTTACCCATACACTTCTTGGGCCACTTATGCAGCCACTTCACGTTTCAACGACTTTGAAGAAAAATTTGGAATCACTTATGAAGACTTGCAAGTTTTAGGAACGTCTACAAGAGTGACTGAGGCTGAATGGCCTGCTATTCGCTCTTCTAATCTTCTCACTGCGGCGTTTGCGATGTCTGAAGAAGATATAACTACTGCTTTGAAAGCGCCTTGGATGATGATTGGTTCAGACTCAATTCTTGAACAACGGCACAACAATCATCCGCGTTGTTCTGGAACTTTCAGCCGTGTGCTCGGTCGTTACGTTAGAGAGAAAGAGACGCTCACCCTTGTTGATGCTTTATCTCGTATGACTTCCCTTCCAAGCCAACTTTTAGGAGAATGCAGTTTTGATATGGCGAGACGCGGGCGATTACAGGGTGGAGCGGTCGCTGACATAACAATTTTTGATGAAAAAAGCATCATCGATAACGCTGACATTGAAAATCCGGCACAAGAATCAACAGGTGTTTCTCACGTGCTTGTCAGTGGTCAAGTCGTTCGAACGAACGGAACCAACAACAGAGACATTCGCCCCGGCACTCCAATTCTTCGAAATCTATCATGAACCCAAACTCCCCGATTCCGATTAACGAACGGCGAGCTGTTTGGGGAATTTCGCAACTCATAATTCTGGGTTCAATATTGGTATTGGTTCTCTCTTTTAGAAATAATGGTGAGGAAATTGAGCCCCAAGCAACCGAAATTACTTCCTCAGTAGAAACTGATGAGTTGCCACCCACTGACACAACTCAGAGTGAAGAAAATAGCGTTCGATCTTTCACCCTCGCGGCAAGTGGTGAGATTCTTGTTCATGAATTTGTAGCAGATACTGCACGTTCTTCAGATGGAGCCTCCTGGAACTTTGAATACATGTTTGATTCAGTCAAGCAAGTATTTGAATCTGCTGATCTTTCACTTTGCCACTTAGAAACTCCTCTATCTGGCGACAACTCGCGACTTTCGTACTACCCCAATTTTGAAGTTCCGTATCAGCTAGCGGATGCAATCTCCTCAGCTCAATATGATGGCTGTTCAGTAGCTTCCAATCACAGTCTGGATGCTGGAACAACTGGCATCTCTAATACTCTTACCCAACTGAACCGTGTTGGTGTTCAAGCAGCGGGCATGTCTTTATCTGACGAAAAACCCACAGCAAGTTTCTTTGAAGTTGAAGGAATCTCTGTTGCTCACCTTTCTGTAACTGATGTTTTAAATAGCTCTGAGCTTCCAACCGACCCTGTATGGCTAATAGCCGATCTTGACATAGGAAGAATCATCTCCGATGCCGAGCAGGCTCGTTCAGAAGGAGCGGATTTCATAATAGTGAGCGTTCACTGGGGAGAAGAATACATCTCCACTTTAAGCACGCATCAGGAAGAGACCGTAATTCAACTTTTAGACTCCAAATACATTGATTTAGTTATTGGTCATGGCACCCATGTCCCCCAGTCAGTTATTTTCCATAACCAGAAATATGGGATTGCAGGATTAGGGAACTTCCTTTCAAACCAGCCAGGAGATGAGCGAAGACGATGCAATGAATGCCCTCCAGCCACGCAAGATGGAATGGTCGTCTGGCTAGAAATCGCGGAAAATGACAATGGAGAATTCCTTGTTGTTGAAGCCTCTTACTATCCAACCTGGGTTGATCGTTCTACCTACGAGATAATTCTTTTAGGACTATCTGACACGTCAGAACTGGACTCTGAAACACTTTCAGCTTCAGCTGATCGAACTGCAGAAGTGGTTGAACCAATTCTTTCTAGATTGAATTCTTTACCTAACTAGCCTGAGAAACAATTCTTCTATCTCACCTTCGCTTCAATCCGAGAGATAGTCTTAAATTATTAGTTACAGCGTCTTCGTTTATTTATTTAGGCAATTTTTGCCAAAGGAGTTCATTCGTGAATAATTCATCTCGTGTACACAATTTCAGTGCTGGGCCATGCACGCTTCCTGTCCCTGTACTTGAATCAGTTCAGAATGAAATGCTGAATTTTGAAAACAGTGGGATGTCTATTATTGAGTCAAGTCACCGTGCTCAAGAGTATGACTCAGTTCATATGTCTGCGTTGGCAGACTTTAGATCTTTAGCAGATGTGCCAGACGATTTTGCAATCTTGTTTCTGCAAGGAGGTGCTTCACTTCAATTCACTCAAGTTCCATTAAATCTGCTTTCAGCTAATGAGAAAGCCGGATATCTCAATACGGGAACTTGGGGAGGGAAAGCTCTTTCAGATGCAAAATTGCTGTGCTCTGCTTACGAGGCGTGGTCTGGAGCTGATAACAATTTCTCTCGGATGCCTGATGCGAACGAAATCGAAATTGATGAAGGTTCTCGTTTTCTTCACATCACTACTAACGAAACTATTGGAGGCATACAGCTTCCTGAGTATCCGAAAGTTGATTTCCCGATGGTTGCCGATATGAGTTCTGATTTTCTATCTCGCCCTATCGACTGGGAGTGTTTTGATCTTGTCTATGGCGGGGCGCAAAAGAACCTTGGTCCTTCAGGTTTAACAATTGTCGTTGTCCGTGAAGAAATTTTTGAACGTTCAAACCAAGTGGCTGGCGGCTACTTGGACTATCAAATACATGCGAAAGCTGATTCGATGGCGAATACGCCTCCAATGTTTCCTATTTATGTAATGGGTAAAGTCCTCAAGTGGATGATTGAGGCCGGGGGTCTACCGGAATTTGAGAAACGAGCGCAAGAAAGAGCTTCCTTGCTGTATGACACAATTGATAACAGTGGTGGCTGGTATCAATGCCCGGTGGATGCCAATAGCCGGTCATTGATGAACGTCGTTTTTCGTTTACCTACTGAAGATCTTGAAAAGAAATTCATTGCTGAAGCCAGTGGCTTTGATTTGGTCAATTTGAAAGGCCATAGAAGTGTGGGCGGTGTAAGAGCTAGTGTTTACAACGCTCTTCCTTTAGAAAGCACTCAATCTCTTGCAGATTTCATGACATCTTTTCAGGAACAGAACGGATAGTTTCAGGCTTCCATTTCATTTGTTTCAAGGATGGTTACTGTTCCCGTTTGTCCATCTACTTCAACTAGTGATCCGTCTGGTATCAAATGAGTGGCATCAGTGACACTCACAACGCACGGTAAACCAAGTTCTCTAGAAACTATTACTGCGTGACTCATCTGACCACCAACATTAACAATCACTGCTTCTACGGGGACGAACAGTGGAGTCCAGCTCGGGTCGGTATGGGGGGCGATTAGTACGTCTCCTGGTCCGATATCTCCGGGTTCTGATGGGTCTAGAACGATTCGTGCAATCCCTTTAGCTTTTCCAGCGCATCCCGGAATTCCCTCAAGGATCTCTCCTGGTTTGAGGGCCGTTCTTGCTATTTCTTTTCGTTTCTCCCAAGTTTCAATTGGTGGTAGTTCTCCAGAGAAACAGAAAGGCGGAACAAGTTCTGAAAGGGCTTCGCGAGTGGCTTTCCTCTCTGAAATAATTTTTTTCATGGTTTCAGGTTTTTGTAGAAATGTGTCCATTTCTTCTAAACGAATAAACCACAAATCATCTACTTCCCCGCCGCTTCGTTGGCTAACTCGCTGACCTAACTCTCTTAAGGCAAGTCGACATTGATGAATCATGTCAATGAGTACTGTTTTTGATTTTTCCCTTGCTTGGCTGTAATTAACTGCGCATTCATAAAATCGATCAAATCGACTGTGCAGAATCCTACTTAAATTACTTTTTGCCGATCGAACAGCTTCTTCTCTTTCTTTGGCTAAGCGTTCTGTTCGTAAATTTGGCGCTCTGCTGTCATCTGCTTGACGCATCCGATCAATGATGGTTAAAGGCATATGTGGGTTTGTTCCCCATACTTCACAAGCTATTTCCCACTCATTAGGTCCCCTGCTCCCAAACTTTTTTAAAAACTCCTTGAATTCCTTATTAAATTCCTTAGCTTCCGGTTCTATTTTTAACCGGTCTTCTAAACCATTCAATCCTGCATCGAAGCAAGCAGAGAGAGAAGAAGAGTTCCGAATGAGGCGGCTGAGTTCCCAGAGAGCGAAAGATGGGGCGGCGGACTCTACGTCCCCTATTCCTCCTAGCATCGGGAGTGCTAGTGATTCATCTCCTAGTTTATTTTTGCACAGAGACTTTAGAAGACCTAGCCCTATCCCTGCGCCTCCAGTTATCAATAAATGATCTCGAAAGAGGCGAATTTGAAGAGGGACTGAATCTAAAAAAACATTTAGCAGTTCATCTTCTGAAGCAGTTGCAAAGTCTGGGAGTTCTCTATGCCATTGAAGAGCGTCTTTTTGGCCTTCTTCAAGTTCGGAAAGTTTTTTCCCGAACAAAACGGAAAGCGCGTAAAGAACCATTTTTATGCTGCACCACAGATTTCGATCTCCTCTTTGGATTTCGTGCGGAGGAGCTAGATTTTCTGACCCGAGATAAGTCGCATCTGTTTCTTCTACGGTTGTTCCAGCAGTTCTCACAGCGATCACTCGTGATGCGGAAAGATTGATGTAGGTATATCCACCAAAAACTCCGCCAAAAATGTTGGCTTCTTCTTGGAGTTCTTTTTCTGTCATCGCCCCTATAACCCGTACGGAGTCTGTGAACGGATCTCCATTGATTAAACCCGGTAAGGATGTAGATAGTGGATAGACGACTTCTGGGTAAACTTCTCCCGAATTTCCCCTTGTATATACGGGAAATCTTTTACTTGGCGTGCCGTGAACATAGGGGCCTAAACCTAAGTCAACAAAATCTAACAGTGGATTTGCCATACCCATCACGGTAGTAGATAACGTTTAGTGATTAGAGTTCGGGATTCATGAAAGTTTTCGGGGGAACTGCTTTGCCTAATCAATTTGACCGATTTAAATGGTTGGCTGCCCCATTACTAATCTTCGCTGTTCAGTTCTCCATGTTTCGCGCCCCGCTTGGGGTAATCATTAACGGAGCTGTATTGGGCCTCATTACCGCCCTTGTCGCTCTCGCTATGTTTCTGATTTACCGATCTAACCGTGTTTTGAACTTCGCACAGGGAGAATTTGGGCTGATACCCGCAGTTTTAGCGGTAATGCTGATCGTTGAGTCTGATTGGCCATGGTTAGCTGCTCTACTTGTCGGTGCAGTAGCAGCTGGTTTACTTGGAGGCGCCACTGAGTTTTTAATAATACGTAGATTCTTTCGTGCTCCTCGACTTATTTTGACTGTAGCCACTCTTGGATTAGCACAAATTCTGGCCTTTAACGCATACCGGATGCCAGTGTGGTGGGATGCAAGAGTTGTTTCACAAAGAATAGATTCACCTCTAGGTTGGGTTTGGGATGTGGGTCCTGTGCGGCTAAGCGCCGACCATCTTCTTGTACTGATTATTGTCCCTCTAGTTCTTTTATTTATCGGCGCCTTGTTGCGTTATACCAATCTTGGAATAGCGGTACGTGCCGCTGCCGAACTTCCCGATAGAGCCGTTTCTCTTGGTATTCCTGTAAAGAGTGTTCATACTCTTATTTGGGGAATTGCAGGATTTCTTGCTTTCCTCGCTCTTTTCCTTCGCGCTGGAGTAATTGGTCTACCGGTAGGTGGCTCCTTGGGCTTTGGTTTACTTTTACGAGCCTTAGCTGCTCTTATGATTGGGCGACTCAGTCATCTCCCAACGGTTCTCGTCTCTTCAATTGCCTTAGGGATTCTCCAGCAAGGTATTGATTGGAATCAAGATAACTCTTTCCTAGGTAACGCATTGATGGCAGCAGTGATCATTGCGGCTTTGGTTCTGCGTCGAGATAGGAAACAACGCGGAGAAATGACGCATGAAAGTCTTTCTCTTATTGGTGATATTCGTAGACTACCTTCTGCTCTTAACCGGCTTTGGGAAGTCAGAATTTTGAAATTTGTCGCAGTTGCCGGTTGTATTGGTTTATCTTTTTGGTTACCTCGTGTACTGGAAACTCAAGACGTTCTTCGCCTCTCCTACCTCTATCTTTTCGTAATTGTTTTACTTTCATTAGTGATTCTTACCGGTTGGGCGGGACAGCTTTCTCTTGGCCATATAGCTTTCTTGACAGTGGGTTCAGTTCTTGGCGCTTACTTCACTCAGGAAATGGGGTTTGACCTGCTTCTCGCTGTTCCTGTCGCTGGTTTAGGCGGAGCGGTCGCTTCTCTCTTTGTGGGGCTGCCCGCTTTAAGGCTTCGTGGTTTATACCTTGCTGTTACTTCATTAGCTTTTGCCGTAGCGACCACTTCTTACCTTCTCAACCCACGATTCTTCTCTTGGATACCGCAAGGGCGTATAGAGCGTCAACCGCTACTAGGAAGAATTGACTGGTCTTCTTCCTTCGCTATGTATCACGTCAGTCTTATAGCTCTTATTCTAGTTTTCTTCGCTATTTCAGGAATTCGAAATAGCAGAACTGGACGTGTGCTTTTAGCCATGCGAGATAACGAATCTGCTGTTGCGGCTTACGGTGTAAGTCCAACTAAAGCGAAATTAGTGGCTTTCGCTATTTCAGGATTCTTTGCTTCAACCGCTGGAGCTCTCGTGGTTCATCATCAGCAGGCTTTAGTGGTTGAATCAAATGATCATTGGCAAAGCATTGATCTTTTTGTAGCGGCCGTAGCTGGTGGCATAGGTTCAGTTATTGGCGCGGTTCTAGGAGCCCTCTACTACTGGGGTGGCGTGTGGTGGCTTCCCGGCAACTGGAGGCTTTTGGTTCTTGGCGGCGGCGTTCTCGGCGTATTACTCATTCTTCCTGGAGGAATGGCAAGTGGCCTTTACCAGATACGTGATGCGGCAGCGCGAAAACTTGCTCTCCGTCATGGCATTGACGCCCCTGGCTTCACCCACGACTCTCATCAAGAAAAGGTCAAGTAATGGCGGCTAACGAGAAATCAATGATGAAAGGCTTTATAGAAATCGTGAAGCATCCGATTGTCTCTATACGCTCGCTCGGCAGAGGAGGTTCTCTTTACGGGCTTCTTATTATTTTTGGATTTAACGCGGTAGATGAATTAGACAGAGCCGCTTTTGACATTCTCGCTCCTGAAATTAGAGATGAGTTTGATCTCGGATTCCAAGGTCTCCTAACCATTATTGCCGTCGTGGCTGCCGCTTCTCTCGCTCTTCAGGTTCCAATAGCAGGATTTGCTGACCGTCATTCAAGAGTTCGGCTGGCGATAGTTGGAGCCTTAGCGTGGTCGCTCTTCTCATTTTCTACTGGATTGGCAACTGGAATTGTTTTCCTCGCGTTTGCCCGCTCTGGATCTGCAATCGGTAAAGCTGTGAACGACCCAACACATAACTCTCTTCTTGCGGACTGGTTCCCTCCTGCGGACCGACCAAGGGTTTTTGCTTTCCATCGATCCGCTAATCCGGTCGGTGCCACTATCGGTGCTCTTGCTGCGGGGCTGCTCGCTTATTACTTTGGGTGGAGAGCGCCATTCTTTGTATTAGCTATTCCCACTTTGATCTTGGTGTTTCTTGCTCTCCGTCTTCGAGAGCCAAGCCGAGGAGCTCAGGAACGTAAAGCCATAGGCGCCAACAAAGACGCGATCTATCTGGAAGAGCACCCGCCTTCTTATTCTGAAGGATGGCGAATGGCGTGGAAAATAGGTGTACTACGAAGAATTTTTGCTTCTATGCCTTTCCTCACCATTGCTTTTGTTGGATTTAACTCCCTAAATATTCTCTTCCTTGAAGAAATTTTCAGTCTTGATGTTCGAGAGCGTGCAATATTTACTGCCGCTTTAGCGCCTCTTAGCATTATCGGCCTTGTAATAGGAGCCAGAATTTCTGGTCGTTTAATTGAAAGAGACCCCGGTCTTGTTCTTCGCTTTCTTGCCTTAACTTCAGTGATTATCGGAGGTTTAGCGGCCGTTTACGCTTTATCTATCAATCTCGCTATGGCTTTCATTTCTGCAGCGTTGATTATCATCGGTGGAGCCGTCTTAGGTCCAGGAATCCTCGTTGTTTTATCAATGGCGGCCCCACCACGTGCCCGATCAATGGTTTTCTCCATTAGTTCGCTGTGGATACTTCCAGGTTTGTTAATTCTTCCTCTAGTCGGTTGGATAGCAGATACTTGGGGAATTCGTTACGGCATGATCACGCTGCTTCCCATAGGACTAATCGGCGGATTAATTCTGTCTTCAGCAGGTCCAATTATCGGGGCAGACATTAAAGATGTGTGGCAAACCGCAGCTGCACGTTCGGAAGTTCTTCTCGCTAGGAAAAGAGGCGAAGAAAAAGTTCTTATGTGTAAAGGACTAAACACTGGCTACGGCAGTGTCCAAGTTCTTTTTGATATTGATTTCGAAGTAGAAGCGGGTCAAATAGTTGCCTTGCTTGGTACAAACGGAGCCGGAAAGTCAACGCTGCTAAAAGCAATATCAGGGATCGTGGAAGCTGATACTGGAGCAGTTCTGCTTGATGGGCGGGATATCACCCATGCACCACCGAATGAAATAGCTGCGCATGGGGTGACTCAGCTCCCCGGTGGAGCGGGTATCTTCCCTTCTCTTACTGTCGCTGAAAACCTTCGAGCAGCTTCTTGGCTTGATCGAAGTTCTGCTTCTAAGAACTGGGACGAACACTGTAAGAAAGCTTTGGACAACTTTCCCATGCTGGTTGAACGTTTAGAAGACGATGCAGGAGATCTTTCCGGCGGTCAACAACAAATACTCGGCTTAGCTATGGCTTTTCTTTCACGGCCACGACTCCTCATGATAGACGAACTCTCTCTTGGTCTCGCTCCGGTAATCGTTGAAGAACTCCTACCTAAACTCCAAGATCTAGCCAAAGAAGGAGTGACCATCGTCTTAGTGGAACAATCAGTAAACGTTGCTCTTACAGTGGCCGACACTGCTTACTTTATGGAGAAAGGTGAAATCAAATTCCATGGAGAAACCGCTGAACTTCTTGAACGTCCAGATGTCCTCCGCTCAGTTTTCTTAGAAGGAGCTACCGCCGGTCTTGATAGGTCCAGTAAAGAAGCTGAGGACCTTGAAGAAGTCTTCGAACAAACAGAGAAAGCATCAGAAGGCTTGACTGCTCCTAAAGCTGAACCTGTTCTTGAAGTTCATGGCATTAGCCGATCCTTTGGTGGTATCACAGCCGTCAGTAACGTAAGTTTTCAAGTTGCGCCAAAAGAGATCCTTGGCTTCATCGGACCGAATGGAGCGGGAAAAACAACACTGTTTGACCTAATCGGTGGATTCACTGAATCAGACAGTGGGAAAGTGGCTCTCGCCGGTAGATCCATTGATCAGTTAACAGCTGCTAATCGATCACTTCGTGGTCTCGGTCGATCGTTTCAAGATGCACGACTCTTTCCTGCATTAACAGTTGAAGAGACTCTCGCTGTTGCCCTTGACCGTTGGACTACCTCTCAAGATCCTGTTTCTGCAGCCCTTCATCTCCCTAATGCTTTTGACAGCAACCGAAAAGTTGCCGCTCGAGTGAATGAGTTAATTGAATTAATGAACCTGGGCGCCTTTAGAACTAAATTCATCCATGAACTATCTACAGGCACTCGACGAATTGTTGACCTCGCCATGGTTGTTGCCCATCGACCAATTGTCGTACTACTAGATGAGCCTTCAAGCGGAATTGCACAAAAAGAAGCAGAAGCTCTCGGACCAGTTCTAGAGAGTTTACGTAGTGAAATGGGATGTGCTTTAGTCATTATCGAACATGACATCTCGCTGCTTCGCTCTATGGTTGACCGAATGATTGCTTTAGATCAAGGGGCCGTAATCGCAGAAGGTGACCCTGCAGTGGTATTGAGGCACCCAACTGTCGTATCCTCTTATTTAGGAACAGATTTGTCAGTAATAAACCGATCAGAATTTTAAAATAATTTGAAAATAGGGGGATTATGGAACCGGCACAAGAAAAGTCTTCACGAGCGACTGCGGCGAGAAGATGGGGTCCAATAGCAGCAATTATTATCGCTGCTGTCGTCGTCGTAGTTATTCTCGTGGCTACACCATCTAACGATGAAAAAAATAATGAAGCCAGCCCAGCAACGACAACAGTGGCAGAAGAAACATCGTCTCCCACTACAACTATGGCTGCTTCTGATTCAGAATCTGAAACAGGATCGGAATCTGAGTCTGAATCAGAATCTGAGGAACCTGCGGTCACTACTACTACAGAAGCAAAGATCGGGGGCCCCTCCTACACCATTGATCCAAACACTGAAAGCCCGGAAGGTGTGCTTAGCTATCCAAGAGCAGAAGAAATGGGCATTGCCGACACCATTGACTGGGGAGATCGTTGCGATACCGAAACCGGACAAGTTCGAATCCCTTGGTTCTTCCGTATCCCTTGCTGGATGCCTTTTGAGGGCGACAACGGTGGAGCGACAGATAACGGAGTAACGGCAGACACGATAAGGATTGTCTACTGGACTCCGCAAGATAACGATCCAGTAATGGCTTACATAACTGACGCCATCATGAACGATGACACTAACGCTGACGTCGAAGACACACTAAATAAGTTGATTGAATATTATGAAACTTATTATGAGACTTACGGTCGTTCTGTAGATTTAACAGTCATGACCGGCTCTGGTCTTGTATTGGATCCCATTTCTGCTCGAGCTGATGCAGTACGTATCGCTGAGGAAATTGATCCTTTCATGGTTTGGGGTGGCCCAGCGCTGACTACCGCTTTCGGTGATGAACTAATGGCTAGAGGTATCGCTTGTTTCGCCTGCGGATTAGGCGGAGATGCAGAAGATTATGTGGCGCGGCACCCAAATGGCTGGTCATTAACAATGAGTGGTGAACAGGCAAGTCTTCTGGTAGCTGAATACATTGGGAAACGCGTAGCGGGATATAACGCTGTTCATGCCGGAGATTCAGATATGCATGACCAAGAGCGTGTCTTTGGGATTGTTTATGAAGGAACGGGAGAGAACGCTGCTGATCTAAACGCAGGATTCCGAGAGGCTCTTGGAGAATACGGTGTTGAAGTCGCGGAGTCCATCTCTTACAACTTGGATCCAGCAACGATGCAGGAAACCGCTACTAACACCATCGCTAAATTAAAAGCTTCCGGTGTAACTTCCGTAATATTGCAAGCTGATCCGGTTGCTCCGCGAGACTTCACTCGTGAAGCAACCGCTCAAGGTTATTTCCCGGAGTGGATCATTGGAGGTTCAGTTCTGGTAGATACAAATGTATTTGCCCGAACCTACGACCAAGAACAGTGGGCTAATGCATTCGGTCTTTCCACTCTTGGCACCCCTGTGCAAGAGGGAGAAGAAGGAAACGTCAATAGGTATGAATGGTTCCATGGTGAAGAAGCCGCAGCGGCCGACACTATCGGCGTCATAGATCCTTATCCAGCTCTCTTTTATTCAATTCTCTCCGCCACTGGTCCAAATTTGACCATGGAAAACTTCGCTGACGTGATGTTGACTTTTGAACCAACAACTCGTGGAGTTACTGTTCCGTCGATCTCTTTCGGATACTCCGGACGGTGGCCAGAACATCTTGAACCTGATTATCGAGGCATTGACGACATCACTGAAATTTGGTGGGATGCTGACGCAGTTGGTGAAGACGATTTAGGAGTTTCAGGCTCAGGAATGTACCAGCATGTTAATGGCGGGGAACGTTACCTCTTAGGAGAGTTCCCTGATACAGAGACGGAAGTGTTTAATCCTGATAACTCGGTAACTATGTTCATGCAGACACCAGAAGCAGAAGCTTCGCCTTATTATGAACCTTTATCAGCTGCCGCTAACAATTAAGAGGAACCGTGAAGCTTCACCCTTGGAATGAAAATTTTTCTTGGGAAAAAACTGAACGAGAGAATTACTTGATCCTTAATGAGGAGCAAGTAAGCGACTTTCATGAGCATGGTTTTGTTCTACTTGAGGATGTTCTTGATCTTGAATTTCTTTCTAAAGTGACGGAAGATTTAGATGCAATTGAATCTTCTATGGAAGATTTTTTAAGAACGTTGCCTGATGAACGATTAACTATTGCAGAAGCTGATGCAATAGTGTTCTCCATACATGCAGTTACTGTTTCAGAAGCTGCTCGTGAGTTTGCCCGTCATCCGGTTTTTGCCAAAATCTGCCATGACCTCGTGGGAGACAATGTTCGTCTTTATTGGGATCAACTCGTTTACAAAAAGCCAATGAAACCTCGACCTTTTCCTTGGCATCAAGACAATGGATATACCTTTATTGAGCCGCAGCAGTATCTAACTTGCTGGGTGCCTCTTGTTGATGCAACTATCGAGAATGGTTGCCCATGGATCGCTCCCGGTCGGCACGTTAACGGAACACTTGCACACACCTATGTTGATCCTTTGGGGTATCAATGCTTCGAAGAACCAGAAGATGCTGTGCCTGTTCCTGCTCCTCGCGGGAGTGTTGTAATTTTTTCTTCACTTACCCCTCATGCGACTGGACCCAATACTTCAGATTCGGTACGAAAAGCCTACATTTTGCAATACGCACCTGATGGAGCGGTCATGCTTAAAGGAGAGCCTCATGAGGGCGAAGCTACAAGCCAAGAGGACCAATCTAATGAAGGACGCCAATTCCCTGTGTTAATGAATGGGGCCCCTGTTGTTGGGACGTAAATTCTAGTTACGTAACATTTCTCCGGCTAGCGCCCCGCTGTGCTGACCTGATTCCATATAAATCTGTCCGTTGACGATTGTGGTGTCGTATCCATCTGCTCGCTGTGTCCAACGTGCTGCGCCTCCTGGGAAATCATGAGTCATTTCTGGGTAATGGAGAGCTAATTGATCAAAATCAATTACATTCACATCTGCTTTTGAGCCAGGAGTTAAACGGCCACGGTTTTTTATTCCGAAAAGGTCGGCGGTGTCTGATGTAAGTCGGCGTATAGCTTCTTCAATGGTGAACATTCCCTTTTCTCTTACCCAATGTGTCAAAAAGAAAGTGGGTTGGCTGGCATCCATTATCTGACGGGCATGTGCTCCAGCATCAGCAAGACCCATGACCACATAGGGGCGTTGGATCATTCCTACCGCCTCATCCATGTTTTGGTTTAAAAATGGGAGAGTGAATACTCGACGGCCATCCATCTCTAAAGCTATTTCGATCCATGCTTCTACTATTGATAAACCTTTTTGCTTTGCGATTGCACCCAAACTTTCTTCTGGCCCGAGATCATGGCGTACAGGACTATCTGGGAGAGGGAAGAAATTTGTCCAATCGAGTGGGAGATGTTTGAAGTACTCTTCAGCGGATTCAGTAAGCGCGGCGCGAGTTTCTGTATCGGTAAATCTTGCGACTTTATCCTCTAAAGGTAAGTCTCTGAGTTCTCTCCACGCTTCAGCCCCATCGAAAGGAGTGCGTCCACTCAATCCAAATAAGATCCCTATTTGACGGGAAGTGGTTTGCGGTCTAAGCACTGCACCATTCTCATTTTCTTCTTCCACATGAGTGAGAACTCGAGTGTGCAGATCGGGAACAATATCCACTTGTGTGAGACCAAAAGTAACGGGGCAATCAGATCTTCTGCTTATTTCCCCATACATGGCAATTTCTTCTTGGACTGGGTCTGTGGACCCTTCACTCTCTGCTCTGCCCGCGAGTCTTGGTGCTGATTCAAACACTCCCCCATACTTTTTAAGAGGTTCAGCTAGAGCAATTAACTCGTCGGGAGTTGCATGGGTTCCCGGAACGTGACGGCCATCTGGCACTTTATGCAGATGTGTACGGGAGGTAGAAAACCCAAGAGCTCCAGCGGCCATCGCCTCTTCAACCATGGAAACCATGGTTTGAATGTCTTCCGCGGTCGCAGGTTCTTCATCTAAAGAACGGTCCCCCATTGCGGCTACTCTGACTGCGCAGTGCCCAACCATGCCACCTACGTTTACGCCTTTAGGGAAGGTCTCTAAAACATCGAGATATTCGCCATAAGTGTTCCAATTCCATGGCAGACCGTCGAGAATGCTTTCTGCAGGAATGTCTTCTACGGATTCCATCATTTCAGCAAGAAAATCTTGGCCACCTGGGTTTACCGGAGCGAACGTTACACCGCAATTACCTAAAACGACTGAAGTGACGCCATGCCAGCATGAGGAACTGCCTAAAGGATCCCAACCCAGTTGGGCATCTAGATGGGTGTGGATGTCAACAAATCCTGGGGTGACCAACTTTCCTGTTGCGTCTATCTCTATTTTTCCTTCTTGTGTGATTTCTCCAACTTCGACAACAGTGTCTCCGTCTATAGCAACATCAGCTTGTTTAGCTTCTGCTCCGGTTCCATCTACTACTGTTCCGCCGCGTATTACTAGATCGTGAGCCATTTTTTCCTCCTACATAAACCTTAGATCTTTTATTAGAAATAGAGGTATTCGCGCGGCATCTATTCGATAGACGCTACTAAGAATTCGACATAGCCATTGGGTTCCCAATACTCCTCTAATGACCGATAAGGAATAGTTATTGAGGCGGTATTGGATCCGGACCCACCGACAGAAAACGGGGCAAAGGAAAGAACGAGCCCTCCTTGGGTCAGGTTATATAACGAAAAGTTTTCTACTTCCGGTCCCGCTCCTGTATGGCGTCTTTCATCCACCCAAGGTTCTGACTCAAGTCGTGTTATCGCCTCCGCGGAGAGTGCTTCTACCCATTCAGTGTCTTCATCAAATAAGTCTGTTATTTCAATCGGTGCACCTGTTTCTAAATCAAATGTTTCTGTACGTGTCTCTGATAAGTCTCCCGCTGCACCAGAAACAAGTTTGCGTACCGTGTTTCGGAGACTAAGAACTTCGTCTGTTGAAAGCATTACCTCATATTCATGATCGAGCCATACACATCGTCCATCTGTTACTTCTCGGCATGCGTAGCCGTTATTTTCGACTGCTGAAATGGCATCGTCAAGAAACTCGGCGGCAGCTCCTTGTGTTAGACCTAAGAGTCGACCGTTAACTCGAGGGGCTTCTCGGGGGCCCTCAATGCGTGGCCAAACTATTTTTATTTCTATTCGTCCATTTTTTCCTACGGGAGAACCGTCAGGCCCATGCGCTTCGACTCCGGTGTCTATTACACAATTGAGTTCTTCCATCGTGATGTCAGGACCGATCCTTCCTTCAATCTCTTCATCTCGCTCTCTGGGAATTAAAAGAACTTGTCCCACTCGTAGAGAATTTGGATTACTTAGTCCATTTGCGCGCATAAACGCATCGACTGTTGTGTCAAATTGTGCGGCTAGTCCACTTAACGTGTCACCGGATTGAACTGTTATAGTCTCCGGACCTTCATCAGGTAAAACGATCTCAGGAGGGCGAGCGCTCTCTACACATTCTTCAGCAAGATTGCGGGCAGGGTAAAGTTCTTGAGCTTCCCATCCTTCTACTCGTAACGGCGGCACAGTATCTGTTGCTGAAGAGTTAGCGAATAGATCACCCAACGTTGTCGTGGGAGCGGAAGTTGTTTCTCCCCCGCTACAAGAGGCTGCTAATAGCACTATGGCTATGAAAGAAAGTGAAGTTCTTTTCATCTTCAAAGATTTACACATTAAATGGCCTTTAGTATGTCATCTCGGACTATTTAAAGATTTTTCTCTATTTTTCTGCTTTAAAAGGAATCAATGCCTCTTGAGTAACACACTTCGCTCTGAAAGAGTAGATTTATATCATTAGTTCACTGGAGAAGTTTTGACAGTTTCAGGCAATAACTATCAATTAGCTGATCGCTATCAAAAAGTGGAGGGTCACTTTTTCTTAACGGGGATACAGGCCTTGGCGCGTCTTCCCATACAGCAGTTGAGAAACGATCGTGTCGCGGGTTTGAATACTGCGGCTTTTGTTTCTGGTTATCCGGGTTCTCCTTTAGGGGGCTATGACGCTGAAATTGAAAAAGCATTAAAAGTGGTTTCTGATCTTCCTATCACTCATCAACCTGGAGTAAATGAAGAACTAAGTGCGGCTTCTGTTATGGGTAGCCAGTTAGCGGTGCTGCAACCTGATTGTCAATACGATGGAATTGTTGGTTTTTGGTATGGGAAAGCGCCTGGGATTGACCGAGCGAGCGATGCTCTACGTCATGCGGTATTTGCCGGAACTTCAAATCATGGCGGTGCAGTCGCTTTAGTTGGTGACGATCCTGCTGCGAAAAGTTCAACGCTTCCTTCTACTTCTGATGCCACGATTGTCAGTCTGCATATGCCAATGCTGTATCCCGGTGATGTGCAAGAAACTCTCGATTTAGGGATGCATGCCATTGCTTTGAGTCGAATAACGGGTTTGTGGACCGCTATGAAGATTGTTACTGCTGTCGCTGATGGCAGCGGCACCGTTGATGCATCCGCTAACCGAGTCACTCCAATTATTCCAGATCTCACAATCGATGGAGTTCCTTATCAACATGAACCAAGCGGCAATCTGATTACGCCATACACGTTGGAAATTGAAAGAGAGTTTCGTGAAGTCAAACACGAATTAGCTAAGCGTTACATTTCAGCAAATTCTTTAAACCGAGTCACTGCCGGTAATTCCGATGCGTGGATCGGTCTCGTTGCTTCTGGATTCACCTACCACGAATTACGGCATGCGTTAAGTCGGCTTGGACTCGCTTCTACGTCTGATATTGAATCTGCGGGGATTCGCATACTTCAAATGCAGGCTCCGCTTTCTTTTCATCCTTCAACTATCCATGATTTCGCCGATGGGCTTCAAGAAATTCTTGTAGTGGAAGAAAAAAACCCAACCCTTGAGTGGCTTATTAAAGACGCTCTCTATGGGAAAGCGAACCAGCCTCGTATCACTGGAAAAACTCATCCCGATGGCCGTACGTTGATGCCGAGTTACGGAATTCTTGATGCGGACACAATTTTGCCTGGCCTTCGTGAACGCCTCGCTATTCGTATTGAAGATCGGCTAGCTCCTGACTTGCAAAAAAAGGAAAAGATTCAGATTCCAATAAATGCAAGCCACGCTCCGTATTTCTGTTCAGGTTGCCCGCATAACTGGGGCACAAAAGTGCCTGACGGTGCTCTCATTGGTTCCGGCATTGGCTGCCACAGTATGAACATGTTGATGGAAGAGTCTCGTGTCGGTGACATAGCTGGAGTTGGAGCTATGGGAAGCGAAGGAGCTCAATGGATAGGGATATCTCCTTTCGTAGACCGGCCTCACTTCATACAAAACATTGGAGATGGCACTTTCTTTCATTCAGGCCAACTTGCTATCCAAGCCGCAGTGACCTCAGGAGTATCCATTACTTACAAGTTGCTTTACAACGGTGCGGTCGCGATGACTGGCGGACAAGACGCTCAAGGAAATCTTGGAACAGCTGAACTGTCTACAATCTTTCTCGCTCAAGGGGTGAAGAAAGTCTTAATCACTAGTCCGGATCCAAATGATTATGACATGACGGATCTTCCTCCTGGTGTTGAGGTTTGGGATCGTACTCGCATCGTAGAAGCGCAAGAGATGCTTGCTGAGATCCCAGGGGTCACTGTTCTTATTCATGATCAAGCGTGTGCAGCTCAAACAAGACGTCTACGAAAAAGAGGGCAAGCCACAACTCCTAAGTTTCGTGTAGCAATAAATCCTCGAATATGTGAGGGTTGCGGCGACTGTGGAGAAGTTTCTAACTGTCTTTCTGTCCAAGCTATGGAAACTGAATTTGGAACGAAAACAACTATAGATCAGTCTTCCTGCAATCTTGATTTTTCCTGCCTTAACGGAGATTGTCCTGCTTTCATGTCTGTTTCCATTTCAGAAGATGAACAAAAATCAGACACTTACGAAGATCTATCTGGAGAACTTCCGGAGCCTCCTTCTCTCTGGAGGGAAAATGACCAAGTTGATATCCGACTCGCGGGAATTGGTGGCACTGGAGTAGTAACTGTCTCGCAGATACTGGCCACAGCGGCCATGTTGGATGGATTTGAAGTAAGAGGTCTTGACCAAACCGGGTTGTCTCAGAAAGCAGGAGCGGTGATAAGTGACGTTCGTCTTTCAAGGAGCGGACCAAGGGTATCTAACCTCGTTGGAGAAAGCGGAGCGGATGTCATTCTTGCTTTCAATCTTTTGGTAGGTGCCGGAACTGCGGCGATGCATACCGCCAGTCCTGAAAAAACAATAATTATTGGTTCAACTTCTGCTGTTCCTACCGGGTCGATGGTTGGTCACCCAGAGACGCTGCTTCCGGAAACAGAGAGCTTAATTAGTGATGTGGGATTGAAAACAAGGCCAGAATTAAATCGATTCGTTGATTCGATAGCTATTTGTGAGAAAGCCTTCGGTAATAGCGCTTCTGCGAATATTTTCATGCTGGGCGTTGCGGCACAAACGGGTGCGATTCCTGTTTCACCATCGTCAATTAGTGAAGCGATAGAACTTAACGGGGTTTCAGTTGATATGAACCTCGCTGCTTTTTCTTTAGGGAGAAACTGGGTCGTTGATCCTTCAAATGCTCAATACCTATTAATCAAAGGAGACGAAGATCTCGCCGACTCTCCTCCCCTTCCCGCTGATTTAGAATCCGTTATTGAAGATTTAGATCGCTCAACTGGTTTAGGTTCATTGCTGCGGCTTTTCACTCATGACCTCATTGACTATCAAAACAAAAAAACTGCTTCAACTTTCCTAGATTTAGTGCAAAAAGTTGCATCAGCGGAACAATCGGTAGCCGAAGGGTCCAGTCGGTTAACCGAAACTGCTGCCAGAGGTTTACACAAGTTGACTGCATACAAAGATGAATACGAAGTAGCTCGATTACTTTTGCGGCCCGAAGGCGAGACAGTTGCTCATCAAGTTGGAAGCGAAAATTCTGCAATTGCTTGGTATCTGCACCCGCCGATACTTAGCGGTATGGGTGTAACGAAGAAATGGAAACTACCCGTAAGTCTCGGCAAACCAATTATGCATGTTCTGAAAAAAGGAAAAATTCTTCGAGGTACCCGCTTTGATCTTTTCGGTTATACAGAAGTTCGGCGTTTAGAACGAGAGCTCGTTGCCGAATATCAAAAAACCCTGCTTTTGATTGTTGAAAACTTGTCAGTAAACAACTTCGAAGAATGCGTCGCGATCAGCAAACTGGCTTTAGATGTCAGAGGTTTTGAGGCCTTAAAGTTAGAACGTGGCAAGGCTTGCTTAGATGCTTTATCAAAAGTTGAAAAACTGATTAGTTAACCCCAAAAAACTCAAAAAGTTTGTATTGGTGAAAGATAAGGCATGATTAAGTATGGAAAATATTGATTGGGACGTTCTTCGTTCAGCGGCAGCAGAAGCTGCCCAGCATTCATACTCTCCTTATTCAAAGTTCCCTGTAGGGGCTGCCGCGTTCACTGAAGATGGAAGAATCATCACTGGATGCAACGTGGAAAACGTTTCTTATGGTTTAACTCTTTGCGCTGAGTGTGGTTTGGTTTCGGCGTTACATCTTTCCGGCGGAGGGAAAATAGTTGCTTCCGTGGCAACAGACCCTTCTGGAAAACCGCTCGCTCCTTGCGGTAGATGCCGTCAACTACTTCTCGAAGCGGGAGGCCCTGACTTGATTGTTGACGGGCCGGGCGGCCCTCGAAATATTCTTGAGTTACTTGCTGACCCTTTCACTCAAGAAGACTTATATGACGGAAATAGCGAATGAACGTCATTGACATCATCAAAACCAAACGTGATGGTGGTGAATTAACCGAGGAACAAATTTCTTGGTTTATTCAAGAATTTTCTCAAGGCGGCTCTATCCCGGATGAACAAGCAGCGGCGTTAGCTATGGCTATTTACTTCCAAGGAATGGAACGTAAAGAGTTGAGTAGTTGGAACCGGGCAATGGTGAACTCTGGGGCAACACTTGATCTTTCTCAAGTGGGGCGCCGAACTGTTGATAAACATTCCACTGGTGGCGTGGGTGACAAAGTTTCTTTGATTTTGGTGCCCTTAATTGCTGCTTGCGGCCCGGCAGTTCCACAGCTTTCGGGCCGGGCGTTAGGGCACGGCGGCGGAACTCTTGACAAGATGGAAGCGATTCCTGGCTGGCGTGCTTCTTTAAGTAATGAGGAAATGGTTACCCAGCTACGTGAAATCGGGGGCATGATTGCAGCGGCTACCTCTGATCTGAACCCTGCTGATCGACGTTTATATCAGTTGCGTGATGTCACTTCGACCATTGATTCGATTCCTTTGATCGCGAGTTCAATAATTTCTAAAAAAGTAGCTGAGGGTACTGAAGCTCTTGTTTTAGATGTCAAAACTGGGGCGGGTGCTTTCATGAGAGAAGTTGAACAAGCTCGGCTTCTCGCTAAAACGATGGTGCAGTTAGGTGAAGATTCTGGTGTTCGTACTGTTGCCTTAATTACTGGTATGGAGAATGTTCTTGGTAGAACCGCGGGTAATGCTTTAGAGGTTGCAGAAGCTATTGACATTCTTGAAGGCAACGGGCCTGAAGATGTAATTGAAGTAACGCTTGCTTTAGCTCAGGAAATGTTGAATCTCGTTGATGTTGATATTGATCCTGCTGAAATGTTGGCTTCTGGTGAACCGCGTGAGGTTTTCGAACAGATGGTGGTTGCTCAAGGTGGCGACTTATCTAATGGGCTACCGGTAGCTAAACATCGCCATGAATTAAAGGCTTCTTCTGCCGGTTATTTAAATCGTCTTGATTGTTATTCAGTAGGTGTGGCTGCTTGGCGTCTAGGAGCAGGTCGAGAGAGAAAAGAAGATCCTGTTTCACCTACAGCAGGAGTTGTATGTCTTGCTAAACCAGGAGAATATGTTGAAGCCGGCCAGCCACTTCTGGAGTTACATTGCGATGAACCAGAAAAATTTGATTTTGCTCTTGCCGCTTTAGACGGCGCTATTGATATTGACGATCAGCCTGAAGAACTGTTTCCATTGATTATTGATCGTATAGACCAATGATCAACGCCCAATAGGGTGCCAAACTGTCTTCATCTCTAAGAAATCAGCTATTACGTAAGGGCTTTCGTCTGCTGGGTCTCCCCAAACGGTTCGTTTGACATTTACCGCAGATTCTTCAAGCACTGCATGATCAATATCATTAGGTGCTCCAGTGAGGTCTACAGAATTAATGTCTAGGTGTCCAAGTATCCATGGAAGTAATTCTTGTTTATCTCCGGTAAGAAGATTAACTACCCCGCCTGGAAGATCTGAGGTTGCTAAGACTTCTGCGAGGGTTACCGCTGCGAGTCCTGCTTCTGCGTCTATAACGACAACCGTTGTGTTCCCACTTACGATTATCGGTGCGAGTCGTGAAACCAGTCCTAATAATGCTGGTTCTTCAGGTGCTACAACTGCTACCACTCCGGTCGGTTCCGGCATGGTGAAATTGAAATAGGGTCCAGCGACGGGGTTGACCGTGCCGAGAACGTGATGAATTTTGTCCGCCCACCCCGCATACCAAACCCAGCGATCAATTGCTTCTTCGACTTGTTCTACTGCTTCTTTTCTCTTTGCCCCTGTGCTTTCAAGAACCGTGATGAATTCATTACGGCGTGCTTCCATCATCTCGGCAATACGGTAAAGAATCTGACCTCGGTTGTACGCTGTCCGGCTTGCCCACGGCTCTTGTGCCGATCGAGCCGCTCGAACAGAGTCACGAAGATCTTTTCGGGAAGCTTTCGAAATATTCGCGAGTAACTGCCCCTCTTTGTCTCTTACTGGCAGCGTGTATCCCGACTCAGAGCGGGGAAAAGCTCCATTGATAAACAGTTTGTAGGTTTTAGCGACAGGGAGATTATTACTCATGACCTACCTCCAACTTTTTCTCTTACATAGGGTGATAATCCTTGTAAGCCTCCTTCACGACCAAATCCGCTTTCTTTATAACCGCCAAAGGGACTAGAGGGGTCGAACTGGTTGTAGGTGTTTGCCCATACGACTCCTGCTTGTAACCGGTCCGCCATCCATAGAATCTTTGATCCTTTCTCTGTCCATATTCCGGCCGATAACCCGTATGGCGTGTTATTTGCTTTCTCTACTGCTTCTTCCGCTGTTCTGAAAGTTTGGATGGAAAGCACGGGCCCAAAAATTTCTTCTCGAGCGATCCGATGACTTTGTTGAACTCCAGTGAAGAGAGTTGGGGTGAACCAGAAACCTTTAGCAGGTAGTTCACATGTGGGTTGAAATATTTCAGCTCCTTCTGCGACCCCTGATTCAACTAGTTCTTGTATTCGAGCAAGTTGCGCTCCTGAGTTGATTGCACCAACATCTGTGTTTTTATCAAGCGGGTCTCCGACTCTAAGTAAAGCCAGTCGTCTTTTTAAACGAGCGATGAAATCTTCAGCTATTGACTCTTGAACGAGAAGGCGTGAACCGGCGCAACATACATGTCCTTGGTTGAAGAAGATTCCATTCACTACTCCTTCTATCGCTTGATCAATGGCTGCGTCCTCGAATACGACATGGGCGGCTTTACCACCTAACTCAAGAGTGAGTGGGAGGCGTCGAGCTGCCGCTGCTTGTTGAATTCTTTTCCCGACTTCTGTTGACCCGGTAAAAGCCAACTTATTGACATCTGGATGGTTCACAAGTGCTTCACCAGTTTCTCCAGCTCCAGTAACAATATTCACCACTCCTGGTGGAAGGTCGGCGTCTTGAATCAATTCCGCGAGAAGTAACGCAGTTAGTGGTGTGGTTTCTGCTGGTTTGAGCACAACCGTGTTACCTGTCGCTAAAGCGGGAGCGATTTTCCAAGCAGCCATCAGTAACGGGAAGTTCCAGGGAATAATTTGCCCTACCACCCCGTGTGATGTCACTTGTCTATTAGGGAAGGCGTAGTCGAGTTTGTCTGCCCACCCGGCGTTATAAAAGAAATGGGCCGCAACTTGTGGAAGATCGAAATCTCGGCTTTCCTTTATTGGTTTTCCGCCATCCAGTGTTTCTAAGACAGCAAACTCTCGAGATCTTTCTTGAATTTGTCTTGCGATGCGGTAAAGGTAACGGGCTCGTTGTTTACCAGGCATATCCCGCCAATTATCCTCATAGCCTTTGCGGGCTGCTTTAACTGCTTTGTTTACATCTTCGCTTGAGGCTTCAGCTATCTCAGAAAGATGCTCTTCATTTGCAGGATTTATCGTTGAGAATGTTTTACCGGATTTAGGTTTGACGAATTCGCCACCTATAAACAATCCATAACTCTTATTGATTGATACGACTTTTGTTGATTCTGGTGCCGGAGCGTACTCAAGATTGAATGTTTCCTTTGCGTTCATATCAGTCCACCGTCACATAATTGGGGCCGAAGTAACGACCAGTTTCGATTTTGCCGAGTTGTTGAAGAACATCGTTCAAAAGGCTTGATGCTCCGATTCTGAACATGTCGGGAGTTAACCATTCTTGTCCAAGCGTTTCACCTATGACTACCAAATAGTGCCAAGCCTGTTTAGCGGTCCTGATACCTCCCGCTGCTTTGAGTCCAACAATTTGACCGGTTCGATCAGCATGGTCTCTTATCGCTTCAGCCATACAAAGCACTACGGGCAATGTTGATGCTTTTGATATTTTCCCGGTTGACGTTTTTATGAAGTCCGCTCCTGCATGCATTGCAAGTTCAGAAGCTCTTCGTATTTGGTCATATCCCCCTATTTCTCCTGTTTCGAGAATTACTTTGAGGTGAGCTTCTCCGCATGCTTCTTTTGCTGCTGAAATCTCATCAGCGGCTTGTACATATTTTCCTGTGAGAAATGCGGAACGATTCAGGACAATGTCTATTTCATCTGCTCCCCGGCTAACTGCATCAGCGATGTCGGAAAGTCGAACATTTGAATTTGATAAACCGCTTGGGAACGCGCCTGCGACACTTGCTACCTTTACAGAAGTTCCGGCTACAAATTCGGCAGCGTGTTCGACCATTTCTGGATAAACACAAACTGCAGCTACTGAAGGAATTGAAGAGTTTGTTGCATCGGGGCGAATCGCTTTTCTACACAGCGATGAAACTTTTTCTCGTGTATCTGCACCTTCTAATGTGGTTAAGTCCATGCATTTTATTGAGAGTTCAAGTGCTGCACGTTTCGAGTCGGTTTTTATTGAACGTGTCGCTAAAGAACTTGCTCTGGTTTCTAAAGCGACTTGATCCACAGACGGGGTGAGGAAGAAATCTCTCGTTCGTCCCGGCTTAGAATTTCTACGCGTGCCTGATGAAAGTTGTCTATGTTCCCACAGATCTTCTATATCGGATACTCCAGTTGTCTCTAAGAGTTCTAGATGATGAAGGAGGTCTTCAACAGTCACAGTGCCTTCCTTTTGTAACATGCGGAACGCCTCATGAGGTTTTGACTGTAAATATGCACTTGATGCACCCATCGCTTTACAAGCTTCGCGTTGAGAAGAAAGAGGAGAGGCTAATTCTAGTTCTCCATCATCAATTTTGGCCCGAAGAGTCGCTCTATAAGGCTTGACTTTTAGGCGATGGTCTTTATCTTTTTTGTCTGACATGTCAACCTCACATGTCACTTTACACTCTTTTCTCACTTTACACTATGGAAAGTAAAGAATTTATTAACCGAGAAGATCGCTTACACTCTTAAGGGCATCTTCTAATTCTGTCTCCGCTAACTTTTGTGCTTCATCTACTCCCTGATCTCCTACCGGAGTCACTACTTCGGCGTAGATTTTAATCAGTGGCTCTGTTCCACTAGGGCGAACAACAACTCGTGATTGACCTGTTTCAAGAGCTACCGCGTTTGTTGGTGGCAATCCACTCTCCTGACTCAAGAAATCCGTAACTTCCTCCACATCACAACTGCCTATTTTTTGTGGCGGATTTTGACGAATCAGATTCATGATTTGCATCATTACGTCAGCCCCTTCCGAACCTTCAAATCGGTGAGTTATCTGCCCAGTTACATGAACTCCGTGACGAACCCACAGGTCATGTAAACAATCAACCACTGACTTTCCTTGCTGTTTTGCTTCCGCGGCTAGTTCCGCGAAAACAAGAGCTGAAGTTATTCCATCTTTGTCATGCACATGATCACCAACAGCAAACCCGAGCGCTTCTTCATAACCGAAAATAAAGTTCTTTTCCCGGCTATCGATACCTGGTCGCATGATCCACTTGAAACCAGTCAAAGTTTCTTCATAATGAACGCCATGATGTTTTGCTATTTCTTTAAGCATCCGAGAAGAAACGATGGTGGTTACCACCAACCGGTCACTCCCCTCTGATGACCTGAGTAGATGTTCTGCTAATAACGCCCCTATTTCATTGCCGTTGAAGGTCCGCCATGTCTCCCCGTCTGGAACTACCACCGCGAGACGGTCCGCATCTGGGTCGTTGGCCAGTACCAGGTCAGCGTGCATCTTCTTTGCTTCCGCGAGCGCTAAATCTAAGGTGCCGGGGACTTCCGGGTTTGGGAACTCGACGGTAGGGAAATCAGGATCAGGATCAGCCTGTTCCGTTACTACATCAACAGAAGAGAACCCTGACTTAGTGAATGCTTCTATGAGTGTGTCTTTCCCTACCCCATGAATCGGTGTGTACATTATCTTCAACTCTGAATTAGGAAACTTAGATACACAGCTAACTGCCATGTCTAAATATTGCTCAAGTAAATTTCCTTCATCAAAAGTAATTAAAGGACTGTCTAAGGGGGCTAATTTCACCTCATTCGGTTTGATTCCATCGAGGTAAGTGCTTATTTCTTTATCAAGAGGTGTGTTTATCTGCGCTCCGTCTTTCCAATAAACCTTGTAACCGTTGTCTTGACGTGGGTTGTGGCTAGCCGTAACCATAATTCCAGCTGATGCGTTAATTTGTAAAACAGAGAATGCTAGTACTGGGGTGGGTAATGCTCTAGGGAGAAGAACGCAGCGGATATTTTGATTCGCTAACACACGGGCGGTATCAGAGGCGAAAACGTCGCTTTGTTTTCGAGCATCAAATCCGATAACCACTAACGGTGACTCTTTCTGGTCATCTTCGAGTAAACGTTGCGCTATTGCTGCTGCGGTCATCTGAACGAGAGGTCGGTTCATTCGTTGAGGGCCGGCCCCTAATGGGCCTCTTAAGCCAGCGGTCCCGAACTCTAGATGTCCGGTGAATCTTTGAATCAATTCAGATTCTGGACCAGCTAAAAGTGCTTCAATTTCTTCACGATTTTTTAAGTCGGGTTCACACTCAAGCCATTCTTTGGCAATATCCCGAGCCTGATCGCCAGACAAAGTTTCGGTCACAGGCGTTCCAAAATTTCTCGCAAGAGCGCGATAATCCGCGGGCCTGATTCTGCAGCGACAGTGAGTACATCTTCATGATCAAGTTCTACTTCACTTATTCCCGCTGCGGCATTAGTGACGAGCGAAATGCCGAGAACTTCTGCTCCTAAATGTCTTGCGGCTATCGCTTCAAGCACGGTAGACATTCCAACAAGGTTCGCTCCTAAGAGTTGAAACATGCGAACTTCTGCCGGGGTTTCGAAGGCTCCCCCAAGTAAACCTGCATATATCCCTTCAGGAAGAGATGGATCCACTTCTTTGGCTATGTCGCGCAGTCGAGACGAATAGGCTTCGGTGAGGTCTACAAAGTGAACGGGAAGACCAACAGATGGAGCGGGACCCACCATTGGTGATGTTCCAGTCAAATTCAGTTGATCAGAGATCAACACAGGTTGGCCATCTTTCCAAGCCGGGTTAAGACCGCCAGCGGCGTTAGTAAGAATCACTGTTTCGCATCCTGCTGCGATTGCTGTTCTTACCCCATGTACCGCGGTGTTAGCTGAATGCCCTTCATATAAATGTGCCCGACCGCCAAGTACCAGCACTGCTTTATCTCCAACAGAAACAGAGCGAGCAAGATTGCGATGACCTAAAACTTTTGGTGCCGGAAATCCTGGCAAGTCATCTAACCCAACATCCGCGACGACATCTCCGAGACCATCTGCTGCGGCAGCCCAGCCAGATCCAAGCACTAAAACCACGTCATGTTTTTCCACTCCGGTGGCTTCCACTAATACTTTGGCTGCTTCTGCGGCTAATTCGTATGGGTCTTGTTCATTCATCTTGATTTTCTTTCTCTGATGTAGTTCTGAAAATTAATTTAGTTCTTGATCGTAGTTTAAGAAATAAAACGATTAGACGTAGGTGCTGCCTTTTGGTGCGCCTTCATCTTTTCGAATTTTTACGTTTATCAAAGCGGGCTTACCAGAAGCAAAAGATCGCTCTAAAGCCGGTCTGATCTCTTCTGGTTTCTCGCAGTATTCGCCGTGGCCGCCCAATGCTTCTACAACTTTGTCGTAACGAGTGTCAGCTAAGTCAACAGCTACTTTTCGTTCTGCCCCATAAATTCCTACTTGAGGGCGCAACATTTGACCCCATGCTGAGTCGTTACCGACAATTCCGACAATCGGTAAGTTGAATCGAATCGCGGTGTCGTATTCAAAGCCGTTGAGCCCGAATGCGCCGTCACCATAAATAATGAGAACTCTTCTATCTGGGAAAGTGTGTTGAGCCGCTAAAGCAAACGGCATTCCAACCCCAAGGGTTCCTAACGGCCCTGGGTCCATCCAACAATTTTCTTTTAACACGGGAACCACTTTGGAAACTTGGGCAACAATGTCTCCCCCATCTCCAATCAAGATGGTGTCTTCGTCAATGAAGTCTCTTATTTCTGCCGCGAAACGAAGAGGGTCTACTGGGCTTTCATCTGATGTGAGTTCTGATTCGAATCCTTCAGCAATTTGTTCTTCTCGAGCTCGAAGTTCCCCTGACCATTCAGCGAAATCTTGTGTAATGTTTTTTTCGTTCATTAACGCTGTGATCTGATCTAACGCTATGCCGATATTTCCAACTAGTGCTACGTCTGATGACCGGTTTTGTCCGATGAGAGAAGCTTCCATTTCTAATTGAATGATCTTCGCATCGGATGGGATTGAAGCACCGTATTTGAGTCGAAAATCTAAAGGAGACCCAGCGAGAATAAATACATCGCATTGCATCATCGCTTCTTTGCGCACACGGTTAAAGAACTGAGGGTGACTGGATTGGAGTTGCCCTCTCCCCATTCCATTTAAGAAAACAGGTACTTTAGTTTTTTCAGCAAACTTTGCTAATGCTGCGCTTCCTTGCGACCATTTCACTCCTGTCCCTGCCAGCATTAATGGCTTTTGTGCGTTGGTTAAAACTTCAACAGCTTCTTGTACATCTTTGGGATCGGGAATAACTTGCGGAGGTGTGGTTCGTATTTCTGGAAAATATGCGGTCTCCATATCAGCCGGCGACATCAAAACGTCCATAGGTATTTCTAAAAACGACGGACCGGGAGTTCCAGTGACTGCGGCTCGGACTGCCATCTCAATGTATTCGGGTATTCTGCTGGTTTCATAGCAGGCGTCAGCCCATTTGCTGATGGGGCGAATCATTGATACGTGATCCATTTCTTGAAGCGATCCACGTCGCAAATTGTTAAATGGCCCTTGACCGCCAATAACTAAGATGGGGCTGTTCGCTCTCCAGGCGTTCGCTATTCCCGTCACCCCATCGGTTATTCCCGGGCCGGCAGTTAAAACGGCGCAACCTATTCTTCCTGGGTTTAATCTGCTGTAAGCGTCTGCAGCATGTACTGCGGCTTGTTCGTGCCGCACGTCGATAATTGCGATACCTTCGTCCAGTGCGCCATCGTAGATGGGCATGATGTGCCCTCCGCTTAGGGTGAAGATCGCTCCAACTCCAGCTTCTTTGAGTGCTCTTGCTGCAAGTTTTCCGCCGTGAACCATGTTTTTTCCTCTCTTGAACACTTTAAGGGATTCACGTGATGGGTTCATAGCCCACTTAGAGAAACTCAGTCTTTTAAGACTCAGTTAGAGATTTTGTGACCTCTAAGATTCCTTCTCGTGCATCGCTGAAATAAAGAAGTGTGTTGTCTGCGACGAACAGCGGATTATCTATTCCAGCAAATCCTGGGCTAAGTGACCTTTTTACGACTATCACCGTTCGTGAGTCATCGACATCCAAAATGGGCATACCAGCGATTGGTGAATCTGGATCATTCCTTGCTGCCGGATTAACCACATCGTTTGCTCCGATAACTATGGTCACATCGGCGCGTTTGAAGGTGGGGTTGACTTGATCCATGTCGAGAAGGTGTTCATAGTCAATTTCTGCCTCTGCGAGAAGCACATTCATGTGACCTGGCATTCTTCCGGCAACGGGATGAATTCCAAAAGAAACTTCTATTTCTCGCTTCTGCAGAGTTTGCATGAGTTCCCTTACAGCGTGTTGCGCTTGCGCCACTGCCATTCCGTATCCGGGAACAATGATTACTCGTTCCGAAATTTCAAGAAGCATTGCTATTTCTTCCGCAGAAGTTGATGTGACCTTATCTCCATAAATGTCGTCACCTGAAGAGCTAGCTACAGGCGCAGCGCCGAAAAGAACATCAAGAAGAGATCGGTTCATGGCTTTACACATAATTTGGGTAAGAACAAGACCGCTTGCCCCTACAAGAGAGCCTGCAATTATTAAAAGCGAGTTATCAAGCACAAATCCAGCAGTTGACGCCGCAATACCGGAGAGAGAGTTCAGCAAGGCAATCACCACCGGCATATCTGCGCCCCCAATTGGAACAGCGCAAAGAATGCCAAGTAAAAATCCGGCAGCGATTAGTAACCAGAGTGAGAGTTGACCTTCTGGCTGGAATCCTCCGATTTGGATCGCAAGAGCTAAGGAAACCAAGAAAGCCAGTGCTCGGATGATGGGAAGTCCTCGGAACCCATTCCATGTCAACTTTCCTTGAAGCTTTCCAAAAGCAATCATTGATCCGGAGAGTGTCATCGCCCCGATGAGAGAGGTGATTGCTGCGGCAACTGCGGTTTGACTATCTGACTGGCCTAACTCGGTTACTTCTATGAATGAAGAAGCAGCAACTAAAACTGAAGCGCCGCCACCAAACCCATTAAATAAAGCAACGAGTTCCGGCATCGAAGTCATTTGAACTCGAATAGCCAGCAGCGCTCCAATGCCCACACCTACACAAAGTCCAATGGTGAGGAGTTGATAACTGAGAATTGACTGGTCAAATAAGGTCACAAGAACGGCGATTAGCATTCCGGTTGCACCCATTAGGTTCCCGCGTGGTGCCGTTCTTGGACGACCTAGCCCTTTGAGCCCCAAGATGAAAAGAATCGCAGCGATCAAATAGCCGATATCAATCACGTTTGCTCTGCTCATGATTCACGTTTCTTTCGCTTCGTGAACATTGAAAGCATCCGGTTCGTGACAACAAACCCACCTACTACGTTGATGGTGGCTAAAACCACAGCAAAGAACCCAAGAACGGTGGTGAGCGTTGAATGATCCGCACCTGCGGCCACTAGTGCCCCGATGAGGGTTATCCCGGAAATCGCATTAGATCCGGACATCAGTGGAGTGTGGAGAGTAGCCGGGACTTTAGAGATCAGTTCCAATCCTAGAAAGACAGCCAAAGTGAAAAGGGTTAGCGCTAAAAGTAACGTCACGATTCAGACCTCTCTGTAACTTGCGGTTCTTCAGCATGCAGTTTCTGGACAATAGCTTGATTAACTATTTCACCTTTTTCTGCGACCAGCATTGTGTCTACTACTTCGTCTTCACGATTTATAACTATTTGACCTTCCTCTGAAAGCAACTGAACAAGGTTAAGAAGATTATTGGCAAACATTCGAGAAGCAGAAAGTGCCATGTCAGCCGCAAGGTTGCTTGGCCCAAGGATTGTGACTCCCTGATGTACAACTTCGACGTCAGTTTCGCTAAGTGCGCAATTCCCTCCTCTTTGGACTGCTAAATCGACAAGAAGTGCGCCGGGTTTCATCGCTTCCACCATCTCTTGAGTTACCAGGATCGGGCTTTTCGCTCCTGGTATTTGGGCTGCGGTAATTACCAGATCTGCCTCTGCAAGATAAGGAATCATCCCTTTCTGGATTCTTTGATCTCGTTCAAGAGGGGTTTCCCCTTCCTCTGCTGGAAGATCTATAGATTTCGCTCCCAAGGATCGGATTTGTTCTAAGGCTTCTGGTCGTATATCAAATCCTTCTACGGTTGCGCCTAGCCGTCGAGAAATCGCCATGGCCTGCAGTCCAGCGACTCCGGCTCCGAGAACAACTACTTTTGCGGGGGGAATGGTGCCCGCTGCGGTTATCAAAAGAGGGAAAAGTTTCGGCATTCTGTGTGCCGCCATGAGAACTGCTTGAAATCCAACAACAGTCGCCATTGAAGAAAGAACGTCAACGGACTGAGCTCGAGTGCTTCTTGGTACCAAATCTAAGGAGAAAACAGTTGCCCCAGTTTTCATTAACGCTTCTGCCTGTTCTATGTCCCAAAGAGGGTCGAGAAGGCCTAGAACCACGTGTTTAGAAGTAAGCGAGGAAATATCCGTTTGGAGAAGCCCATTAATGCTTAAAACAATTCCTTCTTCTCCGATGGCGGTTGAGGTATCTGGTGCGATAGTTGCTCCAGCTTTGACGTATTCCTCGTCGTCAAATCCCGCTAAAACTCCTGCACTGCTTTGAACACATACTTCGTTTCCTTGGTTGACGAGTTCCTCCACAACATCGGGAGTGGAAGCTACTCGACTTTCATTTTCTATCTGTTCTTGAACTACGACGATTCGCACTCTGTGGATCCTCTTACTAATTGTAATATGTTGCTTCCGAATGGAGAGGCTAACGCCATTACTGTTGTTAGGGGTGGAATATTTTCAATCAAGGGTGATGCGTTAGATTTCTTTCCGACCTTGCTCTAGGTTATGAAAATGGACGGTGAAACATCTTCTGCTTCTACTCACGAAGGTGTGCTGGATCATGGGCTTGAAACTGAATTTGAGACCCCGGGCCCGGGGCAGTGGAATCTTGATCGGTCACATTTCCCTGGCGGAACCACACCAATCATGCAATCGGTTTTACGTGAAGCTATGGAGAACGCATTTAGTAAACAGTGGGTACTTCACGGTATCCCTGCTGAAACAATGTCTGTAGCTTTTGTACACGGCTTCATGTATACCCGATTGAGGCCTTTAGTGTTAGCGGATCGTCCTTCAACTAAACCCCCACCAACTCCTGTTCTTAAACTTCTAACACGAATACATCCAGAGTTCCGCAGACGCACAAAAGCAGCAGCAAAAACACTAGCTAACTCGCCTGCTCCCGCAGTCATAAAAGAATGGCATGAGGAAATACGGCCTCGTCTTGTGTCCATAAATCTTGATTTCCAAAATGTTGATCTTTCTCTCTTAGATAACGAAGGTTTGCTGGAACACTTCAACTCCGTTCTCGATCATCTTCGCTTTTCAATGACAGAACACTTTCGACTTCATGGTTACGATCTTGGTCCGATTGGACAACTCTTAGTAGAAGGTCAAAAGTGGGGATTCGAAGGCCCAGAGCTCCTCGCAGCTTTAGTTGGCGCATCACCTTCCACAAAAGCGCCGCTTGAATCATTATTCAAAATAAAAACCCTCTTAGAAAAAGATGAAGTAGTCCCAGAAAATCTTAAAGATGTAAAAAAATCACCTGCTGCTTACACCGAGCTTGATTCTTACCTTGAAAATCGAGGATCTGTTCTCTATGCCGGATACGACCTCGACACTCCAACCTTAAGAGAATCCCCTGAAGTTTTACTCGCCACTATTCTCGCAGCAACTAACCCAACCTCTGATGCAAGCAAGCCCTTAGAAATTGCTGATCAACTCCGCGGCCGTATCCCAGCAAATGAACACTTACTTTTTGATGAAGCACTTCATGACGCTAGAGAAGCTATGGATTTGCGCGACGATAACGGACCGATAACTGCTGAATGGCCTTGTGGGCTTCTGCGTTTAACCATTCTTGAAATTGGCAGACGACTCAAGTCTTCTGATCACCTCGTGGATGAATCCCATATTTTTTGTTTGACCGATACAGAAATAACAAATCTTCTATCCACCGGATTAGGCCCCTCACCAAAAGAAATCGATCAAAGAGAAAAAGCTCGCCTCCAACAAAAACTTCTTGACCCACCTTTGATACTCGGGCCTCCTGAAACCCCTCCCCCGCTTAATGCGCTGCCAGCACCACTCGCAACCACCGTAAGCATGGTTCAAGTGGTTATTAACGAACTAGGCATGGACGGAACTAAAGAAACAGACTCAAATGAGCATCTACTAGGAATAGGCATCGGGGACGAAAAAATAACAGGTGTAGCTCGAGTCGCAGAAAACGCTGAAGAAGCTATTCAACGTTTACAACCCGGAGAAATTCTTGTAACCCGAGCTACTTCACCCGCCTACAACCTAGTTTTAACACTCGTTGGTGGATTAATTACTGCTGAGGGTGGCGCAATGTCTCATGCTGCAGTACTGTCTCGTGAACTCGGCATACCTGCCGTTATAGGCGCAGCAAAAGCTATGGCAAAGATTAAAGACGGAGACACAGTAGAAATTGACCCTTCAAAAAACTCGGTGACTATAAAACCCGAACACTCTGAAAGTAACTAAATGGAACACGAAAAAAATCTTGAGGCAACCGGACCGTCAGCCCGTAGACGTCGTTCTACGAGACGGAGACGAGACGAACCCGTTCTCTCTTTTGAGGGAGTAAAACCCTTAACTTACGATTTAGATCCTGTAGAAATCTTAAAAGAAGAAGATATTGAAACTATTCATAAAGCCTCAATGCGTCTTCTAAGCGAAACAGGGATGCTTCTTATCGACCATCCCCCTGCTCTTAAAAACCTGAAAGCTAATGGTGTGAAAATTGAAGGTGAAATGGCGTGGATAGATGAAGACACGCTTATGCATTTTGTGAATATGGCACCCAATAAATTCACTCAGTTAGCCCGTAATCCGTTAAATAATTTAGAAGTTGGAGGAAATCAAATAATTTTCGCCCCAGTTTATGGGCCTGCTTTTGCCTTTGATCTTGATAAAGGGCGCCGACCAGCGACCTTAGAAGACTTCCAAAATTTTGCGAAACTAACCTACATGACACCTGAGTTGCATCATGCTGGAGGTGTCCTTGTAGAACCAAACGATGTTGATTTACAAGAACGACATCTTGACATGCTTCTTGCTCACATCACTCTAAATGACAAGGCGTATATGGGGAATGTGATACATCCTGATAACGCTCGCGACACTGTCACGATGAGTGAAATTATTTTTGGCACTGACGAGATTAAAGAAAACCCTGCCGCTCTTTCCATTGTGAGTATTTCTTCACCTATGCGTATGGATGAGAGAATGTTGAGCGCTCTTGAGGTTTACGCAGAAGCGAAACAAGCAATGATTTTGGCGCCTTTCATCATTGTTGGCGCTATGTCGCCAAGCACTATCGCTGCTTCTATCGCTCAACAAAATGCAGAGTCCCTTTTCGCTATTGCTTACGCTCAAATGCTCAATCCTGGTACACCTTGCATACAAGGTCCTTTCCTGCCGAATGTTGATATGAAGACTGGTGCGCCAGCTTTCGGCAGCCCAGAAAGCAACTTGGCTCTCTACGCCTGCGCTCAAATGGCTCGACACTATGGATTACCGTTCCGATCTGGAGGAAATTACACCGCTTCACGTGTTCCAGATGGGCAAGCAGGTTTCGAATCTGCCGGAACCATTTGGCCTACGGTTCAAGCTTGTACAAACTTCATTCTTCATGCAGCAGGATGGCAAGAAGGGGGGCTTACTTCCGGTTACGAAAAATTTATTCTCGATATAGAAACCCTTGGTGCGCTCACAAAATTCTCAAAGGGGCTTGATCTTTCTGAAGAAGAGTTTGCTTGGGATGCCTACGAAGAAGCCGGACCCGGTAATCATTTTCTCGGAACCGCTCACACGATGAGACATTATAAAGATGCTTTTTTCCAGCCACGAATTTTTCACACCGACAGTTACGAAAAATGGAAAGACGAAGGAAGCACTGATGCCGGTCAACGGGCAAACGTTATTTGGAAAGAGATGCTCAACAACTACGAACCACCAGCAATAGACGATGCCGTATCTGAAGAACTAGATGCGTTTGTCGCACAGCGACGACAGGAAATTCGCGACGGTAAGGCTCGCAGTGAATGGGTTTCCTCTAAGTAGTTTCCTTAAATGTCTTTCATTAAGCGAAGCGCATCATAAATAGCTGCGTGAATATTTCTGTTCGCCACAGCGTCCCCTATCCGGTACAAAGCAAAAGAGTCTTGATCTTCATCAAAACATGGCTGGGGTTGACCATTTAATAAAGCGTTGTGGTCTATCTCCCCTTGATTGCAAGAAAGAGATTTGAGTTCAAGATACAAATCAGAGTTCGGGAGAGTTCCATGATCTACGACCAGATAATCAACCTCGCGTGTCGATCGATGAGAAGAATGATCGCTACCTAACTCGACCACGAGACGATCATTTTCTTTAGAAGCACTCCTCACTCTCTGATTCAGCGTTACACGAGTTTCTGTTTCATTGAACGTTCGAGCGTACGGAACATGATTAACTCCCCCAATTTCAACTCCAAGTGTTCGCTCTGGAGTCACTATTTCCAAATCCGCTCCTGATTGTGCGATGATCTCTGCCGTAGAGAGAGCGGAATGTGTTCCGTTATCGTCATAGAGGAGAACGTTTCCTTGAGGAATCACTTCTCCACTTAAAACATCCCAAGAAGTAACTGCCAGATTTGCTCCTTTTTCAAGTGGAGGCATTTGTGGTAGCCCACCGGTAGCGACAATCACTACATCCGGGTTAAGCGCAGAAATGTCTTCTTGTTCAGCAATATGATCATAAATTATTTCAACTCCTAACCGATCTAATTCAGCAAGGCGCCAGTCCACTACTCCTTGAAAATCTTGCCGCCGCTTATTTCTCACCGTCAACGCGATCTGGCCGCCGGCTTTCGGCATAGCTTCAAAAACTGTTACTTCATGGCCTCTTTCTCCGGCCACTCTTGCTGCTTCTAATCCTGCTGGCCCCGCCCCAATAACTACTATTCGTCGATGTTTTTCAGCAGGAAGGACTTTGTGCGGCATAATTGCTTCGCGTCCTGTCGCTGCGTTATGCACACAGAGCGCTTCACCGTTCTCGTAAATTCCGTCTAAACAAAAAGTTGCTCCGACACAAGGACGGATTTGCTCTTCACGCTCTTCAATTACTTTTAAAACAATATGAGGGTCAGCCATATGCGCTCTCGTCATACCAACTAAATCAACTTTGCCTTCTTGGATTGCATAGCGTGCTGTTGCCACATCATCAATTTTTGAAGCATGCAAGACCGCGAGGCCAGTATTTTCTTTCACTAATCCAGCAAAATCTAAATGCGGTGCTGCTGGCATTCCATGTATAGGAATCACATTGGAAAGTTGAGCGTCAGTTGCCACTAACCCTCGAATAACGTTGACGAAATCTATCAGCCCAGTTGCTTCAAATTCTTTAAGTATTTCAATTCCGGCGTTGTAATCTAGGCCTTCTGGCACGACTTCATCTATTGACATTCTTAAGCCCAAAATGAATTCTGGTCCCACTCGTTCTCTCATTGCTCCCAAAACTCTGGTAGAGAATCTGAGGCGATTTTCTAGTGACCCGCCAAATTCATCTTCTCGAAAGTTAGTTGTTGGGGAATAAAACTGATCAAAAAGATGCCCATAGGACTCGATCTCTATTCCGTCCATTCCACCAGCTTGCATACGTTCAGCCGCATCGGCAAATTTTCTAATTATGCGCTCTATGTCCCAGTCCTCTGCCTCTTTAGGTATCGCTCGATGAGCAGGCTCCCTTAAAGAAGTTGGTGCAACAACTGGCAACCAATTGTCGTGAGACCAGATTGAGCGTCTCCCGAGATGAGTTAGTTGAATCATGCAAGCCGCACCGTGCTCGTGCACTCCATCAGTTAATCGCTGTATCCACGGAACGATGGCATCATCGTAGGCGTGAAGATTTCCAAAAACTGGAGCGCTGTCTTCGGCTACCACCGCTGAACCAGCGGTCATAGTAAGACCTACTCCCCCCTTCGCTCTTTCCTCGTGGTAAAGGCGATATCGATCTTTTGGCATTCCTTCAACCGAGTAAGCCGGTTCATGCGCTGATGTAAAAACACGGTTACGGATCTTCAAATGTTTGAGCTCAAAGGGTTCTAGCAGCGGATCGTTCATTTTAAAAACATAGACCAGTCATACGGTTTGATCGAAATCAAGAATTATTCAATACCTATGTAGCAATTTCAAGGACGAAAACTCTAATAACTCTGTGGTCAGCTCGCACTCGATACTTTGGGTATCCCGGGTAGAACGCTCCACCAAGTTCAAAGATTTTGTCTGTTTCTTCTTCTTCGCTTAAACGAGCGGTAACCGGGGCTGACTGATCTTGATAAGAGACCACTGCGGATGGATTTTTCTCCAAGTTATACACCCAGCCTGGCGTTTTTTTCTGACCATAATTAGATCCAATTATCGCTATATTTCCTTCTACAGGAACACCAAGAAGAGGCATCGTTCGTTCTTTACCTGTTTTCGCTCCCGTTGTAGTAAGCATGATGACTGGCAAACCAGCCAGAAGCGTTGGGAGCGTCCAACGTCCATTAGTGAGTTTGAATAATATGCGATCAGGCCAATGCAATGATTTAGAGAAAAACCATGCACCTACTCGGGTTGAGCCGAATACTTGCATCAATTTTTGAAGCTGATTAGCTTTTTTTACTTCATACCCGAGCTCTCTTAACGTTCCCATACAAATTTCCCCCTATGTTTTGAGCAAGATTAAACGTAACACCCCGAAGAGTCTCATGTCACTAGTTTGTGTTTCAATAAAACAAAGAAATGATTTGCTTTGAGCCATAAAGGATTTTTTCATGAAAGCAGCTGTCTTGCATAATGTCGGTGGACCGCTTGTAATTGAAGACGTTGAATTAGATGAACCGTGGCCCAATGAAGTAATAGTTCGCACCTTCGGTTGTGGTGTATGCCATAGCGATCTTCATTTCATTGATGGCCACTATGGTGTGGACTTTCCGGTGGTTCTCGGGCATGAGGCTTCTGGCATTGTGGAGTCTGTGGGTTCAGACGTTGATTATGTTCAACCTGGTGACCATGTGATTGCTTGTATGTCGGTGTTCTGTGGAGACTGTCATTTCTGCTCAAGTGGGCGACCATACCTTTGCATGGATCCGAGTGTGAGAAGAAATGAAAGTGATGATTCACGTATTCGTTTTAATGGAGATCGGATTACGCAGATTTACGAGTTGGGCGCTTTCGCTGAGAAAATGTTGGTGCATGAAAGTGCGTTAGTAAAAATTCGTGAGGATATGCCTCTTGACCGGGCTGCATTAATTGGGTGTGCGGTTACTACAGGTTTCGGCGCTGTCACAAATACCGCCAAGGTGCCTTCCGGGGCAACTGTGGCTGTTGTTGGTTGTGGCGGAGTGGGTCTTTCTGCCGTGAACGGTGCTTCAATTATCGGGGCGTCACAAGTTATCGCTCTAGATGTATCAGAAGAGAAACTTGATTTGGCTCGTAAAGTTGGCGCCACCCATACAATAAATGTTTCTGTTTCTGACCCAGTTGAAACTGTTTTAGAGATGAGTGATGGCGGGGTTGAGTTTTCTTTTGAAGCGTTAGGGCGGAAAGAAACCGTGGAACAGTGTTTTGAAATGCTCTGCCCGGGTGGTGTTGCCACAGTAATTGGCATGGTTCCTGAAGGGCAAAA
>CAJXGE010000010.1:0-40567 GCA_913053885.1 uncultured Acidimicrobiaceae bacterium
CCACCAACAACCACATCCCCACCAACAACTACCACGCCGGTAGCTCCTTCTAATCCGGGCGATACTGTCAACTGTGGAGACTTTTCTACTTGGGTTGAAGCTAAAGCTTGGTTTGACACCTATTATCCGTACTACGGTGATGTAGGGCGCCTTGACCAGGATGGTGATCTAAATCCTTGCGAGTCACTACCTGGTGCCCCATAGAAAGTAAGTGCGAACATGTCCAACATTGAAGACATAAAAAAATTCCTATCTAGTGAAACGGGTCTCGCTACTGTAAGTACTGTCCAGAAAGATGGACGTGTACTTTCAAGTGTTGTGAACTGTGGAGTCATAGATCATCCAACCACAGGTACCCCTTGTGTGGCTTTTGTATCTGCCGGCCATGCCGCACGGCTCAATCACATTCGTCGAGGTTCCCAGGTAACGGTAGCGATTAGAAGAGGATGGGCTTGGCGTTCCGCTACTGGTGTCGCCGAGCTCATTGGCCCACATAACCAGCCTGAAAATTTTAGTTCTGAAGATTTAAGGCTTTTATTACGTGAAGTATTCGAATCTGCCGGTGGAACTCATGAAGATTGGGATGAATACGACCGTGTCATGTCAACGGAGGAAAGAGTCGTTGTATTAGTTTCTCCTGAACGAATCCTCGGAAACTACTGACTCTCCTGCCATTGAATACGAGGACAGTCATTCCATAAGCGTTCCAAATCATACAGTTCACGTGTTTCATTATCGAAAACATGAACAATGAATCCTCCATAATCCATCAAGACCCAAATTGAGCCCTCTTGATATTCTCGCCCTTCAATGGTTTGAGGTTTAGGCCCATCAAGTAAAAGCATCTGTTCTTCAATTTCTTCCACTATCGCTCGGACTTGTCGAAAATTGCTTCCACTGGTTATAACAAAAACATCAGTTATCCCTACTAAGGCTCCGACATCAAGCAAGACTGTATTTTGGCCAAGTTTCTCTTCCGCAGCTGTTGCTGCCTGTATAGACCAACGCTTAATTTCTTCTGTTGTTAGATTATTTCGCAAAGAGACCACTCTGAATCTAAAAGTCTGTATTACTGAACTGATACAAGAAAATCAGCACCTATAACTACTGTTACTTCTGCCACTGGACTAATCAATTCATCAAATTCGACCCTGAATCCTAATTCCGCTCCTAAAGATTCAACTTCTTCAGCTATTAACGGATCCCGGTAAACAACTTTGGACTCCTGAAAGTCAAATGTTTCCATGTTTCCAACTACTACTATTTCCGCTCCTGCTGAAATAACATGTTTACGCGCAAGCGAGTCCACGGTAAAGTCGCCTGTTCCATTCATTAAACGAACCGTTAAACGGTCTCCCGGAACAGCTGCTATCGGGAAAGGGAATAGATCAACAACTACGTTCTCGAGTTCAAACAAATTAGGAACAATGGAACTTTCCAAGTTTGTTATAGGAAAAGTTGTTACACCGGTCTCCGCAGCTCCTACTACGGCAAGAAAATCAACAACACTTAGCCCCAAATCGGGAAGCTTCTCTGCCGGAGAACCATTCTGTCCGATTTCTTTTAACCAAGATTTCCAGAAATTCTTACTTAAATTCATTTGTTCAGTTGCGGCTAAGTAATTGGCAGATGAAAGAAAATCTACGACTCTCTCATCTTGGATCTTCACGTCTCCTTGTGGGAATTGAACAATCTCAACACCTTCATCAGTAACTTCAACTAGGGAGTCTTCTAAAGCCACTTCAACTACATCCACTGGTGCAACTAAACCTGTCCAACGCGTAGGAGTCAAAAGAACTTCTTCCGTAAATCCAACGTTGAATAGATCCACAAGTGCTGCAGTCAAAGAACCGAGACCACCTTCGTCATATATCGATGAAAGAGCGCATGGAGACTGTTCACAATTTGAATCAGGAACTAAGGATGGTGAGACGATTAGTAGGGATCCGCCACCCCCTTCTCGATCAGCTACTGCTCCTACTACTAAATCTACGAGTTTCCCTTCTTTATTTTCTGTCGCTATAACCATTGACCAGGTTTGCTCAACAAAGGCCTCAAACCCAGGTGCTGAAAGGTCCACAATGGCTCCTAGAGTTTCCCCACTCTGATCATTCAAAAGTTCATCGCCGCTTTCGATGAGAAGAAACACCGACCAAATAACCGCTGCAAGAAGAAACGCTGGAAACAACCATCGCCACCCAAAGGACGAGGCTGGGGCTTTCTCTCTCTTTCTGAAACGATTACTCGTTTTTTCTGATTCTTGTTCTTCCATCAGAAACTTTCACCCACATATAGCCCGTGTTTATCGATGTATGACTTAACCGCTTCAGAAACCATAGTTCTTACTTCAGCTCCTTCGCTGCTCAACAGACGGATTTCCGTGCCTGCTACATCTGGAGTCTCTGCTACTACCCTTTCAAAATTCCAACCACCTGGCGGTGTAGCTCCGTCATACCCCGGCCGATCAACCACCACCATCACTGCATTTTCCTGAATGTAGTCCGAGTCTTTCCAAGTATTGAGTTCTCTGGCTACATCTCCCCCTACAAGGAGAAATAATTCTGCGTCAGTGAAAAGAGTCTTCATCTCTTTCAAAGTTGCCGAAGTATAAGTTGGACCGCCTCGTCTAATCTCAGAGTCATCGACTTCTAATCCTTCAAATTCAGAGACAACAAGTTCTGTCATTTCTAATCGATGCTTAGCAAGAGTCACTTTTAGTCCTGCTCCTGTTTTCTGCCAAGGGTCGTTAGCTACGACAAAAAGAACCTTGTCGAGTTGAAGTTGATCCCGCGCCGCTAAAGCTGCAGCTAAGTGGCCTAAATGCGGGGGGTCAAAAGTTCCTCCAAATAACCCAATGCGCCTTTTTTTGAGGTTTTTCACAAGAATTATTCTACTTTAAATTATCACTAACTCTAGAATCGCTAAATAAAAAACCTATCTTGACCTGCACTTATATAAAATGTGGCATAAGTCATAAAGAAAACTCTTCACAAACAACACAAAATGTGCTTCAATAGTTTTTCGGTGAGTTCCTAACAAAAGTTAATTTTGTAAGTGCAGCGCCTTTTCGTACTAAATATTTAAAACCTCGGCGCGTGCCGCGGAACAAATTAAGTAAGAGAGCAGAAAAAATATGAGTGATTCAGTAGGGCAATATCTAAATGAAATCGGCATGGTTGATCTTCTAGATGCCCAACAAGAAAGAGAGCTTTCTAAGTTGATTGAAGCCGGAGCAGAAGCTCAGGCTAGAAAAGACGAAGGCGAAACAGGAAAAGACCTTGACAGAGCGATCCGTAAAGCTGCTCAAGCAAAAGATCGTTTTATCCGTTCCAACCTTCGCCTTGTGGTAAGCGTCGCACGTCGATACCCCTTGCCTCCTGGTATGGAGTTACTCGATCTTATTCAAGAGGGGAACTTAGGATTAGAGCATGCAGTTGACAAGTTTGACTGGAGAAAAGGTTTCAAATTCTCTACATATGCCACGTTCTGGATTCGTCAAGCCATTGGACGTGCCCTTGATCAAAAAGCAAGTTTGGTGCGACTCCCAGGTGATCGCTCGGCAAGTTTGAGGGCGGCATTGCGTGCCGTCTCTGGAAATGGTGACGAATTAGATGAAGAACATGCTCGCCTGCACCGCCTAACGACACCAACTTCTTTAGATAGAACGATCGGCGATGATGACAGCAACGAACTTGTTGATCTTCTTCCAGACTCAAAACCAGGACCAGAAGCTGAAGTCATGTCACAGGCAGAGAATGAGATGGCTACTGGACTTCTCGATGTTCTTGACCACCGTGCTCGCTATGCAGTGGAACAGCGCTTTGGTCTCACTGATGGTCGGAAACGTTCCTACAGAGAAGTAGGAGAAAACCTTGGTGTTACAGCTGAAGCAGCTCGGCGCCTAGTAAAACGGGCAGTAAATACAGTACGTGATCGCGCAAGCGAAGTCATTGACGCAACCGTCTGAATTTAATTCCTTGAAACTAAATTAAATCTTTCGGGGCCAGCCGGTCCTTTACTCTAGTATTTATATTGTGAATAAAATTCCTACTTCTCGTGAATCTGAAGCCAAAGACTGGTCTCCTAGTTCTTGGCGAAATTTCCTTGCGCTCCAGCAGCCAGAATGGCCCGACCCTGAAGCTCACTCTGACGCTCTTGATGAACTTTCTTCCTTGCCACCTCTAGTTTTCGCAGGAGAAAGTAGAGACTTGACTGAAAGCCTTGCTTCTGTATGCAAGGGCGATGCTTTCCTCTTACAAGCAGGCGATTGTGCAGAGTCTTTTGATACTTCTGCTGATTCAATACGCGACAGACTCAGAGTCATCCTTCAAATGGCCATTGTTCTAACTTATTTCACTGGAGTTCCTGTTATTAAAGTTGGTCGCATTGCCGGACAGTTTGCTAAACCTCGCTCAAGCAGTACAGAAGTTATAGACGGCGTAGAACTTCCATCCTTTCGTGGTCACATAGTAAATAACATAGAATTTTCTGCTGGAGAACGCGTCCCAGATCCACAAAGGCTCCTAACCGCCTATAACCGTGCCTCATCTACATTGAATTTGTTACGTGCTTTCACAAAAGGTGGATTTGCAGATATCTCTCATGTTCATCAATGGAACAGAGAGTTTGTCGCTGATAGCCCTTCTGGGCAACGCTATGAAGCATTAGCTGACGAAATTGAACGTGCAGTAACATTCATGGAAGCCTGTGGAATCACTTCAGAAACTCTGGCAGAACTCCGTCAAGTAGATTTCTTTACAAGCCACGAAGCCCTTTTGCTTGACTATGAAGAAGCGCTGACTCGAGAAGATTCACTTACCGGTGAATGGTATGACTGTTCAGCACACATGCTTTGGATTGGCGAGCGAACTCGACAAATTGACGGTGCACATGTTGAATTTCTTCGAGGTGTGAAGAATCCAATTGGTTGCAAGATTGGACCTACAGCAACCTCTGAAGAAGTGCTTGAAATTTGTGAGGCTTTAAATCCAGAACGAAAACCTGGCCGTTTGACTCTTATTGTGCGAATGGGTGCAGGGAAAATAGTCGACCAGTTCCCTCCAATTCTTCGAGCTATAAAAGAATCTGGTCATCCTGTGGTTTGGGTTTGTGATCCAATGCATGCAAATACTTTTACGGCAGAAAATGGAAGAAAGACTCGGCACTTCGAAGATGTCTTGGCAGAAGTTTCCGGATTCTTTGCTGTTCACCGTTCCGAAGGCACACATCCTGGTGGAGTTCATCTAGAACTTACGGGAGACAATGTGACGGAATGTCTGGGTGGTGGCTCTGAAGTTGTTGATAGTGATCTCGATGACAGATATGAGACCATGTGTGATCCTCGTTTAAACGGCAGCCAGAGCGTTGATCTCGCTTTTCGAGTTGCTGAGTTGCTCAGGAATGGTCAAGCTTGATCAGGAATCAGACTAACTTTTCAACAAAGTTTTCTAGTTGTCTTAAATTTCTCACTTCGTAACAGCCATCGGTGTGAGTGGTGTACTCTCCCACTATTGAGTCCCCGGTGTCCCAGTACGCATGAGGCTCTGGGTTTAACCAGTAAACCTTTCTAGCCTTGTGTTTCATCTCTTTAATAATCCAAGATTGTGAAGCATGGTAGTTGTTACGGGCATCACCAAGTATCAAGACAGTAGTTTTGGGTCCTAAATCTCGGCCAAACCGCTCCCAGAATACGTCAAATGCGTGACCATAATCAGAATGTCCATCAACCCACACCACATCAGCTTCGGTGTTTACCCGGTGAACGGCTTCTCCAATGTCTTCAACACCTTCGAAAAATTTTGTTACCTCGTCTAATCCATCAATAAACACGAAAGATCTCACTTTTGAGAATTGATTACTTATCGCGTAAACGAGATGCAGGGTAAATCGGGCAAACGATGCTACTGAACCAGAGATATCAGCTATGACCATTATTTCTGGTTTAGCAGGTCGTGGAAATCGAAACTTTGGTTCAGCTGGCACCCCTCCATAACTCAGGGAATGGCGGATTGTGTTCCGGAAGTCAAGAGGACCTTTTCTTCCATGTCGCCTTTTTCGGGCAAGCCGTACGGCAAGTTTTCTTGTTAGTGGATATATCGCTTTACGGAGTTCTGCCATTTCTTCTCGAGAAGCATGCATGAAATCAACATCTTCAGGTAGTGGCTTTCGGAGAGTTCTTGCCATAGCTTCAACTCCACGATCAGCAACTAGTCGGCGCCGTATTTCGGCTTCTACTTCGGCTTTTAATTTCTCTATACGATCAAGAAATTCGTCTCGTTCTAGTCTTTCCTCGAACTGACTTAGTGGTTCAGAAGTTTGAGATTTTGTTGCCTCCATAAGTTTCTCTAGCATTCCATCGAGATCTAAATTTCTCAAAGTGCGATAAAGATAATATGTTCCTCCAACTGGCCGGCCCGGCTCCATCCCGGCAAAACGTATGACTGCTTGTCGAGCTAAAGCACTCATCATTGCCATATCGCCATTTAAGAGGGCATTGAATAGCATCTCAGCGAGTTGTTCTGGGGTGAGGGACTGCATCCCTCCTCCTCCACCACCTTGTGGTTGGCCTTGACCTGGAAGAGCGCTTTCATCGCCTTCTTGATTGTCGTCGGAGTCGCTCCCCTCGCCTCCAGAGCCGATCACATATTCTTCTCCGCGCATTGAAAAATAAACTTCGAAAACGACTTCGAATGCTTTCCAGTGTGTGTGATTCTTTACAAGTGTCGCTCCGAGTGCGTACTTAAAAGCTTCCCGATCTTCTAACGGGATATGAGTCACTGCCTCCATGGCATCTAAATTCTCGGTGAGACTTACTGGTAAGCCTGCTTCCCTCAATTCGACTATGAAGCCGCCTAAAAGTTCTAAAAGAGGCGAGTTCTCTAATTCGGAGTCAGTGATGGCCATTAATTACTCAGTCGTTTCTTCATCTTCGGCTAACCCGTCAGGGCTATCCGCAAATTCTTTGACTGCTTTCTCAATGTCTGTGCGGTACTTCAAAAGTATGTTGACGGTTTCGGTTGCTGTTTGTGCATCAACTTTTGATATTCCAAGAAGCACCAGTGTCCGAGCCCAATCCAAAGTTTCAGAAACAGAGGGTGACTTTTTCAAATCAAGTTGGCGAATAGATCGGACAATTCGTGCTACTTGGTCAGCAAGATTTTCATCTATTTCCGGAACTTTAGCTAAAACAATTTCTCTTTCTCTTTCTAAATCTGGGTAGTCAATGTAGAGATAGAGGCACCGTCTTTTTAGTGCTTCCGAAAGTTCACGCGTGGCGTTTGAGGTTAGGAAAACAAGTGGAACTTGCCTTGCTTCAACCGTTCCAAGTTCAGGTATTGAGACTTGATAGTCAGAAAGAATTTCCAATAGCAGAGCTTCGGTTTCAACTTCGACTCGGTCAACTTCATCAACGAGTAGGACTACAGGATCTTCGGCTCGAATCGCTTCAAGGAGAGGTCGGGTAAGCAGGAAGTCCTCAGAGAAGATGTCATCTTCTATTTCTCCCCAGTCTCCGCCTCCTTCTGCCTGAATGCGTAATAGTTGTTTCTTATAATTCCATTCGTACAGGGCTTTTGACTCATCTAACCCTTCATAACATTGGAGTCTGATGAGTCGGGCATTAATCATCTCTGCCACACTTTTTGCAAGCTGTGTTTTACCTGTGCCTGCTGGTCCTTCAACTAAAATAGGTTTGCCCAAACGGTCAGCGAGATAAACAATGCCGGCGATTCCCTCATCGGCTAAGTAACTTACATCTGACAGTGAGGCGCGCACCCCTACTACATCTTCAAAACGATTTTCCATGTATTAGATAGTACCGAAATACTGGCCGTAGACCGCCACTAGGCGGAGAAACATACTACTCTCAGCATGTGGGAAGTAATTTCAATAATTCCATCAATAAGCCAAAAGAAAAGATCTCAAACACTCAAGCAGTTGCTTTGGGTATATTTCTCTCGCGTATTGCGGGTTTATTGCGGGAATCTTTATTACGAGCTGTACTAGCGCTCGGTCCTGCTGCTGATGCTTTTGCTGCTGCTCTTCGGATTCCGAATTTTCTACAAAATCTTCTAGGTGAAGGATCTCTTTCAGCTTCTTTTATTCCTGTATACAGCAGATTGCTCAATGAAGACCGAGAGGAGGAAGCCAGTAAGGCCGCAGGAGCTACCTTAGGCCTCCTTACTGTGCTTTCGGGTCTCCTCGTACTTGTGGGAGTTCTTGCTGCTCGCCCAATTACAAAGATCCTTGCCCCAGGTTTTGAGGACGCTAAATACGAGTTAACAGTAGATTTGCTTCGAATTACGTTTATAGGTACTGGAGCTTTGGTTCTTTCCGCTTGGTGTCTTGGAGTTTTGAATAGCCACCGGAAGTTTTTTCTTTCATATGTGGCGCCGGTTCTTTGGAATATCGCTCAGATAGCTGTTCTTATCTTTGTTCTCATAGGATCATGGGAAATTTCAGATGCTGCTACTGCGGCTGCTTGGGGAATGGTTGCTGGAGGGGTTCTTCAGTTCGGCATTCAAATAGCTGGGGTTTGGAAGGTTGCCCCGGATCTTCGACCTAACTTCAAGAAATCTTTACCTGCGGTTATAGATATCCGAAAGAGATTTTTTCCTGCTGTTATAGGTAGAGGCGTTGTGCAAATTTCAGCGTATGTTGATCTCTTTCTTGCATCTTTACTAACTACCGGAGCGGTCGCTGCACTACTTTCCGCTCAAGTTCTTTATCTCCTTCCCATCAGCCTTTTCGTAATGAGTGTTGCGGCTTCGGAACTTCCGGAAATGTCGCGAGAGCGAAAGTCTGAGGAGCTAACTGACCGAGCTAATGTAGCTATCCAAAAGAGTTTGTTTTTCATTTTCTTCAGTGCAGCTATATATCTAAGTGTCGGCGAGCAGATCATTAATGCTTTTTTTGGATGGGGGTCTTTTTCTTCTGATGACGCCATAGCGGTTTGGTTAGTTTTATCAGCATATTCACTGGGGCTTCCAGCGATTGCTACTTCTCGCCTCATTCAAAACACTTGCTGGTCTTTGGGGGACACTAAAGGACCTGCTCGAATCGCCGGAGTACGAGTACTTGTAGCTTCAGGAGTTGGTTTAGCACTGATGTTTCCACTTGACCTTATAACTGTGTCTGCTGGTACGCTCACGACCGATGAAGCACCTGGCCCACATCTAGGCGCTGTCGGTTTAGCTTTGGGCTCAGCTTTTGCCTCTTGGGTTGAAGTCTCTTTACTTTCACGATTGGTTAAAAAATCTTTACCCGGGTTGATGCCCTTAAAGAAACAAGTGATGAAATTCGGAGTGCCAGCTGCTTTGACTCTTCTTTTGGCCGCAGCAATCAAACTTCCAACGGACAATCTTCATGCGCTCCTAAGCGCTCCAGCAATTATTGGGGTGTCTGCCCTCTTCTATACCGTCTTCTCGTTTCGTAGTGGAATCAGAGAATCAGATTTGATTCTGAGGCCACTACGGAGATTTATTTATCGCCTTATTAACTAGGAAGCACAACAAGGTCATCTGCGTGAACCACTTCTGCTGAAAGTCCTTGTGGTACTTCTTCTGTGTGTTGCCCAATAATTTTTTCTAGATCAGTTAGATCATGCCGCACAAGACCTTTAGCGAAGACAACTTGATCTGGGCCGGAAATTTCTATGGCATCACCTGCGACAAAGGAACCCGAGGCTTCAATTATTCCTGCGGGCAGTAACGAAGCTCTTCTTTCTTCTAATGCTTTTTTTGCTCCATCATCAACTGTTATCCGTCCCTTAGATCCAACCGCGAAAGCTATCCAAAGACGCCTTGCCCCCAATCGTGTTTCTCGGGCATGAATCATCGTTCCAGTACCTGGAACGCCGTTTACTGACTCAACTACTACATTTGGGCGATGTGCATGAGCGATGAGTGTTGGCACTCCTGACCAGGCAGCAATCTTGGCTGCAGCAACTTTTGAAGTCATTCCTCCGCTTCCGTGCACTGAGCCTGAACCACCAACTCTTTCTTCTAATGCTTGATTTATTTCTATGATCTCTTCAATCAAAGATGCTTCATTGTCAATCTTTGGATCCGCAGTTAAGACCCCGTCGGTGTCGGTTAATAAGAGAAGTAGGTCTGCGTCTACTAAATGTGCAACAAGTGCTGCGATACGGTCGTTATCCCCCCAGCGTATTTCGTCGTCAGCGACTGCGTCATTTTCATTCACTACTGGAATAGCGCCCAACTCTAGGAGGCGATTTAATGTGGAGCGAGCGTGTAAGTATTGTGCCCGGAGGAAGAAATCTAAGGGGGTTAACAGAACCTGACCAGCTATCAACTCGTGTTTACCAAATGCTTCTTGATACGTTTGAATTAGGTGCCCTTGCCCGATTGCTGATACTGCCTGAAGGGTTTCTGAATCCTTTGGCCGATCTAAGCCGCTCATATTAAGTGGGGGTAAACCAGCGGCGATAGCTCCAGAGGTGACGATCACTAACCGGTTACCTTTAATATGCAAATCAGCAATTTCGTCACATAATGTTTGCACTCTTGAACGATCTATTGTGCCGTCATCTGTCGTGATAGAAGAAGATCCCACTTTCACGACAACGGTTTTTTTACTCATCTAGATCTCACTCTGATTCATAGTCAAACTCTAAGCGACCAATACGTACTGTTTCACTATCTTTTACGCCGGCGCGATGAAGCGCTCTATCTACTCCCATTGATTTAAGTCGACTATGGATGTAATCAAGTGCGTCTGGATTTGTTAGGTCATTCAAATTGACTGTTCTAATTACATCTCGATCAGTAACTTCCCAAATCCCGTCTTGTGAGCGCTCTACTTGCACGTCTTCCGGTTCCGGGTGGTGCACGATTCGTGTAGGTCTTTGCGGAATCGCGTTTCTTACTTCCTCAACTAAATCTGCTAGCTGATGAACTACCTGTTCTAGTCCCTCACCTGTGAATGAAGATAATTTCATACCATCAAACTCTTGATCCTCGGTGACGTCTGAACGAGAACCCACTACCACTCTTGGGCGAGTAAGTAGTTCCTCGCGGTAGTTCCCCAATTCTTGTTCTAGGATACGCAATTGTTCTTGAGGGGGATGATCTGCAGTTGGTGCGAGGTCAAGCATTACCAGTAGAACCCTGGCTCGTTCAATGTGCCGCAAGAATTGATGCCCGAGTCCTTTTCCAGTGCTCGCTCCTTCTATGAGCCCGGGGATATCGGCAACAATAAAGTCTGTTCTTCCCTTAGCTCTTACTACTCCTAAGTTTGGTTCAAGTGTGGTAAAGGGATAGTCCGCTATACGGGGCTTTGCAGCAGAAATCCGAGAAATAAGAGTACTTTTTCCTGCATTTGGGAAACCGACTAAAGCCACATCTGCTAAGAGTTTTAGTTCTAATCTGAGCCACCTTTCTTCACCCTCCTCTCCTTGCTCTGCAAAAGCTGGAGCGCGTCTTCGGTTGCTTAAGAATTTGGCGTTTCCGCGTCCTCCTCGTCCAGCTCTTACTGCTAACCATTTATCCCCATTGCCTACCAGATCAGCTAACAGTTCTTCGGTGTAGAGGTCGTAGATAGTCGTTCCTTCTGGAACTTTCACTATGAGATCTTCTGCCGATTTCCCATGTCTTTTAGCTCCTGAGCCATGTGTTCCATTTTCTGCCTTCCGGTGTGGATGGTCTCGAAAGGAAAGTAAAGAAGCGACGTTGTGGTCTGCCTCTAACCAAATATTTCCGCCGTCTCCCCCATCGCCGCCGTCTGGTCCACCTTTGGGCACGTGGGCTTCTCGCCGAAATGAAACAGAACCTGCGCCGCCATCTCCTGCGCGAAGGTTGAGACCGCATTCATCAACAAACTGGGACATGATTTGATTCTACTTTAAGCGCAGGAACGTGAATTAGGTTTATTCCATTTGGGTGTTGCTTGGTGAAGTAGTAGTTAGTTTAGTTTTCAACAACGTCGACTAATTTACGGCCGCCTCGACGCCCAAACTTTACTACACCATCTGAGGTAGCAAATAAAGTGTCGTCACCACCGCGGCCTACATTTTTACCTGGGTGAAATTTTGTTCCGCGTTGACGAACCAAGATTGAACCAGCTGTCACTTGACCACCATCATAAACTTTTACTCCAAGCCGTTGAGCATTTGAGTCGCGACCGTTTCGAGTTGAGCCACCGCCCTTAGTTTTTGACATGATTTCAACCTCTCGTAATTGCTGTTATTTCAAGTTCTGTTAATTGCTGACGGTGACCCCATCGGCGTCGTTGATTGCTTTTGTTTTTGTAGGTAAATCCACGAATTTTTTCGCCTTTAGCCTCTGCCACTATACGTCCAGTTACTTTTACTCCGGTTAGATCTGCTGGAGTGGCAAGTGTTTCAGATCCATCAACGAGCATTACTGGAGTCAAGTCCACTTCGCTTCCGGGGTCTCCAAGACGCTCAACGAGGACTCGTTGACCTTTTTCTACTCGGTATTGTTTTCCGCCTGTGGCTATTACTGCATACATATCTATTTAGGTTATCTACGGGTTACGTAAGCCCCACCAAATGTAGGACTACTGTCTATAAATCTATTGGTTTCCTGTAACGAGTTCACTGTCCAAGGTGTGCCCAGTTCCCTCACAGTCCGCACATGCGTCTGAGAAGCTTTCTAATAATCCTTCTCCGATGCGTTTTCGTGTCATTTCAACGAGCCCTAATTCAGAGATGTCAAAGACCTGATTTCGTGTTTTATCTCGCGATAAGGCTTCGCGTAAAGCATTCCCTACAGCATCTCGATTTTCTTTTCTTTCCATATCTACGAAGTCAATAACAATTATTCCACCTACGTCTCTTAAGCGAAGTTGATGGGCGACCTCTTCTGCTGCTTCAAGATTGTTTTGAAACACTGTCTCTTCAAGATTTGTATTTCCAACATTTTTTCCGGTGTTTACATCAATCACTGTCAATGCTTCGGTGTGTTCAATAATCAATGAACCGCCGGAGGGAAGCCAAACTTTTCGGTCTAAGGCTTTCCTGAGTTGTTCGTAGACGTGATGTCGCTCAAAGAGAGGGAGTTTTTCTTGATCTTGGTCGTAAAACTGTATTCGATCAGCAAGAGCAGGGTTGAGGCTTTCAACATAGTTTCTTACTTTTTCATACATTTTTTGATCATCAATCAATACTCCTCGGAAATCTTTGTTGAATTCTTCACGTATGAATCTGAAAGCCAGTTCTGGTTCTCGGTAGAGCAAGGCAGGGGCCGAAGATCTGCTAGCTAATTCTGAGACCTCTTCCCATTGTCTAACAAGTCGACTTACGTCACGTTCTATTTCTTCGTTAGTAATGTCTTGAGCTGCCGTTCGAACAATGATTCCGTGTTCTTCAGGTTTTACTCGGTCTAAAATTTTTCTTAAGCGTTTTCGTTCAGACTCTGGAAGACGTTTGGAAATACCGTAAGTGTCGCTGTTTGGTATAAGCACAACAAAACGTCCTGGTAGAGAAACCTCTTGCGTTAATCTTGCTCCTTTGTGTGCGATTGGATTCTTAGACACTTGACAGAGGATATGTTGTCCGGATTTGAGGACCTGCTCAATACGAGGTTGACTTCTTTTCCCTGTATCTTCGGCGTCGAACTGAACATCCCCACGATATAAAACAGCGTTTTTAGGAGTACCAATATCCACGAATGCTGCTTCCATTCCAGGTAAAACATTCTGAACTGTCCCTAAGTAGATGTTTCCATGAATTTCTGAGATGTCATCTGCCGGACGAGAAAGGTAGTGCTCTATGAGAGAGCGTCCTTCAAGAACGCCAACTTGAGTGCTTCCTTGAGATACGCTCACGCACATTAAATAACGACCAATTGGCTTTCCTCTACGTTCTCTTCCTTTGCGCCGCCGGAGAGTATCTTCATCTAACTCAAGTGGATCGTCGTCCGTTAAGGCTTCCACTGGGCTGTTCTGCCCGTTAGAGCGTCCGCGAGTGCGGTTTCCTTTTCGGCGTTTTTTCTTTCGATCACCGGATCCGTTTCCCTCTGAATTCTCAACTTCTGGTGCTGGTCGAGAATCCCCTATCTGAGGTTTTTCTTGTGGATCCGGTCGCGTGTCTCCGATTTTAGGTTTTTGTTTTGGATCTGCTGATCCGTCCTTGACTGGGCCCGATTTCATGGGCCTGTCCGTTTGTTCGGACATTTTTTAATTCCCTTCTAATCACGTCTGCCAATTGGGCAGACGGGGCAGGGGCGTCGTTATTTAATAGCGGCTCTACTCGCTCGTCACCCTGCAACATCCATTGGTTCATTCTGCACACATTCCGTGCTTTAAGAGGCGGATTTGACGCCGCCAATAGTTCTGATGGTCTAAGTGTTCGGGGTTGAGTTCCAAGATCGGCTTGAACCCGCACTCCTGTATCTGTTTCCCCGATGACTTCTATAGAGATTACCTGTTTTCTTAGGTCTTCCACGACAACTTTCCCTTTTCGTTCTCTTTCGACAACGATTTCAGAAGACTCTAATATTTTTTCCAGCCACTGATTAGCTTTGTCTATGTTGTAATCATGTAGGTCAAATTGCCACGTACATGAAGTTACAGACTGTTGTAACGATTCTGACCCCTCTTCTTTTAAAGCTATGCTTTGAACTTTCAGCCCCGTTGGTAATGCTGAATTGATTTTTTGTTTTATTGTGTCTAATTCATCTAGAGCATTTTTGATAGTTGTTTCTAACTCGAGATCTAAGTATTCAGCTTCTGATTCATTTCCTGTAGGGAGCGCTAGGCCAAACGAAATTTTTGGCCTTGGTGAAAAGCCTTCACTATAGGCAATCTTGATCTGCGCTTTCCTTAATGCTCTTTCCCATATTCGAGCTATATCGCGATGACTAATGAAACGTATTTTTCCTTTTTTTGAAAATCTGATTCTTATCTTTTTCATGACTTAGTTCCTGTGAAACTTACAGGGACGCTCACCGCTGATAAGTTTCCTTGCCCCGTTCCCTGACTTCCACCTGCAGGTGGTTGAGCAGAAGCTACAACATGTTCGATGCCATAACCTGTGCAAGCTCCGCAGTCATAGCATGGAGTCCAGCGGCAATCTTCTAGCCCTACCGCATCTAGTGCATCTCGCCATTCTTGCCATAGGAAGTCTTTGTGGAGGCCTGCGGAAAGATGGTCCCATGGAAGAAATTCGTGTTCCGTTCGATGACGGTAAACATAATCATCTAAAGAAAGCCCATGTTTCTCCATAGCTTCAGTCCAAAGTTGTAGGTTGAAGTGTTCACCCCATTCTTGGAACACACCTCCAGATCTCCATACTTCTTCGATGACTGCTCCGATACGACGATCACCGCGGCTAATAATTCCTTCAGCGACCGAAGCTCGCGTGTCGTGCCATTTGAATTGAACTCCTCGTGATGATTTGGCTTTATCGCGGAGCAGTCTTATTTTCCGGTGGAGTTCTTTCTCGGTGTTCTGTCCGAACCATTGAAATGGTGTGAATGGTTTTGGCACAAACCCTCCAACAGAGACTGTTACAGATGGACTTTTTTGGTGTGTTCGGCCGACTTCTACACACTTTTGTGCCATTTCAATTATTGCTTCTGTATCTTCATCTGTTTCTGTCGGAAGACCGGTCAAGAAATAGAGTTTCATTCGTCGCCAGCCTTGCGAGTATGCGGATTCGACTGCTGCAAATAAATCTTCTTCGCTGATTAATTTGTTAATTACCTGACGCATGCGCCATGAGCCTGCCTCCGGAGCAAAAGTCAAGCCGGTACGACGAGCACGTTGTATTTCCGCTGCGATTCCAACAGTAAATGCATCTACACGGAGGCTCGGAAGAGAGACGGATAGCTGTCCACAATCTGAATCATCCAGAGTGTTTTTAACGACTTCCTCAATCCCGCTGAAATCTGCGGTACTAAGTGAGGTAAGTGAAACTTCGTCATATCCAGTTCTTCGAATTCCTTCATTTATCATGGTTCTGACTTGGTCTGCTGGCCTTTCACGCACTGGCCTCGTTATCATTCCGGCTTGACAAAACCTGCAACCGCGTGTGCAGCCGCGAAAGACCTCTACGTTTAGTCGATCATGCACAACTTCTGTCAGTGGGACTAACTGCTGTTTCGGATATGGCCATTCAGCTAAATCACTAATCGTTCGTTTCTCTACGATCTCAGGGGTTTCAGGGAACCTAGGTGAGATGCTGATGAGTTCCTGCTTCTCGTATACCGGTGCGTATGCGAAGGGAACATAGACTCCTGGAATTGTTGCTAATTCTCTAAGGATATTTTCTCGCGATGAACGATCTGAGTTTTTCCAACGCAAGATGGTTTCCGTGATATCTGAGACCACTTCTTCCCCATCTCCTAAAACTGCAGCATCTATGAAATCTGCTATCGGTTCTGGGTTATAGGTGCAGTGGCCTCCAACTATGACAAAAGGGTCATCCGGTTCTCGATTTGCGGTGTGGATAGGAACATCTGCTAGGTCAAGGCATTCAAGGAGGTTTGTGTACACCAGTTCTGCTGAAAGATTGAAACCGAGAATGTCGAATTCTTTGGCTGGGCGATGTGAGTCAACAGAGAAAAACGGAAGTTTATGCTCTCGTAATGCTGCTGCCATATCTGTCCAAGGCGCATAAGCCCTCTCTGCAACTGCATCCGATCTTTCATTAATGATTTCATAAAGTATCTGCAGTCCTTGATTAGGTAAGCCAACCTCGTACGTATCTGGGTAAGTCAATAACCAAGAGACTTTGGACGGATGGTGCTGTGGCGTGATTACTCCATCTTCACAGCCGATATAGCGGGCTGGCTTCTGCACATCATCAAGTATTTCCTCTAGTTGAGGCCATATAGAACTCATAACTTGATCATGCTATCCAGTCTTTAGGGTTACTTAATACCACTAAAAGGATCCATCATATCGATAGTCATGTCGCCTCATATGAACGCTTTGAACTAGTCCTATTCCAATGAATGTTGAAATAACTGACGATCCACCGTGGCTGATCAACGGAAGCGGTATTCCTGTGATTGGCATGATTCCTACTGCCATTCCAACACTTTGAAAGATCTGGAAAAGTAACATCGAGAAAACACCTGCAGCTAAAAGTGAGCCAAATTTATCATCTGCTATTTGACTTATTCTCCAAATGCGAACAAGTAACAATGCCAGGAGTCCCAAAACTACCATGCTTCCTAAAAATCCTGTTTCCTCAGCGATCACGGTAAAGATAAAGTCATTTTGTTGTTCCGGAACGAGGTCAGAATTGTTTTGAGTTCCTTCGAATAACCCTTTTCCGGTTAATCCACCATTACCTATAGCTACTTGCGCCTGCTCTAGGTTGTAACGAGCCCCTGAATCAGCCTCCTCATCAATAAAAACAAGTAACCGATCAATTTGGTAATTTTGCAGACTGTCTGACTGCAAAATTACGACAGCGAATGTGACTACGATCAAAGTAAAGATGAACATATGTCGCCCTTTTACCCCTGCTACTAGAGTCATTCCGGCAATGATTGCTCCGTAGACCAGCAAGGTACCTAAGTCGGGCTGTTCCCAAATAAGGAGCCCAGGTATTCCAGCTATTATCAAAGCGAAAAATAGCTTTCTCCCGCTTCCAGTATTTGTAGATCCATACCAGGCTGCTAATGCAACAATCAAAATTATTTTCCCAAATTCAGAAGGTTGGAGTTGATATCCGCCTACCTGATACCAAGCCTTAGTTCCCTTGCTTTCCACACCAATAAATAAAACGAGAACTAGTGAGAACGTCATTAATGCATAGAAGTGCAAAGCGAATTTTTGAAACATTCGATGCCCTATCCATGCTGTTGCAATCATCACCGCTGCACCGATAACAACGAAAATAAATTGGCGCTCTAAGTACTGGGTTTGAGCCGGCCGCAAAGCTGTTGCTGGTCCTCGAGTAGCTGAATAAACCATTAACACACCCACTCCTGAAATCAGAAGTGTGATGAGTGGTAAAAAATAATCAACATGACGAAGCAGCGAAGGTCGGGCCTCTCTTGGGATCTCAACGTTTGTCATGGGATACTCACCGTTATCCCATTATCTAAAAGTAATTCTTCACAATTGATTACTTCTCCGCGTACCCGAACTTCACCATTGGCTTCTAAAACAGGGCCGGATTCTGAATTAGAGTTGCTGCTACCTACATTGGATAATTGATCAGTGCTGAGCCATTCAAGCCATTCAAGACATAGTGGTAAAGCTGCTGAACGGGCATAACTGACTGCTGCTGTTGGTGCGTCTTCTACAGAATCGGTTGCGATCTGTTTTAGGACGCGTGCCACCTGTGGCGCTGCTGAGCGGCTTCCGAAGCCTGCCTCTTCAAGAATAGTAACCATTACGTAAGCAGGTTCTTCTACTGGTCCAAAAGCGGCGAAGACAGCTGTATCTGCTTTTCCGCGTACTTCGGCTGTTCCGGTTTTTCCAGCGACTGGTGAATCTGCTAATGGGAAAAAGACTCCGTCAAAGTTTCTGCTGTTGAATGCGTCATAACCCGTACCATCTTCGTCCGTAGTTACTCCTAGAAGTCCTTCAAGGGCTCTGGTTCGAAATTCTGGATCTATTTCTACTTCTCCGAGAACTCTTTCTCCAAACTCTCGTACCAACTCCCCTGTTTGTGTTTCTACTCTCAGAGCAATGTTTGGTGACCTTAAAGTTCCGTTATTAGCAAAAGTTGCATATGCGTTAGCTAGTTGTAACGGTGTGACTAATACATCTCCCTGCCCGATAGAGGTATTGACATTATCTCCCGGGTACCACTCGCCATTAGGGAAAGCTACTGGATTGTTTTCGTGCCGTTCTTGACGATTCTGAGGGGTGGGAAGAAAGCCTGCTTGTTCGTAGGGTAATGCGATTCCTGTTTCAGATCCCATTCCGTATGCCGCTGCCGCATCCTGTATTCCAGTTTCATTGTGCAAAGGATTGATGTAAATGGATTCTCCTATTGTGTAGAAATAAACGTCACTAGAGACTGTTATTGCGCGAACTAAGTCGATCTGTGGGTATGGAGCATCATTTGCGTTTCGGAACATACATCCGCCTGCTGATGCTGAATCGTTGGTGTCCCCTACGCAACTTTGTAAGCGGTAGTAGCCTGGGTCGTCCCATAGTTCATCTGCGTCTTTTACTAGTCCCACTCCAAAAACATTCTCATGCCAGGCTGCATGGGCGGTAAAAAGCTTGAATGTTGACCCGGGTGCATATTCTCCTTGCACAGCACGATTAAACATAGGTAAATCATTCAAAGGGTCATTCAGCGATTCCCATTGTTCTCTAGAGAAGCCTCCTATTGAGTCATTTGGATCAAATTTTGGATATGACGTTACAGCTAGGACATCTCCATTTCTTGGGTCAAGAATTACTGAGGCCCCTCCGGGCACATCAAACGGAAGCGGGTCTTCTTCTTCATCTTCGTCTTTTTCCGGTTCGACTTCTCTTTGTGAGAATATGGTTCGTTCAAGTTGCTGCTCTAATAGGTATTGCAAGTCAATATCAATAGTTAGATAAACATCGTCACCTGGGATCGGTGCAATAAATAGATCTTCTCGTTCTCTGACTATTTGGCCGAGTCGATCAACTTCTACTACCCGGCGTCCTGCTACACCGCGCAGATCATCTTCAAACATCAGCTCTATTCCAGCTTTTCCGATCTCGTCTCTTATTCCATAAGCCTTATTGGGAGGCGGTCGACGAGTCTCATATTCACGATCGTTAATAGGTCCTACCCATCCAAGAACGTGACCGGCCAAATCTCCGTAAAGATACGACCGCACAGTGCTATCTACGACTTCAACCCCAGGGAACTTCTCTGGTCTTTCACCAAAATATATGAGAAGTTCTTCATCAACATCTGTCGCGATTGGAATGTCGTCATATCGGGTAAACGATGGGTCAGAGAGTGCGCTTTCAATATCAGTTACTTTTAGGAGCAGTCCAGACCGATTAACCTCAACAGCTATCTCAGTCAGCATTTCTAGTCGCTCGTCCTCGGTTAATTCTGCTTCCTCTAGTTCTCTTCGATTTATGGTCACCATGGTTGTTAAACGGTTACCTACAAGAGTTCTACCTTCTACGTCAAGAATGTTTCCCCTAAGTGCCGGCACTCTTATTTCACGAAGAATATTTGTTTCAGCGACTGCTGCTGCTTCCTCTCCGGAGAGTACTTGGAGGAACCACAGTCGGGCTGTAAGTGCAGCAAACATGGATAGTGCAATAACTGCAAGAATTCTTAAGCGGTAACGAAAAGTTTTGTCCATTCAAATCATTTTCCTGGAATCCGCAGCTCTAAAGCTCCTGGTGAGGATAGAGAAAGTGACCAAAGAATTATTTTATTTATTGGAGCTGCTACTAAAGCTGAAGTTATTCCTGCGAGAATTGATCTATTGATTAGCAAACTACTAGTTATTGCGGTTTGTCCGAAAAGTAGCCCGGTGAATCCTGCCAAAGCAGTTCCTATTGATATAGCTAGTGCGAGTCCGAGTCCGTATATCACTGGGCGTGACTCAACTAAACGATCTTCTAAACTGCTTACTCCTACTGCAAGCGGTGCATAAACCATGGCGTGTAGTCCAAAAGGGGCGCCGGTCAGAACGTCTTGAAGCAGACTTGCGAAGAAACCAAATATTGATCCATGTTCTGGTCCTCCGTGGTATCCAGCAAGGATCGTCACTAAGAGGAGTACTTCTACCGATGCACCTAAAAAGCGGAATTCTGTGAAGATTGTTGCCTGTAAAAGTGCTGCGGTTACTAGAACAACGAAGGATCTGATTCGTGTGGTCATGATCCACTTCCAGAATCAGTTACTACGTTCACGAAACTAAGATTCTCGAGACTTGCGGCTAATTCTATTTTTATAATTCTTTCATACTCAGCAAAATTGTCTGGGTCTGTAACTTTTCCGACTGGTATATCACCTGGAAAGCGGCTTCTACCGCCAGAAGTTATTACAACTTCCCCTTCCTCGATGAACGCGTCTAAGCGCACTCCGTCCTCTAGACGTATTTCATATCCTCCAGTTCCTTTTGCTAATCCTTCGTCTTGCGACTCAACCAAGCGGACACCTACTGAGAAATCTGGATGCGTTGCCAAGATAACCACTGAGCGTTCTCGGTCTACTTGCTCAAGTCGTCCGACTAGTCCGGCTCCAGTTATAACTGCCATGCCTTCAGAAAGGCCGTCATCGCTGCCTTTATCTATCTCAACTAAATGTGATCCGAAATTACCAGGTGGAGTTCCGAGTAGACGCGCTACTACCGTTTCTAGATCCGCGTACGGTACATCAATTTCGCCCAAGAGTCGTTCGAGTAACTCTCTGTCTGCTTCTTCGCTGAGTACTTCTCCTCGGACTTCAGCTAACTCTTTCGCTAGACGTTCATTTTCTTCTTGAAGTTCTGAATAATTTACTATTCCCGACCAAACTGACTGAATAGGGTCAGTTGACTTATCAACTATTGTTCTGACCGGTCCAATGATGTCTCTTATTCCTTGTTGGAACGCGTCTAAAGGCTGAGCTCCTCGCACCTGAAGGGTTAGCAAGGTAAGGGCTGCGGCAAGCAGGATCAGTAAGGTCGGACGAGACCGTTCGGCGGGCCCAGGAGCCGCCATTTTTTACTCCATGCCGCCGCTAAAGACGGAATCCCCATAGATGTCTAGGTGTTCTAGTGCCATTCCAGCTCCAAGCACTACTGCGAGTAATGGATCAGCGGCAAGTCTTACTGGCATTCCAGTTTCCGCACGAATTCTTTCGGGTAACCCAATGAGTAAGGCTCCTCCGCCGGCTAGAGTGATTCCGCGTTCCATGATGTCAGCAGATAATTCTGGCGGAGTTCTATCCAAAGTTATTTTTACTGCGTCGACTATAGCGGCTACTGGTTCTTCAATTGCTTCTCGTATTTCGACCGTGTTTATGACCACAGGGCGAGGAAGACCGGTAACTAAATCGCGGCCACGGAATTCTGCTCGCTGTTCCTCTCTAAGCGGGGTAGCTGAACCGAGTCCCATTTTGAGTTCTTCCACTGTTCTAAATCCAGTATCAACACCATATTCTTTCTTCAAGTACTGTTTAATTGCGTCGTCTAATTCGTCGCCACCCACACGTGAAGAATACGAAGCGACAACACCCCCGAGTGATATCACTGCAACCTCTGTCGTTCCTCCACCAATATCTACGATCATGGAACCGGTGGGTTGCTCTACTGGTAGCCCTGCACCTATGGCTGCGGCCATTGGTTCTTCGATGATGTAGGCAGGTGGTCGAGCTCCGGCGAATTCTGCTGCTTCCTGCACTGCTCTTCTTTCCACTCCAGTGACTCCGGAGGGAACGCAGATAACCATTCTTGGTTTTGACCACTTACTTTGATGTACTGACTGAATGAAATAGCGGAGCATTTTTTCACAAACTTCAAAGTCGGCGATTACCCCGTCTTTTAGGGGTCGAGTGGCTTGAATGTAATTAGGGGTTCGGCCAATCATTCTTTTGGCTTCTGCCCCCACTGCTAGTGGGGTTCCGTCCATAATATTTACTGCGACCACGGAAGGTTCATCAAGAACTACTCCCTCGCCACGAACATAAACCAGAGTATTAGCAGTTCCTAGATCTACAGCGATATCGCGACTTCCAAGTCGAGCGCTACTTGTTGTTGTTCTATAATTTGAAGCCATCTAGGCATCCAATTCGTCTATTAGTCCTGCGAACGCTTCCGAAGCTTTGGAAACGTAACTGATTTTCAGCCTGAACTCTAGCCGATTTTTTCCTCAGATACCACTCTGGGCGCATGTTTGACCACGCTATGAGAAGAAATTTATTTTCTATATATTTGGGAAAAAAATACCAATTTCACGTTCTGCAGATTCAGGTGAATCAGACCCATGAACCAGATTTTCAGTCACAATCAATCCGTAATCACCACGGATTGTTCCAGGAGCTGATTCGCGAGGATTTGTGGCTCCCATCATTGACCGAACCACTGCATATGTGTCTTCAGGTCCCTCTACGACCATAACCACCACTGGAGACCTTGACATGAAAGACACCAAGTCTCCATAAAACGGCTTCTCGAGATGCTCTTCGTAATGAACGCTCAGTACTTCTTCGTCTAAGTGACGTAATTCAACCGCAACAAGATGGAGGCCTTTTCTTTCAAATCTGCTGATGATTTCCCCAACGAGACCTCGTTCTACGGCATCAGGTTTACAAATTACCAATGTTCTATCCATATAGATGAAGGCTAGGGGGCTATCGGGTTGCGTACAACAAGTTTCTAATCAAACGACAACGATGCCCGAGTAGCAGAAAGGAGGTAAAAAGACCCAGTCACTAAGATGAGGTCTTCTTCAGAAGATAAAACCAAAGCGCGTTCAATGGCCTCAGTTGGGTCCGAAGCAATTTCAGACTCAACTCCGTGAGTTTGAACTGCTTGAGCAAGTTCCTGGCTAGTTATCGCCCGTTCAGAAGCTAGTGTGCAGCAAATAACTACTTCAGGGTGCAGAGAAACAATTTCTTTTATTACCTCTTCCGGATCGCGAGGGCCGAGCATACCCAACACAACTATTCGTCGAGTTTCGGGGAAAATCTCTGGTAACGCTGATGCTAACGCTCGAGCAGCATCCTCATTATGCGCTCCATCTAGAACAACTAATGGGTTAGCGGATACCACTTCTAAACGCCCCGGTAAGTTAACTTCAGACATCCCCTCTTCAATTATTTCGTCCGCGAGAGGAGACTCTAAAAATGTTTCAACAGCCGCTAGAGCCAGCGAAGCATTCTCAGATTGATGTTCGCCAAACAATGGGAGGAAAACTTCTTCGTGACGGCCAGAGATACTCCATAGATCCACTAATTGACCACCAACAGCTTGAGTGCTGGACAGAACTCCAAAGGCTTCACCTTTTAGTAGTAGTGGGTTTGGATTTTCCTTAATGAACAGGTCAAGGGTCTCCACGGAAGTTTCACCCAAAATTAATGGCCGACCAGAGTTAATGATTCCTGCCTTCTCTGACGCTACGGCCCTACGCCAATCTCCAACTCCATCTGTATGATCACGACCAACATTTGTAACCACTGCTACATCTGCTTCTATTACGTTTGTTGCATCAAACCTGCCAAGTAGTCCCACTTCAATCACTGCAACGTCAACTGCTTCATTGGAGAACCAAAGAAATGCCGCTGCGGTCAATAATTCAAAGTAAGAAGGTCGCTCCTCTACACTTTCAGCAAATGGGACTAGTTCTGCAATTAATTCGCCAAACTGTTCTTCCTCAATCATTTCATTATTGATCTTTAGTCGCTCGCGAACAGTGTCTACATGCGGACTACTGTAGGTTCCGACTCTTAGTCCAGTTGCTTTTAATAGTGAAGAAATGATTGCGGATACAGAACCTTTTCCGTTGGTTCCGGTGATATGAATACTACGGAAATCTGCTTGGGGGTCGCCCATTGTTTGAGCTAGGTCTTCCATGGCGTTAAGGCTTAAGCCATGAATACGTCCGGCTTTGGCCTCAAGATTAACGTGTTGGTCTAGGAAGTTTAAAGCTTCTGTGTATTCCACGAGAGGGCTATGAGGCTGCGCGCTTGTTAGAAGAGTTTCGCTCTATGACGGTGGGATCTATACGCCCAAGTACACAATCTTCTTCTATGACCACTTCAGCGATTTTGTTGTCACTCGGCAACTCATACATGGTTCCAAGGAGCACTTCTTCAAGTATCGCCCGTAAGCCTCTAGCTCCTGTTCCTCTATCGAGAGCTTGCTCGGCCACTGCGTTGAGCGCATCTTCTGTAAATTTGAGTTCTACGTCTTCAAATCCAAAAATTCTTTGATATTGCTTTATCAACGCATTACGGGGTTCCGTTAGTATCTCCACGAGAGCCTCTACACCCAATTGATTTACTGTGCCTACAACAGGTAGTCGACCAACGAATTCAGGGATGAGGCCGAATTTGGTTAGGTCTTCTGGTCTTACCTCTGCGAATAGGTCACCTGAATCTTTATCGTTGGAGGCTCGTAGTTCAGCGCCGAAGCCGACGTTGGTGCCACCTTTTCGATTCTCAATGATGCCCTCAAGTCCTGCAAAGGCCCCTCCGCAGATAAACAGAATATTGGTAGTGTCTATTTGCATGAACTCTTGATGGGGGTGCTTTCGCCCGCCTTGAGGAGGAACTGATGCAACCGCTCCTTCAAGGATCTTAAGCAATGCTTGTTGAACACCTTCTCCGGAGACATCTCGAGTGATTGAAGGGTTCTCACTCTTTCTTGCTATTTTGTCAATCTCATCTATGTAGATAATTCCCTTTTCAGCTCTTTTAATATCTTGGTCAGCCGCTTGAATGAGTTTCAGCAGGATATTTTCTACGTCTTCTCCTACATATCCCGCTTCAGTTAACGCAGTTGCATCAGCTATAGCGAAAGGAACATCCAACATGCGGGCTAACGTTTGAGCCATCAATGTTTTCCCGCAACCAGTTGGGCCAATCAATAAAATGTTGGATTTGCTTAGTTCAACTTCATCTGAGGCTGCTGGTCCGACTTGAATTCTTTTGTAGTGGTTGTAAACAGCGACAGAAAGAATTTTTTTGGCTTGTTCCTGGCCAATGATGTAATCGTCAAGGAAAGCTTTGATTTCTCTTGGCCGAGGCAGTTTATCAAGTGAAACTTCTGGGATTTCCGTTAACTCTTCTTCGATGATCTCATTGCAGAGGTCTATGCATTCATCGCAAATGTAAACACCGGGGCCAGCGATTAATTTTTTGACCAACTTTTGTGTTTTGCCACAAAAGGAACATTTGAGGAGTTCTCCTCCTTCTCCAAATTTGGCCATTACTTGGTCTCCTTATTCCTCTGGGGCTTACCCAGTGAACTAATTCTACTTAACTGCGGAGATAGCTCCAGAGTTGTCCACTAATGGACGCTCTTCTATCACTTCATCGATAATGCCATATTCAAGGGCTTCAGATGCGGTTAGTACGAAATCTCGGTCAGTATCGGTGTGTATTTTTTCAACATCTTGACCAGTGTGTCGAGCCAGAATTTCTTCTAATTGAAGTTTCAACCTTTGTACTTCTTGGGAAACTAGTTCAATGTCCGATACTTGACCCTGTGCTCCCGCATAAGGCTGATGGAGAAGAATTCGGGAATGAGGAAGAGCTAATCTTTTACCTGGGGTTCCAGCTGCAAGAAGAACAGCGGCTGCTGAGGCTGCTTGACCAAAACAGATTGTTGTCACATCTGGTCGTATGTATTGCATTGTGTCATAAATAGCAAACAGACCATTTATGTCTCCACCGGGAGAATTGATGTAGAGGCTGATATCCCGATCAGGATTTTCTGATTCAAGATGCAAAAGCTGAGCACAAATCAAGTTGGCAATGGTGTCGTCAATTGGGGTCCCAATAAAAATGATGTTTTCTTTGAGTAGACGCGAGTAAAGATCGTAGGCTCGCTCACCTTTGTTGGTTTGCTCAACCACGGTTGGAACTAAATAATTTTGTACTTTCATATCAACCAACGACACTACTCTTCATCTCCTTCGATGTCGGTATCATTTTTATCTTCTTCTTCGTCAAGGATTTCTTCGGGCGGTTCAAGATCAGATTGACTAATTGATTGCCCTTGATCATCAACTATTTTTGCTCGCTCGTATAGCCATTCTACTGCAGCCTGCTTGCCAAGGTCTGCTTCTAGGTCAAGTATCCTTCCAGAATTTGTCAACATGTCTCGCGCCTGTTCGGAATCTGAACCCATTTGTGCTCCAAGTAAAGAAAAATACTCTTCTAACTTTTCTTCATCGGGCCCCAAATTTTCTTGATTGATCACGGAGCGAAGCGCAAGGTCCGCTTTCACCGATACGTCTGCCCCTTGAGAGAACTCCTCACGTAACGAACTAATGTCAGCACCTATTGCTTCCAAGTAGCGATCAAGTTCCATCCCTTGTGATTGGAGTCGCATAGCAAAATCTTGTATTCGGTTAGTTATTTCTGCTTCGACCATCGCCTCTGGAGGATCCATTTCAACTTTTTCTGCCAGTTTTTGGACAATGAGATCTCGTACCATGGCTGAAGATTGCGTTCTCTTCATTTCTGTCATTCGATTTTGTATGTCGTCGCGCATCTCTTGAGCAGTTTCAAATTCAGAAGCGTTTGAAGCAAACTCGTCGTTTAATTCAGGGAGAACTCTTTCCTGGATCATTTTTGTTTCAATGCGGAAAGAAAGTTTTCCGTCCTCTTCTTCATCCGGATGGTCAGCTTCAAACTCAACCACGTCACCTACGGAAACTCCTTGTAGATTTTCATCAATTTCTGCGACTACTGCACCTGTGCCTACTTCGTAGAGATAATCGGTAGTTGTGAGGCCTTCAACTTCTTCGCCTTCATAGGTTCCAGAAATATCTATAGTCACTTGGTCGCCATCTTGTACTGTTCGTTGCACTTCTTCCAAGGTTGCGAATTGTTCCCTCATTGCATCAATTTGTCGATCTATTTCCTCGTCCGTTGCCACGGGATTTGGGATTTCCACTTCAAGAGAGTCATAATCTGAAATGACTATCTGTGGCCGGACAGGCACAATCGCTTCAAAAGTTAACGCTCCTTCATCTTGGCCTTCTGTTACTTCAAATGAAGGTGAATCAATCACGTCAACACGATGCTCGATGAGAGCTTTGACGTAATATTCTGGCACCGCATCCTGAATTGCTTCGCTTCGTCCCGCTCCCACCCCCAAGCGTGCCTCTAAAACCTTGCGTGGTGCTTTGCCAGGACGGAATCCGGGTAAACGTACTTCTTTAGCTATACGTCGGAAAGCTTTTTCTATTACTTCATCAAATTCTTGTTCATCTATTGTGATGACTAACTTGATTTGGTTGTCTTCTAATGTTTCACAAGTGCTATTCACAGTGTCTGAAGTGTACCCCTGACTCGTCTAACTCATCTCAGATTTAAGGAGTAAACCCGTCATTTTTCTACAAATAACAAATTTTTATTCAATAGCGGGGCCTTGAAGCCTGTGGTCTGCCCAGTTCCACGCTACGATCAACCACGCCGCGGGTGTAGTTCAACGGCTAGAACCTCAGCCTTCCAAGCTGATGATGCGAGTTCGATTCTCGTCGCCCGCTCAATTCATTTTGGTGGCACAAGAAAAGAATCTGACTAGGGTCTTATCGTGCTAATTGCTCAAATATCTGATTGTCATATTCGTAGTGACGAGAGCCCTTTTGATCAACTCGTCGATTCGACAGAAACTTTGGAACGGGTAGTTGCTCATTTAATGTCAAGTGACATAACGCCAGATGTGCTTTTAGCAACAGGAGATTTAACTGAATCTGGGACCGAAGAAGAGTATTCGCTGCTACTTGAGCTACTTGCCCCCATTGATATTCCTGTGTTACCAATTCCAGGAAACCACGATGAAGGTCAACAATTTAGAGAGGCCTTAGAAAATTATTTACCGGAAAAGTTGCCTGAAACTCATTGCAGCTACGTAGAGGACAGTTACCCGGTGCGGCTTATCGGCCTTGACACTTCTTTGGAAGGTCGTCATGACGGACATTTTGATGATGAACGATTTGAGTGGCTAGAAGAACAACTGCATCAGTCTCCTGATAAGCCCACAGTAATTTTCACTCACTTCCCTCCTTTCATGAGCGGCATTCATTTCATGGATATTTCCGGTTTGAAAGATCCGGAACGCTTCTGTTCATTAGTAGAGAAGAATCCGCAAGTTAAACTTGTGACTTCTGGGCATCTTCATCGACCAATAACGACAACGATCGGAACCTCTATTGCTTCTGTTTGTCCCTCTACATCTCATCAACTTGGACTTGATTTGAACCCAGCGAGCGGATCTTTAGTCGACGAGCCTCCGAGTTATCAACTGCATCGTTGGGATGGCATTCGTTTTGTTACTCACACTGCGGTGGCTTGGGAAGGGAAAACCTTTGATCTTTCTTCGTGGATTAAAAAGGTTGCTAAACAAGCATCAAGTGACTCTGGATTTCCAAAGAAATAATTTCTACTTTTAACTCGTTCGATTTTGTCGTTCCAGGAATCTATAGACATCTATTAAATCCACACCTGGAAAAGGTGTGAAGTCTCGACTAGCTGGAGGAAGTGCTGTGAGAACAAAGCTTCTCTCCGCTGCTGATGGCCAAGCAATTCCTTCCCAACGTCGAATTATTTCTGGGCTAGCTGCCGCATCTTCGCTTCTGGCGTTAAGTCGTCGTGAAGTATCGCTCCCCCTGAACCACCGTGCATCTTTTGAATGGCACCCTAAAGTCACTGCGTAGGGTGTGCGCTCGTTTGAATTTTCTACATAGGTAGCACACCAGTATTCGCCAGAATCAGAAGTTGTGTACTGATAATGGAGTACATCTGCTGAAGCCCACGCCTGTCTGGCTCCCCAGTGGCGCCCAACACGTGCCCCTTCAAGAGCACCGTCAGCGTCAGAAGGAAATTCAATTCCATCATTTTCATATGCTTTGGTGATTGTTCCCTCTGGATCGGTACGTAAGAAGTGGACAGGGATGTCTAGGTAGGAAGTAGCAAGATTGGTGAATCTATGTGTCGCCATTTCATAAGATACGTAATATCTCTCTTTTAAGTCTTCAATTGAAAGATCTTCGTCATTCTTTGCTGTATTGAGAAATTCAACAGCGGCTTTTTCTGGTATGAGCACCGCCGCCGCGAAATAATTCGATTCAATACGTTGACGGAGATAACTCTCAAAATCTGTCGTCTCTGCATGCTCGAGAGCGAAGTGCCCCAGCGTTTGCAACACAACTGATCGAGCCCCTCTTACCCCAAGATCATCACGCTGCGGTATATAAATGACTCGTCGGCCTGTGTCCGTAACTGAGCGAGCCGTCACTGGCATCCCTTTTACTCGTTCTACAGTGAAACCATAATGGGCAGCTAGATCAGTTATATCTTTTTCAGAAGGTGGCCCTTCTCCGGTATAACCAACAGCCTGCAAACCCTTGATCGCTATTTCCTCAATTTCTGGATAATAGTTATTTCGTTCTTTCATTTCTGTTCGAAGCGCCAAGTTTGCACTTCGAGCGCGATCACCAGCTTCTTGCCGTGCCATCCCAGTACGACTCATAGGGAATGTGGGTAGTGCTCTATAAAGCCCGACAAGCGTTTCCAGTACCTCATTACTTACAGTTACCCCGACGCGGATTTCAGGCAGATCTAACTCATTTCGCCAAGGACTGTTTTGCAGTTCTTGTAGTTCAATCTCCAACGATGCTCTTTTGTTTGGTGGATCCGATGAGAGAAGGTCTGATGTTTCGCAATTTAAAGCGTTTGCTAGATCGGATAGAACTTTAAGTTTCGGCTCTATGTGTCCATTTTCAAGTTGACTCAAATACGAAGCTGGTCGATTTATTAACTCACCAAGGGCAACAAGAGTCAATCCAGCTTCTTTTCGGTGGTGTCTAACTTGTTGTCCAAGAACTCTCGCATTGAACTCTTCTTCGCTCATTTGCCCTCACAATTCGCGAACTATTGCATTTTTTCGGTTATTTGAAAGGATACGCGTTTTTTTTGCTACAAATTGATCAATTTTTCAAGAAAAATATTGAATAATCAATACTGCAGAATTAATTCAAAGAAGTTTTATAAAAAATGCCTGATATACAAATCTCCCCACATCCACAATTAGACGAAGTCTTTACCCCAGAAGCTACTGATTTCATAGTGGATCTCGTAACAACTTTTCGAGGAAGAAGAAATCAACTTCTCCAAGATCGCCAGGAAAGACAAAAACGAATTTCTGCTGGTGAACGTCCCGGATTTTTGAAAGAAACAGCTGAGATTCGTTCTAGCGACTGGGCTATCGCTCCTGAGCCTGAACAACTCATGGACAGAAGAGTAGAAATAACTGGACCCACTGACCGAAAAATGATGATCAATGCATTGAACTCAGGGGCACGTGTCTTCATGGTCGATTGCGAAGACGCGACAAGCCCAACATGGGACAATGTTGTTTCCGGGCAAATCAACATAAGGGATGCATACAGGCGAAACTTAACACTTGACCAGAACGACAAACACTATGAACTCAACGAAGAAATAGCGACACTTTTTGTCCGCGCTCGAGGCTGGCATTTAGATGAAAGTCATGTCGTAATAGATGGTGAACCTGCTCCAGGAAGCCTTATTGATTTCGGCTTAGCCTTCTTCCATGGCGCTCAAACGTCTTTAGATAACGGTGCCGGCCCTTATTTTTATCTCCCGAAGCTAGAAAGCCATCTAGAAGCACGGCTTTGGAACGACGTGTTTATTCACGCACAGAACGCTCTTGGTATTCCACAGGGAACCATTCGAGCGACGGTCCTGATTGAAACCATTCTTGCTGCTTTTGAAATGGATGAAATCCTTTTTGAACTCAAAGAACACTCCGCTGGACTAAACGCCGGCCGATGGGATTACATCTTCTCTGTAGCAAAGAAATTTTCCTCTTACCCCGACTTCGTTCTTCCCGATAGATCAGATGTGACGATGACCGTTCCCTTCATGCGCGCATACACCGAATTAATGATTGCCACCTGTCATAAACGAGGTGCCCATGCGATTGGCGGAATGGCCGCCTTCATCCCTAACCGACGTGAACCTGAAGTAACAGAAGCAGCTTTAGTGAAAGTCACCGAAGATAAAGCACGTGAAGCCGCAGACGGTTGTGACGGAACCTGGGTGGCTCATCCAGACCTAATTTCTATAGCCCAAGCTGAATTTGATGCTGTTCTTGAAGGGAAAGTCCATCAACTTGACCGACAACGCACAGATGTTGATGTTTCCGGCGATGACCTCTTAGCGGTTTCTGAAACCGGAGGAGCGATTACCGAAGCAGGGTTACGCACCAACATTCATGTGGGTATCCGATATATCGCGAGTTGGTTAGATGGTACGGGAGCTGCAGCTATTCACAATCTTATGGAAGATGCTGCAACGGCAGAAATAAGTCGTGGACAGGTATGGCAATGGGTTCGCCATAACTGCGCCCTTGACGATGGCCGGCAAGTAACTGAAGAACTTGTTTTATCTCTCATTGAAGAAGAACTAATCGTTATCGCTGAAGAGATCGGCGCTGAAAACTTTGATTCCATGCCATTCGAACAAGCAACAAACATCTTCCGAGACCTAGCTTTGTCAGAAGACTTCGAAGAGTTTCTCACCATCCCCGCTTACAAAATTTTAAAATAACAAACAAATCTCACTAGGAAACCCCTAGAAGAAAGAAAGAAAAACAATGAAAAAAAGTTTTGACCAACAAGTTGAAGAACTAGAACAAGATTGGGCAGACAATCAAAGATGGGCTGGAGTTCAACGCGACTACACAGCCGCCGATGTTGTTCGCCTGCGTGGATCTTTTGTACCAGAATGCTCCTTAGCCCGCCATGGCGCCGATCTTCTCTGGGAACAACTTCACAGCATGGATTACGTTCATGCTCTTGGAGCTATGACTGGTGGCCAAGCCATTGAATACGTTAAAGGCGGCCTTCCAGCCATCTACTTGTCTGGATGGCAAGTAGCTGGAGATGCCAACCTCTCAGGTGAGGTTTACCCTGACCAAAGCCTCTACCCGGCTAACTCCGTACCATCAGTTGTTGAACGAATCAACAACGCGTTACGTCGAGCCGATCAAATTGAATGGGCAGAAAACGGCGGTGAAGCTTCTCGCGAATGGTTAGTTCCAATAGTTGCTGATGCTGAAGCTGGATTTGGTGGCGCATTAAACGTTTACGAATTAATGAAAAACATGATCATGGCAGGCGCTGCCGGCGTTCACTTCGAAGACCAACTTGCATCAGAGAAAAAATGCGGTCACATGGGTGGAAAAGTTCTAATCCCTACTCAACAGCATGTCCGCACATTGACTGCTGCTCGTTTAGCTGCTGATGTTCTTGGAGTGCCTACTGTGGTGGTTGCCCGTACTGATGCTTTAGCAGCGACCCTTATCACAAGCGACGTAGATGAACGTGACCGTCCTTTCTTAACCGGTGAACGCACAGATGAAGGGTTCTTTAACACTGAACCAGGTATGGCAACACCAATCTCACGAGGATTGGCTTACGCTCCTTATAGCGACCTGATCTGGTGCGAAACGGGAACCCCTGACCTTGAGCAGGCCCGTGAGTTCGCTGATGCGATTCATGCCGAATATCCAGACAAAATGCTGGCTTACAACTGTTCACCTTCTTTCAATTGGAAAGCAGCACTAGATGATGAAACTATTGGCAAATTCCAGCGTGAACTTGGTGCAATGGGTTATAAATTCCAGTTCATCACCTTGGCCGGATGGCACGCGTTGAATGCATCTGCATTTGACCTCGCAAAGGGTTACACCGAAAGCGACATGACGGCTTACGTTGAGTTACAGCAAAGAGAGTTCTCAATGGAAGACGACGGCTACACCGCTACCCGCCATCAGCGTGAAGTTGGTGCCGGCTACTTCGACGATGTAGCAACAGTTATTTCCGGTGGTTCTGCTTCAACCTTGGCGTTGACCGGTTCCACTGAAGAAGAACAGTTCTAAAGAAATTTGGATTAGCGCCCCCGGCAGGATTCGAACCTGCGGCCTACGGATTAGAAGTCCGTTGCTCTATCCAGCTGAGCTACAGGGGCTACTCTTTGAGGCTACAGGGGTCTTCGCAAACGATTGGGCAGAAGACCCTCTAAATTTAAATTCGCGAGAGATTCTGAAGGCTTGCCATCGATCGCTAATTCTGCAGTCAGTTGCCCGGCTGCAGGTGAAGTTTGAATACCTGTCCCGCCTTGCCCTACACACCAAATAAAGCTTGGTTCATCGGGGTCTGGGCCGATAACCATTGACCGGTCTGTTGTGAAAGTGCGCAGTCCCGCCCAAGAAGAATTTACTGAACGGATGTTTAATGTTGTCGCAGTATTTATTCGCTCAATCGCTAGAGCGATGTCTTCTTCTAGAGGCTTCGCGTCGCATGGTTCCGATGGAGTTTCATCTGCTGGAGAGCAAAGCAACTGTGGCCCGTCAGGTTTTATATACCAGGAGTGCGCCGCGTCGTCGAGCATCGCCCATTCTGAAGTTTCCGCAACTGGTGCAGTGACCATGAAAGCGGTTCTTCTTTTCGGGTTCAAACCTATTGGTTCAATTTCTGCTCGTTTCGCCACTACGTCTCCCCAAGCTCCTGAAGCATTGATTACTACATCTGCGCCGAACTCTCCGGTGGTTGTTTCGATTTTCCATCCATTTTTTTCTCTTGTTGCAGAATCAACGCGTGCCGAGGTAACTATTTGTCCGTTGTTTCGCCTGAAACCTCTGACAAACGCTTGATGCAGGGCAGAAACATCAATATCGGCGGTTCCAATCTCAATTATTGCTCGCTCAACTCGGCTGATATTTAAAGCAGGAAAAAGGTCTAGGGCTTCCATGACGGTGATTTCTTGTGTGGGTATTGTGCCGTCGGACCCGTCGGCGATGAGTTCATCAATGAGGTCTGATTGTTCTGCTGTGCCAGCGTGTATCAATGGCCGGAGTGAAAGGAGTGGTGCGTCTACCAGTCCTTCTGGAGTGTTGTGGTAGAAATTTAAGCTGGCGCGGGTGAGACCTCGAACAGAAGCTTCCCCATAGTTTTCATAAAGTAGGGCCGCTGAACGCCCGGTGGTGTGGTAGGCCAATTGTTTTTCAGCTTCTACCAATACGACTTCTGCCGTCGGATCAATCAAGCTGCATGAATAAGCAGTGCTGATGCCGGCTATTCCGCCTCCGATTATGGCTATTGTCTGTGTCATAAAATTGACACTACTTAAACAAGTATTGAAATCAGGTGCCGAGTGCGTGTTTTTGGGCGTATCATTCGTCTTCTTGGTGATCGTAGCTCAGTTCGGTTAGAGCACCTGGTTGTGGTCCAGGATGTCGGGGGTTCAAATCCCCTCGGTCACCCAAAGTAAAAGTAAATAGGAAATTTATGCGAGACCTTCTAGACAACGCCCAGCTTGAAGAAGCTAAGAAACTCTTACCTGATTGGGATGTCAGTGCAGAGTTCCTCTTTCGGGTTTTTCTCTTCAAGAACTTTGTTGAGGCTTTCGACTTCATGACTGCTATTTCTTCAACTGCAGAGGAGATGAACCATCATCCTGATTGGGCGAATGTCTACAACAAGGTTGAAGTTCGTCTAAGCACACATGATTCGGGTGGAGTGACTTCTCTTGATGTTGAACTAGCTTCGGTCATGGATTCGCTATTTTCTGAAGACTAAATTTTTTCGTTCGTTGCTTGAGTCGCCGATAGGATAGGTCTCTTAGCGCCTCTAGCTCAATTGGCAGAGCATCGGACTCTTAATCCGCAGGTTCCGGGTTCAAGTCCCGGGGGGCGTACAAACAAAGATTGGAAAGTTGGCGGTTCAGGGCGTATTTTAAAGACATGGCGCCATTTGATTCTCTTAAACCTTTAATTTCGAGTGAAATTATTGAGTCTTTTCAAATAGTTTGGGACAACTTAGGGAAACCCGGTAGCTGGTGGTCAGGGCCTCAGAGAATTGAAATCGCTGAAGAGATACGGGATTCCAACCCCCCTTCTATAGCAGAAAGAATTGTTGATTTCTCCAATTATTCAAATGAGACCACAAGTGGCATAACTCCTTTTGTCAGGGCCGTCGCTAGAAAGGTTGCTTATGAATCTTCTTCGATCAATAAAGATATTTTTGATCAAATAGTGGCTGTCATAGGTGAAGATCAATACGCCGAAATTGCAGCAATCGCTTCCCAACTAATTCCGATATATCACCTCGCAGATACTCTCGGTTGCGACAGAGAGCAACTACCAAATGCCGAACCTGGAGATCCATCTGGTGAAAGACCTAATGACCTTATAAATGGAGTGGGTTTTCTACCGACTCTTCCAACAAATGGCATACCCCATGTCGCTGTTTCTCTAAGCCTCGCCCAAGCTGATAATGCGAGACGGATGCTACTCGTACGCTCCATGTACTCTGGCAAAGACTTTGGTGAAATGATTTGGACTCACAGGAACCTGTCCCGACCTCAAATTGAGCTAGTGGCAGCACGAACTTCAGCCATAAACGAATGCTTTTATTGAACTAGCGCTCATACCATGTTTCTCAGTTCGAGCAGCAAAGCAATTGACTCAGAATTAGATATCACCGACGCGGTTACTGGGTCTGGAGAAGATTCCGGTGTGCCTAATGCTGAGATGCTAATAACTTTCACTGAATCAGCGAATCGACTCGACGACGATCTGCCGGCTATTAGAGAGGCCCTTGTCAATGAAATCGGAGAAGAAGGTATGGTCGATGCTGCTATAACCGTCTCAATTTTTCGAAGCCTGAATATAGCTGCTGATAGTTCCGGAATAAGAGTTGACGATGATTGGGTTGATAGTGCAGCCGAACTTGCAAATCAATCTTATGCCAACGAATTTTCTACAGCAAAGAATTCTCCAGCAGTTAAAACACCGTAACCGGCAAACAACATGAGTAACTTTAATTAAGAAGAAGTAGATTTTTTAAACCAGAAATTTCGGCAGGTAAGAAATGACAGCAACATTTAATTCAGAAGGCAAAGTCGTTATCGGTGATGTCGTTTGCACGATCTGTGATATCGGCTGCCAGTTGAAAGCTGAATCAGTTGATGGTGTCGTCACAAAGGTTCGCCCGCACGATCACCCTCTGTTACGCAAGAACGTCTGCTATAAGGGAACGGCTGCTCCCCATATACATAATCACGCTGATCGACTACGCGTGCCTCTAAAACGTGTTGGTGAGCGCGGAGAGGACCGCTGGGAAGAAATCTCTTACGAACAAGCAATGGACGAAATTGCTGAGCGACTCCAGAAGGTAATCGATCAATACGGTCCAGAAGCTTTCGCTGTATCCACCTCCGGTTGGAACACACAAACAACACATGGATGTGACCGACGTTTCATGAATGTCCTCGGTAGTCCGAACTGGATTAGCGGCGTATCTTTGTGCGCTGGCAATACGGCGGCGGTCAACAAACTTACCTACGGATGGTTTCCGTTTCCTGACCTTGGGAACACTAGGTGTGTCGTGCTATTCGGTCATAACCCTCGTAAACACTCTTGGACACCTATCTACAACCAGATTAACGCCGCTCGCGCTGGCGGAGCGAAGGTGATCGTGATTGATCCGCGTGTCTCTGATCAGGCCGAGACCGCTGATTTGCATTTGCGTATCACGTCAGGCACCGATGCCGTATTGTGCTTCGGCTGGTTAAACGTCATCATCAATGAGGAACTCTACGACAAAGATTTCGTTGAGAACTGGACGGTTGGTTTTGAAGAGTTGAAAGAGCGTGTCGCCGAGTTCCCGCTTGAGCGTGTTGAAGAAATTACCGGTATCCCACGTGACCTCATTGTTGAGTCGGCTCGCATGTACGCAACTGCCGATTCAGCCGTAATACCTTGGACACCAATCACCGATATGCAGTTGAACTCCACTTCAGCGATACGTTTGCATAGCATTTTGCGGGCAGTTACCGGCAACCTTGATGTCCTTGGTGGTGAAATGCTTGGTGGGTTCAACCCGGATTACATTCCAGAGTCAAAATTGCAATTACATGAACTACTTAGTGACGAGCAGAAAGCAAAGCAACTCGGATCCGATTTACATCCGGCTTACACTTACCGAGCCCAGGAAATGCTTAAAGAAGCCACTGAACGGGTACACGGGTACGGATATGCAGACATTGTGATGGGCTGCTACATGGCTAATCCATCAGCAGTTTTTCGAGCTATGGAATCTGGTGACCCCTACCCGGTCAAAGCATTCTTCACTCTTGGCAACAACACTCTGCTTAGTTACCCGAATCAACATCGCATCCTTAAAGCTCTAATGAATCAGGACCTTATTGTCGCTCATGAAATCTTTATGACTCCAACGGCAATGCTCGCTGACTATGTTCTTCCCGGTGATGTCTTTACTGAACGCAACCACATCGCAGACTCGTGGAGTTGGTCTACACGCCTTTCTTTGTCGCAGAAGGTAGCGGAACCTCCAACTGAGGGATCGTCAACGTACCAATTTTGGTATGACTTGGCTCATCGGATGGGTATCGGTGAATACTTCCCGTGGGACACTTTGGAAGAGGTGCTTGATTATCGCCTCTCCCCTTCTGGTATGAGCTTCGATCAATTTGCGAAGGTCGCTCACATGCGTGCTCAAGTACCAGAGTACCGATCCTACGAAAAGGCTGGATTTGGGACTCCGTCGGGAAAAGTTGAACTTTATTCATCGGTTCTTGATGAACTTGGATTCGACCCGCTTCCCTATTATCGAGAGGCTCCACAACCCTCAGCCGACTATCCCTATCGAGTATTTACTGGTGTCCGAGAAGATTCTTTCTTTCAAACCGGTCAACGCCAAATCAAGGTGCTTCGTAAACGCACTCCGGTGCCACGTTTCTTTATTCATCCTGAAGACGCTGAACGTGATGGATTATCTGATGGTGACTGGGCGTCCCTTGAAACCGAAACTGGACAAGTGCAAGCCATGGTAGCTGTCCAAGAGTCGATGAAACCTGGTCATCTCCGTGTTCCTCATGGCTGGTGGTATCCGGAAATGCGGGGCGAAGGGCAAGAATTGTCCGGTGCGTTCCTCAGCAGCGATGCTGTGCTGTGTCCTGACGAACCCGAAGATCTTGACCATGAACAAGGCATTCCTCACTTCAAAGGCTTTCCAGGTCGTCTACGTCGAATTGACGGACCACCCGCTGGAATCGATCCAGAAATGTTAGATCTGCTGTGAGTAAAAAAGGAAACAAAGCGCTAAAAAAAGCTGAGCGCCGTTCAAAAATGATGACGCGTCTAGCCAACCGTACTTTTAGTAAAGACCCAAAATTTCTTGATCGCCTGGCTATGAAGAATCTTGCTAAGAGAGCCGGGTCTGCACCGAACGAGGACCCCGAACTTGATCATGATGGCCCAATCAAAGCCTTCGAGTAGTCAATAAATCACTTAAACAGATTCGGGCTTCAGTTTGTTAAACGTCTGTATTAGTTCTTTACCTACGAGCACGATAAAGAACTGCAAGACACTAAACCCTGCCATGGTTGCCCCGCCTGCTGTTCCGTAGTGGAAACTCACTAAAAGACCTGCAACGACTGCCAAAACGCCTAACAATATTGAAACGAACATTATTCCAGGAACCCGTCTTACCAATAAGGAAGCAGTTGCAGGTGGAGCAACAAGTAAACCAAAAACTAAGAGCGTCCCAATTGCTTCGAAGCTAGCCACAATACTCAAGGACAAAAGAGCGAGTAATACTGCCTGACTAAAGCGAGGACGCATGCCTAAAGTCTGAGCCTTGTCTCGATTAAACGTGAGCACCATAAACGGGCGATAAAACACGACTGTGCAAACTAACAAGATTGATGTATAGAAGAGTTGGCGGTGAATATCTTCAGTAGTTATGCCAAGAGCGTCCCCGAAAAGAATGGATGTAACATCCGTCGCAAAGGAACCTGACTTGGACACAATAAGAACCCCTAACGCAAGCATTCCGACAAACAAAAGCCCTATTGCTGTATCGTCTCGAACAGGAGTCCGGTTAGAAACAAAAGTTACTAAGCCACTCATAATGAGAGCGGAGAGAAAAGCTCCGATTACAGGACTAAAGCCCCACAAGATCGCTACCGCAATACCTGGAATGACTCCATGGGCTAAAGCGTCCCCAAGAAACGCTAGTCCACGCAAAACAATCCATGTCCCAACAAGGGAAGTAGCTACAACTGCAATTACGCCTCCAACCAGCGCTCGCTGCATGAACGCTGGTTGAAAGGCATCAATTAAGAAATCCATTGAGTCTGAGGCTAGTTAGTTAGCCCTCCACTAATCAACTCTGCATTTGTGCGAACCATATCAATGTAAGTTGACCCTAGAGAGCCAGCTTCTCCAAGAGACTCGGTAAAGAGACTGATCACTTGAATGTCGCCTGCTTCATCTGCGAGGACTTGAGCAAGGGTGTCTGACGATGCAGCATCAACAAAAATCGCTGAGACATTTTCATCTTCGATCACCGAAACCAAATCGGCGAGATCCTTTGCACTAGCGGAATCGAGGGTGCTGCTGGACTGAATAATGCTGCCCAAGATTTCGAAATCATATCGATCAGCAAAGTAAGCAAACACCGAATGGTTCGTAATCAATTTTCTTGACCCTTCCGGAATAGAAGAAAGCATTTCTTCTACTTCAGAGTCAAGGCTATTAAGTTCACCTAAATAAGCATTTGAACTTGCAAGTAACGATTCCTCGTCAATTGCTGGAAAATTTTGTACTAAGAAAGCTGAAAGGCCTTCTACAACACTAGCCATACGAACTGGGTCTGTGAAGAAGTGTGGATCTACTCCGCCGTGATCGTGATGGGCGTGATCGTCATGATCGTCGTGGCCTTCTTCATCATGATCATCGTGATCGTCATGATCGTCGTGGCCTTCTTCATCATGATCATCATGGTCATCGTGGCCTTCTTCATCATGGTCATCGTGATCGTCATGATCGTCGTGGCCTTCTTCATCATGATCATCATGGTCATCGTGGCCTTCTTCATCATGGTCATCGTGATCGTCATGATCGTC
>CAJXGE010000011.1:0-35280 GCA_913053885.1 uncultured Acidimicrobiaceae bacterium
TGACACAGATGACTGCCAAAATAATCATCGATACTGACATAGGTACAGATATTGATGATTTGTGGACTCTTGCTGTAGCTATCGGCCGTAGCGATGTTGATGTGGCTGCAGTGACGGTGGTGTATGGCGATGTTGGTTTGCGTGCTCGTCTCGCTTCGCTTGCATTGACGGGTATGGGGGTTTCGGTTCCAGTTGCTCGTGGAATTAGTGATCCGATGAGCGGCAAAGAGGTGATGTGGGCGGGTTTTGAAGGAATCGGTGTTCCCGAACTTGATGATGCTGATTCTGGCTCAGATGACGCTGTTGAGCTTTTGTGCTCTTTGACTGCTGCTGATCCGGGGAATGTTGATGTTGTCGCTATTGGGCCGCTTACCAATATTGCGGCTGCGATTGAGCGGGATTCTTCTTTTGTTTCGAATGTGCGCCGGTTAACGATTATGGGTGGTGAGTTCGGTCGTGAATGGGCGGAACACAATGTTTCTTCGGATGTTGTGGCTTCCCGAATTGTTTTTGAGTCGGGTATTCCATTGACGATCATGCCGTTAGATCAAACGTTACGTGTCATGCTCTCTGAAGAAGATTTACTGCCGATAACGGAGAGTCATCCTATTGGCGGACTTTTGGCGGATCAGGCGGATCGTTTCTGGTCGTGGCTTCAAGCGTGTATCCCGAAAGCGCCGCGACAAAAAAGTCCGGCTCATGACCCGTGTGCTTTACTGACAGTGGTGGAGCCAGAATTGTTTGAATTCACTCCGATGGCGGTGACGGTTGATGATCAGGGCCGAACATCAGGTAAACCTGATGCCCAGTCCCCCATCAACGTTGTTACTGATCTTGATGTTGATCGTGTGCATGAAGCGATCCTGACCGCTTTACACACATAACCTCATCATCAAGAAGTAGCAGTTTTTAGTTGCCGTCCATCGCTGCGGAAGCGATTGGCATCCAGTCTTCCAGGGTCATGAATGGCCCAGTTGAAATAAATTCAATCAGTTGTTTTGCGGTGAGTTCAACAACTGTTTTTTCCGATGACGCTGCATCTGGATAGTTAGTGATTGAAATGTTGACGCCACGGGCGAAATCTGTTCCTGTGAGGGTGTTTTCTCCGCCGTTAGCATTAACGATTGCCCAAACCTCCATCATGAGCGCTCCAAGTTCTTCACTTGTTTGTGCAGCTTGAAGTCTTGGTCCAGGCCGTGACGTTGCAATACTTGTATATGACATGTTTTCTCCTTTCAAAATGGAACTTAACACGCCAATATTTCTTGTGCGTTAACGGCTTTTTAACTCCAATAAAGACCTGAAACTAAAAATAAGTCAGGGGTTAAGAATTTTGAAGCTGAGCAAGCAACTCTTCAGGGTTGTCGGTGGGTGCTTGGCAAGCAAAATTGTGGCACACGTAGGCGAGATTGTCGTCTCGTCCATCCCAGAGCGGTCCTTGCCGTTGCTCTCCCCAGGCGAGGACAAGGTTTGGTCGCCACATCGACTGGACTGCTTTAACTAGGTCTGGCCGGTTACCGGTGACTACGACTTCTGTCATTCCGCTGAGTGAAAAATCGATAGCGGCTAGGAGGTGGCCGAATGCGGTGGGATGTTCAGAGGCGATGGATCCTAAAAGGTTGATCGTTTTTTCTGCTGCGTCAAGATATTTTGTTTCTCCGGTTAATGCTCCAAGGCGTAGGAGCCCTAATGCGGCGAGACTGTTCGCTGAGGGCACAGCGTTGTCCATGATTTCTTTAGGGCGTGAAATCAACGCAGGTGCGTCGGTTCCGGTGGTGAAGAATCCCCCGTTTTCCTCATCAGAGAATTTTTCGATCAAAACGTCTGCTGTTTTGATCGCGACATCAAGCCATTTTGTTTTACCGGTCGCTTCGCTGAGCTTCACTAATGCTTCGATCATTGCTGCGTGATCAGCGGCGAAACCGAGTTGTCGGGCTCCGCCTTCGATTTGCCAGGAACGCAACCATCTTCCATCCTCAAGCTGTAGCGTTCCGCAAAGAAATTCTGCGTTTTGTTCAGCTGCGTCAAGCCAGTCAGTGCGTTCAAACGCGACTGCTGCTTCCGCCAAAGTAGTGAGCATTAGCCCGTTCCATTCGGTGAGTACTTTGTCATCAAGCCCCGGCCGGATACGTCCTTCTCGAACATTTAAGAGTTCTCGTCTTGCTTGTTCTATTTCTGGTGGGCGAAGAAGGTCGCCGCGAACGGGGCGGTAAAGAATATTGGCACCTTCGAAGTTTCCTTGTTCGGTCACTCCGTACCAGTCGAGAACCGCCGGAGCGTTAGCGCCACAAATTTCTTTTATTTGGTCGACGGTCCAAACATAATAAAGTCCCTCTACTCCTTCGGAGTCTGCGTCTTCGGCCGAAGCGAAGCCTCCTCCTGGTTGTGTGAGTCGCCGCAAAACATAGTCAATAGTTTCCTCGGCTACATTGCGCCATCTTTGTTCTTTTGTGATTTGCCAGGCGTGTAGGTAAGCGCGAGCTAAAAGGGCGTTGTCGTAGAGCATTTTTTCGAAATGTGGAACGAGCCAATAATCATCAACTGAGTACCGGGAGAAACCTCCATCTAAATGGTCGTAGATGCCGCCGGAAGCCATCGCGTCAAGACTGGTGGTTACTGTCTGAAGAATTTCAGGGTCATTGGTTCTTTGCAGTTGGCGTAAAAGAATGTCGATGCTCATGGAGTGAGGAAATTTTGGTGCTGATCCAAATCCTCCCCATTCATTGTCGTGTGATACGAGAAGTTTTTTTGATGCGTCTTCTATTGCGTTTGCTTCTGGGCGTCCACCAGGCAGCGCGGAGGCTTGCCTGCCGACATAAGGGAGTAGTTGGTTTGCGTGTTCTTCTAAATCTGCACGGTTGTCCCGCCAAACAAGTTGCACTTGTTCTAGTACTTGAGGGAAAGAGGGCATTCCGCCTCTGGGTTTATCCGGCCAGTAGGTCCCGGCGTGGAAGGGTCGTCCGTCGGGGAAGCAAAAGACGGTCATTGGCCATCCACCACGCCCGGTAAGTGCGTTAACGGCGTCCATATAGATGGTGTCTATGTCTGGTCGTTCTTCTCGATCAACTTTGATGTTTATGAATCCAGAGTTCATGATTTCTGCTATTTCTGGACTCTCAAATGATTCGTGAGCCATGACGTGACACCAGTGACAGGCGGAGTAACCAACGGACAGCAGAATGGGTTTGTCTTTTGCTTTGGCTTCTGCGAGAGCTTCTTCGTCCCAGGGCCACCAGTCAACAGGGTTGTCTGCGTGTTGGCGAAGGTAGGGGCTGGTTTCGTTTTGAAGCCGATTCATACTATAAAACTACTGAACGTTTTGAATAAGACGAACGACTTCTCTATTTAATTTAGAAATGCCCAAAAAAGATTAAGTGGAGCCGGGCCTGAGGGGGCCCGACTCCACTTTGTGTTGGGAAATCTTGAATTAGCCGTAAGTTCCTACGTCAGCGGCTTCTATGCCAAGAGCGTCCCATGCTGGTTGGAGGGCAGCGATTATCTCGTCTCCTCCACCTGAGCCTGGATCATTCTCTAAGTGGAGAATGCTGTTAATGGCGTCAGAGTCAGCGATTCCACCGATGTATGGTTCGATGACTCTCCAGAAGGCGTGGCCTTCTGCTTGGTGAATTCTTGCTGCGTCAGCATCGTTATCGGCAAGGTCAGATATAACTTTCACTGCATACTTGATTGTTGCTTGTGAGTAGATAATTACTGCTTGCTTGGTGACTTCAGCTGCTGCTGCATCAAGTCCTGCTGCGTCTCCGGCATAGAGAGCGTCGCGTCCTTCGATCATTGCTGCGAGGATCGCTTCGTTAGCAAGAGCTGTTTCTCCGTCAGATCCAACGGTTCCGAAGTCAGCTCCTCGTTTATTAGCAGTGGCGAATGGTCCACAGCCTGGTTCTGCTCCATGGTAGAACGCCCATGCTTCGTCCCAGTTATGTGGGGCTCCTGAAGCTGAGTCGAAGTTTCCATCGGCTGCTTTGCTTGAAGCGGCTGCGAGTTCGTGCACGACCCAGGCGATCATGATTTGGTTCATGATTCCTTTTTGTGCGCCTTGTTTACGAACTCCATCGGATTCACCTTCGAAAGGTCCAGTACCGTTTAAGGCTGCGAGAACATAATCATCCATAGGCGCTGCCGTACCGTAGTAGGCATCAACACCGTGGCTCTTTCCTTCAGCTACAGCGAAACCTCCAATTGTTCGAATGTCACCTGATGATTTCACCGAGTTTTTACCATTTTGGTAAATCTCTCTGGCTGCTTCAAAGTCAAAGTCTCCGAGCAATGTGTTAATTTCACAAATGTCGGCAACTACCATTCGATGCGAATCTATGTTGGAGGCGTATTCGTAGCCTCCGTCTGCGGCAGTGGCGTCGTCAGTTGGTCCTCCTGTAACAGCAGGTGCTGAAGCTGACCCGGAAGCCGAGGCTGAGCCTGAAGCAGAGCTAGAGGCTGGGGTTGAAGCTGAAGCTGAACCGGAAGCAGATGCTGAACCAGAACTAGATCCTGAACCAGAACCAGATCCTGAACCAGATCCTGAACTTGCTGAACTTGAAGAACTATCTAAGTTCCGAACACTGCCTCCATCGTCACTTCCACAACTTGAAGTGACAAGTGCGAAAACAGTCAGGATCGGAATTAATAAAAGTGCGATCTTGGATCTCACAACATCTCCTTAATTTCAAAGTTAATAATGTTAGGCGTACCTAATACGATTATTATGAAGACAAAATGTTTATTTTCCAACCCAAAATCAAAAAAAATTAAGGAAACATTTTATTTATTGTTAACACTGCTTAATAGTGGTTTATCAACAGGAACAGGAAGCGAGTTAACCTCTCGATAAACCGCAGGAACTACTTTCCGAAGATAAGGAAAGAGCTTCACAAAGCTCTCACCGGTTGTTCTAAATCGATAACTAATAGGGACTTCCAAATAGATAAAACCTTTGGCAAGTAAGTCAAGAGTGATCACCTGTGCGTAATTGAAATCATGGATGACTTCTGCTGCTTCTGCTGCTCGAGGAGAAAACCCCCTATAGCCACTCTGTCCGTCTGTTATCTTGCGACGAGCAATCACTGACAAAATACGAGTTAAGACAAGATTTCCAAATCTTCTATGCGGACGCATTGACTGAATATCCCCGATGAACCTGCTCCCAATCACATAATCTGCTTTACCTTCAAGAATAGGCCGAACAAGATTTTCTAATTCTTCAGGCGGATACTCGCCATCTGCATCAGCAAACACAACCGCACTGGACTTCCTCTTCACTCCTTCCGAAAGCCCAACACGCACCGCAGCACCAAGGCCCTGATTCTTATTTAAAGAAATGACTTCAGCGCCAGAGGCTTCAGCTATCTCTGCTGTTTGATCTGTTGAGCCATCATCTATGACTAAACAATGCACGTCCAGCCCACAAACAGTTTCAGGCACGCGACCTAAGCATTCAGCGATTGCTTCTTCTTCGTTATAAGCAGGTAAAAAAAGTAAGACAGGCTGAATGCCTTGAGGAGTGACCGGCGCTAACTCTTCAGTTGTGCGCAGCCTTATACGTCCAAAGAAATTTGGTTTTGGCATAAATACTGCTATCGCTCCGGCAACCAAAGAATAAGAGGTTTTTAGCGCATGTGCAGTTAGTGCAGCCACAAGAGCCGCATCAGCGTCATATCCTAATGTCACATATGCAGCGACTGCTGCTGCTTCATATGTTCCGAACCCACCGGGGGCGATGGCTGCTATTTGGGCTGCGACCGAAAGTGTAGAAACGAGCAAGGCGTCAGTCCAAGTGACATTCAGTCCAGCCCATTGTGCACATTGCCACACCAATATTGATTCAAGTAACCAAGCTGAAGCTGTCAAAATGATTGCAACAGGACCAGGAAGATTCACAGAGTTATTTGTTTGGACAATTTTCTTAAGCCATTTGAAAGAACAAGCGCAGACAAAAACAACCATCCCTGTTAAAGCCCAACCAATCCATCCTAAAAGATCAGCAAATGCTGCAGGAGCGACAACGATCCCTATAAGTACCATGCTGAGAACATCAGCAGATCTCAAGGTCAGAGTAGATGCAGTCGCAGCGTCAAGAGAGGTGTTCGTTCTTTTAATGACACTAATGATGCGTGCTGGCTCTCCGAGCCGAAATGGAAGCACATGATTTGCGCCTACTGAGAGATGGATACCGGCAAGGCTTTGCCCAAAAGAAATCTCAGGTAAAACTTTTTTCCAGGCAAAAGCTCGGAACAAAAATGCCAAAGTAAAAGCGCCCATTACAAGAACTAATTGAAAAGGTTCGTCTACGGCTTTTTGAATGGTGTCCTTGAATGCTGAGACATCTAAAAGGTTGAAAACGATTACTACTGCCACGCTGAGACTTGCTACAGCCAGAAGAAAAACCACTAAAGGGTTCTTTAAATATTTGCGTTGGCGGGCAAGGTTCATAATAAACGTTAGGTTACCTTTACACTTTTCGAAAAATGCAGATAAAGTGCATCTTCATGAGATTACGTATTTTACTTTCAACACTTATAGCAGCCCTCGTCTTTACTTCTTGTAGTAGTGACCCAACGTCACTAGATGGACGGGCTGCTGAAATTTATCCAGGCGAATGTTCCAGTGGAAACGGACGCTCAGTGACGATCTATTCAGGTCGGACTGAAAACCTTATCCTCCCCGTGCTTGAAGCCTTTGGCTGTGAAACAGGCACTGACGTGCAAGTTAGATGGGGGTCCTCAACAGACTTAGCTCTCTTAATCAACGAAGAGGGAGACAAGACACAAGCTGATGTGTTCCTTTCCCGCTCCCCTGGTCCTGTTGGATATCTAGAATCAAAAGGTCTACTAGGAACAATTAGCTCAGACGTTCTCTCCTTAGTGGATGAACAAAACCATTCATCTGCTGGAACTTGGGTTGGCTTCTCCGGACGTAAGAGAGTGATGGTATACAACATTGATGAATACAGTCCAGAAGACCTTCCTAATTCGGTTTTTGATCTAACCGGTGAGGAATATCGAAACAAAGTGGCTCTACCTGGAACTAACGGGTCTTTCATCGATTGGTTCACCGTCTTTATGGATCAGCACGGTAAAGATGTAGCCACTCAATGGTTAACCGACATGGTGGACAATGGTGCTCGCTACTATCCGAACAATCGATCAATAGTTGAAGCAACGGGGCGGGGCGAGATCGCAATGGGATTAGTCAATCACTACTACAACTACCAAGAACAAGCCGCTAACGGGTCTGCTCATCGTGCCGAAAATTATGACTTCAACAATGAAGATATTGGTTCTTTGCTGATCATTACCGCCGCAACCATTCTTGACTCTTCAACCAATGTAGAAGCTTCTGAAGATCTCTTGGAATACTTGCTTTCAGCCCCTGTTCAGCAGTATTTCACCGACCGGACATTTGAGTATCCGCTAGCCGCAGGAGTGTCTCCAAATAGCACTTTGCCAGAGTTAACGGCATTGGAAATAGGATCAGTGAACTTTGATGAATTAGGTGGCGGTTTTGAAGAAGCGTCGCGAATCATTGAGGCAAGTGGCATCCTAAATAGGTGAGCCAAGCCGAAATTAAACATAGAGGCCCCGCTGGGCTTCAGATCGCAGTCCTTGGATTAGCGTTTTTATTTAGTTTCCCTGCCCTCTATCTCCTGTGGAGAAACTTCACTGAGGGCGGTGATCCTCTTGAGCTCATCGCAACACGCCGCATTCTTGATCCATTATGGCGGTCGCTCTCGTTAGCCCTGACTGTGTCCGCTACTGCTGCATTTATTGGGACCACCCTGGCGTGGCTAACAACTCGAACAGACCTTTTCGGCAAACGAATTTGGCGAATTGTGCTACCCATACCCCTTGTCTTTCCAACTTTTATTGGGGCTGCAGCTTTCATCAGAACAATGAATCCAGGAGGTCTCGCTAACCGCATACTTTCCGAGTTCGGCATTGAAACAGTTATAGAAATGCGGGGTTTCTTTGGCGCTTGGTCTGTCCTAACCCTCTTCTGTTATCCCTATGTTTATCTACCAGTAGCGGCAAGATTACGTCAGTTACCTCGTTCCCTAGAAGAAAATGCTCGCGTTCTTGGCCAGCGCCCGTACCAAACCCTTTTCCGAGTTGTGCTTCCACAAATTGGTTCTGTTGTTGCCGCCGGCACACTTCTCGTGTTCCTTTACACAATCAGCGACTTTGGTGCTGTCCAGTTAATGCGCTATGACACATTGGCGCGAAGTATTTTTACCGCTCAACTTGCTGACCAGTCTGCCGCTCTCGCCCTTAGCCTCATACTGCTAGTTTTAGCAGGCGTTATTGTCGCCTTTGAAAGACTTTTTTCCCGAGCAAAGTTCACTACCGATGAAGCACTAGTTGGTGAGCCGATCCAATATTCACTTGGTAAATGGCGCTTTCCTGCTATTGGGTTTGTGTCTCTAACCTTCTTGCTTTCTGTTGGAGCACCTCTTTTAGCTTTAGGGGATTGGGCAACCGATGGACTATTGAGAACTACCCGCGGGGGTTACCCACTCACTATTGACAGAGAACAGGTATGGGAATCAACGTGGAATACTTTCTCCATAAGCGTCTTAGCAGGAATTGTTGCAGTACTCGCAATACTGCCAATCGCTTTCCTAGTCGCAAGATACAAATCTCGAATTGGCAGTATCGCTCATTCAATAATTATCGCCACTTTTGCACTTCCAGGAATTCTGATTGCTTTAGCTATGCGCTTCTGGACTTTACGTTCAGATTGGGCTTACGACCTTGTAAACAACACCGAAATTCTTCTTATCTTTGCATACATCGTCAGATTCGGATCTTTGGCTATGGGAATTCTCTTGGTTGCAGTGAACGCTGTCCCTAAGAGACTGCACGAAGCAGGAAAAATTCTCGGGGTGAACCGAATTTCAAGATTTGCTCGCATTGACCTGCCCATTATGGCCCCTGGGTTAGGGGCTGCCGCCGGGCTAGTGATTCTTTCAACAATGAAAGAGCTACCAATCACTCTTTTAATATCGCCTCTAGGGTTTTCAACTCTCGCAACAAGAATCTTTAGTTCTTTTGAAGAAGCCTTTGTCGCTGAAGCCGGGATTATGGCCCTCATACTTGTAGGACTGTCTTCCATCCTTACCTGGTTTCTCGTCATACGAAGATCAGACCATCTCTAATGCGTTCCTTGACTTCAAAGATGATTCTTGTAGCAGCAGGAACGTTCATTGTCGCTGTTTCTGCCATTAACGCGCGAGCCACATATGGGGCAAAAATTAGTGTTGATGAACCCCAATACCTTCTTACTGCTTTAAGCATCGCCGAAGACAGAGACCTTGATATCAGTGACGAACTAGACGAAGAGCGCTATCTGCCTTTTCATGAAATTCCATTAAACCAACAAACAATTGATTTGAACGAAGACGGGCAAAGAATTAGCCCACATGACCCCCTTCTCCCCCTTGTTCTATCAATTCCAATGGGAATCGGAGGTTGGGTAGCCGCCAAAATAACATTGGCGCTTATTGCTGCCCTCACGTCTGCTGTGACTCTATGGGTTGCGGTAAGAAGATTTTCAATTTCATCACATATCGGCGCTGCTGTCGTAGGAGTTTGTTTTATGGCTCCCCCTTTAGTTTCTTATGGAACACAGGTTTATCCAGAGATGCCTGCTGCGTTATGCCTAATTACAGGAATTGGGATACTTACTTCGCCCACAATGAATAGAAGAGGGCTTATGGGTCTAGCTCTTACCGTCAGCGCCCTGCCTTGGCTATCAGTGAAGTACGTTCCTGTTGCCGGAGTCCTCGCAATTTTTGCTTTAGCGAAAAGCTATAAAAAAGATCCAAAAAATTCAATTGCGTTCGGCGTTGTCTTACTCTTTTCAGGTTTGATTTATTTGATCGTCCACCAAAAAATTTATGGCGGCTGGACTGTCTACGCTTCCGGTGACCATTTTGTTGATGGGGAGTTTCTCGTTGTTGGGAATAACCCAAATATCTTTGGTAGAACCCGCCGTCTATCTGGGCTGTTGTTGGATAAGGAATTTGGTTTGATTCCTTGGGCGCCTGTCTATTTTGCTTTTATCCCTGCTTGCATAAGCCTTTTGAGATCTAAGAGTAAAGATTTCGTTGTCCTATTGAGCATTGTTGGAACGGGATGGGCGGTAGCCACGTGGGTGGCGTTAACTATGCATGGTTGGTGGTGGCCCGGCAGACAGGTTGTTGTGATTCTCCCGGCAGCCATTGTGATTATGTCTTTACTTGCCGAGAAAAGTAGACGCTGGCTTCGTTTCATTATTGTTGGTGGCGCAGCAGGAGTCATTAGTTGGGTTTGGCTTGCCATCGAGGCTTCTACAGGAAACCGCACTCTCGTGGTGGACTTTTACGAAACGACTTACCCTATTTACAAAGTACTTTCATGGATAACACCTGATTTTACAGACCTCAAGGGGGGAGAAATATTGTTGCATCTTCTTTGGCTATGCCTTCTTGTTATTTTTTCTTTTCCTGAGAAAGTAAAAAGAGATTCTAAGGAGTTGGAAGAGACGTCTCCATAAAAGAATCGAAGTGTTTCTTTAAACCGGTTTGAAGATCTGTGCTTGCCCGCCAGCCAAGTATTTTCTCTGCTGGTTCAGTGTCTGCAACCGTTATTAATGGATCGCCCTTTGCCGCTGGTTGATAATTTACACGAATTGAAGATCCAATAATTTGTTCGACTTGATCTATGACATCGCTTAAAGAAGCGGAAACTCCTCCTCCGATGTCAAAGGGTTCAGTAACGGCTTCAACCTCTAGGGACCCAGCTCTTATAGTCGCATTAACGATGTCATCGACAAACGTGAACTCTCTTCTTTGAGCTCCTGTTCCGCGAAGGGGGAACACGTAGTCGCCGGGTAAAGCGGCACGAAATAATCGGTTCATTGCCATGTCGGGGCGTTGACGAGGGCCATAGACAGTGAAGTATCTCATCACCATTACATCAAGTCCCCTGAATCGGTAAACCTGTGCGAGTTGCTCACATGCCGCTTTAGTGACACCGTAGGGACTAATCGGATTCACCTCGCTGCTTAGACTTGTTGCAGAAGCCCCATAGACAGAAGAGCTAGAAGCAAAAACTACTCGTTTGACTCCAGATGAGAGAGCTGCTTCAAACACTCTTTGTGTCGCCAAGATGTTGTTCTCTACGCTTGGCGAAAAACCTGAACCCCACGAGTCTTGAACTCCTGGGCGTCCAGCAAGGTGATAGACAACATCTACTTCTTGAAAGATTGAGTTGAGATCAACTGAAAGAAGGTCATCTTTTTTTAAGGAGAAATTTTCATTTTGAAGTGAGGTGAGTAAATTCTGTTCCTTGGTTTGCGGGGAATACCAAGGATCGAAGTTGTCGATACCTACAATGGTTTCACCTTTAGAAAGAAGTTTCTCTGTAAGGCGCGAACCTATGAATCCGGCGGTTCCAGTAATGACTGCTCGTTTCATTTTTTCCTTAACAATAAGTAACGTGGGATTCAATAGAATCCATAGTTTACATTTAGAATTAAGTAAACCTAACAAGTATGAATAAAACTATTGAAGTAAAAGAAGTTGAATTTTAGATGACTGAAATTGCAATTATTGGAGCAGGGCCTGCTGGCCTTATGGCCGCTTGGCAGGCAGCCAAGAAAGGGCATCAGGTCACTGTTTACGAGCGCAGCGCTTTTACCGGAGGCATGTCTGCAAGTTTTGAATTAGCAGGACAAAATGTTGACTTTGGTTCACATCGCCTTCACCCAGCTACTCCCCCACATTTACTAGAAGAAATCAAGAAACTCTTAGGTGAAGATCTCCAAGTTCGTGAACGAAACGGAAGAATCCGCCTCTACGACCGATGGGTTTCGTTTCCTCTCCGTAGCACAAATATGGTTCGACATCTCCCACTCAGATTCTCTTTTGGTTCCGCTTTAGACATTCTCTCTCAACCATTCATAAGTAAAAAAAACGAATCTTTTGATGATGAAGTAACCCAGCGCCTAGGGAAAACCGTGTCATCGGAGTTCTACAACCCATACGCAAAGAAACTGTGGGGCATACCTGCTAATGAAATTGATTCAGAGTTAGCACGTCGGCGAGTTTCCGCCACTTCTCCTTTTTCAATTCTTCAACGTCTTTTAAAGTCTTCCACTCCAAGCGGAAGAATCTTTCTTTATCCAAAAAACGGTTATGGACAAATTGTTGAGTGTTTAACTGAGGCGGCAGTCTCTGCAGGAGTGGACATAAAACTTGAACAAGAAGTAAAAGCTATAAACCTTGAAGAAGGTCATTGTTCAATTGAACTTCCAACTGGCTACGAACAGTTTGCCTTTGCTTGGTCAACGATTCCCCTTACTTTGTTGCCGGAAATCGTTACTCCAACTCCATCTCAACAAATACGTCATGCAGCCAAATCTCTACGTATCCGCTCCATGGTGCTGGTCTATTTAATCTTAGATCAATCACAATTTACTGAATATGACGCCCATTATTTACCCGGTCCCGAAACTCGGATGACTCGCCTGTCTGAACCTAAGAACTATCGGGACGGTCCCGATCCTGAAGATCGAACCGTTCTTTGCGCTGAAATCCCCTGCTGGCAACAAGACGAAATCTGGTCAATGTCGGATCAGGACTTAGGAGCGATGGTTCTTGATGACATAGAGCGTCTTGGTTTACCAAAACCAAGACACAGCCAAACCGAAGTACGGCGGCTTCCATCGGTTTATCCAATTTTTGAAAAATCTACGAACCAGCAAAGAAGCGATCTTCTTAATTGGGGGAATTCTCTAAAAGGACTATCCACCTTTGGTCGGCAAGGTCTTGCGGTGCCAGACAATCTTCATCACACGCTTGTTATGGGGTGGGAAGCCGCGGCTTCACTGGATAACGAAGGAAACTTTGACAAGGAGAATTGGGAAGAGTCCTTAAGGAAGTTTGAATCCCATGTTGTTGAGGACTAAAAGTTAAGTAGTGACAAGAATGCGTTGTGACGCAAAAGCCCCGACACCAATCATCGTGCCCTTTACTTCGACAGTTGTAGTTCCGTCAGGCGAAACAGCTGTGACTTTGCCATTTTCCCCAGGAATAAGATTCGATTCTTCCAGAAACTCTAAAAGTCCTGGTTGAAATTCAAGTTCTTCAGGGATTCTCTCAACAATAAACTTATTCCCTACCTCAATGTCTGAAAGAGCAGACGCTCCTTTTGGCATTTGATAATCGGTGCCTGGAATCGGATTCCCATGAGGGCACGTTGTGGGATCTTCAAGAATGCGGAGAAAAGCGTCTTCAACACTGGTTGAAATGACATGCTCCCAGCGTCCTGCTTCATGATGGGCTTCAGCCCAACTAAGGCCAAGAACATCCGTGAGGAATCTTTCTGCGAGACGGTGACGTCGCACAACCTGATTTGCAAGATTCTTGCCATCTTCAGTCAGATGTATTTTCGTTCCATGAAAATATATGAGATCTGCTTCACCCATTTTTTTGATCATTTCCGATACAGCTGGACGCGATACTTGAAGCCGCTCAACTATTCGAGCTTGAATTACGTCGACACCATCTTCTTCTAATTCAAAGATGGTTTCACAATATTCTTCGAATGCTGGGTGATATTCAGGGCTCTCATATGCCATAACTAAATCTTACCTCCAATAATGAGTCACGTAAAACAAGATATTTATTAGCTTGACTGATTGCCTTGAATCCAGCCTTCTCCTGCCCGCCAGACGGAGAATCCTGCATCGGCTAGATCTTTTTTATCAAAAACGTTCCGGGTGTCTATAAATATGTTTCCGGTCATGGACTGATATAACTTTGGAAGGTCGAGTTCAAGAAATCCTTTCCATTCCGTTAATACCAGCAAAGCATCTGCTTCTTTGGCTGCCTCTTCGGGCGAATTTGCCATTTCTAAACCTTCAAGAGGGGCCATGTTTACCTGTGGATCATAGCCAACTACCTTCATTCCAGATTCCAGAAGTAAGGAAGCGATTTTCAATGAAGGAGATTCTCTAATGTCATCTGTTCCCGCTTTGAACGCAAGGCCAAGCATTGCAACTTTTTTTCCAGAATCGCCTCCTAGGGATTGAGCTACAACTTTTACTATTTGAGTAAAGCGAGCTTCATTAGATTCAAGAGCTGCACTTAAAAAAGCAGAATCAGAACCCGCTTCTGAAGCAATGGCGATCAAGGCGTGAGTGTCTTTAGGGAAACAAGAACCACCCCATCCAGGGCCTGGCTGCAAAAAAGCCTCTCCGATACGCTTATCGAGACCCATGCCTTGTAAAACAGTGGTCGCGTCCCCCTGGGTTTTTTCGCATAAGTCCGCGATGGTATTTACGAAGGTTAAACGGGACGCCAAATATGAGTTTGATGCGTACTTAATCAATTCTGCCGAAGATGGGTCTGTGCATAGGATCTTGCTACCCAAGCCTGTGTACAAATTTGATACTCGCTCTTTGGCATCGGCAGTGCGTGCACCAATAACGATTCGGTCAGGATTCTGAAAAGCGGAAACAGCGCGCCCGGCCTGAAGAAACTCAGGGTTTGATACCACCTCCACATCAGGTCGGCTTATCCAATCACTAACTTGAGAGGATGTTCCTACTGGTACCGTTGATTTAATCACCACAACAGATCCAGAAGGAAGCGCATTTTTCATTTCTTTAGAAACCGAATAAATAATTGATAAGTCTGCTGACCCATTTTCAAGCGAAGGTGTAGGCACACATAAGAACACAAACTGCGATTCAGAAACTGCGTGCTCTAAATTTTTAGTGAACTTCAAGTTCCCAGAATCAAGCCCTGAATTAACTAAGTCGTCTAAGTCTGGTTCAAAAAAAGGAACTTTTCCTACTTCTAGAAGATTCAGCCTTTCAAGAGATGCGTCGACACCGACAACAGAATGTCCAAGATCGGCTAAACACGAGGCTGTTGTAAGCCCAACATAGCCACAACCTATGACAGTAATTTGAGTCTTATTTCTTCTTGCGTTCATGATTCAAACAGAAATCTACGAGGAGGGGAAACTCATAGTGGCAGCGCCAGAATGTTGAATGTTGACCCGGTCACCGACTTTGAATGTTGGTATTCCCCCAGTTCTGCAGCGCAACTCTTCTTCATTGTCTGCAGCCACCACATACAGCGTGTCGTGCCCAAAGAAATCTACTCTCTTCACTACCGCGTCTGCTCCATCGACAAGAACCACTTCTTCGGGGCGTATTAATACATCTACTGGTCCATGTGCTTGATGACAAAGATTGATACTCCCTAACGGAGTGTCCGCACTATTTCCAGAAGCTACTCCTTGAATCGTGTTAGCTTCCCCGACAAAACTTGCTACCCACTGATCTGCAGGGTGTCTGTAAACTTCGGAGGGTTCATCTTGTTGAACTACTTGCCCTTCGTTCATCACCGCAACTTGGTCTCCGAGAGCGAAAGCTTCATCTTGATCGTGTGTCACGAACATGCTTGTCACATTTAAGGAGCGAAGCAGTTCAGAAACTTCAGCCCTGACTTCTATACGTAGGTTTGTATCTAAGCTTGAAAATGGTTCATCTAATAGAAGAACGGAAGGTCGAGGAGCAAGAGCTCGCGCGAGGGCAACTCGCTGTTGTTGCCCACCTGATAATGAAGAAGGGAGGCGGTCGGCTAGCTCAGGTATGCCAACCATTTCTAATAGTTCATGAATTTCTGTTTTTGGTTTCTTGCGATCCATTCTCGATAATCCAAAAACGGTGTTTTCGAGGACGGTGAGGTGCGGGAAAAGGGCCCAGTCTTGGAATACCATGCCTACGTCTCTTTGTTCGGGTGGGGTTTGGAATTGTTCTGTTGCTACGGTTTCGTTCGAAAGAGTGATTTCACCTGAAGTTATTTTCTGTAAGCCAGCTAACGACCTTAAGAGTGTTGTTTTTCCACAACCGCTTGGCCCCAAAACCGCTAGGCATGAGCCTTTTGGCGCGGTGATATTTACATTTTCTAGAATGCGAGCAGGCCCGATATTGACTGACAGATCGCGTACAATTATTCCGTGTTCAAAAGTCTTTTCCGCTTTTTGTTTGTTATTACACATACGATTTTCTCTGTCTCTAAAAAAGTGTATAGGTAACCAAACATTTATCGTACAGACTGCTAAACAATTAGAAAAGTTTTGCTCCTTCAGTCGCTGACTAGATGGATGTCTAAAACCCTGTTGACTCTAAGATTTGCGACTCTTTAGTAAATCGAGTTGAGCTAAGAGAAGAAATGTCCACAAAATATCTCTTGGTGGACATAGTCAAGTCTGCAACAATCTCTCCGACTATCGGAGCATGCATAAGACCAGTACCGGAGAAACCAGCAGCCGTTATAAATCCAGGCAAGGTCTCCTCTATAACAGGCATGTAGTCGATTGTTCCTGGATAAAGACCACTCCAACCTCTTAAGACATTACTTTCTGGATCAGTGATGCAAAAAGAATGAGAAGCTTCTCTGCGCACTTCTTTTGACCATCCTTCGGACAAATCAGGATCATAAGTGTTCGGATCAGTTCCTTCATCACGACCTAAGAACCCACCAATGAGCGCTCGTCCTGAACCATCAGGACGCATATGTACTTGTCTATCTATATCTATAAGCCACGGAATTTCTTCTGGAACGGCTGCCGATTCTTCTAAAACTAAGAGTTCATGGCGGCGCGAAACAAATGGGATTTGACATCCCGCAAGATCAGCTACTTCACCCGCATGAGGCCCAGCTGCATTGATAATCCATTCAGCGTGGAATTCGCCTACGGAAGTTGTAACTCCATTCACTCTTTCATTTGCTTTTAGTAGTCCTTCAACTTGGGTGCCAGTCAGAAGTTTTACTCCATTAGATACGACTGTGTCTACATACCCTTTTATTACGCGATGCTGATCTAAATAACCACCCTCATTGCAATATAAACCTTTTGAGAAATTCATTGAAGAGAGTCGAGGCCAATACGAACTTATTTTACTTTTTGTTAATAATCCGCAATTGACTTTCATACTCTCCAGCAAAGCCGCCTGAGACAAGAGAGCACTTTCACTTTCTGTAGTTAGAAAGAGGTGCCCTGTCGTTCGATACAAAGGGTCGATATTGAAATGTTTTTCAAAGTTCAACCAAGTGTCGAGGCTGAGTTGACTAAGTTGAATATTTAACTCAGATCCATGAGCTAAACGAATGCCACCACCGGTTTTCGTTGATTGACCTACCCCAGGTTTTGATCGCTCAATGATTTGAACACTTTTGCCAATGCGTGATAGTGAATAGGCGATTGCAAGCCCGATAATCCCAGCACCAATAATGACTACATCGCTTGTTTGAGGCTTTTGGGGTGGAAATTTCCCTCCGGACTTTTCTCTAATCTTCATACTTAGGCTTGCCATAAGGTCAAGACGGTTATCCCTCTTTAGGGGAAACTAAAATTCGAACACCCGAGATTTCAAGTTCTTCACTCTGGTCCCCTACCAATTCCACTGCGCTGACCCCTTCACCGCGTCCATCAGCCACTTCCACAAATCTAATCTCTCCCTCATCTAAAGCAATCGTTGTCTTTTCGGCGGGACAACCAAGAACTTCGGACCAGCGACTTGCCATTATTTCCGGGTTTTCAGCTTGGATCTCGACTGCCGATATGGCCGTTACCACTGAAGTGTCAACATGGTCACGCCAGTTAGGACCGGCCCAAGGCCAAGACTCCCATTCATCCGTCTGGTCTATGGAAACGATTGCTCCTCCAATATCTCTTGGATGGAGATGCAAACCCAGCACCCCTTTAGCAACTGCTTCAAAAACTATTCGAACCCCAGCGTCTTTAAGTCGCTGGCGAACCGAAGCAAGGTCGTCCACTTGAAAAATCACCATGTAGCCGCCGTCTCCTCTGCGTTTCTCAAGTAGTCGTCCAGCGGTAGTGCCAGGTTGGATCGGAGACACAACTTCCAATAACTGTTCTCCAATAGGATAAAGAGCATTTTTAAGACCAAAGACTTTGACACCTGGATCCCGAAAACAAAGAGACAACCCAAGACTTTCTTCAATAGTCGCCTCAACTAAAGAAAGATCTTCAGCCACGAAGGCAACCTGACGTAACCGCATCCCCATTTCAAGGACACTAGTGTCTAAATAAACAAAAAGGGAGGGCGGTCATGAGCGAATCACTCATAAATGAACATGGGGTCGAAGTCTCCACTCGGCGCATCTTTAGTTGGGATGAGTTTGAAATGTTTCACTGGGACGATGATGGGCTTTCTGGTCAGATAGTGACCGGTGAGTGTATGCATCTAATCCGGGCCACTTACGCTCCGGGTTCGACCTACCCGATGCATAGCCACCCTCATGAGCAGTTCAGCCTGCTGCTGTCTGGTCGGATGCGGCTGACCGTAGGAGAGGAAACTCGGGAGATCGGACCGGGAGACGGATGGCATGCCCCTGCGAATGTTCCTCATGGAGGTGAGGTTTTAGGGGAAGAGGAAGCGGTGTTTATTGATGTCTACTCTCCGGCGACACAATGGATCATGGAAGATCTTGCGACCGCTAGAGTAACCCCCTCCCCTGGTGGGAGTGGCACCCTCTGAAATCATCGGTATAGATATAGGTATGAGAAAAATCTCTTTAAGTCTCGCTTTGATAATTCTCTCACCGTATTTATTTGGGTGTAGTGATGACCCAGATCAAGCGCTTTTAGATCAAATAGCAGGAATGGAACAGACTACTGATTCAGGTCAGGAAGCGAATACAAGCATTAACTACCTTGTCGATGTGCTGTATCAAGAAGGACCCTACGGTCTCATGCAAACGGACTCTCTCAACAATCCCTCTACAGGTATGCCTAATTTTTATCGCTGTTACACAGAAATCGTTGACTTTTACAACGAGTTTGTTGACATACAACAGTTGGCATCCTCAGCCGAAAGTTTTAATGAAGTAGGCCAAATCTGGACAGAACATCTGAATAGTTTTGATCTCCATGCTGACACAATTTTGGAAGAAATCGGGAGGTACGACCCTCGGAGTTTCTACGGAGAGTCCAAAGGTTGGGCAGATGAAAGTAAGCGATACGGCCTTGGAAGTTGTGATGATTGGTATCCAGAAGCCGTAGGTGCTGTCGTTATTGATGGATTTTTTGCACTTGAAACATGCTCGGAACTAAGTGATAGCAATTCAGAAGAACAAGCTAGTCTATGTCTAGACGCGGGAGACAAATTTGAAAACGGAATGGATCTATTTCTCGAACGGGCGAAATTAGCCCTCAATCATCATATTCCAGACACGATCCAGTAAGCCGCGAGCTGATCAAAATAACCATTCGTTCTAATGGGGAGCCGGCAAAACCAAAAAACTGGTGGGCCATGAGAGATTTAAATTCCCAAACTCCGCTAACCATGGCCAACGACGTAGCTTTCATGGGCTGATCGACACAATGTCAAATAAAGCCTGACGTGACAGAAGACCCTATCTAAGAAACAATTTGAGAGTAAATGCCTAATAGATTTACGGAAGTGATAAACCGTTAGGAGATTAAGTGGCATTCTCAATTTTGCGTGAAAACTTTCTTTTAAAACCAGAAAATAGACCCAAATTAATTTTTATGTTTGCTGGTTTTATTTCATTTTGTCTATCAGTTGCACTTTGGTTTAGTGGCAACGAGTTACAGGGAATTTTTGTTGGTATTTGGGTACCTTCAATCCATTCCTTAGGGACTCTTGTACTAACAAATTCGGGGAAAAACAATGAATGAAACCCTATTGTTTATTATTGGAACCGTAGTTTTTGCAATCACTGTTTGGGGCTTACTGATGGTAGGTTATAAAACAACAGTTGATGCAGGTGAAAAAGACAGGTCATAGCTTTATAAAAGCCATTGATTCTTTCTTGATCTTTGTTAAGAGAGAATTACATGCTTAATTTCAAACTCGTTTTTATTAGATAAGAGAGAGAAGACATGGAGACAATTGGACTCTTAGCACAAATTAGTGCTGGATTATGGATCCTAAATGTATGGATATTGCGTTTCAACAAAGAAACTGAGTTTCGCGGCGGTGACGCAAAAAACATGTTAGAAGAATTCCAAACATACGGTATTTCTCCCCCATTTATGTATTTAATTGGCGGAACTAAAGTCACATTAGCAATTCTTTTAATCGTGGGCGTTTGGGTAGAGTCCCTAACTAGGCCTTCAGCCATTTTACTTGGTCTTTTAATGGTGGGAGCCATTATTATGCATCTGCGTGTTGGTGATCATATTAAGAAAGCTGCTCCAGCAATAAGTGTTTTAAGCCTCTCAATTCTTGCTTTGATATAAGTTTTAGTTACCTACAATTTTTAAACTCATCGCTCAGCACGTGTATTACGAGGACGGCGAGTATCCAGTACTCCAGATTGGCGCTAGTTTCCCCAATAGACTGTTAAACCGTTCTGATCCGTAAAAAATATGTCAGAACATTCCACATCTGTTACAAAAATCGCGTTGTTTCCTAATTCTTGCCGAAGAACTGGTGGGCCGTGAGGGATTTGAACCCCCGACCCCCTGCGCGTCATGCAGGTGCTCTAGCCAACTGAGCTAACGGCCCCGAATGTCAAATGGTAGCAGTGGGGCTCTAAGAGGACACCTGTTCGCTGCGACGTGATCCCCATTCAAGGAAAGCGGCAATAATTAGAACCCCTCCCCCGACAATAATTATCGGTAGACCCACTCCGATGGAATAGTTGTATCCACTTGTTGATTCCATACTCTCAACATCGAAGATTTTGACTATTGCTAACACAACGTGAATCGCTCCAACTGCAAATAACCAGAATGCAATCATTCGGTTTTTTATCTCGGACAGGATCGCTCCAGCCACTAACGCTGCACTTAGTCCACTAAATAGAACGATGAGAGCGTCAATGGGTTGGTCCCACCCTATTTCTCGTATCACGAACTCTCCGCGGGCTTCTGTCCATGGAAGAAAAGTGCCGATTATTGAAACAATTGCAGCTAAAGAAACGAGTACGGCTACGCCCCAGTCCATTTTTGCTTTTTCTGGTTGGATGGTTTGTGCGGGTTCTGGTGCGCTTGGAATTTCATCACCGGGGTGAACTGCTTTTATTCCTAAAGGAGGCGTGTGAGGGAATCCAGGTCCATCTGTTTCTTCTTCAGTCGGATCCTCTGTGGATTCGTTCACAGTTTTATCCTTTCTGGTTACCCCTGTCTTGAATATATAACAAGAACTCTTGTGGAGCACCGGGCGGGATTTGAACCCGCGACTTTACGGCTTTGCAGGCCGTTCCCTTGGTCCACTCGGGCACCGGTGCGCATGTCCCGATTGTTAAGGGGACGTGTTTATCGTATCGGGGTAAATCGGGTGCCTCTCTCTTACTTTCTAATATCGTCAAATAGGTTTGCACCTAGAAAGTCAGAACTTGTGCCAAAAATGAACGTACGGTAACTTTTGGTTTATGGAAGATGACAATTATGAACCAAGTACTTGGGGTTGGGTAGCCGACCATGTTGAACGTTATTTAGCTCCAGATGATGAAGGTTTTGACATGCAGGGCGCTCCTTGCATTCTCCTTACAACAACTGGGCGTCGTACCGGAAAGACTCGTATTAGCCCGCTGATTAAAGTTCACGACGGCAATAACTATTTGCTTGTCGCCTCTAAAGGTGGGGCGCCAAAGAACCCGCTTTGGTTTGACAATCTTGTTGCCGATCCAAACATTATTGTTCAGGACGAGATGGAAGTTCTTGAATGTACGGCGCGTATCGCTACTCCGGAAGAGAAAGCTGAGCGGTGGCCGGTCGCTGTTGCTGCTTGGCCAGATTATGCCGAGTATCAGAAGAACACTGACCGCGATATTCCACTTATTATTTGCGAACCTCGTTAATTCTTAGTTCCTTAAAGTTTTTGGCGATATTAACGTCTTCGTTTTGAATTAATTACACCGGTATTGAAACCAGATAAATGTAGACCACCGGCAAAACGAGCGTGTTCAATTTTTATACACTTATCCATTACTAGATCCATGTTTGCATCTAGTGCTATGCGCGCTCCTTCTGGACTCCACAAATCAAATTGAGTCCAAAATACTTTCGCTCCAATATCAACAGATTCTTCTGCCACGGCGGGAACATCTTCTAGTTTGCGAAAAACGTCTACCAAATCAGGGACTACAGGTAAATCTGCTAAAGAAGGAACACATGGACGACCAAGGATTTCTGTCACCGTGGGGTTAACAAAATACACGTCGTAATCAGTTGACGAGCTGCACAAGTAGGTAGCTACGAAATTAGAAGGCCGAGAGGGATTGGCTGATACACCTACCACAGCTATCGATTTGACTGATTTCAAAATGTTTAATCGCTCTGAGGCTGTCGGGGGTTCCCACCCTTCAATCAATGTTTGGTCAGTCACGACAAAGTCCTTTCTAACGCCTGATCTAAGTCATAGATAATGTCTTCTACATCTTCTAGTCCAACAGAAAGCCGGACCATTTCCGGGGTAACTCCCCCGAGCTGCATTTCCTCTTCGGAGAGTTGCTGATGCGTTGTTGAAGCTGGGTGAATAACAAGAGTGCGCGCATCTCCAACATTGGCTAAGTGACTAATTAAGGTCAAATTTTCTATGAAAGTCGAACCTGCAGAACGTCCGCCTTTTAACCCAAAAGTGAAGATTGCCCCTGGACCTTTAGGCAAATACTGACGGGCTAAATCGTGATAAGGAGAACTTTCTAATCCAGCGTAAGCCACCCATTCAACTTGGGGGTGTGAGTCAAGATATTCAGCGACTTTTTGTGTATTCCGCACGTGCTCGTCCATACGCTGTGGTAACGTTTCAAGCCCTTGCAATAACATAAATGCGTTAAACGGCGAGACTGAAGCTCCAACATCTCTTAATTGTTCTGCTCGTAATTTGGTGCAGAAAGCATATTCGCCAAAATTTTCCCAAAATCGAAGATTGTTGTATCTAGGATTTGGTTCCGTCATCTGAGGAAACCTTCCGCTTCCCCAGTCAAAGTTTCCTGATTCTGAAATCACTCCACCTATCGAGGTACCATGCCCGCCAATGAACTTGGTAGCAGAATGTAAAACAATTGTTGCTCCATGCTCAATCGGTCTGCATAGATATGGAGTTGCAAAAGTGGCGTCAACTACTAGTGGAAGAGAATAAGAATCTGCAACATCTGATAATGCCTGTAAGTCAGCGATAGCTCCTGACGGGTTACCTATTATCTCGGTATAAAGAAACCGGGTTTTTTCATCAATTTTTTTGGCGAAATTTTCTGGGTTTTCATCAACAAACCGTGCTTCGATTCCGAAATTCTTTAAGGTCACCCCAAATAAAGTGAGGGTGCCACCATAGAGGCTTGAAGAACTAACAAAATTGTCTCCGGAGACTGCAAGAGCAGCAGCGGTCAAGAATTCAGCTGCTTGCCCACTAGCAGTGGCAACTGCACCAATCCCTCCTTCTAAACTGGCTATACGTTCTTCAAATGCTGCAGTCGTTGGGTTCGAGAGACGAGTATAAATCGTTCCGTATTTCTGCAGAGCATAAAGATCAGCAGCATCAGCGGTGTTTTCGAATACGAAACTAGTTGATTGAAAAATTGGAACAGCTCTAGCGCCGGTTGTTGGGTCTGGCCCTCCACCAGCATGTAATGCTCTTGTGCGAAAACCCCATTCATGCTCTTCCATTCTTAAAGCATAGAACCTGAGCAGGTAATGCCATTGCAAGCGCCTTCTCCGCTGTGTATATCAACAAAACAAGATGGTAACTTTGCGCTATTTTTATTACCGGTCTATGCTGTGGGCATGCCACGTTCATTATTAGCACCACCACTTCCCTCCTCTTTTGATGTTGGAAGTGAAAGATACGAACAAAATCGTTCCGACACGCTTGAACAGTTAGAAGTAATTGATGGACTGCTCGCCGAAGCCAAAGCAGGAGGCGGACCAGAAGCTATGGACCGTCTGCGCTCCCGAGGAAAAATGCCGATACGAGAACGCATCGCAAACGTGCTTGACCCTGACAGCCCCTTTCTTGAGATCAGCACACTTGCCGGATACAACTCCGACTACGCCGTCGGAGGCGGAATGGTTCTCGGCATCGGAGTTATCGCCGGAACAGAGTGTGTCATTTTAGGAAACGATCCTTCAGTCCTAGCTGGCGCCTTAACCCCATACGCGGGAAAGAAATGGATGCGCGCAATTGAAATTGCACGCGACAACCACATGCCTTACGTAAGTTTTGTGGAATCCGCTGGTGCTGACTTACGTGTCCCAACCGGTGGAGGAAAAAAACGAACCAGAGTTCAAACCGACCACTTTGCAGAATCAGGGCGCTTCTTCTACGAAATGATCGAACTATCAAAGCTAGGAATACCAACAGTCTGTGTTACCTTCGGCTCAGCCACCGCCGGCGGCGCCTACCAGCCAGGCATGTCTGACTACAACATCTTCATAAAGGAACAATCTCAAGTATTCCTTGGCGGCCCTCCACTAGTAAAAATGGCAACCGGAGAAATCGCTGACGCTGAAACTATTGGCGGTGGACAAATGCATGCTGAGAAATCTGGTCTCGCCGACTACCTCGCCGAAGATGAAATGGATGCCATACGTTTATGCCGAGAAGTGGTGTCACATCTTGACTGGAAGAAAGCTGGGCCAGAACCCAGTTACGTTATTGACCCTCCCATTCATGACCCTGAAGAACTTCTTGGCCTCGTAAGCCGAGACCTGCGTCAACCCCTTGATATTCGAGCAGTAATAGCGAGAACAGTCGATGGGTCAAGATTTGAAGAGTTCAAACCACGATACGGAACCACCATGGTGTGCGGCTGGGCCACACTCCACGGTTATCCGATAGGTGTACTTGGAAACAATGGTGTCATCCACCCAGAAGCTGCCGAAAAAGCCGCGCATTTCATTCAACTTTGCAACAGAGAAGATATCCCTCTTCTCTTTCTTCAAAACATCACAGGATTCATGATCGGAAGCGAATCTGAACGCGCCGGAATCATCAAAAAAGGTTCTCAGATGATCAACGCCGTCACCAACTCTATGGTTCCACACATAACAGTCATAATTGGTTCTTCTTACGGAGCAGGAACTTACGGAATGTCAGGCCGCGCTTACGGCAACCGATTTACTTTCCTGTGGCCTACAGCAAAGATCGCAGTAATGGGAGGGAAACAAATAGCAGGTGTCATGTCAGAAGTTCGCCGCGGTCAAGCAGCACGCAAAGGCGAAGAGTTTGACGAAGAAGCAGATGCTGAGATACGAAACGCTGTTGAAGAGATCCAGGAAAAAGGTTCATTGGCTCTTGTAGCATCAGGAGCAATAAGTGACGACGGGATAATTGACCCTCGAGATACCCGTACCGTTGTTGGCCTCTGTCTTTCAGTGGTGCGTAACAAACCTATTGAAGGGGCAAGAAAGTATGGGGTGTTCAGATTATGAGCATTTCCACGATTCTTGTCGCTAACCGAGGAGAGATCGCTCTACGTGTTTTCTCTACTGCTAAAAACATGGGCCTGCGATGCGTTGCCGTCTATTCAGAAGCAGACGCGAACTCTTCTTTCGTGACTGCTGCAGATGTAGCCGTTCATGTCCCCGGATACCTAGAGAGTGAAGCGATCATTGCCGCTGCAACAGAAACAGGAGCGGATGCTATTCATCCCGGGTATGGGTTTCTTTCAGAGAACGCAGATTTTGCTAGAGCAGTAATTGATGCCGGCCTTATCTGGATCGGTCCTTCACCTGAAGTTATTGAGTCTATGGGTGACAAAATTGCTGCTAAAAAAGCAGCGGTTGACGCTAACGTCCCGATTCTCCCCTCTTCTAACGACCCGTCTGCTGGTGATGAAGTTGGTTATCCTTTGCTCGTTAAAGCAGCAGCAGGTGGTGGCGGGAAAGGGATGCATGTCGTTGAAGCACCTGGAGACCTATCAGAGGCTGTTGCCTCGGCTCAACGAGAAGCGTTAAAAGCTTTCGGAGATGACCGGGTTTTTCTTGAGCGTTATGTGCCGAGTTCTCATCACATAGAAATCCAAATACTTGGTGATAGTCACGGAAATCTGGTTCATTTGGGTGAACGCGAATGTTCTATCCAACGTCGCCATCAGAAAATTATTGAAGAGGCTCCTTCTCCTACTATTGATTCCGACTTGCGAGAATCTATGGCTGAAGCAGCGTTAAGCCTCGCGAGAACAATTGGATATGAATCAACTGGAACAGTCGAGTTCCTCCTAGATCATGATTCGAAAGAATTTTTCTTCCTTGAGGTAAACACTCGTTTACAGGTAGAGCATCCAGTCACTGAAGAAACCACTGGTATTGATTTAGTGCGCCAGCAAATACTTGTCGCTCAAGGAGAAGCCATTGAGTGCCCGCAAGAAAGTATTTCTTCTTTCGGGCACTCCATTGAAGCCCGTTTATATGCTGAGGACCCAGCGAACAATTTTCTTCCCGCTATTGGAACTGTTTCTGCCTTTCAGATTCCTGATTCTGACAATATTCGTTGGGATGTAGGAATCGGTAAAGGTACTGAGGTTGGGGTTCAGTTTGACCCCATGCTTGCCAAAGTGACTTCCAAGGGTTCAACTCGACGGGAAGCTGCTCTTCGGCTCGCTAAAGCCCTTGAAGAACTTCACTTGGGTGGTATAACCACTAATCGTGAATTCCTTGTTTCAACGCTCAGGCATGAAGCTTTCCTCGCCGGTGACACAACCACTGATTTCATTGAACGGCATAATCCGGCAAGTAGCGATTTCTTAACGAGAGAAGAAGTTTCTCGTGCCGCGGCAGTGGCTGCCCTTTGGATTCAAGGCGAGAATCGAGCTGCAGCTCTTGTTTTGGATCAAATTCCCAGCGGTTGGAGAAACTCTCACTTCCCCGATCAACTGATTTCTTTCACCTCTGGGGAAGAACAATTTGATGTTTCTTATCACAGCACTCGTGACGGTTCTTTTGTTCTGAACGAGGTTGATTCAAATCGAGTGCACCGACATTCATCTACTGATATTGACGTTGAAATAGCGGGGCTTAGGTCCACGCATGTCGTAACCAGATCTGGAAACGAAGTTTTTGTCCAAATGGAATGTGGCACAGCCCATCTCTCTCTTGTTCCTCGTTTTATCCCTCCAGGGTCAAACGAGGTGGCTGATGGCCTCATCTCCCCTATGCCAGGTGTGGTACTTGATATCAGGGTTGGAGTTGGAGACGCCGTAAAGACTGGTCAAACACTTCTTGTTCTTGAAGCAATGAAAATGGAGCATCATATTAATGCGGCGGCTGATGGGACCGTAACGGAAATACTGGTGGCTGTTGGGCAACAAATTGAACAAGGTGTCGTGATGATGGTCTTAGATGATGGTTCAGAGGGCAAGGATGACTGACCCGATACGCATCGCTAACTGTTCGGGGTTTTATGGCGATCGGATAACTGCCGCGGCGGAAATGGTTGAAGGCGGACCGATAGATGTTCTTACTGGAGATTGGCTTGCAGAGTTGACAATGCTGATTTTGGCTCGTACGCAAGCTAAACGCCCCGGTGGTGGCTACGCCCGTAGTTTTGTAACCCAAATGGAACAGGTGATGGGAACTTGTTTAGACAAAAGCATAAAAGTGGTTTCAAATGCTGGTGGGCTTGATCCTGATGGGTGCGCAGAAGCTGTTTCGGAAGTGGCGGACAAGCTCGGGTTGAATCCGACGATCGCTTATGTCACCGGAGATAATCTTTTACCTCGACTTGACGACCTTCTCACCGCTGGTATTGATCTTTCACATTTTGAAACCGGTGAACCTTTAGGGGATGCTTCTCGTTTTATTAGCGCAAACGCATATTTGGGCTGTTGGGGAATCGTTGAAGCGCTGAATCAAGGTGCAGACATAGTAATTACCGGAAGAGTGACCGATGCAGCCGTAGTTTGCGGCCCTGCTGCTTGGCACCATAAGTGGGAGAAAGATAGTTGGAATGAATTAGCTGGCGCAGTAGCAGCTGGGCATGTGATTGAGTGCGGAACTCAGGCAACTGGAGGAAACTATTCGTTTTTTACTGAAGTTCCTGGAATGACCCGGACGGGGTTCCCTTGGGCTGATATATCTTCAGATGGGTCTTCAGTTATCGGTAAACATGACAACACGGGTGGTGAAGTTTCTGTTGGAACTGTCACATCTCAACTTCTTTATGAAATTGGGGCACCGGCTTATTTGGGTCCAGATGTGACCACACGATTTGACACAATACAACTTGAGCAAATTGGACCTGATCGTGTGGAAATGAGTAACACTTGTGGGGAACCTCCACCAGAAACACTCAAGGTAGCGATGAATGAGCTTGGTGGTTACCGCAGCGACCTTTCGGTCGCTTTGACTGGGTTAGATATTGAAGAGAAAGCGGAACTTGTAGATGCTGCGTTTTGGGAAGCTTGCCCTTACGAGCCATCAGATTTCTCTGAAGTAACCACTCGAGTGATTAGAACCGATAAGCCTGATCCAGAAAGCAACGAAGAAGCTGTAGCTTTTTGGCGCCTTTCTGTGAAAGACCCCGACGAACGTAAAGTTGGCCGTGCTTTAAAAAATGCTGTTAATGAGTTAGCTTTAGCGACGATCCCAGGAATGTTTGGGGTTGGTGGACGAGGCGCTCATGTTTATGGGGTGTACCGACCAGCTCTTGTTCCATCTGATCTCGTCCCCCAACACGTTTCTCTGCTGGGTGGCAACCAAACTGTAGTTGATTCAGTAATCCCTCCAGGAGAAGTTTCTATTGAACCTATTGACGCCCCTTTATCTGATCCCCCTAGTGAAGAGACGGTAAGTGCTCCAATTGGTCGCATTATCGGCTCAAGATCAGGAGACAAAGGCGGCAACGCAAACCTAGGAGTTTTCGCCCGGGACCCTAAATCCTGGATGTGGTTGGACAACTTTCTTACAACAGAAAAACTTCGAAGTCTTCTACCTGAAACTAGCGAAATGAGAATTGACCGCCACCGTCTTCCAAATATCTTTTCTTTGAATTTTGTTATCCACGGAATCCTTGAAGAAGGAGTAGCTGCTTCCACTCGTCAAGATGGTCAAGCGAAAAGCCTTGGGGAATGGTTACGGGCCAGAGTTGTTGAAATACCAAAAGACCTTTTGGAGTAAATATGGATTTTGATTTTCCACCTGATGACGACCCTAGACGTCTTGAAGTAAGAGATTGGATTGAGTCAAATCCTTCTCCAAGTCCGGAACAACTTTTAGACGCCGGTTATATTGTCCCCCATTGGCCGGAACCTTATGGTATTTCTGCCGATCCCATGCTTCAGCTCATCATTGACGACGAACTAAATAAAGCAGGAATTAAGAGACCAGCGAATGCCATCGGGATTGGTTGGGCGGGTCCCACCATCTTGCTTGAAGGAACCGAAGAGCAAAAGGAACGTTATCTTCGCCCCATTCTCACTGGGGAAGAATTCTGGTGTCAAATGTTTAGTGAACCCGATGCCGGATCTGATCTTGCTAATCTTGCTACCCGAGCGGTTCGTGATGGTGACGAATACGTCATTAACGGGTCAAAAATCTGGACTAGCGGTGGCCACCATTCACAATTCGGAATACTTATCGCTAGAACAAACCCAGATGTACCGAAACACAAAGGCATTTCTTACTTCATTTGCCCTACGGATCTCCCTGGGTTAACCATGACACCAATTGTCGATATGACTACCGCTCATTCTTTCAATCAGGTTTTCTTCGACAATGTTCGACTCCCGGCTGAAATGCTGGTTGGTCAAGAAGGAGATGGCTGGAGATTAGCCAAGATGACTCTTTCTAACGAACGAGTCTCTCTTTCCTCTGCCGGTTCACTTTGGGGAACTGGGCCTTCAGCTAATACTTTGTTTGAACTTGTCCGGCAAAACGGAGGAGCAGCCGATCCGATACTGCGCCAAGAATTAGCAGCACTTTATTGTGAGTCAGAAGTTCTACGACTTAACCGTTTACGAACTCTAAGCGCTCGTCTCGCAGGCAAAACACCAGGTGCAGAAGCTTCAATACAGAAAGCTATGGCTGATGACCACGGACAGCATGTTTTAGAGATGGCTAAAAAATTAACCGGGACTAGCGGGATGCTGGAAGGGTCTGGACCTGAGGGAGAGGTTCCTGAGATGGGACGAAGCGGACCAACAGAGATTCGCTCCGAATCTTCACTTTTCCCAAACGTTGACCCGATTTGGCATTATGGTTTCATTTTCTCCCCTGCGTTGACTCTGGGCGGAGGAACTTTTGCGGTGCAAAGAAATATCGTGGCAGAAATGGTGCTCGGACTGCCCCGTGATATCAATGTCGAAAAAGGTATGACCTGGTCGGAGGCTCGAAAAGCATGACCATGAATGCTTTAGCGGAAGAAACTTCCAGCCTTTTAGAGCGATTACGTGAAGTTCCGGCGCCAGAGCCGATGATATCTCGACAGAGAGAAAAAGAATTAACTAATCGACAGCGTGAAGTTCTAATGCAACTCAGTGACCTTTTCGACGAGGGGTTCGCTGAAATAACAATGTCGGAGATTGCTTCTAAAGTTAATTGCTCCCTTAGAACCTTGTACGAGATTGCTGATAGCAAAGATGAACTTGTACTTATTGTAATTGATCGGAATTTACGTCAAGTCGGGCGTAGCGCTATTGAGAGTATCGACCCTTGGATGACCCCGTTAGAAGCCATTCGTCTTTATTTGGAAGCGGCAACAGTTGCTGTTGAAAACACCACTGAAGCATTTGCTCAGGACATTGATGTCGTACCTAGCGCACAAAAATTAAGTAAAGGCCATTCAGATTATTTGGTAGCAATCACGAGAAGTCTTCTTGATCTTGCAGTGGAACGCGAAGACATCGCGAATGTTGATACTGCCGCGGTTGCTCGTGTTCTAGCGGGCCTCGGTCGCGATTTCGCTCATGTTGATGTGATGAAGGATTTACGCAGCTCCCCTAAGGTGGCTGCTGACGACATGCTGGAAATTATTATGAAGGGCCTTGTCCTGACCGGAACGAAAGAAAACTCATGGAAATAACCGATATCGCTTCAGATCTTCGAGATGAACAAGATGCCCTTGACCAAGTCGTCGCTAATCTTGATGAGCATTCTTGGGGTTTGAGCACACCAAGCCCACGGTGGAGCGTTGCCGACCAAATTGCACATTTAACTTATTTTGATTACACCGCTGCTATTGCTATTGCTGACCCTGACCACTTTAAAGAGTTAGTAACAGATTTGATCTCGAATGCTGGTGGAGGAGATGAGTCTGTGGACGATTTCACACTTGGAGAATACAGGAAACTTTCTTCTTCTGAACTTCTCGAAGAATGGCGTTCTCAAAGAAAAAATCTCGCCGCTGCTGCTAAGTCTCTAGACAACGAAACTCGTGTTGAGTGGTATGGGCCATCTATGGGTGCGCGTTCATTTCTCACTGCTCGATTGATGGAAGTTTGGGCCCATGGCCAAAATATCGTGGACACAGTGGGTGGACATCGAACTCCTACTGATCGGTTACGGCATATTGCTCAGTTAGGAGTAATTACTAGAAAATGGACTTATCTGAATAGGAACTTAGATGCACCCGTAGATGAAGTGCTGGTGAGCCTCACTGCCCCTTCGGGTGAATTATGGTCTTGGGGTCCCGAAGATTCTGATTCTTCTGTTGAAGGTTCTGCTGAAGATTTCTGCTTAGTGGTTACTCAGCGAAGACACCTTGACGACACCGCACTTATTGCTCGTGGAGATTCTGCTCAAGATTGGTTGCTTAAAGCACAAGCTTTTGCCGGTCCCCCAACCGACGGCCCTAATGCAGGAGGTCACTGATGTCGCTTGTAGAAACAGAAATGACAAACGGAGTATTAACAGTCACTTTAAACGACCCGGAGAACCGCAATGCGCTGAGTTCTGAGCTGACTTCTGATCTAGTCGAAACGCTTGATGCCGCGGATCACGATCCAGAAGTTCGTGTTGTGGTTCTAACCAATTCAGGGAAAGTTTTTTGCGCCGGTGCTGATCTTTCTCAAAGGTCTAGCGGGGATAAACCTTCCAAATCGGTAAATCCCTTGGAACTATTTGGGAGATTCCGAAAGTCTCCAAAACCCTATGTTGGCCGCATCGCCGGGCATTGTGTTGCAGGTGGCATGGGTTTAGCTGCGGCAATGGACCTCTCAGTAGCAATAGATGATGCCAAGTTCGGTTTTACTGAGGTAAGGATCGGAGTAGCGCCTGCGATGATCTCAGTTTTATGTTTACCGAAGATGCGGCCAGCAGAAGCTGCCGAAGCGATGCTTCTAGGAAATCGAATGACCGGAACCGATGCTGCACGCTTGGGATTGGTAAACAAAGCTGTTCCTTCTGACAAACTTGATGAAGAAGTCCAAAAATTTGTAAATGACCTATTAACCGGCGGGCCAAATGCCCTTGCAGCAACAAAACAATTGCTTGTTGAAGTTCCTGGGATGGATGTTGATACAGCTTTTGAATGGACTTCAAAGCTCTCCGCTGAACTTTTTCGAGGAGATGAAGCTAAAGAAGGAATGCAAGCTTTCTTGAGTAAGCGTCCACCAAATTGGATTAAGTAAATAAATGGAATCACAACGACAATTTTCTGCGCGTGAGTCCACGAGGGCTGCTCGCTTAAAACGTAGATTTATAACCGTCCCAGCGATTCTTCTTTCTTTTTCGGTCGGAGTCGTATTGTTTTTGCCCACTATTTTATTTGCATTCTTCGCCGATGCTCTCCGGAAGAAACCCTTTCCCACAGTTCGACTTCTTTCTTATGGTTTGTGGTGGCTTACTATTGAATCTGGCGGAATTCTAAGCGCTGCTTTTCTGTGGCTCCGGTTCGCTCCTACGAAACAGCTGGTTTCAAAGAATTCTCTGCGAGCACATAGCAAATTGCAGCATTGGTGGACAAGCAGTCTTATTGGAGGAGCGAAGTTTTTCCTAGGACTGAAATTCAGGCTAGATGGAAGAGAATTTTTTGAAGTTGGCGGGCCAATTGTTGTGCTTGCTCGACATGGCAGTCAAGGCGATGCTCTCTTAGTTGCTGCGGTCCTCGCCGAAGCAGGATTGCGTCCACGATTTGTTGTTAAGCGCCAACTTCTCTGGGATCCCTGCCTAGATATCGTCGGCCATCGTATTCCTAATTATTTCGTAGACCGAGATGCCTCTGACAATCGATTAGAGATTGAAAACATAGGAAAGCTTGCTGCTGATTTAAGTCAAGACGAAGCGGTAGTAATTTTTCCAGAAGGAACAAGATTCTCACAAGCCAAATTAGAACGAGCTGTTGACGCTCTCTCAATTTCAGCTCCAGAAAGAGTCGCTTCAGCACAACGTCTACATGCTGTCTTGCCGGTTCGAACACCAGGTCTTCTAGCGATTCTAAACAATACAGTAACGACCGATCTCGTTCTCTTGAACCATGTTGGAGTAACAGATTTCCGAAACCTTCATGACTTATGGGTAAATATCCCCTTTCCTGCGCCGCTACATTTCAACGCAGAAAGATTGGTGAGGTCTGAATTACCCGCAGTAACTGAACCAGAAACTCTGATAGAAACCATCGATGAACTTTGGGAAAAGTTCGACCAATGGGTATTAGTTAACCAAAAGAATTAACGCCGCGGCTTTAGAAGTAACAAGGGTGTGCTTTCTTTATACCTTTGGTATTCAGGGTTATCGCCCCAACGTTTATTGGCGCTCGATTCCAACATCGGAATTCCACTTACTTTAACCAACAAGAGATAAACAAAAATCGGAGAGATTAACGCTACGAAGCTCCATCCAGAAAGAACTGGAATTGCGATTACGGCTACCCCTACCCAGAGAGTGATCTCTCCAAAATAATTGGGGTGTCGAGAGTATTTCCAAAGTCCAGTGCGAATGAAAGTTCCTCGGTTTACTTGATGTCCCTGCTCATTGACTTCGTTTCGGAATCGACGCTTTTGTTCATCTGCGACAACTTCTATTGAGAATCCGATAACCCAAATAATGAGACCAACTACACCAAACAGTCCAAATTCTTCTGGCTGTTTGGTCGTGATCGCAGCTAGCGCTGCTGCAGAAGTTAGGAGAACCCAAAGGCCTTGCAGAGTCCATGTCATTAGAAACCACGAGAACTGATATTTCATGACGTCGAATCGTGTATCTGCTCCTACAGATTGAACACGTGTGAACAAGAAAGTCCCTAATCGGACTGCCCATATCCCAATCATCAACATAAGGACTATAGATCTGAAGTCCAGCGAAGGAACGGTGAAAATAGCGAATGCAGTAACCGTTAAGTAAGTCATTGATCCTGTTAGATCGAAGAAATGTTCAGAATGATTTATCCAGGCGGGAATGAAAACTAGCCACTGGATACCAAAAGAAATGATCGCACACCAAACAAAAATTTGTATCCCTCCGAAGGATTCGCTATTGGATGCACCAGATAAGGCAACCAGGGCTGCAATTACAATCGCTCCTATTGTTGCGGTGATAGTTACTTTCGGTGACATCTCCTTATCCTTTCGTTAATTCAAGAGATTCAAGAGCGCTTTGCAGGTCAGGCGAAGTGAATTGAAATCCAGATTTCTCCAAAGCTTCAGGGAGAATCCTTGAACTTGAAAGCAAAAGGCCGTCAGCCATTTCACCTAGTAACGCTCGTAAAGCAAAAGCTGGAGCCGGTATGAAGGCTGGTCGTTTGAGCGCTTTGGCGATCTGTTCAGTGAGTTCTTTGTTCCTCAGCGGCTGAGGAGAGACAAGATTTACTGGGCCTTCAATGTCGGTATCTATCATGTGTATCAGTGCTTTAACTTCATCCGCAAGTGTTATCCACGGCCACCATTGCTTTCCTCCTCCTAATGGTCCGCCAAAGAACAAACGGATAGGAATGAGGAGTTTTTGTAGCGCCCCTCCGGAGGGGTCGAAAACCACTCCTGTTCTCGCAATTACAAGACGGGTCTCAGGCGATGTATCTGCTGCTGCTTCCCAGGCTTTACATACATCAGCAAGAAACCCGTTTCCTGCCGTGGATGACTCAGTAAGAATTTCTTCTCCTCGGTCTCCATAAAATCCAGAAGCAGAAGATGAAACGAAAATTTTTGGTGGAGTGTCTAGGCGTTGAAATGTTTGAGATAGTAGCTGGGTTCCTTTTACTCGGCTTTCGAGAATCTTTTTTTTCTTCTTAGCAGTCCATCTTCCCTCTATAGTTTCTCCAGCAAGATTCACTACTGCATCTACTGCTTCAATCAGTGCAGGATCAAGGGTTCCCTCCATTGGATCCCAGACGATGTCTCCTTCTTGA
>CAJXGE010000012.1:0-30369 GCA_913053885.1 uncultured Acidimicrobiaceae bacterium
CGGCTCAGGCTCCGGCTCAGGCTCAGGCTCCGGCTCCGGCTCAGGCTCCGGCTCAGGCTCAGGCTCCAGCTCCGGCTCCGGCTCCGGCTCAGGCTCAAAGTCTGAAGCACTGAACCCTGGGCGTACTGGCAAACTTCCAATTAGTGAACTCAAATCATTAAGAGCTGCTTGCAAGCGCAAGCGATGTGCTTCTATATGCCGCTCAAGTATCTCTATATCGTCAAGTATCTTCCTGCGATCCTGTTCTGATTTTGATATTTCAGAATCCATACGCTGGCGACCTTTATCGATGGCATCACGTATTTCTTCTTCAGTAGCATTACGTAATCTTTCAGCATCGTCTTGCGCCTCTGATATAAGTTGAAGCGCTTCCTCTTTAGCGCTTAATAAGATCTCTTCTGCTTCCTGACGATCACGACGGGCTGGAGCTATTTGTTCCTCTAAAACACTTTCAGCAGCTTCCGCTCGATCTGTTGCACTCTTCAGATCTGTGGAAAGGCGCTGAATTTCAACTACGGCTTGGTCCAAAACTTCGTCAACTTCTAGTGGATCGTATCCACGAAGTTTTTGTCCAAACTCCGCCTGAATCAGAATCTGAAGAATGTCAGCACTATTCATGGGCAAATATTAACCCTCTAACCTGATCATTTGTGGGCAATCACTTCTCTTAATCAAAGAAATTGTCAGCAAATCATTCCCCTTACAAATGTGATTAGAAAAAAAACTGCCATTGGTGCTAGATCAAGCCCCACTGATCCAATTCGCAAAGCAGGCATAACCCTACGCAGAGGAATCAAAACCGGATCAGTTGCAACATAAACAAAGCCCGCAATAGTAGCCCCTAGACCATTCGGACTAATTGGAAACCAGCTCAGAACAACTCGAATAATCAATATCAGCGCATACAAGCCAAGCAGATAACAAAAAATTTCAACCACGGAATTAATTTCTTATATGTCTAAGTCATTCTGTTCAAAGCGTTTTCTATCATCATCTGAGACTTCGACATCATGTGGTGTCATTAGATAGACCTGACTAGCAACTTTCTCCATTGATCCACCCAAGCCGTAACAAACTCCACTGGCGAAATCTATTATTCTCCGAGATAGTTCAGCATCTACCCCTTGAAGATTTATTATCACAGGCTGGTCTGCAAGAAAACGGTCCGCCATTTCCTGTGCATCACTAAATGACTTCGGAGCCACTTTAGCCGGCTTCGAAGCTACAGCTGGTTGAATCGTTCTTACTGTTCCAGTCGTCTCTGGCATTATTGGGCGAACAGAACTTTCGCTGGGTACGGCACTTCGAGGTTGCAAAGAATCGCCTTCGGTCGCAGCGCGCTCTTCTAAAAACGCTCCTGAACTCAATGGATCTCTGCGCACAGGGTCATCGCTCATAAACTCCTCATATGCCTCGTCTGGGCCAAGACCTAAATAGAGCAATAGTTTCCTAAACATTCCATTAACAGTAATAGGTTCAAACACATTTGTGTGTGCATATCAGCAGTAAAGCCTACTTATTCGGTCGTTCCCCGAATAATGCTCTGCCTATTCTTAACAGTGTGGAGCCATGATCTATAGCCACTTCAAGGTCTTCTGTCATTCCAATTGATCTCTCCGATAAGTCGAATTTTTCAGCAAAATCTACTGCTTCTTTGAAGATATTTGAGGTCTCTTTCAGATTTCCTTGCATTCCTACCGCCATGACGCCCTCAACCAATAGGCCCATTTCTGATCCTTGCTCTAGAAGTACTTCCGCTTCCGCAATAGAGCAGCCGGCTTTATTCGGAATCTGGAGTGGATTTATCTGAATAAGAATCTTTGCTGAAGCATCATGTTTGGCAATTTCTCTTAATAAAGAAATTCGATCTACTGTTTGCCACACCGAAACAATTTGGGTAAGTTTGCGAACTTTGTTCCTCTGCACTGAACCAATCATGTGCCATTCAAGATCAAGATCATTAAGAGTGTTGTGTTTTTCGATTAATTCCTGCGCGTAGTTCTCCCCAAATAAAGTAATCCCAGTTCCATAAGCTGCTGCTACGGCCTCTTTCGGGAAACCCTTTGTTACTGCAAGGATTCGAGTAGAACCATTACTTCTCTTCTCAACAAACTCCGTCAGTTCTAGTATTCTCTCTCTTGCTTTTTGTTCGTTAAAGTCTTGATCTTTCATCACTGCCTACTTCTTTTCAATCCAAGTAAAAAGGCATTGACGCAGTTCTGTCGAATTGAAGCGGAAAGACCAATACCTTGTGTCTGCTAAACAGGAGGTACAAGAAGAATCTTTTCTAATTATCTCAATTCCTTTTTCGTCGCAAATTCTTTCCACCACAGCCGAAAGGTTAAGAGAATTTGAACTCATTTTTGTTGTTGCTTCTGCCGATTTCCCAAACTTTTGAATGAATTGATCTAGTTCTCCTCTTCCAAACTCATAGCAGCAAGGCCCAATATGAGGCCCGATTACAGCCATCTGTTTACCCGGCTTAATTGCGTTTAGTTTATTTGAGGCCTCCTCTAACACACCTTTCAATAAGCCCCGCCAACCAGCATGAACTATGGCTATAGCTCCACCTTCTGAAATTAGAGAGATCGGCACACAGTCTGCTACCCGCACAGTGAGAACACTTTTTTCATGGGCTGTCACTAAGGCGTCTCCATGCTCCCCATGAACACCGTGTTCGCCAGTGACTTCAAGTACCTGAACCCCGTGCACTTGAGTGAGATACGACCAATTATTGATCGGTGGAACCTGTAATTCAGGATTAAGTCTTTCAAGAGAGCGTGAAGCTTGCTGGATAGACCTTTCTCGTGCCTGATAATTGCCGATGGACATGTCTCCATCGGCAACTTCAGACATGGCTACCCAAGCGATATGACCAGAGGCCAGTTCCCTCTTGGCCAATATTTGAGCCACGTGGCCCCTACTTTAAGAAACTAGGTACGTCTAATTCGTCTTCTGCATCTGATGATGAGCTGTCGAATGCTTCCGTAATTGAAGTAGTAATAGATGATTTACTAGATTTACGTTTCGGACGATCTCCATCCCATCGGTCAAATCCAGCAGCTATAACTGTGACTCGTACGTCGTTACCCATTTCATCGTCTACAACCGCACCAAAGATAATATTTGCATCTGGGTGAGCCACTCCATGGATTATTTCCGCAGCTTCATTTACTTCAAATAAACCAAGGTCACTTGGCCCTGCAATTGTTAGGAGGATTCCGCGGGCTCCATCAATGGATGCTTCTAGTAGAGGGCTAGAGATAGCGTTACGTGCTGCGTTCACCGCACGACTCTCTCCTGTTGCTTGTCCGACACCCATAAGTGCAGATCCTGCATCTTGCATAACCATTTTGACATCTGCAAAGTCAGTATTTATCAAACCTGGTGTAGTAATCAGTGTGGTAATTCCTTGCACGCCTTGAAGAAGAACTTCGTCCGCCATACTAAATGCATTTAGTAACGCGGTTTTCTCATCCGAGATACTGAGTAGACGGTCATTCGGAATAACGATTTGTGTATCAACTTTTTCTTTTAATTGAGTTATTCCATTTTCTGCTTGAACAGCGCGTCGTCGCCCTTCGAAACCAAAAGGTCTCGTCACTACACCGATGGTGAGAGCTCCTATTGACTTAGCTATCTCTGCTACCACAGGTGCGGCACCAGTTCCAGTTCCGCCTCCTTCGCCTGCAGTAATGAAAACCATGTCAGACCCTTCAAGCATTTCTTCAATTTCTGCTCGGTGATCCTCTGCGGCTTGACGTCCGATCTCTGGATTGCTGCCGGCCCCCAAGCCACGAGTTAATTCACGACCGATGTCTAACTTCACATCTGCATCACTCATTAAAAGTGCTTGGGCATCTGTGTTGACAGCTATGAATTCAACACCGCGAAGGCCCGCTTCAATCATTCGATTGACAGCGTTGACTCCACCGCCACCAACTCCGACTACTTTTATTACTGCTAGATAGTTTTGTGGATTAGCAACCATTGTTTTTCCTTAATTTTTGATCTAAACCTAAAGTTGAGGTTTAGGGTTTTAGATATAAACCTTTACTAATAGGTTAGATACTACTCTTTGTAGTGATATAACGTCAACCCGTGAGGAAAAACTTCTGTTTTTTCAGCATTTACCCTGCGTGCGTGTGATGACCGGATTTTGATGTATAGAAACATCAATTACCTCTATGCACGAAAGTTGCACCCGAGTTAAGACTGTAGCCAAAGATCGCATTTCATCACGAAAATCAGTACCAATTCCCAATTCAGCTATAACTCCCCCTACTAACTCTGCTCTAACTCCGCCCCCGGTCGGCGCTAAAGCCAGTATCCACGCACCCAGATCAGAAGTCACTTCTTCTGCCGCCCGTAGTAATGGAGTAATACCTGAAATTTGTGTACCCAGAGCCCCAACTTCATCAACACGAATGATCGGGAGTGAGGTATCATTTTGATCAACTTGGTCAAGGACCACACCGGATCTATCTAGTAAAAACTTCTCCCCATTTGGAATAACTGCAATAACCGAGGGCTCGCGTTCTTTCAAAGTGATCAAAATAGACCGGGGCCACTTGCGCTCTACTGTGGCTTCACTCACCCATGGTAAAGAAGTTACACCCTCATCAGCCTTTGCTAAATCTAGACTAAACATCGAATCTCCTTGGTTTATGCCTGCAACTTCTAAGACCTCTTCTTCCGTGACTCTTTTTTCAACTCCTTTTACTTTTATTTCGCCTACAGACAGGAAAGAGGACTGAGTCGTTGCATACGCCCCTACACCCAAAACAAGTAAAACTAACAAAAGCCATAACAACTTTAATGATCTCTTCTTCGGAGGTTCGCTCACAGGCTCCTGATCTTCATCACTCATTGCCTATTCAAACCCGATCATAATAGTTTCAGTCTGGAGTGAAATTCCTGCGTGTTTTTTTACTGAAGATTTGATCTCAAGCATTAAGCGATAAACATCGTCAGCGGATCCATTTTTTTCAACTTGAATAAAGTTTGCATGCTTCTCTGAGACTTGCGCAGAGCCTATTCGGTAGCCCTTTAATCCTGCTTCCTCAATTAAACGACCGGCTGAATCATTGGGAGGATTCATAAAAACAGACCCAGCATTTTGCCCGCCTGGTTGATTCTCTCTCCTCCATTTAATGATCTCAGAGATTTTTTCTTCTCCTTCTTCACGAGATCCATCGCATAGCTTAAAGCAAGCTCCCAACACTACTTCGTCATTAAGGACAGAAGTTGATCTATAACTCATCTCTAAATCTGGCAGAGTCGCTATACGTTTTTCTTTCGTGCGAATATTGAAAATCTCTGCACTTAATAACGAATTTGAAATAGAAGCGCCATGTCCCCCAGCATTCATTCTTACTGCGCCTCCTACCGACCCGGGAACACCGACTGCCCATTCAAATCCAGACAAACCAGCTTGTACGGTGCGTCGAGCTAACACAGGAAGGCTTGTAGCTCCTCCTGCGATTACTTGCTCTCCCTCTATTTCAATTTGAGCAAAGGTCTCCCCTAGCTGTATGACAAGTCCATCGAATCCTGAATCTGCAATGAGTAAATTTGAACCATTGCCAACTACTAGAACCGGAATGCTGCTCTCTGAGATAACGTTAGCGATTTTCTCTAATCCTTCAGAGTCAAAAATTTTGGCATAAAAGGATGCTTTGCCTCCAACTTTGTAAGTCGAGAGCTCTTGTAGTTCGTAAGAGAGGCTGAAAATATTTCTTGGGTCTGTTGTTCCTGAGATCTCCAGGAAAAGGTTTTTATCCATCTTCCTTCCTCAGTTCAACTTGGATTTCATCAGGCAAAGAAGTTAGGTCACCGGCTCCCATTGTTAGACAACAGTCACCTTCAGTCAATTCATTGACTAGTGCATCTATTAAATCTAGTCGGCGCGGAATATAACGAATTTCAAATGGTGGATTAGTTGATGCGACAACGTCGGTTATTAGCGCACCAGAAATACCAGCACGAGGTTTCTCTCCGGAAGAGTAGATATCTGTAACAAATACCAAATCACTTCCATGAAAGGAATGCTTGAATGTTTCCCAAAGTGCTTCAATTCGGCTATAGCGATGGGGCTGGAAGACTGAAATTAGACGATTCCAATTGCCAACCCGTGCGGCAGAGATAGTTGTAGATACTTCAGTCGGTAAATGGGCGTAGTCGTCTATAAAAGTTATTCCTGCAACTTTTCCTCGAATCTCAAATCTCCGCGCAACTCCTGCAAACGTCTTTAGCGCTTCAATAGTAGATTCAGGGCTGGCTCCTGCTGTTAAGCCTAGAGCTGCCGCACAAGCTGCATTTCTTACATTATGTATTCCCGGAATGGGTAGATTGATATTCAGATCATAATCTTTCCCATAGCGCAATCTAAATGAAGTGCTAGTCCAATTTTCCTCAACTTCGGTGATCTGCCAATCTGCAGATGGATCCATTCCGAGGGTAATGACATTTTCGTAGTTGGAGATTTTTTTCCCACCTTCATCATCTACTCCAACGATTACTGGTCCGTTCGTCTCTTTAATAAACCTCTCAAATGCATGCTCAAGCGCCGTGTATCCCCCATGATGCTCAAGATGGTCTGGTTCAAAATTTGTTACCACTGCAAGATCTCTCGGCAACATGAGAAAGGAGCCATCACTTTCGTCTCCTTCTACTACAAAAAGTTGACCGTTGCTCCAAGCAGCCCCAGTTCCGACTTCATTAACATCCCCACCAATAATAAAAGAGGGCTCAAGACCTGAGGCGCGTAAAATTAAAGCCAACATTGATGATGTTGTGGTTTTCCCGTGCGTGCCTGTGATAACTGCTGTGGAGCGCTCTTGACAAATACTTGCTAGTACTTCTGCACGACTTAATAAGGGAATTTTTCTGTCAAAAGCCTCTTGGCATTCCACATTGCTATCTGGAACTGCAGTTGATCTGGTTACAAACTCTGAGTCCCCAATATTTTTTGCATCATGGCCAACAGTAACTACGACTCCTAGGGCTCTTAGTCGGTCTAACCCTGCTGATTCTTTCAAATCAGAACCAGTGACAGTGTGACCCATTGAAACAAGCACTTCAGCGATAGCACTCATTCCAGCACCTCCAACACCAAGGATGTGAATCTTGCAAGGCTGTGAGAGATCTGGAGTCATCTTATTTCCCACCGAGGAGACTATTTATCAAATTTGCGATATCAGAGGCCGCTTGAGGTCGTCCAAACTCTTTAGCAATGTTTGCCATAACTTTAAGATTTTCTTTATCTGAAACCAAGCGATTGATTTCTTCCGATAAACGTTTGCCATTTAGTTCTTCATTTCGCAATAGAACACCTGCTCCATTTTCACACAACGCTTTTGCATTTAATGTTTGGTGATCTCCGGGTGCATTGGGAAGTGGGACCAGTATCGCAGGAAGTCCTACAAGCGAAATTTCTGCTACTGTCGTTGCTCCCGCTCGACAGATGACCAAGTCTGCACACAACATGATCTTTGGCATTTCATCTTCATACTTAACTGGCCGGTAATCTATACGCGGGCTCGGTCGAGAAGCCTTGAACATATCTTCTTCAAAATCTCTTTCTCCGATCACATGATGAACTATCAAACTGTCTGATTCCCAAGATTCTGCGAACTCTTTGACGGCCCTATTGATTTGTTGAGCCCCTAACGATCCCCCAAAAGCAAGTATGAGTATCTCCTCATTTACACCAAGATCATTTCTTACTTTTTTGCGATCAATTCCTTCTGTTAACGAAATGAATTCTTCACGAACCGGGTTCCCTAAATTAATTGATTTTGCTAATCCCGTACTATCAAATGCCACAACACTTGCTTTTGCAAAACGGGCAAAGATTTTATTGACGAGACCTGGAACTGCATTTTGCTCCATCAAGATAAACGGCACCCTTAGCAGGATGGCCGCAATAGTGTATGGTGCGCTTGCATAGCCTCCCAAGGAGATGACTATTTTTGGCCTCTTTCTGAGCAGCAAGAACAATGCCTTATTTGTAGCTACAAATAAGGCATAAATGGCTCTGAGGTTCTTCAAACTCCAATTACGTTGAATTCCCTCTCCTGGTAGTTGAGTAATAGTAAAGCCAGCTTCGGAAACTAGCTTTTTTTCAATCTCACGTCGACTTCCAACAAAGTGAACTTTCTCCGAAGTGCTAACTACTTTTTGCGTCACTAACGCTTTAGCGACTGATATTCCCGGCATAAGATGCCCAGCGGTTCCCCCACCAGAAATTATTACTTCCCATGTCTTATTTTTTTTCATGCGGTTTGCCGAGCAATATTCAGGAGTATTCCGTAAGCCGAGAGTGTCCATAACAGGGAGTTCCCTCCAAATGAAAGAAATGGAAGAGTTATACCGGTTATTGGAAATAGTCCTAAAACTGCCGCAATGTTCACAAATGCTTGGGACATAATCCAAAGAGTTATTCCTGCTGCTAATAGCCTTCCAAACACATCTGGCGCTTTAAGTGCAGTTGATAACCCAGTGAACCCAATAATCATGTATAAAGCGATAACCAAGAAAGATCCAATGAAACCTATTTCTTCAGAAATGATTGCATAAATGAAATCTGTATGTGCTTCTGGCAACCAGCCCCATTTAGCTCTACTTTCTCCTAGACCAACGCCGCTTATCCCGCCGTTAGCGATCGCAGCTCCTGACTGAATGGTTTGCCATCCTAGATCTTGTGGGTCTTCCCAAGGGTTTAGAAGTCCAAACAGTCGTTCCCGACGATATGAGGCCAACATCCCGACTGACGCTGCGCTAAATAATCCAACTCCAATCAACTGCATTACTTTACGCATCTGAGTGCCTGCAAAAATAATTATGGCGCCAACTATTGATAAGAAAATTAATGTCGTTCCATAATCTGGCTCAAGTACAAGAAGTGCAGAAATACCAGTAGTGACGAGAAGTACTGTCTTCAGTGGATTTTTAGTTATGGACAACTCTTGGCCTTTTCTGGATAAGAGATCGGCCGAAAACAAGATGATAGCCAACTTTGCGATTTCAGATGGCTGAACTGTTAACGGGCCAACTGCTATCCATCGAGATGCCCCGCCTACTTTGATTCCTATTTCTGGGATAAACACAAGTAGGAGAAGTGCTCCACTAATCCATACAGAAACTTGAGAGAGCGAACGCAAGCGATGATAATCAATCCGTATGAGAAAGATGCAGGCGCTTAAGCCAAGCAGGAACCAAACAACTTGTCTGCGAATATGATGCCATGCGCTGTCGTAGGTTTCGAGATCATTTACTGATGAGGCCGAAAAAACCATGAGAATACCGAGCATGCAGAGAACGATCCCAGCAGTTCCAAGTATCAAAAATCTCGTATTGCTGCTTCCTGGGGCTTTTTTAGGTTGCGGTAAACCCTTTCCCAAACGGTCTCTCAAAGAACTAACCACTTTGGTTCCCATCTATGTATTCATGAACAAGAGAGCGAAAATCGTCCCCGCGTTCTGCGTAGGAACTGTACCAGTCGAATGAACTGCAACTTGGAGAAAGCAAGATCGTCCCACCGCTTCTAGTTATTGAAACTGAAACCTCCAGGGCTTCACGCATAGTCGATACTTGTCTAACGTCGCAGATATCTTGAAAAATTTCTTGAATTTCTTCTGAAGCTTCCCCTATTGCTACAACATTCTCGGGTCTCAAATTTCTCAACACTTTTAAGTCGATGCCCTTATTTTTTCCTCCAGCAATTAGTGTTACTTGTGAGACCGCCCGCATTGAACTAATTGTTGCATGTGGTGTCGTAGCTTTACTGTCATTAACGAATTGAACACCATTCTGTGTCCCTATGAACTCCATTCGATGAGGCAATCCTGAAAACTCTGATAGTACGCTCGCACACGCCTTCAAATTGGCTCCTGAACGAAGAGCAACTGCCACTGCTGCTTGTGCGTTCTCCAAATCATGCGGAAGACTTCTTTTGATCCGATCTAATTGGATAACCTCTTCATTTTCGAAGATGAGGAAGCCATCTTTGATCCGAACATTAGATTTATCCGTTCCAAAGCTCGTGCATCCTTTCGGCGCATGACTTGCAACTACAGGATCTGAGAGATTTGCTATAGCTTCAGCAGGATCACCTATTCCATCCCATATTTTCAACTTAGCTTTTTCATAAGCTTCCAAGTCATCATGTATATCTAGATGATCTGGAGCAAAGTTCAGCCAAGCGGCGGGAGATGCTGAAAAATCTAATGAGTGTGATAGACGAAAGGAAGATGACTCAAGCACAAAGCGTTCAATTGACGTATCTTCTATTGCCTCAACAAGGGGAATTTCAGTGTTGCCTGCTGCCTCTGACCGAATTCCGGACTCATTTAACATTGCTACGACTAAAGAGACGACAGTAGTTTTTCCATTAGTTCCAGTGATTGCTGCACAAGGGCGATCATCCCACTCTCTTGCTAAATCAAATTCATCAAGAATTGGTACCCCAAGATCTTTCGCAGAATGAAAAATTTGATGCGAATCTCTTACACCTGGACTTAGGATTATTTGATCGGAGCCCTTAAGAAGATTGCCCCAATCAAAATCACAGGTAGTTGCATCAACCACTTCCGCTCCAGATTCTAAAGCTTCCTTCTTTGATTTTTCTGTGAAGCGTTCCTCTACTACACAAACTCTCCTTTGACGAGAAACCAATGCTTTGACTACAGCTCGGCCTGTAATTCCAAAGCCGAGCACTACTGTCTTGCCAGAAGTATCAGTCATCCTGTTACGCCCACACGAATAGAGTCTGCGTAAAAGAGACCAAGTCCTACCGCTGTACATAGACCAGAAATAATCCAAAATCTTACGATTACTGTCGTTTCAGGCCATCCCCCTAATTCAAAATGGTGGTGCACTGGAGCCATCCGCAAAATTCTTTTACCTTTAAAAAGGCGGAAACTGCCGACTTGTAAAATAACAGAAAGTGTTTCAGCAACAAACAAACCAGCAATAATAGGTAAAAGCAAATGAGTACTTGTAGCTAGAGCAAGGGAAGCTAAGCCGGTACCAATAGCCAAGGAACCTGTATCACCCATAAATATGCGTGCAGGCGCAGCATTCCACCAGAGGAACCCAATGCAACCCCCCGCCATTGCAGCCGCCACAATTGAGATATCTAGCGCATGAGCAACTTCATAAGTATCAAAATTTCGGAATTGCCAGAAACCAATAAATACAAACGCTGAGAATCCAAAAGTTGCTGCACCCGCAGCAAGACCATCTAGTCCATCAGTGAGATTGACCGCATTGGAAGAACCAACTATCAATAAGACAGCCCAAATAACCCAAATGGTTTTACCTAACTCAAGACCTGGTTGGTCGAACCTCACGAAAGAAAGAGTTGTCTGTACAGAAGTGAAGTTAACCATTAGAAGGCTAAAAGTTATGGCAACTAGCAACAAGCCGAGCATCTTTGTGCCCTTGTTTAATCCTAAATTTCTTTCACGGACAACTTTGATCCAGTCATCAAGGAATCCGACTAAGCCACCTCCAATAATTGCAACCATAACGAATATCCCTGTTCTGGTGTATATACCGCGATATAGATTGCTAATTGCATAACCAATGGATGCTCCCACCACAATTGCTAATCCACCCATGGTCGGCGTACCAGCTTTCGTGGCATGCCCTTGAGGACCATCATCTCTAATAGGCTGCCCAATACGAAGTTTGGTAAGAGAAATTATGAGTAGGCGCGTACCAAAAAGTGAAACAAGCATTGCGATTGCTGCGGCTATCAGTAGACCAATCACTTATTCAATCCTCTTCGCTAAATATCTCTGAAATAAGACTCTCTGCGACTTCCCTATCTTTGAAGTCAAAGAGTCTTCCCGAGATCTCTTGAGTGGTTTCATGTCCTTTACCCGCAATGACAATCACATCATTTTTGTTGGCGCGTCTCAAAGCCAACTCAATCGCATCTTTTCGATTTACTTCAACAACAAAATCATTAGTTTCTAGCCCACTTAAGATTTCTTCAATGATGCTCATTGCTGGTTCTTCTCGAGGGTTATCAGAAGTTACTACGGAAAAATCGGCACAATCTTCAGCTACTTTCCCCATCAAAGGCCTCTTGCCTTTGTCTCTTTCTCCGCCGCATCCAAAAACAACAATTAAGTCACCCTTTCCCTTTAATTTTCTGGCTGACATTAAAGTAGCCTCCAAAGCTTCCGGAGTGTGGGCATAATCGATGACTACCGTTGGAATCAAATCTTTTGTTATCATCTCAAATCGCCCAGGAACAGGTACCAACTTCTCGATCTTTCTAACTATTTCAGCAGTATCTACTCCTAGGACTAAAGCCAATTCAGCTGCAACTAAGGTATTGAGAACCATAAAGTCCGCTTCAAAAGGAACTCTGATTTCATGACCGTGCCATTTATCTTGATAAAGGGCTTCTTTCGGATTTATACCAATTACTTCTAGGCCATTACTTAGCGCTGTTGCTGCAATTCTGTCACCAAACTCTTGACCAATTATGACAACAGCTTTTGAGGAGAAACTATTGCTAAATAAGCGTTCTTTTGCTTTGTAATATTTTTCTAATGATCTGTGATAATCAAGATGGTCACGCGAAAGATTAGTGAATGCCACTGCTTCAAACTCTGTTCCGTCAACTCTGAATTGCTCAAGCGCATGTGAAGACACCTCCATTGCAACATTCTTTATTCCTTGGCCACGCCAAGTCGAAAACTGATTTTGAAGTTCGGGTGCTTCTGGAGTTGTGCGCTCACCCGTCAGAGTTCCAGAAGATCTAACGGAGCGGCCAGAGTTACTTAAAATTTGTTCTAAAAGATGAACGACGCTTGTTTTACCATTAGTTCCAGTTACACCAACGATTTTTAAATCTCTACTGGGATTTCCAACATGAAAAGAACTCAGCTGAGCAAGTGACTGGCGAGCAGACTCAGTTCTAATTAAGGGAATTTCTATATTTAAAGACCTCTCTGAAACCACTGCTGACGCACCTGCTTCAACCACATCTGAAACAAAGTCATGGCCATCATATTCGAGGCCGGGAATACAACAGAAGAGATCCCCTTTCTGGACTATTCGAGAGTCATGTACCACTCGCTGAATTTCTGGATCAACTAAAAACTTTTTGGACCCTAACCCCACACCCTCAAGTAGTTCTGAAAGCCTCATATTAATCTGCTGGAGGAGCTGTAATTTCTTCTAACTCCGCTGCCTCTGCCTCTGCCTCTGCCGCTGCTGCCTCGGCTTCAGCAATTGCCTTTGCTTGGGCCGGAGTGGTTGCTATAACACGTCCTGGTTGTTCTAATCCAAGACGCTCCACCTCAGAAGGAATCCTTAATTGACGAACCGCAAATTGTGCAAACTCTGCAAAAACTGGAGCAGCTGCTCTACCGCCTGAATAAATCGCACCAACTGGTTCATCAATTACAACGATAACCGCCAACTCAGGCTGGTCTGCGGGCAAAAACCCAGCGAAACTCGCAACATATTTTATTTCACCAGTTTCTTCGCCATAACCGCCATCAGGATGAGGTTTCCATGCCGTTCCAGTTTTTCCAGCCACTCGATATCCAGGGACTTGCGCCTGAACCCCTGTTCCTTCGTGCACTACACCTTCCATCATCAGGGTAAGTAACTCCGATGTTTCTGAGGAGAAAATTCTCTCTGGTGTTCCAGATGGCATTAATTCAAATACTCCGTCATTATCACGTGCTCCCAATACAAGTGACGGTGCTGGTCGCACTCCTCCGTTCGCAATTGACGAGTATGCCACAAGCATTTGCATGGGTGTGGTCGCCACCCCCTGACCTATTGAAATCGTCGGAAGCGAAGTCCCCGACCATTTTTTTTCTTCAGGAAGAGACCCGCGTGTTTCACCTGGCAATTCAAGACCAGTCTTTGCACCCAAACCAAAATCAACCAACATGTCATACAAGCGGCTTTCGCCTAAGTCTTGAGCCCAAAGAATCGTTCCTACATTTGAAGATCGTTTCAAAATCTCAGCCACATTCCACTCTTCAGTTTCATGAGCAAAAGAATCTATAAATACGTCTTCCCAGATTTCAATAGCATTTGGCACTTCACGCAAAGAAGAAGGTCCAGCGACTTTTTCTTCGAGAACACCAGCAAATGTAAGCGGCTTCATAATTGAACCTGGCTCATATGCCCAAGTGACAGATCTATTATCAGAAGAAACAGTGACATCACCTTCAATAGTGCGACTTACAGTAGCTGAAGCAACTATTTCCCCTGTATTAGGCCGCATTGCCACAAGTGTTCCACCTTGAGCGTTGGCCGAAACAACTCCATCAATGAGTATTTCTTCCGCTGCAAACTGGACCGATCTATCTATTGAAAGGATGAGAGTTTCTCCCTGCTCACTCTGATCAATAATCTGATGGCTGCCTCCAGGAATTGTCAAACCACCTGCACCGCGCTCAACCTCCATTAGACCCGACGAACCTGTAAGTAAAGAGTCATATGCTTTTTCGACTCCGCTAATACCGATTCCGTCAATATCTGTTCTTCCAAGAATATTCAGCGCTAAATCTTCCCCTGGCCTTATTCGGCTCATTTCATCCTGAACATAAATGCCATGAATTTCTAGGTCTAACACTCTTTCAGCTACTTCTTCGTCCACTTGACGTTGCATGTATACAAACTGGCGATGGCTTTGCAGGAGACGCTCTTCCAAGACCGTTAATTCAGTGTCTAAAATCAAAGAAAGCTCTCTGGCAGCTTCACGAGGATTCTTTATCTCACTTGGATTTGCCGTTATCGTTTTCAACGGAACAGTTAGGGCTAAATCTACGTTATTTCTATCAACGATCGCCCCTCGGCCCGCTGGTAAAACAATCTGATCTATCCGTTTGTTCTTCGCAAAATCTCTATATCGATTTCCTTCATCCAGGACTTGTAAACCAACAAGTTTCCATACAAAACAAATTGCTATAAGAAAGAAAACCGAACCAAACCCTATAACGCGTCGTTGCAGGTTGAAGCTATTGCTATGTCTTGCATTTCTAGGATCTTGAGTCATCGACCTGACCGAGAAAAGGGATTAGGTCGTGGAGGGGGAACTGATTCAATCGGGTCACCGGGTATTACTGCCGAAAGATAGATCCGAGCCGGTGGAGGAACCATTCCCAGTCTTCCTTGCGCCTCGCTTAAAATACGGTCCGGACTTTCCAAGCGAGCAACTTCGCTGCGTAATACTTGCTCACGCTCTATTGCAAATTGGAGGCGTTCATCTAACTTGTCAATGCCGTATTGCTCTCTTATTAATAGGTTCTGAAATCCCACAACTGCGATAACTACAACAAAAACAATCAAGCTAAGTGGAACTAGCACGTTAGCTTTCTTAAGCCCACTAAGAGACGTGGCTCCTGTTTTCTTTTTAGACTTAGTGGCCTCTCCCCAAAGAGGCCAATGAATAGCTGTCATGATTCCGTACCACTTTCATCAATGCAAAGACGCTCAATCGATCTAAACAAAGCACTTGACGAACGATGGTTACTGGTGACTTCTTCTTTAGAAGGATTAATAACTTTCTTATTCACAGCTTTTGCTAAAGAGATTGCTCCACATACGCAGGGAAGTCGTGAAGGGCAAACACATCCGCCGTCTTCTGCTTCCCGAAAGATCTTTTTTACGATCCGATCTTCTCCAGAATGGTAGGAAAGCACTACACCACGCCCTTTAGGAACCAGCCATTTAACGGCCTCCGTCAATGTTCCCGAAAGTTGTTTTAGTTCACTATTTACTTCAATCCGGACTGCTTGAAATGTTCTCTTGGCAGGATGTCCACCCGTTCGTCTAGCTGGGGCAGGAATAGCAGATTTTATTATCTCTGCTAACTCTAAAGTGTTAGTTATAGGACGTTGATTAGCAATAGCAGTTGTTATTCTTCGTGAAAAACGTTCATCGCCATACATTTTTATAATTCGATTTAAATCAGGCTCTGAATATTCATTTATTACTTCATGCGCTGTTAACGACTGTTGTTGGTCCATACGCATATCCAGCGGACCTTCTTTTGTGTAACTAAACCCACGCTCGGCTACATCAAAGTGCACCGAGGAAACACCTAAATCAAAAACAAAACCTGAAAGTTCTTTTACATCTAGTTCTTGTAAAATTTTGGGGAAATCAACGAACTCGCTCTGTCGTAGTATGCAACGATCTTTATAGTTTGCAATCTTCTCGCTTGCTGCTTCGATGGCTACCCGATCACGGTCTACTCCTACTATATTCCAATCATCTCTAAGTTCTAAAAGAGCGAGAGTGTGTCCCCCTCCGCCAACAGTCGCATCCAAAATTACACCAGGAGGAACGTCAATAAGGGTGGAGCATATTTCTTCCGTCATAACCGATTTATGTTGGTATTGAAATGAGGTTTGTGGTCCATTCATGACTAGCGCTAAGAATTCAAACTGGGCTCTTAGGTTGTTGGCAGCCCCTCGATTAGATATTTGGATAGCCAATTGATGACAAGCGGGTGGAGTAGGGACCTCTCATCAACTAATCGAGAGACTGCCAACAACCTAAATTTTTATATGCACCCTTTGAGTGTTATGGCGTCCCCCCCCTTTTTTCATTGATTAGATTCCACTTCCCTGCTGAAAAGCGATTTCTACTGACTCATCTAACTCGTCTGCCATTGCTTCCCATGAAGAAGCGTTCCAGATTTCGATCCTTTGGATAGCTCCACAAATAACTATTTCTCGGTCTAAATTTGCAAAAGCTTGTAGCCGTGGGGGCATCATGATTCTGCCTTGGGCGTCTGGGCGAACTTCTTCTGAGTTGGCAGCTAAACCTCTTATAGCACGCGGTGAGGTGTCTCCCTCTCTGGCTCCTTCTAGAAGCCTCTCGACCATCTCTTGAAAACCCTCTGGGGTCCAAAGTGCTATGCATCCCTCATAAGGAGAGAGGTAAGCAGCATCAGCAAAGTGGCTTCTGAATTTTGCTGGGAGAACAAGGCGACCTTTAGCATCCAATGTGTGCTCATAAGTTCCAACAAATGCCATAACCCTCTCCTTTCTTTAAACCCTGTGGAAACGGGCCACGTTTACATGTGCTCCCTTTTACTCCACATCTCTCCATATTATGGGCATATCTACCATTTTTCAATAAAAACGTGGAAAAATAAGAAAATTTTAGTCATAGCTATGCTTTTCTCATCAAACGGTCTTCATCGCAGCCTTCATCTGCTGCAGTCATGATTTTCACAACCCAGGGGCATCCTTTAATTTGCAGGATTTTTCATAGCCATTTGCCCTGCAGTAAAACATTCGTGAAAGAACGCGTAAGGAAATAAGGAGCCTTAAAGGGAACGTGAAGCTGGCGGGGTGGCGGTTAGGCTCATTTTGGAAACTTCTTTACCCACTCAAGCCAGACAAGAATGTCCTTGGCTTGCATCTGACCCGTCTCAATTGAACCATATTGAGTTTTACTCCTGAACTCAATAAACGAATTTGCTGGTTTAGGAAAAAACGGAGGCCGCTTCCACCAACCTGATTCGGCAGTTCGAAACACTTGAACGACTGCTGTTCTCCATAGTCGCGGCTGTCGAATAAGCAAATTAATGACTTCAAAAACCAAACGCAATCTCATAACCAATACCTATTTACAGGATTGATTATTTTTAAGATTGAGTTCACGGACGCCCGTGTTCTCCTCTTTGAAAACGCTCTCTCATTTTCGCGGTAGTGCTTCCAAAACTTTGCCGAAGTGCTGATCCGCGTCCCGATTGCGCTGCTTGCTGCATTCCAGTTCTTCCTAAATGGCGTGCGTTTCGTTCAAGCGTTAAAGCGAAACCCAACATTCCTAGAAAACCAATGAAAGAAAGAATATAGGAAGTTGACAAAGTCAATACCATCATCACCACAGATGCTACAAAGCCCGCTATTGACCACTTCAAATTTCTTAACGGATGAGTGTAAACAGTGGTCTCAGAGACTTCGCGCGCTAAATCAGGATCAGTTTCATAAAGCTGATCTTCGATTTCATTGAGAATTCGTTCTTCGTCTTCTGATAATGGCATGCGTATCCCTTAACTTACTGCACAGTTAATTTTAACATTACATGCTCTCACTCAACTATGGCACCTGGTTTAATCATTTTTTTGCGGCCCCCACTGTTGAGACCCTTTTTGTTTTGGCCGAACCCCAGATGAACCCAGGGTAGATCCTGGCCCAATAGCATTTTTGCCAAAGCGTTCACGTATATCGTCAATAGCTTCATCAACTTGCCCCCAAAGTGACTGTTTACTGTCATCTAACTGAAGTTGGCGTGCTTCTAAATCTTGGAGATTACTAACTGACACTCCCAAAAGTCTCACCCCCATTGAAGTATCCATTTCCTCCAATAAATCTCTTGCGGTGTCGAGAATTTCTGCACTTGTATTTGTTGCGTTTGGAAGAGTTTTAGATTTGCTTCTAGTCACGAATTCCGGAGTACGTTGTTTTACAGTGATCGTCCTTCCAAGTTTCTCTGACTTCCTTAATCTGCCTGCCACCGCATCAACTATCCGCGATAGCTCCTTATTCAATTCCTCATCTTTGTATTTATCTTGAGCAAAAGTTTCTTCATGCCCGACTGACTTCAACTTCTGGTCGGGAACAACTGACCGAGTGTCTATACCTCTAGATAAACGCCACAGTTGTGTTCCAGCTGCCTTGCCTAAAGATTTAGTAAGAGTGGAAACTGGAAGTTTTGCTAAATCTCCTACGGTTTTCACGCCGAGACGCGTCAACCGTTTTTTTGTTTGTGGACCAACTCCCCATATTGCCCCAACAGATAACGGCATCAAAAAATCTTCAAGATTCTCTTCTGTCACAACACAAATACCTTGACCAGTTGTCTTTATATTGCCAAGAATTTTTGGCTTTGCTTCATCACTAGCGAGTTTCGCTAGGAACTTATTCGGAGCAATTCCAACAGAACAAGTAAGACGCTCAGATTCAAAAACTCTTTCGCGAATTTGTTTAGCAATATCAATAGCCTCTCCAAGTAAATGTTTACTTCCTGATACATCCAGAAATGCTTCGTCTAAAGACAGTGGTTCAACTAAAGGTGTGAAGTCATGAAAGATTTTCATAACTCGACGACTCACTTCCTCATACAACGAATAGTTACCAGGTAAAGAAATCAAATCAGGACAAAGGCGTTGAGCTTGATGAGAAGGCATTGCTGAATGGATACCATATTTTCTAGCTTCATACGATGCGGCTGCTACTACTCCCCTTCTTCCAACTCCTCCTACAACAACTGGTTTTCCGACAAGAGTTGGATTCTGGACCACTTCGACTGCTGCAAAGAAGGCATCCATATCCACGTGAAGAATAGAGAGCCCTGCACTCATCTGATTTCTACTCGCCTTATTTTCTGATCTAAGCCTTCACCATCCACTCGATAAGAAAAGTGTTTTGGCTTCTCTCTCCATGGACGATCCAGCCATTCATTAAGCGGCTCACATATCTGCAGGCCTCTATCTCTTAATAAATAGTCAACTAAATACCTCTTAGCGAAAAGACCATGCTCAACGATGCCGTCCGGATCATTGAATTCCAAAGAACCTGACCATTCAACACCTAGATACACCTCGGTATTGAAATTGAAGTCCTTTCTGCCGCTAGAACGGTTTCGATACTTAATCTGATTCCTGTAAAGAAGTTGAGACCAGTTCTCCACAAGAAGACCCGTTTCTTCTTGCACTTCTCTTGTTAAAGCTTCAGGATACGATTCGCCTTCGTCTACAAGCCCACCCGGCAAACTCCAATCGACTTTATTTCCATGTCGCCTATTCGCTACAAGTAAAACCTTCTTAGTTTGTGGTTCCTGCAACACTCCCCAAACGCCATAAATTTCTTTAGGTTTACTCATTTACCTATTCTTTCACCTTCTCCTCTAAAGAGGACGGTAGTCTCATAAATTATGGAATCTCCAAATCAAAGTCGATTAAATTCATTAAAATCTGCTGCTCCCTCTCGTTCCGCTCGAATACTTTCCTTTTTAGCGATTGTCTTATCCGGGTTCTGTGGAGGACTCATTGGCTATACAGTCACTGACCTTCAATGTTCTGGAGATTGTGTAGTGTTATCGAGCAGCGTCGGTATAGCTGGGGCAGCAATAGCAGCGATCGGAGTTGGAATAATTTGCGTTCTTACTTTACGAGCCATGTCTGAATGGAAGACTAATGAGCAACAACAGTTGATTCGCGATCGTCACTCTGCTGATGAGACCTAAATGGCTGAGCCAGCAGAACTCAGAGACTTAGCTCTGCAAGCCGGGCGCCTAGTCGCTGCAGAGATTAAGTCTGCCGCAGGACAAACTAATAGTCTTGGCACCAAAAGTTCACCTACAGATATTGTTACGACAATAGACACTTGGGCGGAAAAAGAAATTATGAATTTCTTGAACGCTCAAAGACCTAATGATGAAATCATTGGTGAAGAGGGAACTGCCGTCGCTGGCTCCTCTGGAGTTAAATGGATCATCGACCCCATTGATGGAACTACAAACTTCTTCTATGGGCTTCCTGGGTTCACCATCTCTATTGGAGCTGCCATCAATGAGGAGATTGTTGCTGGAGTGATCATTGACCCGACTTCTGGAGAAGAATTTGCTGCTGCGTCAAGCATGGGAGCAACCAGCAACGGAAGAGAAATTAGAGTGAGTTCAGTATCTGACCTTTCACAAGCACTAGTTGCAACGGGATTCAGTTACCTTGCCGAAAAACGTTTAAGCCAAGGAAAAATTCTATCTAAAGTCCTTCCAAAGATAAGAGATATTAGACGATCAGGTAGTGCCGCTTACGACTTGAGTTGCGTGGCTAATGGGAAAGTGGATGCCTACTTTGAACAAGGACTAAACCTCTGGGATATAGCTGCTGGTCTAATCATCATTAAAGAAGCAGGAGGAAAAGTCTCAGATTTAGAGGGAAACTTCCCGACAGGAGAGCATGTTATTGCCGCCCCTTCTGTAATTCATGGTCAACTACTTGAGTTGTTACAAACTTTAACTAAGAATGAGGCCTAAACTGTTTGGATAGTCCTTTTAGGTAAAACTATGCCAGTTTCAGAAACTCAAATACTCACTGTCGAAGATGACGAAAGAATTAGAACCTCTGTCCGCTTAGCACTGGAAGAAGAGGGGTGGAGTGTTGATGAAGCAGCCACAGGCGAAGATGCCCTCATTTCCTTTACTCGGAATCCAACTGATGTTGTTCTAATTGACATCATGCTTCCTGGGATGGATGGATTTGAAGTTTGTCGAAGTATCAGGAGAACTAGTGATGTGCCAATAATCATGGTTACCGCTAGAAATGATACCCACGATGTAGTAGCGGGATTGGAAGCAGGTGCTGACGATTATTTGACAAAGCCTTTTGCTCCAAAAGAACTATCAGCCCGTATTCGAGCCCTACTACGAAGAGCAAGATCTAGCGATAGTGGAGCAAGCCGAATTCAGATTGACGGACTTGAGGTGATCCCTGAAGAAGGAGTGGTCCTGGTTGACGAAAGAGAGATTTACCTTACACGAACCGAATTCCGACTTTTAGTTGAATTGGCAAGCAACCCCGGACGAGTTTTGAGCCGCGAGGACCTTCTTCAACGTGTTTGGGATTACGACTACTTCGGAGATGGGAGATTAGTTGATGTCCATGTCAGACGGTTACGAACTAAGGTGGAGAATGACCCTGCTAAACCTCGTTACATAATCACTATGAGAGGTATGGGCTACAAATTACAGCCCTAGATGTCTGACCATCACGATGGATTCAACGCCAACTTCTCGAACATTCAGTTTTGGTTTACAAACAAGAATTCTCTTTTCTTACGCAATTGGTGGATTAGCGATATCACTACTTCTCGCCGTTGCAACTCTTACTTTCTCTCGTCAACAACTCGTTGACGACCGTGAAGCTTCCGCAGCCGCAATTGCCGTTAATAACGCCAGCCGTCTAAGTAACCAGTTGACTCCAGAGTCAACTATTGAAGATGTTCCCGGAATCATTGACTCGTTAACTCGAATAGAAGGTGCACAAACCATCGTGCGCTTAAATGACAGTTGGCTCCCTGGAACAGAAATCGGGTATACAGACCTTCCATCATCGCTTGTAATTCAAGTGAACGAAGGGAAACCTGGACAAATGCGTTCCTCTATAGAGGAACGCCCCTATCTAATGATAGGGATTCCGCTTGTAGCTTTTGAGGCTGATTATTTCGAGGTCGTTGATCTAAGTGATGTGGATAGCACGCTGGATAATCTCCAAATAATTATTGTCGGGGCTGCAACTTTTACTACTATCCTCGGCGCTCTTATTGGCTTATGGGCCAGTCGCAGAACACTACGACCTTTACGTCGAGTTGGTGAAGCTGCAGCTGCTATTGCAGGAGGAAATCTTGATACACGCTTGGAAGAGCAACACGACCCTGATCTCGATGTTCTTACTGAGTCATTCAATGAAATGGTTAGAGCACTTGAAGATCGAATTCAACGTGATGCCCGGTTTGCCTCTGATGTGAGTCATGAACTCCGAAGCCCTCTAATGACTCTTACTTCAAGTGTTGCGGTATTAGAGGCCCGTCGAAACGAGCTATCAGAACGGTCAAAAACTGCTCTTGATTTATTGTCAATAGATTTATCGCGCTTCAGTAGGCTCGTTGAAGACTTACTAGAAATTTCTAGGTTTGATGGAGGAGTCGCCTCTCTTGAAAATTCGTCAATAAAGATTCACTCATTAGTATCTGCGACTCTAAGAACTCTTCATATAGATTCATCAATCCTTGTTGAATTGACACCAATCTCAGATCTTTACGTCCGTGGAGATAAACGTCGTCTTGGTAGAGCTCTTTCAAACCTGCTGACAAATGGTGTCCAACATGGAGGCGGGATTACCGGTGTGTCAATTTCCGCTAAAGAAGATCATGTTGAAATCGCAATAGAAGACGAAGGACCAGGAGTAGCAAAATCAGAAAGATCTGAAATATTTGATCGTTTCTCTCGTGGTAGTTCTGCTGGCCGGCGAGGCGATGATACCGGTAGTGGTTTAGGCCTAAGCATGGTTCACGAAGATATACGCCTTCACGGTGGCCAAGTATGGGTAGAAGATCGACTTGATGGAAAATCTGGGGCCAGATTTGTCATTCAACTACCAATGATGGAAGAGATAAGGTCCGAATGATGGGAAATATCTTTTCACTTTCGAGAATCTTGCTGATCTCTATATTTATCCTCTCTTCCTGTGGTATTACTTTCGAAGATAAACCTCGTAGCCTCTCAGCAGAATTGCCAGACACTCTTATTGAAGGCGCTGTCTCAACTACTGAAGCTCCTTCCATTCTTGAAACTGTCCAAATATTTCTTGCAAAAGATTCAGATGAAGGATCAATGCTTCTCGAAACTGTTGAACGAGAAATCGAACCTGACGGTTCAGTGAACACCATCCTTGAACAAATTCTCAATGGTCCCACTGCTGATGAACAAGAGCGAGGGCTGGTGTCACCATTCGCTGAAGGAAGTTCTTTGGTCGGAACCACTCTTGAAGGTTCAACTCTTCTTGTATACCTTGACACCCTTGACGGCTTCCCAACTGATGATTCGGCTAGCAACCAACTCGCATTTGCGATGCTAGTTTGCACTTCTACAGAATTGCTAAAGGGAATTGAAATAGAGGAAGTACTCGTATTACTAAGGCGCGACGATCAAACCACAGCAGTGAATGCTCCAGTAAGCGATGGAGAACCTCCTGCTGATGGTGAAGCTGTTCGTTGTTCCAACTACCTGACCTACATACAAGATTCACAACTTCCACTAAAATCTTGAAGACGCTGACCATACTCTTTATATGTCTTACTTATTAGCTATTGATGCAGGAACCACTAGTGTTCGAAGTCTCGTTATAGACGCGGACAGTTCGATAGTGGATATTTCACAGCGCGAATTAACCCAATATTTTCCACGCCCCGGCTGGGTCGAACATGATGCAATGGAAATTTGGGACTCTGTTTCAGAAACCCTGCAAGACGTATGTTCAAGAATCACTGAACCAATCATTGGCATTGGAATCACAAACCAACGCGAAACAGTTGCGGCATGGAACGCTTCCACTGGACAACCCTTACATAAAGCAATCGTGTGGCAAGACAGTCGCACAATTGACCGTTGTGAAGAACTTCTCGAAAAAGGCTATTTAGATCTCATTCGTACATCCACAGGACTCGTGTTGGATCCCTATTTCTCTGGAACAAAATATTCATGGCTCCTAAACGAAGGCGAAGTTACTAATGACACTGACTTGCGCCTAGGAACGATTGATTCTTGGATACTTTGGAACCTAACTGGTGGTAAAGTTCACGCTACTGATCCTTCAAATGCCAGCAGAACGATGCTCTTTGATATCTCTAGCGAAGAATGGTCGGAAGAAATCTGTGAACTTCTTTCAGTACCTATCAAAGCCTTACCGAAAGTAATGAGTTCCGCCGGACGATTTGGAGAAACAGGCCCAGAAGGTCCAGTAAAGCCTGGCATACCTATAAGCGGTATTGCCGGGGACCAGCAGGCCGCTCTCTTTGGTCAGGCTTGCTTCACTTCAGGACAAGCGAAAAACACCTATGGCACCGGTGGTTTCGTACTTGCAAATCTTGGAAACACTCTCCCGGTCCCAGTAAATGGGCTTTTAACAACTATCGCTTGGAAACTCTTTGACCAGCCGTCCGTCTACGCCTTAGAAGGTTCAATTTTTTCTTCGGGATCAACTGTCCAATGGCTTAGAGATGGTTTAGGAATCATTGATCAAGCTTCCGACCTTGAGGGAATTGCTCTAAGTGTCCCGGACAGCGGAGGTGTATACACTGTTCCTGCTTTTAATGGTTTAGGCAGTCCTTGGTGGGACCCTAGAGCCAGCGGCATGATCATTGGCTTGACGAGAGGAACTGGCCGCGGAGAAATTGCTCGGTCTGTAATTGAGTCGATGTCTTTTCAGACCCGTGATGTAGTTGATGCGATGCGTGCAAATGGGCATCCAGTAAATGATCTAAGAATTGATGGTGGAGCGTCGGCAATGAACCTTTTGATGGATATCCAGTCTGATCAATTAAAAATTCCGGTTACTCGTTCTGCTACAGCGGAATCAACTGCCCTTGGTGCGGCATGGCTGGCTGGACTAGCAGAGGGAGTTTGGGCATCAACTGAAGATCTTGCACAACTATGGAAAGCTGAAAGAACAGCGCTTCCCTCCAAGGAAGACTTATTAGTTGATAGAGAGTATGAGAAATGGGTAGAAGCGGTTCAGAGAAGTAAAAACTGGAATTAGTTCATGTTTTCTCTAACGCGCTTGAAAGAAACATAGTTAAAGTTTCAGCGTCATTTGTTCCTAAAAGAAATCGTTTACCGTCTTTCTTCAAGATCTCAATACATTTACGCTCTCTAATTCGCCAAATTTTTCTTCCTTTTATATCTGTGTTTATCCCCCATCCGCGCCAAAGCGAGACTTCTGTTGTTTCAGCGGAATGAATGTCTAATAAGTCAATCTCCAGTTTTGGCCACCCATATCGGAATCTGAATTCCAAATAATCACTAGTTAAAGAAATGGTTGACTGTGAAAATGGAAATATGAATAAGAAGAAAATTAGTGGCAGAAGGAGCACCTGCATTAACACTACAAATAGTGGATAGCTCCACCATATGTATCCTGGGATCAAAGGTCCAAGAACAAAGAGAGAGACCAAAAGAAAATATCTAACCACTGATACCTTTTGTGTGTGTTCATAGTTCATCGGTAGTCAAACTCCGATCGAAAAAAACATTATTGATACCAATCCAAGAATTCCTCCAACTACTTGCAGTCCGTATATCTCCTCTTTAAGGAATTTCCAGGCCACTATTACACTGACACCAGGACATAGTGCGATTAGAGCTGTTATTACTGCCACCGAGCCACGCATATATGCTGCAGTACTCAAAATGAAAGCTACTCCACTTGTGCAACCAAGTACGAAACCAAATTTTCTTACTTCAATATCTGGCCAAAAGGAACCAGACCGGATTCGGGCAACAGGAGTTAAGACCACTACTCCCATCCCTAATATGATCAGAACCGGAAGTTGACCTGCTTCAGGGTTTGCTTGAGAAGTAAAGATTCCTGCTATTCCAATATTTGTTCCCACTAAAAGTGACAGTCCGATCACTCGGCTTTTTAATATTTCCTCTATCTTTGGCAAGCCATCTTGACTTGAAAGAAGCACCACTGCAGGAATGGCAAAAATCACTCCGAGAACTTCTAAGAGGGAGAGAGATTCACCAATTAATGGTCCTATCACTGTGGGAATGGCAATCATTGTCAATCCAAAGCCTGGAGCAAAGACTGTTATTGGGCCGCGGGCCATCCCCTCGTATAAGAGGGGTCGGGTAATTGCCATTAAAAGTCCGGCAAGTGCAGGCCACAATACGTCTCCTAAAAGAACAGCTTCCGGTGGGCTTATTGATACGAATACTGTAAGAAAAACGACACTCGTTATGTTCGCTACAGCCGCCATTGAGATAGCTGCACCATTTCGGCTTGAACGTTGAACTCCCACGCCCCCAAGAACATCGCCCACCCCGTAAAATACGGCAGAAATGGCCGCAAACAATACCGGCATATCGACCTGATTTTAGCTTTTCAATGGAAGAGTAGTATCGAGCTGAGCACTCATCAAGCCATCAACGGGGGTTGGGCATCAGAGCCCTCAGAGGATCTACCAGCAGACTCAATTCGTGACTTAAGGTCTTCAACAGCACTATGAACTATCTTTGCCTCTACTCTGCGTTTAACAAAACTAGGGAGCCGAACGAGTAGATCTACTTCTAAGTGATAATGAACTTGACTAACTCCTGGTTGACCTTCGACTTCTGAGAATTCGTATTCACCGTCCATCCGACGCATGATGTCACCTTCGAGCAGACGCCAAGCCACTCTCAGTGGATTGGAACCGTAACTATAACGAAGGGTGTATGTGCTACTTCTGCCCATTGCTGCACTGCGAAACATAGCATCTCCTGCTCTTCCGTCATCATCAAAAGCTACTATCTTCGCCTCTTTAATGTCATCAATCCAGTCCGGGTAACTCTCCACATCTATCACGGCCCGAAAGCATTCTTCTGGGGAAGCTTTTATAAGAACTCTTTGGCTTGCATGGTCTGTCATGTGTGTCTCCTCTGATTTGACTTTAACGCGTAACTTGGAAGGTGGAAATTATTTTCCTTTATCTTGTTTCAAATTTTCCATAGTTAGCCGCCCATAGCCCTGATAGACCTAGGCCAAATACTGGAACTAGGACAGAAGATGCCACAACTGTATAAGGTCGGAGTGACGCTGCTGTAAGCGAAACTACTGTTTGAATAAGTAGTAATCCCATCATTAATCTTCTCACGTTTTTAGGCGCACACCCTGAAAGAAAATATAGGCTACCAACGCTAATAACCTCTTTCCTGCTTCTCCTCACTGCTCTCACAAAGGCAATCATGAAAGCGATACAACCTGCAGCAAATAGTGAAAGGTTAAAAACAAGTGAAGCGGTTCTGAGGAGACCTTCTGAGATTACCGACCCCAGAACAAAGAAGAAGAAAATTATTGTTCCCCAACGGTTGATGTCTAGTATTGCTTTCTCAGATAACGTTTCCATGATTCACTTAATTTCAACTGAAGAAATTCCTTCTTCCAATTTTTTAGCCAACTGATCGTAAGAGAAGTGTTTTACAGCTCGTTCACGAGATGCTTTTGCCATTTCTTCTCGCTTGCTTTCATTCGTCAAAATTTCTTCTAAGGCTGATGCCACTGCTATAGGGTCATTTGGCGGATCGACCACTATTCCAGTTTTCTCATTCTCTACCGCCTCTGCCGCTCCCCCACTATTTCCTGCTACTTGTGGAACTCCTGCAGCAGCTGCTTCAAGAAAAACGATTCCAAATCCCTCTTGCTCTAGGCCTCCTAGTCGAGTTCTGCAAAGCATCGCAAAAACATCTCCAGCCCCGTACAGGCCAGGCAGAAGTTCATCTTCAACACGTCCTAATAACCGAACAGGTGCTTTAGTTGAATCAATTAAAGCCTGTAATCGCTTCATGTCACGACCAGTTCCTGCAATCGCCACAACAATATCTGGGATGGACTCTCTTAACCTTGTTGCAGCCTTAATTAACGTGTCCATTCCTTTACGCGGCACCAGACGACTGACACTAACCACTAATGGGGCTTGGGTAGGAAGGCCTAGTTTCCTACGAACTTCTAATTTCTCATTGGTTGTCAAGGGCTTAAATCGTTCAATATCTACCCCTGGAGGGATAATTAGAGTTGGTAGAGACTGTTGTGCAGCTCGTTCTGCCTCTGCTGCCGGATAATGACCAGCGCAAATAACAAGAGAAGCGCCGCGAAGCACTTTGCTAAGCATTTGACGTGTTATTGGAAGTCTTCCAGGGATAGTTACCTCAGCGCCATGAAGAACCACGCCATAAGGTATCCCTGTATGAGGAGCAGAGAACCCTACTGGCAAAGCTGGATCCCAAATAATTAACTCAGCTTCGTGCTTATTCGCTAACTTCCTTACTCTTTTAGGAAGGAATGGATGAGGTAACAAAACTGGCTCTTTAGAGCGGATAATTTCATGAGGTTCTTCAGAATCAAATTCAACAGAATTCTTATATGGCGTAGTATGTATTAGCGCTTCTCTTTCAGGAAGCCTTCTCCATAACTCCCACAAATAAGATTGAATCCCGCCTACTTTAGGCGGAAAGTCATTTGTTACTAATACGTGCCGTCTCATGAAATGCCCCGTTGCATATACGCCCATTCTGCATGTTCTCTAAGAATCCCGTCAGAGTCCTGAAGATATTTTTTAATTTCTTGATCTACTTCAGAGTTTCTAATTTTTGAATTCCCTAATACTACTAAAGCATTTCTTCTTAAATATTTAGGGTTACGTTCGGCTATGTACCAATGGCTATACCGCTCTAATAACTCCTCGTCAGTAAATTTGAGGATCTGAAGTGCGGAAATATCTGCCAAAGAGTCGGAAATGTTTCCTTCTATGCGATCTTGGCGTCCGATCGGACACACCTCTTGACAATCATCACACCCATAAATCCGATTTCCTATTGAGGAACGGAATTCCTCCGGAATTGATCCAGGCGCTTGAACTAGCCATGCTATGCAACGTCTCGCGTCTACTACACCGGGCTCAACTATTGCTGAAGTAGGGCAAAGATCTATACACCTAGAGCATTGACCGCACTCTTCTTTTACTGCTTCTTCATTCCCTTTCAGAGGGGCATTCGTCACCACTGATCCTAAAACGAACCAACTTCCTTTTTTCGGAATAAGGACATTTGAATTCTTTCCCATCCAACCGATTCCGGCTCGAAGTGCTGCTGCTCGATCAACCAATGCGTTATCGTCTGCAACCACTCTCGTTTTCCATCCTTCATTTTCTAAAATTTTGGCTACTGACTGCAGAGATACGCGTAAATCGGAATAATAGTCTTTGCGTGCATAGGCAGATATTCGGGAGTCTCCTTCCTGCGAATCAGGAAGGCGTGGAGACGGAGTATGCAAAGCCCCAACAATCAGAGATTTAGCATCGGGAAGAACTTTTGTCGGTGTCGTCGAACGCTCTGGATTTCGGTACGTGAACTGCATATCCGCTGCGTACCCAGATTTTTTTCGTTCCTTAAGGGTGCTGAGTGCTTCAGAAAATGGTTCAGCACTAGTTATTCCTACTGAATCCAAACCGGCATCTAGTCCGGCCGCAATACAAAGCTTAGATAGTCGCTCGATACTATTATCCAGATTTTCCACGTCTCTATCGTCGCAGAATATGAAGCAAGGTCCACCTTTTAATTGTCAGCTTGCACCTCTAAGTGCCTTAGAGGCGGAACTAAACCATTTTTATTCAATAAACGAAGAGCTCTTTCCTCCGCTAAATCAATAACCAATGCTTCGCCTGGTTCACGGTTACAAATGAAAGTAACTACACATTCTTTGCAAATTTCTTCATCTTGCACAACACATGTATCACAGTCAATTACTAAGTTTTCAACCTCATCTGGAATAGCAGAATTTTGTTTATTTCTCATGAATTCAATCATGACAGCAGCATGTGACAGTGGAAAAAACCCTTACTTTTGGGTTGAAATTGCCTCTAGTTTCTTTAAAGACTCACCGGTTTCTATAGATTGTTCAGCGAGTTTTATTCCTTCTTCTAGATTTAGGGCCTGCCCCCCTACTACAAGTCCTGCAGCCGCATTAATTACAACCATGTCTCGCTTAGGACCAGACTCTTCCCCGGAAAATATGGACAAGGCAATTCTTGCATTGTCTTCAGGAGAACCGCC
>CAJXGE010000013.1:0-27231 GCA_913053885.1 uncultured Acidimicrobiaceae bacterium
TAACAAGGTAGCCGTACCGGAAGGTGCGGCTGGATCACCTCCTTTCTAAGGAGTATGTATCTCGTAAGGCTGAGAATTTCTCAGCCAAACGAAAATACTCTCAGTTAGTGCACTGGTTAGTTTGATCATTATGGAAATTTGGAATACCAAATAGAAACAATGTTTCGTTCCGTCCTCTGTTTCGTTTTGAGAGAGCACTTAGTGCTCACTCTTGACCTCTTCTTATAAGAAAGTCAGTAGCTGACTGAGTAGTCAGCAAGTGCCTTTTGAGAACTGCACAGCGAACACGAGCATCTTCAATCAATTATTGTTGATGTATTTAAATTTTGAATAATTCCAAGCTACTAAGGGCCAACGGTGAATGCCTTGGCGCCTACTACCGAAGAAGGACGTGGACGGCTGCGAAAAGCCACGGGGAGCTGCCTATCTAGCCTCGATCCGTGGATGTCCGAATAGGGAAACCTGATATTCGTAATTGAATATCACACCGATCTGAATACATAGGGTCGGTTGAGGGAACCGGGTGAACTGAAACATCTAAGTAACCCGAGGAAAAGAAAGCAAAAGCGACTCCCCCAGTAGCGGCGAGCGAAGAGGGAAGAGCCTAAACCATTTTGGTGTTAAAGCCTGGCGGCGTTGCCAAAGTGGGGTTGTGGGACCATGTGGAGAGGGCGTCAGACCTTTCACAGAGTTACAAATCTGTCAGTTAACGGAAATGTTTTGGAAGAGCATGCCGTAGAGGGTAATAGCCCCGTATGTGAAAACTGAACAGACTCTGACATGTGTTCCCGAGTAACACCGGATCCGGGAAAGCCGGTGTGAATCTGCGAGGACCACCTCGTAAGGCTAAGTATAGGTAGGCGACCGATAGTGAACTAGTACCGTGAGGGAAAGGTGAAAAGTACCCCGGGAGGGGAGTGAAATAGTACCTGAAACCGTTGGTTTACAATCAGTCAGAGCGTCGTCTAAGATTTCGATCTTAGGCCGCGATGGCGTGCCTTTTGAAGAATGAGCCTGCGAGTTATGGTGTGTGGCAAGGTTAACCCGTGAGGGGAAGCCGAAGCGAAAGCGAGTCTGAACAGGGCGTCCAGTCGCATGCTATAGACCCGAAGCCGAGTGATCTATCCATGGGCAGTGTGAAGCGGGGGTAAGACCCCGTGGAGGCGCGAACCGACCTAGGTTGAAAACTGGGCGGATGACCTGTGGATAGGGGTGAAAGGCCAATCAAACTCGGTAATAGCTGGTTCTCCGCGAAATGCATTTAGGTGCAGCGTCGCGTGTTCAGCCATGGAGGTAGAGCACTGGATGGGTTAGGGGGCCTACAAGCTTACCAACCCCAGCCAAACTCCGAATGCCATGGCTCTAGAGTGCGGCAGTGAGTCCTCGGGGGATGAGCTTCGATGGACGAAAGGGAAACAGCCCAGACCGCCGACTAAGGTCCCAAAGTTAAGACTAAGTGGAAAACGAAGTGGGATTGCCCAGACAGCCAGGATGTTGGCTTAGAAGCAGCCACCATTAAAAGAGTGCGTAACAGCTCACTGGTCGAGTGATCCCGCGCGGAAAATGTAACGGGGCTAAGTCTTACACCGAAGTCGCGGACTTCTGCATTAGCAGGAGTGGTAGCGGAGCGTCGAGTTTGCGTTGAAGTGGCGGTGAAAACCGTTATGGAGCGGGCTCGAGTGAGAATGTTGGTATAAGTAGCGAGAGAGGGGTGAGAAACCCCTCCGCCGGAAGTCCAAGGGTTCCTGGGGAAGGCTAATCCTCCCAGGGTAAGTCGGGAGCTAAGGCGAGGCCGAGAGGCGTAGTCGATGCACAACCGGTTGATATTCCGGTACCACGGATTGCGCGCAAAACGTCGACCCAAAGTGCTAAGGGGATGTCTGATCCTTCGGGATCAGGAGGAACTTGAACCACTCTGGCAAGACGAGTGAGGCGGGGACACAGGAAGGTAGGTGAACCCAGGCGATGGTTGTCCTGGGGCAAGCGTGTAGGTCGGGGCGTAGGTAAGTCCGCTCCCCATTAAGACTGAGACGCGATGCCGAGCCGTTCAAGGCGAAGTCATTGATCCTATGCTGTCGAGAAAAGCCGCTAGCGAGTGCAATCGGTGCCCGTACCCCAAACCAACTCAGGTGGACAGGTAGAGAATACTAAGGCGATTGGGAGAACTATGGTTAAGGAACTCGGCAAATTACATCCGTAACTTCGGGATAAGGATGACCTCAATAGAGTATTAGGCTTTACGCCTAGAAGCTCGAAGAGGTGTCACAAACCAGAGGAAAGCGACTGTTTACTAAAAACACAGCAGGGTGCAAAGTCCTAAGACGACGTATACCCTGTGACGCCTGCCCGGTGCCGGAAGGTTACGGGGAAGGGTTAGCCTTCGGGCGAAGCTCTGAACCTAAGCCCCGGTAAACGGCGGCCGTAACTATAACGGTCCTAAGGTAGCGAAATTCCTTGTCGGGTAAGTTCCGACCTGCACGAATGGCGTAACGACTTTCCCACTGTCTCAACCACAGACCCGGCGAAATTGAAGTACGAGTAAAGATGCTCGTTAGCTACAGAAGGACGGAAAGACCCCGTGGACCTTTACTACAACTTGGTATTGATGTTTGACCTTCACTGTGCAGGATAGGTGGGAGACTTTGAAGCGCATGCGCCAGTGTGCGTGGAGTCATCCTTGAAATACCACCCTGTGTATGTTGAACATCTAACCTCGAACCGTTATCCGGTTTAGGAACAGTGCCAGGCGGGTAGTTTGACTGGGGCGGTCGCCTCCCAAAGAGTAACGGAGGCGCCCAAAGGTTCCCTCAGCCTGGTTGGCAATCAGGCATCGAGTGCAATGGCAGAAGGGAGCTTGACTGCGAGACCTACAAGTCGAGCAGGGTCGAAAGACGGGCATAGTGATCCGGCGGTTGCGTGTGGAAGCGCCGTCGCTCAACGGATAAAAGGTACCCCGGGGATAACAGGCTTATCTTCCCCAAGAGTCCATATCGACGGGAAGGTTTGGCACCTCGATGTCGGCTCATCGCATCCTGGGGCTGAAGCAGGTCCCAAGGGTTGGGCTGTTCGCCCATTAAAGCGGTACGCGAGCTGGGTTTAGAACGTCGTGAGACAGTTCGGTCCCTATCCTCTGCAGCCGAAGGAAATTTGAGAAATGCTGTCCCTAGTACGAGAGGACCGGGATGGACGTAGCTCTAGTGTGCCAGTTGTTCCGCCAGGAGCATGGCTGGTTGGCTACCTACGGAAGGGATAACCGCTGAAAGCATCTAAGTGGGAAGCCCGTTTCAAGATGAGATTTCCCACCGGGAAACCGGGTAAGGCCCGTGGCAGACCACCACGTTGATAGGCCGGAGGTGTAAGCACGGCAACGTGTTCAGCCGACCGGTACTAATCGGCCGAGGGCTTGGTTATTATCATCAATACTTGATTCTGATGTTCGTGTTTGCTGTGGAGTACTCATAGAGGACTTTATTTTTTGACAATTGATCGTGAACTTGCTCCAAGGAGTGAGATTGCAAATTTTTTCGGTGGCGATAGCGACGGGGACACACCCGTTCCCATTCCGAACACGGAAGTTAAGCCCGTCAGCGCCGATGGTACTTGGGTAGAGATGCCCTGGGAGAGTAGGACGTCGCCGGATTTCTCAAGTAATGAGCGGGACCAATGGTCCCGCTCATTCATTTTTTCAGCCAACTATGAATCTAGACAACTAACTCGTTATCTAGACAGTAGATTTGAGCCATGTCTTCTTCAGGAAATTCTCGTGAGCGACGCCCCCAGAAGAGAAATGGTCCTCAGTCGAAGAGTAATTCTCCGGCAAATAAGAAGAACTCAAATAACCGGTCGTCTAAGAATAAAAGCTCTAAAGAATCAAGTTCTATAGATCGGCGTCGGCGAGAAAGAGAAAGCGAACCAAAAGTCGATCGACGCCGTCGTGAACCTTATAACGCCGGACCGAGTTCTTGGGGAGGGGTTGCTCGTCGTGGTGCTGGCTGGTTAGAGGTAACAGAAAAAATAGAGACTCCCGAGCGAAATAGAAATACCGCTTACGCACGGCCTGAGCCGACTTATGAAGATAGACGAGCTAGAGCTATTGAGGAGAAACCGACTAGAGACAAAGTACGTTATGAAGCTGACGCTGCTGTTAACAGAGCTAAGAAAAGGACACATAGAAGTGCGGTCGTAAAAAGATCTCTTTTACCAGCAAGCCCGAGAAAACTTCCTGATGCAGAAGCATCATTAGTGAGAATTTTAGGAAATAAAGATGGGCGCCGTGCTTTAAGACGTTTAGTTGAAGCAAGCCAGGCGTTCGAACAAGAACGTTTTTTTGAAGCACGCAAAATTCTTATCCCATTAGAAAGACAAGCCCCGGGGGTTGCAGAAATAGTTGAGATGTCTGGCCTCACCCTTTATCGACTTGGTCGTTGGCGTGAAGCAGCAAAAAAACTTGAAAAATTTAGAGAAATTTCTGGTGGAACTGAACAAAATCCGGTTCTTGCTGATTGTTACCGTGCATTGGAATGGTGGGTAGATGTTGAAGAACTTTGGGATGAGCTACGAGATGCATCACCCTCGGGATCGTTAGTCACCGAAGGAAGGATAGTTGCTGCAGGTGCCTTAGCCGATCAGGGTAAAGTTTCTGGCGCTATTAATCTTTTAGAGCGCGGGTGGAGATTTCCAAAACGCGCCAAGGATTATCATCTTCGCCGAGCGTATGCATTAGCAGACTTATATGAGCGGTCTGGAAAGATTCCTAAGGCCCGTGACTTGTTTGTTTGGATTAATCATCAAGACAAGAATTATGGAGATGTTGCTTCTCGGATTCAGGCTTTGCAATAACGCCTCAATGAGGAATAATTTAGGTCTTCTAATCGTGTTGAAAGCAAAGACATTGAAGGTTTTCGCGCCTAATGTGGTACACGCAATAAAGCACACTTATAAGTACGGGTAGATATTAATGAATATTGAACAAATGGCAAAGATTCGTGACCAGGAAGGCTTTATCGCTGCGTTGGATCAGAGTGGCGGGAGCACACCGAAAGCACTGCAAGCTTATGGTCTAGAAGGTGACGCTTATGAAAGCGAAAGCGAAATGTTTGACCTAATACATCAAATGCGAACACGAATCATGACGAGCCCTAGTTTCGGAGGAAATCGTATACTTGGCGCAATTCTGTTTGAAAATACGATGGACAGAGAAATCTCTGGCCAAAGTACGGCTGATTATCTTTGGCAAACAAAACAAGTTGTGCCATTTCTCAAAGTCGATAAAGGTCTTTCTGACGAAAACGACGGGGTACAAGTCATGAAGCCAATGCCAGAACTTGAAGCTCTATTGGACAAGGCCAAAGAATCCGGAATATTCGGCACCAAGATGCGTTCAGTAATTAAAGAAGCGAATTCTGCTGGTATCAATCGAGTCGTTGATCAACAATTCGATATAGGAAAAGAAATACTTAACGCTGGACTTGTACCGATTATTGAACCAGAAGTAGACATAAATAGTACGGACAAAAGAGAGTCAGAAGAATTGCTTTGCTCAGCGATTGAACGAAACCTTGGTGGGCTTGAAGATTCTCAATCTGTCATGCTCAAACTTACCCTTCCAGAAGAAGACAACTTCTATGAATGCTTTGTGAATAACGATCGTGTTCTCCGGGTAGTAGCTTTGTCAGGCGGTTACAGCCGGGAAGAAGCTAATAATCGCATGTCCAGAAACAATGGTTTGGTCGCAAGTTTCTCGCGCGCATTGACAGAAGGACTTTCTGCAAATCAGACACAAGAAGAGTTTGATGCGCTCCTTGATTCTTCAATTCAACAAATTTTCAACGCTTCAAACACTTAAGGAAGTGAGAGTTAGATGACTGACGTGGTAGAACAATCCGAAGTAGAAGCAGTGGATCGGGTAATTATCCGATTTGCTGGAGACTCTGGTGATGGAATGCAACTTACCGGTGATCGTTTCACGACGGCTAGTGCAATTAATGGAAACGATTTAGCAACTTTTCCTGATTATCCAGCAGAGATTCGGGCACCTGCCGGTTCTTTAGCGGGCGTTTCAGCGTTCCAAGTGCAGATATCAGATCATGACATAATGACTCCAGGTGATGCACCTGAAGTAATGGTGGCTATGAATCCAGCGGCACTCAAATCAGATCTTCACTTGCTTACACCTGGTGGAACCTTGATTGTCAACAATGACACTTTTGAAGAACGCAATCTTGCCAAAGCTGGCTACGACTACAACCCTCTAGAAGAAGGTGATGACCTTTCTGGGTATAGAACAATATCTGTACCTATGACTTCGTTAACAAAAGAAGCGTGTAAAGAACTGGGTGTCAAACCTCGAGATGCCGAAAGATCAAAGAATTTCTTCGCTCTAGGTCTCGTCTCTTGGATGTATAGTCGTCCAATTGAACCCACTTTGGATTGGATAGACCAACGTTTTGCCGGAAAAGACCAGATTATTGCAGCGAACAAAGCAGCCTTTTCTGCCGGACATATATACGGAGAGAGCGCCGAATTAGGGGACCAACGAGTAGTCGTGAAAGCGGCTCCTCTCGCTTCGGGTACTTACACAAACATAAATGGAAATACTGCACTTTCTTGGGGACTGATTGCTGCTAGCCAATTAGCTGACTTACCTCTATTTCTAGGTTCCTATCCGATAACTCCAGCAAGTGACATTCTTCATGAGCTCGCAAAACATAAAGCTTTTGGGGTAACAACTTTCCAAGCTGAAGATGAAATCGCAGCAGTTGGCGCAGCTCTAGGAGCTTCATATGGCGGGCATCTTGGAATCACAACCACTAGCGGTCCAGGTGTTGCTCTCAAATCAGAGACGATGGGGTTGGCGATTTCGCTTGAACTTCCATTAGTGATTATAAATATCCAGCGTGGAGGGCCATCTACTGGTCTTCCAACGAAGACAGAAGCTGCAGATCTACTTATGGCTATGTATGGAAGGCATGGAGAATCCCCAATGCCTATAGTTGCAGCAAAAACTCCTTCAGAATGTTTCTTTGCAGCTATTGAGGCTTGCCGCATCGCACTTGAACATCGCACCCCGGTGATGCTTCTTTCAGATGGTTACCTAGCCAATGGGTCAGAACCGTGGTTATTGCCAGATGTAGATGGTCTTGAACCGATAAACATTGAATTCGACACCGAGTACAACCACATCGGAGAAGATGGCGAAGCAGGCTATTGGCCCTATTTGAGAGATGAAAATCTCGTACGTTCAATGGCGATCCCAGGAACACCTAATTTGATGCATCGGATAGGTGGTATTGAGAAAGAAGATGGGTCAGGAAACATAAGTTATGACCCAACTAATCATGCTCACATGGTGGAAGTCAGGGCGGAACGGGTAAAGCGTGTGAAAGTCCCTGATATTGAAGTAGCAGGTGACCCTGATGCTGAGATCCTCGTAGTCGGTTGGGGTTCAACATGGGGTTCAATAACTAGCGCAATGGGACGGGTGCGATCCAATGGACACAAAGTTGCTCACGCACACCTATCTCATCTCAATCCTTTCCCTAAAAATCTTGGGGAAATCTTAGAAGGTCGAACTCATATCCTCGTTCCAGAGATGAACTTGGGACAGTTGAGTTTGATGTTACGTGCAGAGTACCTTGTAGACGCTAAGTCAATAAGCAAGGTGGCAGGGCAGCCTTTTACTGCAGGAGAACTAGAACAGACTATTCTGGAATATATTGAAGGAAAGAGTAAATCATGACCGATGTAATGGATTCAGAAGCCGTTCCTGAAACTACTCGAGCTGATTGGCAAAGCGATCAAGAAGTTCGGTGGTGTCCAGGCTGTGGGGACTATTCAATTTTGACAGCCCTTCAGTTGCTTCTACCTGATCTTGGAGTGCGTAGGGAAAAAACAGTATTTATTTCTGGCATAGGCTGCGCGGCTCGATTCCCTTACTATATGAACACTTATGGTATGCACAGCATCCATGGTCGTGCCCCCGCTATAGCTACTGGGTTGGCTTTAGCGAGACCTGATCTTGACATTTGGGTCGTTGGCGGCGATGGTGACATGCTTTCTATAGGTGGAAATCATCTCATTCATGCTCTTAGAAGAAATACCAACTTGAACATCCTTTTGTTTAATAATCAGATATATGGATTAACCAAAGGACAATTTTCTCCAACTAGTGAGACCGGAAAAATAACAAAGTCGTCTCCGGTGGGTCTGATTTCTGAGCCATTTAATCCAATCAGCGTTGCAATAGGTGCAGAAGCGAGTTTCGTCGCTAGAACCCATGACATGGATCGTAAACACCTTCAAGAAATGTTCGCTCGCGCGCATGCACATTCTGGTGCTTCATTTGTAGAGGTCTATCAGAATTGCAATGTCTTTAATGACGGAGCTTTTGCGGAAATAACAAAAAAAGATGCAAGAGACGACATGCTCATCAATCTGGTTCATGGAGAACCAATACAGTTTGGAAGCGAAGGACAGTTCGGAGTTGTTCAAAGCGCAGATGGCGTAGAGATAGTTAACGTAAGTGATGTAGGGGTTGAATCTTTGCTAGTACATGATGAAACACGAAGCAATCCCTCTACAGCCTTTGCTCTTTCTCGTCTAGCATCACGTCCAAATACAGCAACGCCCGTTGGTGTATTTAGAGCAGTAGAGAGAGAAGAGTATGCTTCTGCAATGAGCGATCAAGTTATGGGAGTCACAGAAGAGCGCGGTAGAGGACAGTTAAAGGACCTCCTTCACTCATTGCCCACTTGGGAAGTCTAATTTTCAGTAAGAGAAGAATTTATGGGATGGGCATTAGACCTTGATGGTGTTGTGTGGCTAGGCACTGAATCAATACCCGGGGTAGCAGAAGCTGTAGCAGCGCTTCAAAATGCCGGCGAAACAGTACTTTTTGTTACCAATAACTCTGGTCGCCGAGTAATCGATGTAGAGGAAAAACTTTTCAGTCACGGGATTGACGCCCAAGGGGGAGTCATAACCTCAGCAATGGCCGCAGCACGAATGGTAGAGCCTGGCGAACGAGTGCTCGGAATGTGTGGACCGGGTTGCAGGGAAGAACTTGAATCTCAAGGGGCAATAATGGTTGATGAAGGACCAGTCGACACCGTAGTTGTTGGGTTTCATGAAAATTTTGACTATTGGGGACTAACTGCAGGTATACAGGCCATACTCGGTGGGGCTCGCTTGTTAGCCACAAATCAAGATGTCACGTACCCGGCTGAAGACGGAATTCGCGCAGGAGCAGGAAGTATTGTCGCCGCATTAGAAGCAGCGACAAGAGTAAAGCCAGAAGTTGCAGGTAAGCCTCATCAGCCAATTTGTGATTTAGTGATTGAAAGGGGCGGCACTGAAGGGATAGTTGTTGGAGATCGTCCAGACACTGACGGGCTTTTAGCAAAATCTTTGAACTGGAAGTTTGCTTTAGTTCTAAGCGGAGTCACTAATGAATCGGATTTACCTATAGATCCTGTTCCAGACACCATTCACCTAGATTTACCCACTTTAGTCAAAGAGTATTTAGGGTGAGTCGCCAACGGCTAGATAATGAATTGGTCCGAAGAGGACTTGTTGAAAACAGATCACAGGCCCAAGAAGTAATAAAAGCAGGCCGAGTTACTGTTGATGGCGCCCCAGCTGATAAACCGTCCCGCATGGTAGCTCTGTCGCAAACGCTATTTGTAGCAGGGGATCCCCCTCGATATGTAAGTCGAGGAGGGCTCAAACTTGAAGCAGCTTTAGAATTTTTTAATATTGATGTAAGCGGGTTAAAGGTAATTGATGTTGGTTCCAGCACTGGAGGGTTCACCGATTGTCTTCTTCAACACGAAGCAACTTCCGTAACAGCAATAGATGTAGGACGAGGCCAAATACACAACCGTCTTTCTCAAGACAAACGGGTCACAGTTCATGAGCGAACAAACATCCGTCACGCTGACTCAAAAGAACTAGGAGCGCCGTTTGACCTTCTTGTGGCAGACCTATCTTTCATCTCTCTAACAGCCATCTTGGATAAATTACTTGATTTAATCAAAGATGATTCTCCGATGCTTCTATTAGTTAAACCTCAATTCGAAGCCGGAAAGCATGAAGTGGATAAAGGAAAAGGAGTCATAAGAGATCCAGAAGTTTGGAACGATGTCCTTAACAAGGTGCAGATGTCGGTTCGCGGGAATAAAGCCGCCATCATAGAAGGTATGGTCTCGCCAATAACTGGAGCAGAAGGAAACGTAGAATTCTTCATACACGTTGTTAAGAGTTCAGATTGTCAACAATTAGAAGTTTCATCACTTATACAAGAAGCAATAGGTCTTCATGGCGATGGGAAGAAATAGATGGCAGTAATCGGTTTAGTTGTACACGAACTACGGCAAGAAGCGATAGACCAAGCCGCCGAACTGGCGCAATGGTTGTCCGAAGAAGGGCATGAAGTCCATCACCCGCTCATAGCGGAGAAGTCACAACTTCTTGACTTAGTTGTCAGCCTTGGTGGCGACGGATCAATACTTCGTGCGGTCGATTTATTAGGCGACTCAGAAGTCCCAATACTTGGAGTTAATTTTGGCCACCTTGGTTATTTGACAGCTTGCGAACCGTCTGAAGTAAAAGACTTAATTACCCAAGTTCTAGATGGGCAACAGAGCATAGAGAAACGCATGATGTTGCAGGTCAAAGTATCTAAATCCGATGGAACCCTACTTGGGGAAACACACGTCTTGAACGATGTTGTGGTTGAAAGAAGAGGGCCAACAATTCGGGTAGGGGTAACACTTGATGGATCTTTTTTCACTTCCTACGCAGCAGATGGTCTTATCGTAGCCACTCCGACCGGATCAACCGCTTATGCCTTCTCCGCTCAAGGACCAATAGTCGATGCCGTTCATGAATCAATTCAAGTAACCCCCATTTCTGCGCACATGTTATTTGACCGAACTATGGTTCTAGCCCCTTCAACAGAAATTCGAGTAGAAGTACTGGGAGGGCGAACAGCTCTTTGCAATGCTGACGGACGTGAACTAGCGGTGGTTGAAGAAGGCGATCAAGTCGTCGTGACAGCTAGCAGCCAAGTAACACAATTGGTAGTGCCTAGAAATCGCCACTTTGCTCATGTTCTAAAAAGTAAATTTGGACTCGAAGACCGATGAGAAATTCCAAGGAATTTGAGAGTAGTCGTAATGTTCCGCGCATCACCCCTCGGTTCCCGATAGATTGATATTCCGTGACGAAACACATTTTTGTGACGGGTGGTGTGGCAAGTTCCTTAGGTAAGGGACTCACAGCAGCCTCTCTTGGAAGACTTCTTAAACAAAGAGGGTTGAAAGTAGTTATTCAAAAACTCGACCCTTACATCAACGTAGATCCAGGAACTCTCAACCCTTACGAACACGGTGAAGTTTTTGTTACAGACGATGGGGGAGAAACTGATCTAGATCTTGGGCACTATGAACGATTCATAGACGAGAATCTCACCAAAGAATCTAATGCGACCACTGGATCAATTTATTCCACAGTTCTTGCAGCGGAAAGGCGGGGTGACTACCTAGGCCGCACAGTCCAAGTCATTCCTCATATAACTGATGAGATAAAGCGACGTATACGTATGCTTGCAACTGACGAAGTGGACGTTGTTATAACTGAAGTTGGTGGAACAGTAGGGGATATTGAGATCCTTCCGTTTTTAGAAGCAATTCGCCAGTATCGACTAGATGTTGGGCGCGACAACGTTTGTTATATCCATGTCACTTTGATTCCGTTCATAGCCCCTTCAGGAGAACACAAAACAAAGCCCACCCAGCACTCTGTTATTGAACTTAGAGGACGAGGAATTCAACCCGATGCAATCGTGTGTAGAAGCGATGAGCCGATAGGGAAAGATCTTGCACGAAAAATAGCTAATCTTTCCTCCGTACCACCGGAAGCAGTTATAAATACTCCCGATGCCGGAAGTCTGTACGAAATCCCTCTTGTTATCCATGATGAGGGACTAGATGATGTAATTTGTGATCTATTACGCCTAGAAACTAAAGAACCAGATTTGGAAGAATGGCGCGAGTTAAGCCACAAAGTAAGTTCAGCTAACCAACCGGTGCGAATAGGTTTGATCGGAAAGTACGTAAGCCTTGTTGATGCCTACCTCTCAGTAGTTGAGTCTTTGAATCATTCGGCTGTTCAACTCGGAGCGGATATTGAGATCGACTGGATTCAAGCAGAAGACATTGAAGGATTATTAGCCTCAGATCGACTGAAGGATCTAGACGGAATTGTTATCCCTGGAGGGTTCGGAGAAAGAGGAATAGAAGGAAAAATATCTGCTGCGGGTTATGCAAGAGAAAATGACCTTCCTTGCCTTGGATTATGTTTAGGGCTGCAGTGCATGACAATCGAATTTGCTCGAAATGTACTTGGTCTTGAACGTGCTCATTCCACAGAATTCGACGCATCTACTCCGCACCCTGTTATAGACCTCATGGATTCTCAACGAGATGTAACAGACTTAGGCGGAACAATGCGGTTAGGTGCTTACGTGGCTCAACTAGCTCATGGATCTCAGGTCGCAGAGCTATATGGAGAGGAAGTAATTTCTGAACGGCATCGCCATAGGTACGAATTTAATCCGAGATACCGCTCCCAATTTGATGAAAGTGATTTCTTTATTTCAGGTGAGTCACCAGACGGTCGCTTAGTGGAGTTTATAGAACTAAAAAATCATCCTTTCTGGGTTGCCACTCAAGCACATCCGGAATTCAAAAGTAGACCAACAAGGCCCGCTCCGTTATTTCTTGGGTTTGTAAAAGCAGCACTTGAACGATCAATGAAACAAGATTCTCCGTTGTTAAGCGATGAAACGTTAATTAGTGAATGATTTAGAAAAAAATTTTCGAAAAGTAAGCGAAACCACTCTCCATGAAGGCTTTGTTGTTACCTACAATCAAGCAGTTTTTGAAGGGCCCCAAGGAGAAGTTCTAGAAAGAGACGTAGTGCGTCACCCAGGCGCAGTCGCAGTAGTAGCCCTAGACAAGGGTGAAGTGATTCTTGTTAATCAGTATCGCCCGGCATTAGAGAGAAACACCCTTGAAATACCTGCAGGAAAACTTGATGTTCCTGGAGAAGCGAAAACTGAAGCTGCCCGCCGTGAGTTAATAGAAGAGACAGGGCATGACTGCAGCGAACTAACACTTCTCTTAGAGTTTCATAACTCTGCGGGGTTTACAGATGAAATCACTTCGATCTATCTCGCAAAAGAGTTGATACCGACCGAAGCTAAAGCAGTGAGCATTGAAGAGGAATATCTGACGGTAATTCGACTGCCTTTAGAGGAAGCATTGGAGTTAACTAGGGACGGGACAATTACTGATGCAAAGACAGTGATTGGATTACTGGCGATCGGACTTGAGTTAAACAACTCTTAAAAAACAAGTTTCATTTACCGGCCTTTCCTTAGAATGAAATAAACCGCTACGGTAATAAAAAGAACTTACATAAGGGAGAAAAAATGCTTGCAGCCGTCCTTACCCAAGTCCCAACAGATGAACTCGTCATCGCTGATGACATCACACTTCGTGATATCGCACCAGGTGATGTACGCGTCAAAATTGCCCACAGCGGCGTTTGCCATTCAGATCTTTCGGCAATGAATGGAACGATTCCCTTACAGCCACCAGCAGTCTTGGGGCATGAGGGCGCAGGTGTTGTGTTAGATGTAGGCCCCGGGGTGACTCATGTAGCACCAGGAGACCACGTCATCATCGCTTTCTCTCCGCCTTGTGGAAATTGCAACTATTGCGTTAACCGTAAACAACCGAATCTCTGCATGGCAGGTTTCCTGACTCAGCCACAGTTCATGCAAGGTGACACAGTCGTACGCGCTATGACTAACGCTGGAACATTCGCTGAAGAGACAATTGTTCCAGCAATGGCGGCGATCAAAATAGATAATGATGTGCCATTAGATGTTGCTGCTTTAGTTGGTTGTGGTGTCACTACAGGAGTGGGAGCAGCATTAAATACAGCAAAAGTTACTCCTGGTTCCTCTGTGGTAGTAATAGGAGCAGGAGGAGTTGGAGTGGCAGCTATCCAAGGTGCAGCGATTGCGGGAGCATCTGAAATCGTTGCTGTAGACCTACATGAAGGAAAACTGGATCGAGCTAAAGCCTTCGGAGCTACACATGCAGTTCTACCAGATGACCTTCCTGCGGCAATGGCAGAGATCACCGGTGGTGATGGATTTGACTTTGCTTTGGAATGTATCGGCTTGCCTTCAACGATGCGTCAAGCCTTTGACATTACGCGTCGAGGGGGAACAGCGTGTGTTGTTGGGGTTGGCCGTATGGAAGAAACCTTTGAACTCTCCGCTTTTGAACTTTTTTTCGCAGAAAAAATATTGGTCGGCTCTTACTATGGCGGAGCTGATGTTCGTTCAGACTTCAATAGATTCTTGAGGCTATATAAAGCCGGACGACTTGACCTTGAAGGAATGATCTCACGACGAATCAAAATTGATGAAGTCAACGATGCTATGGCGTGCATGGGAGATGCAGACATCATTCGTCAGGTCATAGATTTCTGAAAAGAAAAACTCAACAGAATCATCTAAGATAAAAAAATCTAAATTGTTGGGAGGAAAATATGCGTATTTCTGTGAATTACGACCAATGCGAAAGCAATGGTATTTGTATGGATATCGCTCCAGATCTTTTTGAAGTAAGGGACGATGACTTTCTTTATGTACTCAATGAAACACCTTCTGAAGAGCAAAGAAGTGATCTAGAGCAAGCAGTTTTGAGATGCCCTAAACAAGCCATCTCAATTATTGAGTAATTACTCTTCAAATCTTCATTTAGTTGATAACAATTAGAAAGCTTTCATGCTAAGAAAAAAGTACAAGAAATTATGCTTTCTTTTCACGGCTCTTTTAGCTATTTCGTTTAGTTGCTCCTCGGATACATCAACTGAATTCAATCAAGAAACATTCGAGGAACTAATACCAGCCTTATTGATTCCAGAAGATCCCGGACTTATCACTGCTATTGAATGCCCGGCTCTTATTGAAACCCAAAGCACTTGCACCGCCAACATTGGCGACACTCAAGTCTCTTTTATAGTTGAAGGCCCGGATAGCTCAGGAGGCATCAATGTAATAACCGAGTTTGGTCTTATTTGGGCAGAGGAAGTATCTCAAGAGTTGAAGGGACAACTTGATTCTGATCTCGGAATTAGTCATCAAGTTATATGCGACCCTAAAGTAAGAATCGCGGAAGAAGGGCAGAGTTTCTCTTGTATCGTCACAGATCCTTCAGAAGGCACACACGTGTTCACTGTCAAAGTAAACGACTCTTTAGGAAATTTAGATCTACAACTTATACACGGAACTAGCAATGGATAGAAAGAAGAACGAAAAAAAGTTCGATGTAGTGGGAGTAGGTAACGCAATAGTTGATGTTCTCTCTCCAGTAGAAGAAAGTTTTATTCAAGAACATCAACTCATAAAAGGAAATATGACTCTAATAGATGCCGACCGCGCACAAGAGTTATATGAAGCAATGCCGCCTGGTAAGAGGGTAAGTGGTGGTTCAGCAGCCAACACCATGGTCGGGGTTGCTTGTCTTGAAGGCTTCGCTGCTTATATCGGCAAAGTTAATGATGACCCTCTCGGAAATTATTTCAGCGAAGACATAAGAGACGCTGGGGTTGATTTTCGAGGGCCAATAAAAGCAGGAGACATCCCTACGGCACGCTGTCTCATCCAAGTAACCCCTGATGCTCAACGAACAATGAACACATTCCTCGGAGTTTCTTCTTTGCTAGACAAAACCGAGATAGATGAAGACCTCATTACATCATCAGGCACACTGTATTGCGAAGGCTACTTATGGGATCGAGACGTAGCTAAAGAAGCAATTCGTTTTGCAATGGATGTAGCCAAGAAATCATCTCGTCAAGTAGCACTCACGCTCTCAGATGAGTTTTGTGTAGATCGTCACCGTCAAGAATGGCTGGATTTGTTAGAAGATCGAGTTGATATCGTCTTTTCAAATGAATCAGAAACCAAGTCTCTATTCGAAACTGACGACTTTTCAATAGCAGTCCAAGAACTTTCAAATTTGGTTGATATCGCGTTTGTAACTCTTGGACCAAGGGGCTCTTTAGTCATAGCCGGAAACGAGCGAATAGAAATACCTGCAGAGGAACTTGACGGAGTGGTAGACACAACAGGAGCAGGAGACTTGTACGCATCCGGAGTGCTCTTTGGACTAAGCCAAGGATTTTCCTTAGAGAAATCAGGAAAAATAGGCAGTATTGCTGCCGCTGAAGTGATTAGTCACCTTGGGCCTCGACCCGAAATTGACTTAGTAGAACTTGTAGAGAAAAATCTTAATTAACCCGATCAAACATTTTTACCCAGATGGAAGTAAATTAATCTTATGACTGAACAAATGACATGCTTTGATGTGGAAACCTCTGATGGTATAGCCACAGTAACAATGAAACGACCAGAACGTCTCAACTCAATGATTCCTGAATTCTGGACAGAATTACCAGGACTAATCCGAGATATAGATAGCAGCGGAGAAGTACGAGCTATTATTTTGGCTTCAACCGGAAGGCATTTTTCTGCTGGGATGGACCTCGCTGCATTTGGCGGGGGAGACGCGGTAGTTTCTGAAGGGAAAGATGCTGGTCGCATAGGAGCTAATTTAAGAATGAATGTGCTCCACCTTCAAGAAACTTTTTCAGTTTTTGAAAAAGTAAGAATGCCAGTAATCGCAGCCATACAAGGAGGATGCGTCGGCGGGGCAGTAGATATGGTTACCGCAGCAGATATGCGCTATGCAACAGAAGACGCATTCTTTTGCATACAAGAAATCAACATTGGTATGACAGCAGATGTAGGCACACTCCAAAGGCTTCCAAAGCTTATTCCAGAAGGAGTTTGTCGAGAGTTAGCTTATACCGGACGGAGAATGCCAGCAGCAGAGGCTAAATCAGTCGGACTTGTAAATGAAGTATTTCCGGATCAAGAAACAATGCTTGATGCTGTGCATGAGGTAGCAACAGAAATAGCCGAAAAATCCCCGTTAGCTGTTTGGGGAACAAAACAAATGATTAACTATGCACGAGACCACTCAACATCTGACTCTTTAGACCACATAGCAACTTGGAATGCAGGCATGTTCCGAAGCGGAGACATGAAAGAGGCGTTTACTGCACAAGCAGAAAAAAGAGCACCTGAATTTGAGGATCTTCTTCCATATAGGAATGGTGTAAGCAGTCCTTGAGTAAAATCGCCGTTTAGGCGTTCATTTTTACTACCGTAAGAGCCCCTATAGGTGGTATCTCCATCTCGCATAGGAAAATAAGACAAACTATTAATATGTTTGAAATATCGACGCGGGAAGCTCGACGAATATCTCTACATGCGCAAGGGTTTGGTGATCCTCCAAAGAAAGGATCAGCAACCAGTAAAGATTTCAAGAGAGTGATGTCAAAAATGAACGTCATTCAACTTGATTCGGTCCAAGCGGTGTGTCGGTCACACTATTTGCCGATGTACAGCAGATTAGGACTCTACGAAAGAGAAGATTTGGATCATTGGCTGTGGCACTCAGGTAAAACATTTGAAACTTGGTCACATGAAGCTTCGATAGTGCAAGTAGAACTCGAACCATCATTACGGTGGATGAAACGTCAAGCGCGCAAAGGTGTTACCTGGGCGGGCCTGCACAAAATGGCAAAACAAAAATCTGGTTATATCGCGGGAGTACTCGCAGAAGTGCAGCAAAATGGGCCGATCAATGCTTCTTCGCTTAGAGATCCTCGACCAAGAAAAGGTCAATGGTGGGACGGTCGTTCAGACGGAACGAGAGCACTTGATTGGTTATTCCGAACTGGTGAAGTAGGCATACGTAGAACGTCTAATTTCAACAGAATGTATGAACCTTTCAGCAACTTGATTCCTGAAAAGATTCGCCATGAAACCACACCAGCAGATGATGAAGCCCACCGAGACTTATTAGAGATTGCCGGCCGCAGCCATGGGATAGGCACTGCTTCTGACCTCGCGGACTATTTCAGAATGAAAATATCGGATGTGAGACCTCGTCTAGAAGAATTAGTTGAAGACCGGAAATTATTATTAGCTGAAGTTCAAGGATGGACCGAACCAGCTTATTTGCATCCAAAATTCCGTAATGTTGATCGAGTCAAAGCACGCGCATTACTTTCACCATTTGATCCAGTGGTTTGGTGCAGACCTAGGACAGAAAGAATATTTGATTTCAAATACCGTTTAGAAATATACGTTCCAGAAAAAAAACGTGAATTCGGTTACTACGTCTTACCGTTTCTTCTCGGTGATGAACTCGTAGGCAGAGTTGATCTGAAAGCTGATCGATCGTCTTCTCAACTTATAGTTAAAGGCTCGTTTATAGAAAAAACAGCTAATCCAGATCGAGTCGCACAACAATTATCAATTGAACTAAACCGGCTGAAAAAATTTCTTGGATTAAAAGAAATAGTGGTACGTCGACGTGGAAATCTTTCAACCAAACTCATTAATGCACGGACTCCTTCATAGATTCTTTGAAACAAGTAGTTCAAGAATTGCTTTACCGTTATCTTCAGGTAATCGATTAGGCAAGGTACTGACTGAAGGATGTAAAGTAAAGAGAGAAGAGGGGAAAATCTCATGACCGATATTGCTGAAAAAAACGACGAAGTTGAGGATAAAGCCGATTTAGAAACCAATGGCCTTCTTCGTACACCAGAAATGGAAATGACTGAAATAGGAGCCGGTGTTAAAGAAGCTTCTGAATTGGATATCTCGGAGATTAATCCAGCAAATCCACATCTCTTCAAGGAAGATCGTTGGCAAGAACACTTCGCTCGACTCCGTAGCGAAGACCCAGTGCACTTAAATGAGTTAGATACAGCTGGGCGCTACTGGTCAGTTACAAAATATGATGACGTTCGAGCTGTTGACGGCGACTGGGAAACGTACTCATCAGCCAGCGGCATTTCTTTAGGGCGCCAAGAATTTACAGGAGCAATCGAAGATAAGAGGACCGGACATCAGCAGGGAGTAACAACTTTCATCGCAATGGATCCCCCAAGACACACAGAGCAACGTAAAACGGTAAGAGGTGTGTCGGCGCCAAGTAACTTGCGAAATATTGAACCGATGATACGCGAACGCACTGCTGATCTGCTCGATTCTCTACCAGAAGGGGAAACGTTTGACTGGGTTGATACTGTTTCAATCGAACTCACCACATTGATGCTGGCTACTCTTTTTGATTTCCCAATGGAAGACCGCCGGAAACTTACTCGCTGGTCAGACATTGTTTTCGCTGTCCCTGGACAAGGTGTGGTAGATAGTCAGCAGCAAAGAATTGATGAATTAAATGAATGTGTGGACTACTTTGAAGGACTTTTCGAAGAACGTCGTCAAAATCCCGGGTTTGACTTAGTGTCAATGCTCGCTAATGGTGAAGCCACTAAAGACATTCCACCAACTCAGCAATTAGGAAATTTGCTGCTGTTGATTGTTGGAGGCAATGACACAACTCGTAACACGATGACAGGCAGTGTTTATGGACTCAACAAATATCCTGATCAATATGAAAAACTCATGGCCGATCCAAGCCTGATTTCGAATTTTGTTCCAGAAGTTATTCGTTGGCAAACACCATTGTCTTATATGCGTCGTACCGCCACCAAAGACACTGAACTTGGTGGAAAACAAATCAAAAAATACGATCAGGTGCTTATGTGGTACGTGTCAGCTAATCAAGACGAAGATGTCTTTGAAAACGGCCACGTTTTAGATGTAGAACGACACAACGCTGATCGACAACTCTCTTTCGGATATGGAATCCATTTCTGCATGGGTAGCCGAATCGCTGAGCTCCAATTGCGAGTTCTATGGGAAGAAATTCTGCCACGCTTTAAAAAGATAGAAATTCAAGACGAACCTGAACGAGTTTTTTCAAGTTTCGTTCACGGCTATGCAAATCTGCCAGTTACCGTAACTCGACAGTAATTCACTTAGACAAGAAGTTATTGTTGAATACTTAACCAATGGCTATAACGAACTAAGTGACCTAAAGATTCAACGGCACGATCTGCAGATGCGTAACATAACTTTCCAGACTCACGTATAGCCGTCACCATTGGATTCATCGGATCAGCGGTAGCTAATTCTGAAGCAACCAGAACTGGAGTCCCATGACGTTGAGAGGCTTCTACCGTCGCGTCGGCATAACGCTTCTCTTGACGCTCATGAAAGTCAACTATACGTTCAAGCCCGTGATCAGGATAGAAAGGCCCAGATCGAGTTAAAGAAGCAGTATTTCCTTGAATTCCTAACCCCAATTGAATAATCGCATCGATTGAAGGATGAGATGCAGCAATTTCAAGCAAATCAGGGATTGTGTCACGAGTCTCTCCACCAGCAAGATCAACAGGATTATTGTGGCTCCAACGCGGGGGAAGCATTTCATTTATCGAATTCATAAGATCTTCAGGTAATGAAATCAAGTTCAGGTCACGATGATTAGTGATCGCATCCGCTGTGATAACTCCCCAGCCTCCAGCAGTAGTGAGCACTAGAGTATCTCCACCTGAAGGAAGAGGCTGAGTAGCGAAAGTAGCGGCAGCTTCAAAAGCGGATTCAATGGTTCTCGCATGAGTTATACCCGCTTGTCTCGCCATGCCTTCAAATACTCGACCATCGCTCGCTAATGATCCTGTGTGTGAAGCAGCAGCACGTTGCCCACCACTAGTGGAACCACCCTTGACCATAATGACCGGCATTTTCTTGGTGACATTCTTTATTCGCTCAAAGAATTCACGCCCATTTTTGACGCCTTCAACGTAACAGAGAGCAACATCAGTTTCTTCATCATCAGCGAACCATTCAAGGTAATCGGCGATAGAAGTATCAGCAGCATTACCCGCTGATACCGCCCGGCTTATTCCCACGCCATACTGATTTGCATAATTTTGAAAAGCTGAAACAAAGTTCCCTGACTGAGATGCAACACTTATTCGACCTTTCGGTGGATATGGAGCAACTATTTGAGCGCAAAGATTTACTGGAGTTGAAACAATGCCTTGACCGTTAGGTCCGGCAACCACAAGACCAAGTTCATTACTTAAACTCACAATCCGGTTTTCCGCCTCTTTTCCCTTTTCTCCGGCTTCCGAATATCCGCCAGTAACCATAAACACTGCTTTTATGCCGAGTTGAGCTGCTGACCGAATCAACTCTTCATTAGCTTCAACTGGTGTGCAAACAATCAAGAGATCTGCTGATCCTTCTGGGACATCTTTGATAGAAGAGAGGACAGGTTGGTTTAAAAGTTCACCAGACTCGCGTCCTACCGCGAAAACATTTCCTTCATACCCACAAGACAGAATGTTGTGCAGCACTACAAAACCAAACTTTCCTGGATGGCTCGACACCCCAGCAATGACTATGCCTTTAGGTTCAAAGAGCGGAAGAAGGTTTCTGACCATTACTTATCTTCAGCAATCTCTACAAGGGCGTCTACCGCTATTGGTTCACCATCAGAAATAATTAGAGGATTTAAATCTATTGAAAGAAGGTTGCTGTCTTCACCTAATCGGCTTATTGAGCACAAAATATCGGCAAGTGTTTCTCGGTTTACAGGTGGTTCCCCTCTAAAAGACTCCAGCAATGATTGCATTGCAATATCGTCGATTAAATCATTTGCTTCAGCTTTATTTAGAGGAGCCAGCCGAAAAGCTACATCGGCTAAAGCTTCTGCAAGTATTCCACCTACTCCAAGCATCACACATGGGCCAAACTGCTCATCGCGAATTAAGCCAATAATTAGTTCTCGGTTACCGCGAATTTGTTCTGAGATCAGAAGTTCAACATCACCATCTTCTGGTGTTGCCGATGAAAGTAACTCATTAGCGGCTTCCTTAACCGCATCTTCTGTATCGAGATTGAGCCTTACGAGACCCCTTTCGGTCTTATGGGCAATCGCGTCTCCGCAGAGTTTCACTACAACAGGAGAAGTTAGGTTCTTTGCGGCTAAGACGGCTTCTTCAGCAGAATTTGCTATTTCCCAATTCGAAACAGGAATACCTGCTTCCGAAACTAAAAGACGGGAACGGGATTCAGAAAGAGTAGGCATAAGTCAATATAGGTAATAAATATAAACGGGATTAGATACATCAAGTGTATTTATGCGAAACTCCATTATGGCTTGGATTAGAACAGTTCCTGAAGATGAATGGCAGGAAGGTCCGTTATCGGACCTTTTCCCAAAAGTTGTAGACCCTAAATATGGCAAAGTTGACCACATTATGGGGGTGCATTCTTTGAACCCTGAAGGGTTAAAAGCTCATCTAGGTGTCTATACCTCAGCAATGTCGGGAACAGAAACTCTTCCAAAAATGGAACGAGAGATGATCGCTTTAATCGTGAGTCTTGAAAACCGGTGTCATTATTGAGTGGATCATCATCGACGCGGTCTGCGTCGCCTCCTACAAGACGACTTAAGCGAATTGGTGAAAGAAGAAGAACTTCTTCGATCCTTGGAAGAAGATTGGCGAAACGCTGACATTTCAGAGAAACACCGTGCCATGCTTGATTTCTCTTTCAAACTGACGGCTACACCGTGGGATATGGAAGAAAATGATGTGGAAAATCTCCGTCACGTTGGTTTCACTGACCGAGACATTCTTGACATCGTTGAAGTTGTTTCCTATTACGCTTACGCAAATCGTGTCGCAGATGGATTAGGAATTTCGGTTGAATCCTGGATTCCCGAAGAAACGTCTTAACTAAACGAAACCAGTTCATTTGTAGGGTCAATGTTGACAATGTCCCCAGTGTGAAGGCTTTCTAAAATATCTCTAGAAACAACAATGATCGGCATTAATAAACCATAGAGTTCTTCAGCTGCTATAGATCCGAGAACGATATGGGTATCCATTTCCAACAAAATGATTGCAACAGGTCCAGCTTTATTTCGGATCAATTCTAGAACCACTGAACTAGAGGAACTTGACCCTCGCCCATGTTCCATAACAAGTATTTTTCCAGTAACGCAAACCCCAACCTGTGGATGGTGTATATCAGTTATCACCCCCGTGGCAGGATCTAGACCTCCCCAGAAACTCAAAGGTTCTTCCAAATGCAATATCTGACCTGAAATCATTGCTTCGCTATTCATGCGCCCAGATACTTTCGTCAAGAACAACTCTTCCTTCAATAGCGGAAGCGACACAGTCAGAAGTGCTTGAATAAATTACTTCAACCCCAAGATTATTTGGAGCGTAATAAGCCCATTTCCCTGAATCTGTCATTGCGGGATCCGAAGTGTTTGAGAGAATCGGGGAGAAATAAGTGCATGTATCTCCGACTAGAGAAACTCCAAAAGAGCGCAGTTCATCAGCCCATCCTCTTAATTCCAGCTCCAAAAGAACGTCTCGTCCTGCAGATACATAAAAATCAATATTTGGGTGTTTCTTTTTCCCGCTAACCAACGACCGCAAAATGCTGAACTCTTCAATTGAATAGTGGGGGGTTCCTAGGGCTACCGTGCCTAAATCTGTTCCGGTGGCAGAAGTCAGTTTTGAACGCATCTCTTGAAGGTCTTCAACGGAGACGCTTATTGAATTAAGTGGCTCTCTCTCACCAAGAGCAGCAGTCAAAGTTGGCGCTTCAGGTGTGCTACCAACCGTATGAAATATGCCTACAGATCCCGTTGAAGCAGCTGCAGCGCCGAGTGCTCTCAGGCGATGTTCTGGTTGGTTTGTTTTTAGCCCGTTGATTACAGGAACTTGAGTTCCTGTGGTTGATCCGATGAAAGCGCCAAGGAGGGGGAAAATTTCATCGCGATCTAACAAAGATGGCGGCAATTTTTCGACTTCGTAAACGCAACTTGCATAACGGTTTTCATCTAGATGAAGTCCAGCCGCTGGAGTCCGCCCTGTGATGGCTGCACAAATGTCGATTAAGTCTCCATATCTATCTGTTCGGGCGCCAAGAACAGAGTTGGCAAAAACTATTGCATTTGATTCAGCCCAGACAATTTGCTCTCCAAAATTGGGTCTTTCTTCAAGTAGGTAGGGAGCGCAAGTCCATGTGGCTTTACATCCCATAGCCTCATATAAATCTGCAAGTTGACGTCCTCTCTCACTTTCTTCAGGATCACCGCGATAAAGATCGGGATGGAGAAGGTCCATTGATGAAACGTTTAACGTGGTAGGAACTTTGACCTTGGCGCCAAGTTGAACCAAGCGGTCAGCAAAATCAATAGTAGATAAGCCGTGATAAAGGCAAGAATCAATATGGGCCCCAGTTATGTCAATAAGATTCTCAGCTTTAACGGTTTCGGCTAGTCGGACAATGATACGCATCGCCATACTTACAGCTTCACCATCACGCCCATTCAACATTTCAAGATCATCGGAAGTTAATTCAAGCGACACAACAAAACCACAATCTTTACAAGGAATTTTCTTTGGCCGCAGACTGATCTATCAAATTCTTATATCCCGGCTTAATAATTTCGTTAATTATCCGAAGGCGTTCATCAAAGGGCCAGAAAGCGCTTTTCATCGCGTTAACAGTGATCCATTGGAAGTCTTCCAAGTTCCAACCAAATGCTTGATGAAGAGCCATCATTTCTGAAGTCATAGAAACATCGCTCATAAGACGATTGTCAGTATTTAAAGTAACTCGGAACCCTAGCTCTCTCAGTAAACCGATTGGATGTTCAGCGATGCTACCTACAGCGCCGGTATGAACATTAGAAGTAGGGCATAATTCCAGAGGTAGGCGACGGTCTCTAATGTAAGCAGCTAAACGACCTAACTGCGGTTTCTCATTTGTATCAAAGGAGATGTCATCAACAATTCGGACACCATGTCCTAGTCGCTCTGCGCCACAGAACTGCACTGCTTCCCAAATAGAAGGCACGCCGAAGGCTTCACCAGCATGAATTGTGAAATGAAAGTTTTCTCTCCTCAAATATTGAAAAGCTTCAAGATGAAGAGTGGGAGGAAATCCTGCTTCTCTACCTGCTATATCAAAACCTACGACACCGCGATCTCGGTGACGAACAGCGGCTTCAGCTATATCAGTGGAATCATCAGCAGTTCTCATTGCAGTAATTAAAGTTCCAATAGTCAGATTTGAATTCTTGCTTCCTTCAATAAAACCGGCAGTTGTGGCTTCAATTACCTCATCGATAGAAGATCCTTTTTCTGTCATCAGCGAAGGGGCGTAACGAATTTCAGCGTAAACGACTCCGTCTGCGGCAAGGTCCTCTGCGCACTCCGCAGCGACTCGATAACAAGCATCGGGAGTTTGCATGACTCCTACTGTGTGTTGAAAAGTTTCTAGATAGAGCGATAGGTCTCTGCGATTGGCTCCTCGGTGAAACCATTCAGAAAGTTCCTCAATGTTGGTTGTTGGTAGATCTGGATAGCCATTTTCTTCGGCTAATTCAATGATCGTTTCTGGGCGAAGCCCACCGTCAAGGTGATCATGGAGAACAACTTTTGGGGCTTGGCTCAAAATATCGTAGTTCATTGTTAGTACAGTATTTTGTCAAAGAAATCTTTAGTCCGTTGGTGTGATGGATTGTTGAAGATTTCTTCAGGTAGTCCCATTTCAACTATCTCGCCCTCGTCAATAAATACCAATCGATCAGCTGCGGCTTTTGCAAAGCCCATCTCATGTGTGACAACCACCATCGTCATCCCGTCAGCTGCTAATTCAAGCATGACATCTAGCACTTCTTTAACCATTTCGGGGTCTAGCGCAGAGGTAGGTTCGTCAAAGAGCATAATTTTTGGTTCCATGGCTAGAGACCGGGCGATGGCGACACGTTGCTGTTGTCCGCCTGAGAGTTGGCGAGGGAAAGCCTCAGCTTTTTCAGGTATTCCGACTCTGGTGAGTTGTTTCATCGCAATCTGAGAAGCTTCGCTTTTACTCTTTCCTCTTACTTTCTTAAGAGCCAAAGTGATGTTTTCCATTACGGTTAAGTGTGGGAACAAGTTAAATTGCTGGAAGACCATTCCAACTTCTGCTCGAACTTTGTCAATGTTTGTCGCAGGGCTGGTTAGATCAAATCCATCGACAATTACTTCTCCTTCAGTGGGTATTTCAAGAAGGTTTAGGCAACGTAGCACAGTTGATTTACCGGATCCGCTTGGACCCACAATTACTACGACTTCTCCTGCATTGACTTCCAAGTCAACGTTTTTGACGGCATGGATGGTTCTGTTAAACGTCTTCGTGAGATTACGTACGGAGATCATTTATCGTTCTCCTTTCCGGTCACGGGTCATTCTTCGTTCCAGGATGGAAAGAAGAACGGAAAGGCTCAGAGTCAAAATTAAATAAATGAAGGCGACGACGAAATACCCTTCACGGAATTTGAAAGTGCTGGCAGAGAATTGTCTCGCACGTTGAGTGATTTCAAGCACGCCGAGCACTGAGAGAAGAGATGTGTCTTTTAAGATTGCGATGAAGTCATTACCAAGGGGCGGGATGATTGCTCGCATCGCTTGAGGTAATACAACAGAATTCATTGTTTGACGTCTGGATAAACCTAGCGAACGTCCTGCTTCAGTTTGTCCAGGAGGAACTGATTGAATTCCACCACGAAAAATTTCTGCCATATATGCGCCGTAGATAATTGACAGAGTAACTGTTGCGCGCATTTCAAAATTTAAGAATTCGTCAAGTTTTAGAAAAGGTATGAGAATCAAGGCCACGGTGAAGATAAGTGGAAGTATCGGAATGCCGCGTACGAGTTCAACGTAAGTGCGTGCAATGTTTCGTAAGAGAACATTCTTAGATAGCTGTCCCATTCCGGCTAATAAACCAATTACTAAGGCAATACCGAAGGATTGGAACGTGGCTCGAATTGTTACTCTTAGGCCGGGCCAAATTCGGTCCCAAGCAAGTTCGTAGTTGCTGTTAAATATTATTTGCCAGGTCATCCAGCCGAGTAAACCCAGAACGATTACACCCCACCAAGGAAATGTGTCCCACCAAGGACGGCTATCTTTTACACGTCGTTTAGGAGAAACCGGTTTCGCTTTTTCGGGAGTATCGGATTCGTTGTTTTCCACTTTGTTTCGTGACCTTTCAGGCTTTCTATATGTAAACCTTAACGCATTATGTCAAAACGTTAGAAGGGCGGGGCTAAAAGCCCCGCCCTTCCTATTAACAATCGTTCT
>CAJXGE010000014.1:0-19565 GCA_913053885.1 uncultured Acidimicrobiaceae bacterium
CGTTTACTCATGAATCCCTCTCAATGAACCCCGAAGGGTCCCTATCCAATAGAAATATCCATGAAGTTTCCTGAAATCAGAAAACTTCATGAATAGATTGCCCACCTTACACACCTTGCAGGGATCGCGCGCTAGTCGCGGAAAGTTATATGAAATCTTTTTCTATATATAGAAGACAGCTAGATTTCACTAGTTGCAGTCACAGTGGTAACAATCCCACCACGTATCTGTTGTTCAAGGACAACAGATACAGGTACTTCTACTGATCTTGCAAGATGATTAGCTATTTCAGGGGCTAAATGCTCAGCAAAAATACCTGTTCCTTCAAAAGTGCGCAGAAAGAGTTTCAGAGATTTTGTTTCAATGCACTTTGATTTAGGAGAGTAACTGATACTGATGGTGTAAAAGTCTGGTTGGTTAGTTACTGGGCAAACCGCAGTCAATTCAGAAGAACGAAAGTTAATTGATTCAACTGAGCCTTCTATAGGAAAAGTATCAATCTGGGTGCTGGGTTCTGAATCCGGCTTCCCCAGTACTGGTTCTTGACTGTTATCTTCCATCACTTTGGAATTAGAACTCGCTCAACTGTTGCGACCCAAATTGGGTTTCCGTCCGTGGTTAGCCTTTTTGCGTCGCGCATTGGCTCTTTTCTTTGACGTTCGCTTTGACATACTTAAAGATGCTAACGCCTTAATTGTAGATCTCAGTCTTTTTTTCCTTCTTTCTGCTGTCTAGGGCTCCCAGTCCCGTAGCCTTACGTTTCGGGAATAACAAATCACTCCAGACAGGAGCAGAAGTGGAAAGATTTGGATTCGTAGGTTTACCCAATGCGGGAAAGTCTTCTTTATACAACGCGCTAGCAGGCGGCGGAGCATTAGCGGCTCCGTACGCATTCGCGACAACGGATCCAAATATTGGAGTAGCGAAGGTTCCGGATGATCGTCTAGACCAGCTCGCGGAAATGAGCAACTCCGCAAAAGTAATTCCTGCGAGTGTTCAATTTGCTGACATTGGAGGACTAGTTGAAGGAGCAGCTTCAGGAGAAGGGCTTGGAAATAAATTCCTTGCCGGCATCCGTGAAGTGGATGCAATCGTATTCGTTCTTAGAGCTTTTGAAGATGCAGATGTCCCAGGACCAACAGATCCGCTAGAGCATCTTCGAATTGTTGAAGTGGAACTTGCCCTTGCAGATTTAGAGACAGTCGAGCGACAGTTAGAAAAACATAGAAAGTCAATGAAGAGCGACAAAACATTGGGAGCAATGGTTTCTTTGTTGGAAAAGACTGAAGAAGCTCTTTCTGAAGGTGTTCCTATACACAGAACTAGCCTCACAAGCGATGAACGCAGAGAATTGCAGCCATTCTTTTTACTTACCAATAAACCGGCGTTAGCAATAGTGAATCTCGATGAAAACCAAATAGCAGAACCTGAAGATGTACTAAAACCGATCCAGGATGAATTTCATGACTCGGTTGATGTGATCGGCATGTGTATTCAGCTAGAAGCCGAAGCAGCCCTATTGCCCAAAGATCAAAGAGAAGAGTTATTAGAAGGTTTAGGTTTAGGTCAAGGAGCATTGCCACGTTTCGTGAGGTCGGCATACCATCAACTCGGTCTTCGGACATTCTTCACTACTGGTGAAAAAGAAACACGTGCATGGACATTTAGGTCAGGCTCTTCAGCTCCGGAATGTGCCGGGCGGATCCATACAGACTTTGAACGTGGATTTATTAGGGCTGAAACGATTCATTGGGACCAGCTGCTCGAATTTGGATCCTATGTGAAAGCTCGAGAAGCAGGGGCAGTTCGATCAGAAGGAAAAGATTACTGTCCGTTAGATGGAGATGTTTTAGAGTTCAGATTCAATGTCTGATCTACAATCTAAGTTATGCCTTGGTTACTGTTCGATGAAAAAGTTCTTAGCTCTATAGCAGCAACTCAAAACCAGGCTTCTTTAAATGAAACAATTCATGAGGAGAGCAAATTTGAAGAGACTGAATTAGTTATGTCCGCAAAGTTTGTGCATACCTTCGGAAGTATTGAGCCGTTAGATGCGATTTTTCTTGATGAACATTTCACAATATTGAAGATAAAAACCCTTGGCTCTTCTCAAATAAAATTCTCACCATTGAAAGCCAAAGCTGTTATCAAAACAAACAAGGGAAACGCTTGTCGATGGAATATTGACGTAGGAGATTCCCTAGAGGTTCGTCAATGACAGGAACACTTGTCCTTGTGGCCACTCCAATCGGCAACTTATCTGATATGTCAACGCGAGCAATAGAAACACTTCGAAGCTCAGATTTAGTGGCTTGCGAGGATACTCGTCGCACAGGGCTCCTTCTTCAACACTTCGGCATTACCGGGAAAAGGATGTTGCGTGTAGATGCCCACACTGAAGACAAATCTTCTCAGGAAATCATTAACTGTCTTTTAGAAGGATCCACAGTCGCCATGGTCACTGATGCTGGAATGCCAAGCATCTCTGATCCCGGCGAAAGGCTCGTAAGGAAAGTGATTGAATCTGGACACCGAGTAACAGTCATTCCGGGTCCTAGCGCACCAATTTCAGCGTTGGTAGTTAGCGGCTTTTCTACTCAGCGATGGTGCATGGAAGGTTTTCTCCCGCGAAAAGGAGAAAGCAGACTTAAGCGAATTAAAGAAATAGCAGAAGAAGAACGAACTGTCATTTTATTTGAATCTCCACATCGTCTCGCAGCGACTTTGAAAGACCTACTTGAAGAATGTGGCGCCACTCGACAAGTAGCAGTAGTTAGAGAATTAACCAAGGTCCATGAAGAGATCTTCAGAGGCTCTTTAGAAGAGTCTTTAACATGGGCAGAAAAAAGTATCAAAGGTGAAATTGTGATTGTGCTTGAAGCAGGCACAATCACTTCAGAAATTGATGATGAACGGTTAGAAACTGTTCTTAAAGAAATACTTGCAGGTGGAATATCCACTAAAGACGCAGCAGAAGAAGCATCTCGGAGACTGAACGTGAGTCGCCGCCGCGCTTATTCAACTGCTCTGGACTTAAGAGCGGAGTAGTCTCAAGATTATGGATAATTCGAATACGCCAATCCTTGTAGCAGTAGCGTGGCCTTACGCTTCTGGGTCGCGCCATTTAGGCCATCTCGCCGGCGCGTACCTTCCTGCAGACGTGTTTGCTCGTTATCAACGCTTAAGAGGCAATCGTGTATTGATGGTTAGCGGATCAGATGTCCACGGCACTCCTATCACAGTTAGAGCAGACGCAGAAGGAGTAACCCCTGCAGAAATAGCGGATAGATACCATGCAGAGTTTGTAGGTGAATGGGAAAAACTTGATATCAGCTGGGATTGCTATACCTCGACGGGGACAAATAATCATAAAGAAGTTGTTCAAGACCTATTTATGAATCTTCTTAACAAAGGGCATATAGATAAACGGGAAAGCGAACAGTACTTCGACCAAGAGGTGAACAGGTTCTTACCCGATCGTTACATAGAAGGGGCTTGCCCGCATTGCGAGTATCTTGAAGCCCGAGGAGATCAATGTGAAAATTGTGGTCGAACTCTCGATCCACAAGAGCTAGTGAATCCCCGTTCAAAAATTTCTGGCTCCGTACCGGAACTACGTTCAACAGAGCATTTCTATTTACGTCTCTCAGACTTCCAAGACTCTTTAGATTCATGGCTTTCAACAAGGGAAGGCTGGAGAAAACATGTCCTCAATTTCTCTAAAGGCTGGATCGAAGAAGGACTTCAGGACCGTGCAATCACTCGAGACTTAGATTGGGGCATAGAGATCCCAGTGGATGACTTAGGTGAAGGAAAACGCATCTACGTATGGTTCGAAGCGGTAATTGGGTATTTATCCGCAGCTAAAGAATGGGCAGCGTCACAAAAAGACCCAGAAGCATGGAAAGAGTGGTGGGAAAACCAAGAAGCAAGAAGTTTCTATTTCATTGGTAAAGACAACATACCCTTCCACACCATCATCTGGCCAGGCATGCTCATCGGCGCTGGTGGACTCAACCTCCCCACAGATGTTCCAGCAAATCAATACGTGACTTTCAAAGGTGGGAAAGCCTCAGCCAGCCGAGGAGTTGGGTTAACCATAGGGGAGGGTTTAGATCTATTTGAGCCTGATGCTCTTCGTTATGCATTAGCTGCGAACCTTCCAGAACAAAGCGACACCGATATCTCAATAGAAGAGATTGAGCGAAGAATAAATGAAGAGCTCGTCGCGACCTGGGGCAACTTAGTTAACCGAGTTCTCTCCATGATCAATAAAAATTGCGAAGGTCAGGCTCCGGAATCGGGCGAGAGAAACGATTTAGATCAAAAAGTTTTATCTGAAGTAGACGCAACGCTTATAAAAACTGCAGAACATTTAGAGAAAGTTGAAATAAGATCAGCGCTTCGGGCGGCTATGGACGGAGCTGGAGCCATAAATGCTTATTTAAACGCTACAGAACCTTGGAAAGTCGCCAAGGAAGATCTTGAAAGAGCAAAAACAATTCTTAGTACCGCTCTTGAAGCAATTAATGGAATACGAGTTGCATTTGCCCCATACCTTCCTTTTTCTACAAGAGTTCTTGAAGAAACCTTGGGTCCTGTTGTCAGTTGGGAAAGAAATCTAGTACCTCCGGGAACGCCGATTCCAAGACCTACACCTTTGTTCGCAAAAATTGAAACACCAAGTGAATAAAGAATGACCGATATTCAATGGTTCGACAATCATTGCCACCTCGGCGAGGATGCAGAGACTGTTGTGAATCGCGCTCAACTCGCCGGAGTCGTAAAACTCATCACTGTGGGAACGGATATTTCTGAAAGCGAAACAGCAATAAAGATTGCTGAGAACTTTGAAAATGTGTGGGCCACCGCAGGAGTTCACCCACATGAAGCAATACATGGAACTCACGGACTTGCAGAGCTCTTGAAATCACCGAAAGTAGTCGCAGTAGGGGAAGCCGGACTTGATTTTTATTATGATCATTCACCGCGAAATGCCCAAGTGGAGGTTTTCAAAGAACAAATTTGCTTAGCTAACGAAAAATCAATGCCGTTAGTAATACACACTCGAGAGGCATGGGAAGAAACCTTCTCTCTTTTAGATGCTGAAGGAATCCCAGATCACACGGTATTTCACTGCTTTACAGGAGGGGTTGAAGAAATGAGAGCCTGTGTATCACGTTCTGCTCTGGTTTCCATTAGCGGAATTGCCACTTTCCCAACCGCAGAGGAAATACGTGAAGCTATAGCGGAATGTCCAATGCAGCATTTACTAGTCGAAACAGACTCTCCTTACCTTGCGCCTGTTCCTTTAAGAGGTAAAACAAATGAACCAGCGAATTTGATTCATACTGGGCGGGTTGTAGCAGAAGTAAAAGGCTTAGCTGAAGAAGAAGTAGCAAGAATAACTACTCAGAACGCGGAAAGATTTTACCGTCTTAGTGAAATCAACTAAAAGTAACTAAATTTCGCGCTAAAAGTGGTCGAGCACGCGCGGGGATTTGTTTCCGATGCTTCATAAATTCTGTTCGCCTATAGCATTTCAAAAAAAGTTGCTATCAGAGGGGAAAGGGACGGAGCTCTGGAAGCCGAAACCACCATTGAGAGGTGGCGGATAGTAGTGGTGGCAGTAGCCACTATTGCTGCTTTGCCGCTTTTCGTATTAGAAAATCCAAATTCTTTTGGCTCAGCAACCTCTGTTGCGGGCGCTACTGAGACTTCGCTGGCTGCTATGACAGCGAGTGTAAGCGCGCCTGCCGCATCAGAGAATTCTGAATTAGATGATCCAGCGCCTATTGTCGAGAACGTGTCATCCAGTTCAGCGGATGAAACCCAAGCTCTACTGATACTCGCGGAAGCAAAAGCGCAAAGAATCTTAGAAAATGCAGTTTCTGCCCGACAACAACAAGAGCTTTCTGTTTTTGAAACAGCAGAAGTTGTTTCAGCTGAACGTGCCGAAGAACTAGCAAACGCAAGAACTGACTATATAGAGGGTCAAGGTTCAGCTTCACCAACCACTCTTCCGCCTTACACTCCGCCGGCACCTAGTGGCCCGACAGAGGAGCAATGGTATGCCTTACGTCGGTGTGAATCTACAAATAACTATCAAGCGATAAGTCCTAGTGGGACATACCGGGGTGCATATCAATTCAGCCAAGCTACTTGGGATTTCATTTCAGGAATCTCCGCTCATGTTGAAGTGCATCACTTATTTGGAATGGACCCCATTGACGCTGCTCCAGCAGATCAGGATTTGATGGCATTAACTCTTTACAACTATTGGGGTCGAGGCCAGTGGCCTGAATGCGGCCGCTTTTTGCCTTAATTATAAGTTATGACTTTAACTCGGACCGAAGTCCGGGATCTTCTTGATCGATACCAGATAAGCCCTAAGCGTTCTTTAGGTCAGAATTTCGTTGTTGAACCAAACACAGTAAGAAGGATTGCAGAGTTAGCAGAAATTAAACCTGGAGACCGGGTTCTGGAAATAGGACCGGGAATAGGAGCGCTGACGCTTGCTCTCTTAGATCAAAGTGTGGAACTAACAGCAATCGAAATAGATCAGAAATTAGTAGAAGTGCTAAGAGAAGTTACCGCTGGAAAAAAAATAACAATTCTCCATGAAGACGCGATGTCATTTGATTTTCCAGGGTATTTAAATGAAGGCCCATGGAAACTTGTCGCGAATCTTCCCTATAACATCTCCGTACCATTGATCTGCAACATCCTTGATACAACACCCCAAATTCAAGAAATGTTGGTGATGGTTCAAAGCGAAGTCGCAGACCGCCTTGTATCCCCTCCCGGAACAAAAGCTTACGGATTCCCTTCGGTGAAACTTTCTTTCTATGCAGAATCTTCAATAGTTAGTCGTGTTCCTCCATCTGTTTTTCTTCCAAGACCTCGGGTTGACTCAGCGATCGTGAAAATTAAAAGACATACAGTTATGCGTCATGAAGTAGATAAAGAAATGTTATTTTCTTTAGTTAAAGCAGGGTTCACTCACAGGCGTAAAACATTACGGCGATCATTAGGGGCCATGGTCACTAATGATGAGTTCATGAGATCCGGTGTAAATCCAAAAGCAAGAGCAGAGCAATTAGGGGTTGAAGAATGGATCATGTTGGCTGAGGAAGTTCAACGATGAAAAAAGAATTTACAGCACCTGCAAAACTCACCCTTTCGTTAAGAATTATTGGGAGAAGACCAGATGGCTACCATTTCATTGACGCGGAAATGGTGAGTTTAGATTTCTCTGATCGAATCTTGATCACACAAGGAGATGGATTAGAGATACAGGCAGCAGAATCTGGATTTGCTGTAGAGCCAGGACCAGACAACCTTGTTTCACAAGCAATGGAGTTAATTGGAGAAAAAGCATTCATTCGCATCGACAAGAAAATCCCTTCAGGCGCTGGGTTAGGCGGGGGTTCTACCAATGCAGCTGCGGTTCTTAGACAGTTTGGGTTTGACGATCCAGTTCAAGCATCTTCAATAGGGGCAGATGTTGCTTACTGCCTCATTGGCGGAAGGGCGAGAGTCTCCGGAATTGGAGAGGTCATAGAACCTTTACCCTTCCTCGAAAAGACATTCACATTACTTATTCCGCCGATCGGGGTTTCCACTCCAGAGGTTTATAAACACTGGGATGAGATGGGAGGCCCAGCAGGAGAAAACGGTAATGATCTAGAGCCCGCCTTATTGAGTTACATGCCTGAAATGATTCAATACAAAAATCGGCTTGCTGCTATCTCTGGAAAAGAACCTCAACTTGCTGGATCTGGGGGAACCTGGTTTGTAGAAGGAGAATTTTTTAACGAAGATTGTCGAGTGGTCAAAACAGTTCCCTCTAGTCTGCTTGATAACTGATACTCATAGGGAGAAGAAGTGGATACAAATCTAGTAAAAAGTGATTCAAGGCACTTATGCGACGAGTTGCCACCAGTAGGGCCTTTAGCTTTCGGTCTTTGGAGATACACACATACCGACCTAGAACATGCAATTGATTTATTGGAAGCTGCAATTGATCTTGGAATGAATCTTGTTGATAACGCAGACGTTTACGGTCTGGACTGGGGCGGAAGTGGATTTGGAGCATGCGAAGAATTATTAGGTCAGGTATTTTCAACGCGACCCGAATTGCGTGACCGCGTTGTTTTAGCGACAAAAGGCGGCATACAACCGCCAACACCGTATAACTCCAGCAGTGAATACCTACGAAAAGCTTGTGAAGATTCCCTCCACCGCATGAACGTTGAGAAAATAGATTTATATCTAGTGCATCGCCCAGACATGTACTCTCACCCAGCAGAAGTCGCTTTTGTCCTCGATGGCCTAGTGGAAGAAGGAAAAGTAACAGCTTTAGGTGTATCAAATCATTCCCCGTCTCAAATAACCGCGCTACAAGAGCACCTAAGGAACCCTCTTGTCGTCGTTCAACCTGAATTCTCAGCGACACATTTAGACCCTCTACGCGATGGAATTTTCGACCTTTGTGCAGAAAAAGATTTCGTTCCTCTGGCCTGGAGTCCATTAGCTGGAGGGAAACTTGCTACAGGGGAGGGAGCACCCACTGAACTCATAGAGGTTCTCGATAATTTAGCGAATAGAGAATCAGTTGATCGCGCGGCGATCGCTGTTGCATTTGTGTTAGCTCACCCAACCTCACCGGTGGCGCTATTAGGAACTCAAAGAGTGGAAAGATTGCACGCTCTTGCAGAAGCAACCCGTGTGTCGCTAACCCGCAGTGACGTATATGAAATCATTCAGGCTTCAGAAGGTGTCCCTCTTCCATGACTGAAACAGTTCGATATGGAGTCATTGGCGCTGGACTCATGGGAATTGAACATATTAATAACCTATTGGTACTTCCCGGCGCAGAAATAGCAGCCATTGCGGACCCTGATGAGAATTCGCTTAATACGGCAAAAACATTAGTGAACTCTAAAACAAAGTTCTACAAGAATCATCGGGAGTTACTTGAAGAAAGTGCATGTGATGCCTTGATAGTGGCTACTCCGAATATGACCCATACAGAGATCTTGCTTGAAATCGCAGAAACAGGGTTACCAACATTGGTTGAGAAACCATTATGCACCACTGTTGCTGACTGTAAGAGGGTTATTGAAAAAGCAAAAGATCGTTGCAAAATTTGGGTAGGTCTTGAGTACCGCTATATACCGGCAATCGCTGAACTAATACAGAATATCTCAACCGGGGTAATAGGTCCGATTCGTATGGTCGCAATAAGAGAACACAGATTTCCTTTTCTAGAGAAAGTCGGTAATTGGAATCGGTTTAATGAAAATACGGGAGGAACGCTGGTAGAAAAATGCTGCCATTTTTTTGATTTGATGCGTTTGATCTCTGGCTCTAATCCAGTCCAAGTGTTTGCTTCAGGAAATCAAGACGTGAATCACCTCAATGAAATTTATGATGGCCGGGTTCCAGACATACTTGACAACGCTTACGTAATCGTAGATTTCGAATCAGGAGCACGCGGAATGTTGGACCTCTGCATGTTCGCAGAAGCTTCCCATAACCAAGAAGAAATTTCTGTAGTTGGACCCCTAGGTAAAATTGAGGCCCTTGTTCCAGAATCGGTCATTCGGATGGGAATACGCGGGCAACACCACTTTGGAAATGTAGAAGAGCAATTTGTATCTAATGTAGAGATCCCTTACCTAGGGCATCACTACGGTTCCTCCTATTTGGAACATAAAAAGTTTTTTAAGTCAGTCATAGAAGAAACCCCTCCTGAAAGTTCTTTGGAAGATGGATTATGGTCTGTCGCGGTGGGCGTAGCCGCTCATAAGTCAATAGAAGAAGGGCGTCCGGTGAATCTAGAGGAAGTGTTGACAAACTAATGTCAAGTAATCACCCGTTAGAGATCTCATGGTTTGGCGCTCTTTGCGATGATGATTACGAATTTTTAGGCGTACCTAATTCTGAACTTGAAAGCTCGTGGGAGCATTGCAAAAACATTGTATTGACGGCAGAGGAACAAGGTTTTGACAACATACTGCTTCCCTCTGGATACCAACTAGGAATTGATGGGGTGAGTTTTGCTGCAGCGATCGCCACAATAACTAAAAAAATAAGGCTTCTTCTCGCTGTCCGGGCAGGAGAGTTCTGGGCGCCACAACTCGCTCGTCAAATAGCAACTATTGACCATATGGCTCACGGCCGTTTAGACATAAATATCATTTCAAGCGATTTACCCGGAGAAACAGTCAGTTCGCCAGAGAGGTATCGCCGCACCACAGAATATATGCAGGTAGTGCGTCAACTCCTTGAAGGAAAGGAAATTGAACACCAAGGGGAGTTCATAGATCTAAAAATTGGACCCCCACGTGTACGAACTGTTTCGGGGCATTGCCCAAACTATTATTTCGGGGGATTTTCCGAAGAAGCAAAAAATGTAGCCGCTGCAGAAGCAGATGTTTTTCTTACATGGCCAGACACCGTCTCCGAAGTTTCAAAAACTGTAGAAGATATGAAACTTCGCGCGTCGGCTGCCGGAAGAGATTTGAAATACGGTCTTCGAAGTCACGTCATCGTGAGAGAGACAGAAGAAGAAGCGCGTCAAGCCGCACGTCAATTAGTGAGTAAGTTAGAAGAAGAAGTTGGCGAAAAGATACGAAACCGTTCATTAGATGCAAGTTCAAGAGGGGTGGGTCGCCAAATAGAACTTCGCGAGGGCTCTGATGAAGAAGGTTTTGTTGAAAAGGGTCTTTGGACCGGCATTGGAAGAGCTCGTAGCGGGGCAGGAGCAGCAATAGTCGGAGACCCAGATCAAGTCATTGAAAAAATAAGCGAATATCAACAAGCGGGTATAGATGCATTCATTTTCTCTGGATATCCACATATCACGGAGTGCGAAAGGTTTGGACAACTTGTATTGCCCAAACTCGCTCATCAGCCGTTAGCTCAAAACTAACAAACGAGAGTAATTATGAACTTATTTACCGCGTTGACGTTGCGCACGAGTCCTCTTGAGCATCTTGCGATGTTTTTTCTTCCTCATACGTTTACGTCTTTTTTTAATTAAAGATCCCATACCGGGCGGTACCGTATCGTGCAAAGAAGCAGAATTTACAAAAATTGAAGAGTAAATTAATAAAACACTCTGTGATTGGTTATTGAAGCGGTACGCTTCAGATCCAGAATGGCCGGTAGTTCAACTGGCAGAACGCTGGGTTTTGGACCCAGAGGTTGGAGGTTCGATCCCTCCCCGGCCAGCTAGTTGAGGAAGTTGACTCCAAAATCCTTCCTAATTGTGTTTTTCTCTTCAGGATGATCCATGATAAAGCCATGGCTCAACTTGAGATTTTCGATAACGATGTTTCGGTAGAAGAAATAATCCCGGCATTTGATCGAGATGGAGCTGTAATTATCCGTGACATGCTGTCTGATGATGGGCGGCTTCAAATCATCGATGATTTCTCCGATGCTCTAGAAGGCAGCGACCCAGGTTCTAAGAGCGGGATGAAAGAATGGGAACATTTCCATGGTAAAAATACGGTTCGGTTTTGTGGGTTAGCAGCAAGAAGTCGAGCTTTTGTAGATCACGCTTTACTAAATCGGCATTTGATAGAAGTCGCTGATCACTATTTGTTACAGGGCAGTGCTGACTACTGGCTCAACACTGGACAGATCATGGCGGTTGGGTCAGCGGAAGAAGCTCAATATCTGCACAGAGATGAAGATAATTGGCCAGAAGCGATGCGAGAAGAACACGAAATAACCGTTAGTTGCATGTATGCGCTTACAGAATTTACAAAAGAAAACGGTGGAACAGTAGTGATCCCAGGATCACAAAATCTACCCATCGGAGTCATTAGAGGCATGGAAGTTCCGGAAGAAGAAATTGCTTATGCAATAATGCCCGCTGGTAGTGGGATGCTTTACTCCGGGAAAGTAGTTCATGGAGCGGGAGCTAATATCACTAACCAAATGCGATACGGCATGCATGTGAGTTTTGTAGCTGGATGGTTACGCCCAGAAGAAGCAAGCCCACTAGTGGTAGACCGAGATAAAGCAGCTTCACTACCTCCAAGAGCTAGAGAACTTCTTGGATGGGGATCGTATTATTCCGAAGGCGGGGGCCGCACGTGGCTAGTTGACTTTGAGGATGCCGGACACTTATTTGATTGAATCAGAAATGCTCCTAGTCTGTAATACACAAGCCACTAGCAAAGGTAAGCGACTTTAAATGGAACTAGTTACCCACAAGAATCTTTATTTAGTTGCTGGCCGAGTAAGTCAGTCTTTGGGTGCAGAAATCGCAGAGCTCATGGGCGAGGAACTTGGTGACCCAAATCTTGAAGATTTCGCTAATGGGGAAATACATTGCAAATTCTCTGAATCTATTCGTGGGAGCGATGTCTTCATTATTCAAACTCACTGCCAAACACCGGACTCTTCCATCAACGATGCAGTAATGGAACAACTAATCATGGTGGACGCAGCGAGACGAGCATCGGCGAAACGAATAACGGTGGTTTGCCCTCACTACGGGTATGGACGTCAAGACAGAAAATCAACTGGAAGAGAACCAATTACAGCAAAATTGGTGGCGAATCTTTTCAAAAGTGCTGGAGCGAGCCGTCTAGTAGGAGTAGATCTTCATTCAGGACAGATTCAGGGATTCTTTGATGGGCCAGTAGACCACCTAACTGCAATGCCCGTTCTTGTTGACCGCCTCAAGGGCTTAGAAGGGGAAATTTCAATTGTTTCTCCAGATGCCGGTCGAGTGAAAGTTGCAGAAAGATATGCGATGCAACTAGGCGCAGATCTCGCAATAGTTCATAAGAGAAGAAGCCATACAGCATTCAATACGGTTGAAGCAAAAGAAGTTGTCGGAGATGTGGAAGGTAAAACCTGTGTAATCGTTGATGACATGATTGATACCGCGGGAACGATATGCGCGGCAGCGGAACAATTAAAAGAAAAAGGTGCAGAGCGGGTAGTAGCAGCTACCACACACGGGGTGTTCTCAGGTCCTGCAATGGAACGTCTTACAAGTTCAGGAATTGAGAAAGTATTAGTTACAAACACTTTGCCAATGCCAGAAGGATATGACGAAGAGTTAATCGAAGTGCTCTCCATAGCGCCATTGGTCGCAGAAGCTTTAGAAGCAGTCTTCCAAGACTCTTCAGTGAGCGAAATTTTCGGTGGAGATCATCTGTCTTAGGAAAAGACTTAAGAACGGAATACCATAATTTGGTCGCTAGAATCGTTCTTCGGTCTTTATACATCTAGATTAAAGATTGAATACGAACAAAGTTCTAAATTACTAAGAAAGTTTTCCAATGGAAGAGATTGTGCTTGCAGCAGACACCGGTAGAAACTCCGGCACGCGTTCGTCTAAACGCTTACGCATGGAGGGAAATATCCCTGGTGTTATTTATGGTTTGGATAAAGAATCAATTCCAGTGTCAGTTAAGTGGCCGGAACTCCGCCTTGCCCTCACCACTGAAGCAGGAGTTAATGCTGTTATCCAACTTGAAGTAGATGGACAGCGCCACATGAGCATCGTCAAAGATATTCAGCGCCACCCGGTAAGGCGGGATGTAATCCATGTAGATTTCTTGCGCATTGACCCGAATCAGAAAGTTACTGTTGACGTTCAAGTTGTGATGATTGGTGATGCTTTACAAGTAACGCAAGCTAACGGAATGGTTGACCAGAATCTCTTCTCCTTAACGGTTGATGCTCCTCCTACCGCAATTCCAAATGAACTTGAAGTAGACATTTCAGCTTTAACCGTTGGAGATTCTGTTCGTGTATCTGATATCGGTTTGCCAGAAGGTGTGACTACAGATGCGGATCCAGAAGAAACCGTTGCGGTCGGAATGATTACCCGTTCAACATTAGAAGCCATGGCTGCTGAAGAAGCGGCTGCAGCAGAGGGTGAAGAGGGCGAAGAAGGTGAAGCAACAGACGCAGCAGAAGGTTCTGACGATAGTCAAGATGCTGCTGAAGACTCAGACGAGTAGTTGCTGATAAATTCCTTCAACCTCAGTTTGGAGAGGTTGTCGTGTTGAAACGTTCATCAAAAAAGAATTCGAGCAATCAGAACACATTCTTAGTTGTTGGATTAGGTAATCCCGGAAAAGAATACGTTGGAACACGACATAATGTAGGCGCTGCAGTAGTGGAGACTCTAGCAGAGGCGCATGATTGTGTTTTAAGGAAATCAAGAGATCAATCTTTAAACGCAGAGATATCGCTTGAAGGAAAAAAAGTTCTTTTGGCTTTCCCTCAGACTTTCATGAATAACTCTGGACAAGCCGTTTCTTCAATAATGCGTAGAAACGGAATCAGTAATCCTGAGAATTTGATCGTCGTTCATGATGAAATGGACATTCCTCCTGGTGACTTGAGAATAAAATTTGGTGGGGGATTAGCAGGTCATAATGGTCTGAAATCAATCACAAATCATCTTCATACACAGGATTATTTACGTTTACGTCTCGGAATAGGGAAACCTGCTGATAAAGATTCCGGCGCGAATTACGTATTGAAACGGCCAAGCAAGGCGGAACAAGAGATCTTTTCGCAAGCTATCCAGAAGGCAATCGAAGCTATCGAAGCATTGATCCTTGAAGGCAAGGATGCCGCTATGGCTCGATTCAATAATCGTTCGTGATCCTTCGACCGCTTCTCGATCGTCTCAAGGAAGAACGAGCCCTTGAAGGACTTCTCGGAAGAAGACGAGCGACTTTGGCGGTGGCTGAACCAGCCCGCGCCATCGTTTTGGCTTCTTTAATTGAGCAAGCAGAACGCGCCCCTTTTGTTATCGCAGTGCCAACAAATGCGGAAGCTGAACAACTAAGCAATGATTTAAAAAATTTCTTAGACCCCTCAGAAGTAGTTCTTTTCCCGGCTTGGGAAACTCTTCCCTTTGAAAGGATTAGCCCGGCAATAGAAACCATGGGCAAGCGAATCGAAATACTTCACCAGCTCGAAGATAGTGGAGATTCTCCCAAAGTCATTGTTGCTTCTGGTAAAGCATTAGTTCAACAAGTTGGACCTGAATCTGAGAAAAACACACCAATTAATTTGAGTTTGAATGATGAAATAGATCAAACATCTCTTGTTAAAGATCTTGTCTCCGTTGGGTACCGGCGAGAATATCAAGTTGAGCACCGGGGCGAATTTGCGGTTAGAGGTTCAATAGTTGATATATGGCCTTCAACATATGAAACCCCGATTCGACTAGATCTTTGGGGAGACGTCATCGAGAGATTGACAGAGTTCAGTATTTCAAGTCAACGTTCTACCGCTGAACATGAAGCAGTCAAGATTTTCCCTTGCAGAGAACTTCTCCCCACAGAAGAAATCAGAAAGCAAGCTGAAAGTCTGATTGGTAAAGAACCGTGGGGAAGAGAGCAATGGGAGCGTTTAGCAAATGGAGAAATATTTGATGGTATGGAGTCATGGCTTCCCTGGCTAACCCCAAAAGAAAAAGTTCTTTTTGATTTCATTGGGGATGATGGCCTCGTAGTAGTAGTTGAACCAAGTCGTTTCAAAGACCGGATTTCAGATCTTCGCGCTGAAGAAACAGATCTTGTAACAGCACTAGCAGATACATGGGGAGCTCAACACGACAAATTCCCTAGCTTGCATACAGAGTGGGAGCGCTTACTTGAAGTCACCAATGCCCCCCAGTGGTCTTTAACCGTCACTCCTGAAGGGCCCGAAACTTCAATAGTTCCGGCCCATGGATGGGAACGCACCGGGATAGGGCAAAAGAATATTTTTCAAACTTTGTCAACTTTGCTTGGAGACGGATACCAAGTAGTGATTGTGGCAGATGGAGACGCAACAGCAAATCGACTAGTAGAGAAAATGGCAGATGAAGGAGTAGAGCTTCAACGATCAACCGGGCATCTGGATCCTTCAACCTCCTTAGGGCAAGTAATAGTAGGAACTCTTGAAAAGGGTTTTGTGTTAGCAGATTCTCGGATTGCGGTTATTACAGAAGCCGAAGTTACCGGTCGGAGAAGAACACATAGAAGAGGGCCGAGAAGGAAAGCGGCGGTTCGCATATTTGAAGACCTTCAACCAGGAGATTACGTTGTCCATGAATTTCATGGAGTAGCACGATTTACCGGTCTCGTAACTCGAACTTTAGGAGGGATAGAACGCGACTATCTTTTGTTGGAGTACCGAGGAGACGATCGTCTCTATTTACCAACAGAGCAGATTGACACAATACGTCCTTATACCGGAGGAGATTCCCCCTCGCTTAGTCGAATGGGAGGAACAGACTGGGAAAAATCAAGAGCACGAGTGCGTTCCGCGGTAGCTGAGATCGCTCAAGAACTCGTTCTTCTTTATCAAAAACGCATCACGACCAAAGGTCGTGCGTTCAGTCCAGATACGCCATGGCAACAAGAGATGGAGCAATCATTTCCGTTTCAGGAAACCCCAGATCAGCTTTCAGCCATAGAAAGCGTGAAAGAAGATATGGAAAATGTTTCTCCAATGGATCGTCTTGTGTGTGGTGATGTCGGTTTTGGAAAGACTGAAATAGCTCTTAGAGCAGTATTTAAAGCAGTGCAAGACGGCACACAAGCCGCAGTTTTAGTGCCTACGACACTATTAGCGCAGCAGCACGGACAAACATTCGCAGACCGGTTTGCTTCTTATCCGATAAGAGTTGAAGTTTTGAGCCGATTTCTCACACCTTCCGAATCACGACGTGTGCTACGAGATCTCGCCGAGGGCTCGGTAGACGTTGTCATTGGAACCCACCGGCTTTTATCCGATGATGTCAAATTCAAAGAACTCGGCCTTTTAGTCGTAGACGAAGAGCAACGTTTCGGAGTAACGCATAAAGAAAAAATTAAACAAATAAAGAATGACGTAGACGTTCTCACTCTCACAGCAACGCCTATTCCAAGAACTTTGGAGATGTCTCTAACAGGAATAAGAGACTTAAGTTTGCTCAACACCCCTCCTTCTGACCGGCAACCAATACTCACTTATGTCGGTGAATACGATGAAAAAGCTGCAGTTGAAGCGATCCGACGCGAATTGTTAAGAGAGGGACAAGTATTTTTTGTTCACAATAGAGTCGCAGATATTGAACAAGTCGCCCAAGGACTAAAAGAACTTGTGCCGGAAGCGCGCATCGCTGTCGCTCATGGGCAGATGGATGAAACAACACTAGAAAACGTGGTTCTTGACTTCTGGGAAGGTTCTTACGATGTCCTAGTTTGTACGACCATTATTGAATCAGGTATCGACATGCCCACAGTTAACACCTTGGTAGTGGACCGCGCTGATCTACTTGGGTTAGGTCAGATGCATCAGTTAAGAGGGCGTGTGGGTCGAGCAGGTCAACGCGCTTACGCCTACTTGTTCACTCCAATGGATAAGTCGCTTTCAGAAGAGGCATACGAGCGTTTGAGAACAATCGGGGAAACAACAGAGTTGGGATCCGGCTTCCGGATAGCTATGCGTGATTTAGAAATAAGAGGGGCCGGGAACATATTGGGGACCGGACAAAGCGGACATATCGCAGCAGTTGGCTATGACCTTTATTGTCAGATGGTTACCGAGGCAGTAGCAGAACTCACGGGACGGACACCAGAGAAACCTTTAGAAATACGTGTTGAAGTGCCGGTAGATGCACACTTGCCAAAAGACTATGTATCGAGAAACGATCTTCGACTTGAGGCTTATCGTCGTTTAGCGGATGCAGGCATTAAAACAGGGGCAGAAGGCATTGAAGAAATTCAGGCAGAATGGGAAGACCGGTATGGCCCAATTCCAGATCCTGCCGTTGCGTTACTTCAAGTAGGGCGCCTGCGGGCTCTTTGCGCCAGGTTAGGAATTTCAGAGCTAATTGTTTCCAAAGCACCCAATGGAGGCATTTATGGAAAATCGGAATATGTGGCGCGCTGTTCGCCAGTAAGTCTCCCGCTTAGCCGGCAAGCACGTCTGAAGAGACTCCACAAGGACGCAATTTATAAAACAGATCAGAAAGTTCTTCTGCTTCCAGTTTCGTCAAATTCTGATCGAAAAGATTCAGACGAAATCGCAGTCAATGTGTTCAAGATGCTTGAAGATCTAGTTCCAATGGTTGATTCTTCAAATTCTCCCATAGCCTCCTAAAGCATGAAGATTATTTTTCGACTGTTATTTCTGCCTGCGGTGCTCCTCCTTTCTTCTTGTGGGTCATCAAGCAGCGCAATAGAAGTCGGGCAGACTTCGTTAGATCGCGAAGAGTTAAATACTTGGATAATTGAGCGCGGTTACAACGGAGAAGCCCCAGCAACATTGGATACGGAGGTTGTGGCAGGGGTAGTTCAACAGTTCATTGAATTTGAAGCGTTGGTTGACCTTTTAGTTGAACACGATGTGGTTCCGTCTCAAGCGGACCTTGAAGAAGCAGAAAGCCAATTGGTAGGCAATGGTTTTGAACCAGACTCTCCAGTTTTGGAACGACTTACTACTTGGCAGGCGGCTTTAAACCTCGCAAACCAATTAGGGCCAGGAGTCGAATCAGCTTATGAAACGTATTCACATTTAGCTGGACATGAGCTATGCACGAGCCACATCCTTGTTTCTTCACGTTCAGAGGCAAACGATTTAATGAATTCTCTCGCTGATGGTGCTGATTTTTCTGACTTGGCGATTTCTTTCTCTCAAGACCCGGGATCAGGCAGTCAGGGTGGAAATCTTGGTTGTGTAGCAACAGGAGTTTTTGTTCCAGAGTTTGAACGGGCTGTTCTTGGTGCACTCCAGCAACTAGATGTGGTACCGGGAGAAACTCTCGTTGGTCCCGTGCAAAGCCAATTTGGTTTCCACATCATCCGAATAGATGAAATAAAGGTAATCACCCCCCCAGCGTTCCTTGATGCAGGACAAAAAGCGTTACAACAATTAGTTGAATTCGCGACAATGACGCGGGAAGTATCTCTTGATAGCAGATACGGAAGTTGGGATACTGTCATCGGAAAAGTGGAACCACCATCTGGGCCTATTGATAATTAGAAGATGACTGACCAAAGAACAGAATCCCTCGGGAAATTAGTGGTTCTGATGGATAAGTTACGGTCAGAATGCCCATGGGATGCTAAACAAACACACACCTCGCTACGACCGCATCTACTAGAAGAAACTTATGAGGTTCTCGAAGCACTTGATTATCTTGATGAAGAGACAGGAAAAGGCACGGAACACTTAAAAGAAGAACTAGGGGATTTATTACTCCATATAGTTTTCCATTCCCGTATCGCTGAAGACAGAGGACACTTCGACTTAGAAGATGTCGCTAATGAAATAACAGAAAAACTTGTACGCCGACACCCGCATGTTTTCCCAACAGAAAACGAGTCAGAAGAAGAAACGAAAGACGTAGATCAAATGGCGTCTACGTGGGAAAGCATAAAGAAAAAAGAAAAAAATCGATCTTCAGTATTTGAAGGGATACCAAAGACGTTGCCGGCACTCTCTAGAGCGTCGAAAGTGCTTCGTAAGGCATCGGCATTAGGTATAAATCAAATTCCAGTAGAAATTGAACCGAAGAACGAAGAAGCTTTCGGAGA
>CAJXGE010000015.1:0-18105 GCA_913053885.1 uncultured Acidimicrobiaceae bacterium
CAAACATTGATCCAATCATCACGCTGTCTGCACCCGCAGCTATTGCCTTTGCAATATCACCAGAAGATTTGATTCCGCCATCAGCTATCACCGGAACAGGGATTCCGCTAGCAGAAAAAATTGCCGTCAGTTGTGGTACGCCAACCCCAGCAACCAGCCTTGTTGTGCAAACACCTCCTGGCCCAACGCCAACTTTTATCGCGTCTGCTCCGGCTTCACAAAGGTCCTCTGCGCCGGCTTGAGTAGCTACGTTGCCAACGACTACATCAGTTTCAGGAAATTCTTGTTTAAGTTCTTTAAGCGTATTTATTGGGTGTTCTGCATGCCCATGAGCAATATCAAGCACTAAGAGATCCGCACCAGAAGCCACTAAGGCTTTACTTCGACTAACTGCATCGTGGTCGGTTCCAACTGCAGCACCGACAATAAAAGAACTATCTTCTTTTTTTACGCTCTCAACCATTTTTGCTTGTGTATCAACCGGCAAGAAACGGTGAATGATTCCTACGCCGCCTAGCCTTGCTAGAGCAAGCGCCATTTCCTCTTCGCAGACAGTGTCCATGTTTGCAGCGAGAATCGGAAGATCCATATTGATGTTTCGCGAAAGTCGTGTTTTTACTGAGACGTCTTGACGGCTTCTAATTGAAGAACGTCTAGGTATGAGTAGAACATCATCAAACGTTAGTCCTGTCTCTAATTCTGCTGATCCCTTTTTTGCTGATGTCATATTGGCTCCACTCTCAGAATTTCCCCGAGTGAAGAGTACCGCAGTAAGGGGGATAAAAGGAGGACATTCTAAATTCTGGTGACCGCAAGAGGCTGTCCGCCAGAGTAGCCCAATATATGTCGGAGATTTAGTCTGACGGAATAGAAAAGTTACGGTAGAAAAATAACCGGATCATGTGGGACGCTTCCCACACGTGTCTCGAAATGAAGGTGTGGCCCGGTGGACCATCCGGTACTTCCACACTTACCAATCAGTTCTCCAATGTTCACCGAATGTCCGCTAGATACCAATACCTGGTTTAAGTGAGCGTAGACCGTCACTATTCCACCCTCGTGCTCAATCATGACAGTATTCCCGTAACCATTTCTCCAACCAGCCGAAATAACACTCCCAGCTTTAGCTGCCCAGATGGGTTGATCCATGACACATCCGATATCAACACCGTTGTGCATTCTTTCTGTTCCAAAGATTGGGTGTACATGCACCCCAAAATCTCTTGATCCTATTGTTCCTTCAATAGGCATGATGAAGCCATCAGCAGACTCTTCAGTCAATTCGGGAGCAGAGTTTCGTAATTCTTCTGCAATCAAGTTGTCTATAAGAATCGCTAGAAGATACTGTTCACGCTCAAACTCACGAACCTCTTCTTCATAGTCAGCTATTCGCTCTTGCAATTCATCCTGAAGTGTTTCTTTGGCCACAATTCTTTGATCAAGTATGACGAGAGAAATCTCCAACTCTCTTTGTTGACGTTCTGCGTCAATGATCGCATTTTCAGCCGATCGAGCAATTTCTTCACGGTCAGCTTCAAGAGCAGTGAAGTGACTGACTAAGTCTTCACGGTCGCCAGTCACAGCATCAAGTATCGCTGATTTCCGAGCACCGGCAGTTAAGTCTTCAGCTTCTAAAAGAGTTCCAGGGCGAATGCTTTGTACGTATGCGTCGACTGCCAATATTTGTAGTTGTTCCCGTAGAGCAACAATTTCCTTATCTACTGCTGCCGCCTCTATCCATCGAAGAGTCGTCTCTGCTTCTGCTGCTTCAATGGCTTGTCGTGCGGTAGCAATTTTGGCCTCTTGTAATTCAATGTAATCATCGAGAGCTGTAAGCGCATCTGAAACCTCTTGGTGTTCGGCTTCAGTCACATCGAGAGCTTCAGCCGCAGCTGCTTCAGCGTTGGCGGCTGCTTCTCGCTCATCACGAGCATCTCGAATATCGTCATTATCGGCTAGAGCCGCGGACGGAATGACTAACAAAGAGAGCATAGAAAAAGAAAGAAAAAGCCTTCTCAAAAGTGAAGAATGCGCAGAGAATCTAATTTTCTCAAGATTGAGGAAAGCCATTTTCCTATGCTACCTGCTTGAGTAATTGAGTACAGTGCACCGTTGATTCAAATGAAGAAGAACAGTAGAAAAATTTAACGCCTATGCTTTACTTGTGGCTAAAAAAGTTATCTCTGAAATATTTAACTCAACTCTTTGGGAAGAAGTCGAAGAATTCGATTTTGAAGACATCACTTACCATCGAGCTAAATCACAGAAAACGGTACGCATCGCTTTTAATCGGCCAGAAGTTCGTAATGCATTTCGGCCCAAAACCGTCGATGAGTTATATAGAGCATTAGATCACGCACGGATCAATCCTGAAATCGGAACTATTCTTCTGACTGGTAATGGACCATCCCCAAAAGACAACGGCTGGGCTTTTTGCTCTGGTGGAGATCAGAGAATACGTGGAAAAGATGGTTACCGTTATGCGACAGGGGAAACTTCTGAAACAGTGGAAGAGTCACGCACTGGACGCCTCCATATTCTCGAAGTCCAACGCCTAATTAGGTTCATGCCAAAAGTTGTCATAGCGGTAGTTCCTGGCTGGGCGGTTGGCGGAGGTCACAGCTTGCACGTAGTTTGTGACCTCACTTTAGCTAGCAAGGAAAACGCTATTTTTAAGCAGACAGACGCAGATGTCGCGAGTTTTGATGGTGGATTTGGATCAGCATACTTAGCGAGACAAGTTGGCCAAAAAAGAGCGAGAGAAATCTTCTTTCTCGGTCGAAACTATTCTGCTCAAGAAGGATTTGAAATGGGCATGGTTAATGCAGTCATCCCACATGAGGCCCTTGAAGTAACGGCTCTTGAGTGGGCAGAAACAATCAATCAAAAGAGTCCGACGGCGCAAAGAATGTTGAAATTCGCATTCAACCTGATTGATGATGGCCTTGTAGGGCAACAATTGTTTGCTGGTGAGGCAACTCGGCTTGCTTATGGATCTGAGGAAGCAGTAGAAGGAAGAGATGCTTTTCTCGAAAAAAGGGATCAAGACTATTCAAATTTCCCTTATCACTTTTAGTTTGCTTTCCGCTCCGCTTCTGCTACTTCGACCATTTCTTTAACTCCGTCCCAAATTATTGAGAGAACAGCCTCAGGTTCGGTTTCCTCTATTATTCCTAGAGATTTAAGTCGAATAGACGATGTATTCCTACGTCGCAGCGAGAGACGAGGGAGAGTTCTGCCACGCGGCCAAAGATCCTCAGTTCCAGCAACTCCAATCGCTAAAACTGGGCAGTTGCTTTTCAAAGACAGCTTTGCCACACCAATTTTGGGCTCGCCTACACCTGTGGGTTTCCACTCCTCAGGAGGAACAACTCGCCCCTCTGCCATTACTGCAACGGAGACTCCTGTAGAAAGTATCTCTGCCGCACTTTCAATTGCATCACTTCCCGATACCGGCACTGCTCCTAACTTCTTTAACAGGCTCCCGATTAATGGTTTTTTAAAATAAGCGCCGGCGACTAAAGGTCGAACTGGCCAACTCCATATATGAAAGAGGCTTGCGGCTAAAAATAGATCGGCGAGACTCCGGTGGTTAGCAACAAGAATCGTGGGCTCTTTTGTCGATATTGTCGGCATATCGGTATCGATATTTGAAAGTAGTTTGTAGAACTTGAAAACACGGCGCTGTGTCCGACGTAAGCTTTTTTCAGAAGGTACCTTCATAGCGTGATCTTAGTTGGAATCCTGATGCCAAAGTAAGGGGTTCATTGAAGATACCGCCAGATCTCCCTCTTCTACTCCTGGTAGGTACATCACCAAATCTAGACGCTGTTCGTTGCGTTCAATTTTTTGAATCCGGCACTCATCAGCAATATAGATAACAGTCATGGCCGGTCTGTCTGTCTCAGTGGTGTTCTCCCCTGCTCTGTGTAAAGTCCAGCCTGCATGAAAGGTCGCGTCGCCGGCACTGAAGGACTCGTAAGAAGAAAGTGAAAATTCCTCTCGCTGTACCAATTCGCTGAATTCTGTTTCTGAAGCTCCTGAAATGGCGGAGCCTTTTAGATCTCCTTTTAAATGACTTCTTTCAGCGAATTGAACGAGTCCCATTGATGAATCAATGTCCGCTAAAGGCATCCACATAGTTATTGCTTGGCTACCTTTGATTGGCCAATAATACGCGTCTTGATGCCATGGAGTGTGCCCGCCTTGAGCTTTCTTGTTCAAGAGTTGGTCATGATAAAGCCGTACTCCGTCAACCTGAAGGAGTTGTGCGGCGACATGGGCAAACCTCTTAGCGGTTACAAAAGCTTTAGCGATTGGATCTAACTTCCATAAGTTGATTGATTGATGAAATGCTCGATCGTAAGTTCGTTGTTTTTCTAATGGGATATCTTTATTCCAAGCAATATCAGTTCCGACACGTATTAACGATTCAGAAAAGTGTGTTAATTCATTTTTTGAACAGAGCTGGTCAATTCGTACATGTCCATTTTCGGCAAAGAAATCAATTTTTTTTTGGGAAATAGTTCTTTCGCCATCAAAAGAAGGCAGTTGGTTCATGTTGTTCCAAAGATACGATCGCCGGCATCACCTAATCCGGGAACGATATATCCAACTTCGTTGAGCTGGTCGTCGATTGAGGCTGTCCAGATAGATACATCAGGATGAGCTGATTGAAGGCTTTCGATCCCTTCTGGTGCTGCTAGTAAACAGAGGAATCGAACTTCTGCTGGATTCTCTTCTTTTATTCGACTAAGAGCGGCGGCTGCAGAGTTCCCAGTCGCCAGCATTGGGTCTACAACAATCGCCGTCTTTCCTTCAATGGGAGGAAACTTGCAGTAATACTCCACTGCTTCCAGTGTGTCATGGTCTCTGTAAAGGCCGACATGGCCAACACGCGCTCCTGGAATAACCTGTAAAACTCCATCTAATAATCCATTTCCAGCTCGAAGAATAGAAATAACAACGGGGTGCTCAACCAATTCTGGGGCTTTCATTTCAGTTAGTGGTGTAGTGATCTCTGTGGTTACTAGAGGTAGATCTCGAGTTACTTCATAAGTCAAAAGCAGACTTGTTTCATTTAACAGTTGCCTAAAGCGTTCACTCGGAGTTTCTGTTCTACGCATTTGTGTCAACTTATGTTGAACAAGCGGATGACTAATTACGTGAATTTGCGACATTCTTACACTTTAACCTCTAAGATTCTCGCGATGATAGTGAAGTAATATTTTTCTAGTATTCACTACTTAAAATTGAAAGATTCGTTCGGTTGCGGAGTTAAATGAAACGGTCACCCTATAAGTACTCAGCATTAAAGCTCGTTAAGCATGGCTTATCCCGCGGTGGGTGGCCACGTATGTGGGCTCATGCGGATCTGAAAGATACTTACGATGTAGTCATTATTGGCGGTGGAGTGCACGGCCTAGCTACAGCATATTATCTGGCTAAAAATCATGGAATCGATAATGTTGCCGTTCTGGATAAAGGGTACTTGGGTGGTGGTGGTTCAGGCCGCAACACTGCAATTGTTCGTTCAAACTATCTAACTCCTGAAGGCGTGGCTTTTTACGACCGTTCACTCACTCTTTATAACGAAATGGCTTCTGACCTGAACCTTAATGTTATGTTCTCGCGCCGCGGCCATTTAACTTTGGCACACACAGACTCTGCTTTGAGAACTATGCACTGGCGTGCCGAGGTAAATAAATTGCAAGGAATTGATTCAAGCGTTATTGACCCCGATGAAGTAAAGAAACAAGCACCAAGTTTAGATGTTTCCACCCACACCAGGTATCCGATACTAGGAGCTCTCTTCCATCCCCCTGGTGGCATAATTCGTCACGACGCAGTTGTTTGGGGATATGCACGTGCTGCTAGCCATCTCGGAATCCACTTGCATCAACAAACAGAAGTCTTAGACATATTATGCGAAGGTGGCGATCAGCCAGACGGAAAAGGTCATGGAGCAAAAGTAATCGGAGTGCAAACAAATAAAGGAAAAATAAGTGCCCCAGTAGTAGTCAACTGCACAGCCGGCTGGTCTTCCCTAATTTCAAATATGGCTGGAGTGGAACTGCCTATAACCACGCATCCACTCCAAGCAGCGGTGACCGAACCTTGCAAAACGTTTTTGCCGACAGTGGTGGTCTCTGGCTCCTTACATGTATACGTGAGTCAAACAGACAGAGGAGAACTTGTTTTTGGAGCTTCGGTGGACCCAGTTGGAACATATCGAATAAATGGAACACTGGAATTCACTGAAGAACTAGCGGGCCATGTTTTAGAACTTATGCCAGGCATAGCTGAAATGAGATTACTCAGACAGTGGGCTGGGCTTTGCGATATGACACCTGATTACTCACCGGTCATGGGATTCACTCAAGTAGAAGGATTCTTAGTGGATGTTGGCTGGGGAACCTACGGTTTTAAGGCAGGACCGGTATCAGGGGAAACAATGGCTGAGACAATAGCCACTGGCAAAACAGCCGAGTTAATTAGCTCATTTAATTTAGAGAGATTCACTACTGGGGAGCTTGTCGGCGAAAAGGGTGCAGCGGCGGTGGGACACTAATGATCGTAGTCCCCTGCCCTAATTGTGGTCCACGTAACTCAAGCGACTTGAGAAACTGTGGTGAAGTAGTCGAGCGGCCAAATCCTGAAGCCACAACGATTGAAGAATGGCGCTCATACCTCTACCTGAGAGAAAATGCTGCAGATTGGATGAAGGAGACTTGGTATTGCCGAAATGGTTGTCGGAAGTACTTTGTAGTTGAAAGAAATACGGCCACCAACGAAATAAGAGAGAGTCGACCATGAAAAGACTTTCTCAACAGCCACACGAGATTATTGATCGCTCTAAAGAAATCGAATTCACTTGGAATGGAAAATCTTTTATTGGATACAAAGGCGACACAATTGCCTCTGCCTTAGCATCCTCCGGTGTAGAAGTTTTTTCCCGTTCAATGAAATATCACCGACATCGTGGAATAATGACTGCCAACCACTGGGATCCTAACTTGGCGGTTCAAGTTGGTGACGAGCCAAACGTTCGTGCAGGAAGTCGGCGACTTGAAGAAGGTATGCAGGTTAGTGCTCAAAATGTATGGCCAAGCCTTGAATGGGATCTCGGTGCTTTGAATAAAGTTGCTGGACGATTCCTCTCTTCTGGGTTTTATTACAAAACTTTCATGAAACCCAAAATCTTCTGGGATCACGTATACCAAAAAGTTTTACGCAAATTTGCTCCAGGAGGAAGGATTGCGTGGAAGGAACACTCCACTTCTTATTACGACAAAAGGTACATCCATCCAGATGTGGTAGTGGCTGGTGGAGGGCCTGCTGGCATCTCTGCTGCCCTCGCTGCAGCTGACATGGGAGCCAAAGTTACTTTAGTTGAAATGGAAGCTGAGTTAGGAGGGCATATTCGATGGGGAGATCCTGTCGATGGCTTAAACATTGCTCCCCTAATAGATCAAATAGAGAGTCATAAGAACGTAGAGATTCTCCTCGACTCAACTGTGACAGGACGTTACGACCACAACTGGGTAGCCATCATGCAAAGGAGCCATCCAATAGCAAGAGAACGCTTAATTAAAGCAAGAACCGGAACTTTAATCGTGGCCCCCGGTTTGATAGAGCGACCATATGTTTTCAAAGGCAATGACATTCCTGGTGTAATGCTTTCTGGTGGGGTGCGTCGTCTAATCAATCTCTGGGCAGTGAAACCAGGCGAAAGAGCGGTCGTCTTTACAGCCAATCAAGAAGGAGATGCTTGTATTGAAGATTTAAGACGAGTCGGTGTGGAAATTGCTGCTGTTGTGGACGCAAGAAACGGCGAGACAATTGTTTCTGCTGAAGGTAAGAAACGGGTTCGTTCAGTAACTCTTCAAGGTGGGAAAAAAGTTGAAGCAGACTTAGTTGTAATTGCTACAGGATGGACCGCCCCCACATCTTTACTAAACATGGCAGGCGATAAACCCGAATACAACAAAGGGGCAGCGAGATTTTTTCCAACAAGCCTTCCAAGTAATGTGTTAGCAACTGGTGGAATAGTCGGCAACGGTGACCTTAATGCAATCATTCGGCACGGAACAGAAACCGGGGAATTAGCGGCAAGTAGGTCATTGAGAATTAAACATGCGAAACAAACAACTACTGCCTGGGCAAGGAATCCGGATAACGCTTCACCAGAAATAATTGAAGATACTCGGTCGCCACTACTTAAAGAGGAACACCCGGAATGCTATTTCTCGACTAAAGAAGGGTTTGTGGACTTCTCTGAAGACGTTAAATACAGTGACCTGGTACAAGCTTCCCAAGAAGGTTTCGACTCAATAGAACTAATGAAACGCTATACGACAGCGACAATGGGTCCTTCCCAAGGGAAACTCGAAACCGTTAATGCAGCGGCAGTTCTAGCTAATGCTACAAATGTTGACTTGAAAGAAATTGGAACAACAATTTGGCGCCCACCATTTGCGCCCGTAACACTTGGTGCCTTAGCTGGTCGCATATTTGAACCAATACGAAGATCTGCATTACAAGACTGGCACGAAGCCAATGGGGCCACTCCTCTACTTGCCGGACAATGGATAAGACCCGATCATTACGGAGATCCCGCCAAAGAGGCACTAAACGTAAGAAACAACGTAGGAATAATAGACGTCACACCACTTGGAAAAATTGATTTACAAGGAAAGGATGTCAGTAAACTACTCGATCAAGTTTATGTAAACCGATGGGGATCACTAGGAGTCGGTAAAGTTCGCTACGGAGTAATGGTGGGCGAAGATGGAGTAATAGCCGACGATGGTGTTACTGGACGTATCGAAGAAGACCGCTGGCTTATGACCACCACTTCTTCTGGTGCTGGAGCAGTTTGGGAGAAACTAGAAGATTGGATTCAAAACAACCAAGAAAATTGGGACGTTTATGCAACCCCGGTAACGGGCGGATTAACAAGCATTAACGTAGCCGGCCCCAATTCAAGAGATCTTTTACAACGCTTAACAACTGACGTTGACCTTTCATCGGAAAATTTCCCCTACTTTAGTGTCAGAATAGGGACTATCGCAGGAGTAGAGAACTGTATTATTTGGCGAATTGGGTTCACCGGTGAACTCTCCTACGAGATCCATATACCTTCTGGTTACGCGAAATACATTTGGGAGCTACTTTTAGAATCAGGAAGCGATTTAGGGTGTGCCCCCTTTGGTGTTGAAGCTCAAAGAATTCTTCGACTAGAAAAAGGGCACTTTATTGTTGGACAAGACACTGATGGTTTAACTAAAGCGCCAACAGTTCAATTAGATAAATTATTCAAATTAGACAAGGAAGACATGGTAGGTCTTCCAGAAATAAGAGACTCATTTAGTTCAAACCAGATGCCAGCATTAGTGGCGGTACAGCCAGAAAATCCACAAATAGTTCCCGAAGAAGCAGCTCAAATTGTAGATGGAGACAGTAACCGGATACTTGGACGAATAACTTCTAGTCGGATGTCTCCAGTGCTGCAACGATCTATCTGTTTGGGGCAGGTGACTCCAGAGCTAGCTTTACCCGGCACTGAAATAACTATCTTGTTAGGAAATGGTCAGCGAGTCCCTGCAAGAGTGATCGAAGGGCATGCTCATTTTGACCCGAGTGGAAGTAAGCAAAATGTTTGAGCAATCATTTTTAAGCCCAATTCCAGTGTCCATACTTGAGTCAAGCGATAATAAGTTAAGAATTAGAGACTGCTCCCATTACACAAAGATTCTTTTGCGAAAAAGAATCAACACTGAAGACACCCAAGAGAGTGAAGTTCACTTCGGAAAAAGCAAGCTCCGAACAGACGGAACACTCATCGCTGGAAGCAGACCAGGAGAATGGACTCTCTACAACCCCACTAGCCAGGCAGCAGACTTACTACCAGAGTACATGGCATTAAATGACCAGATCATTTTTGTTGATATTACCCATGGCAGAAGCCTCTTGAGCTTAGAGGGCGAAAAAACAACAAAGGTTTTGGAAAAAATATGCAATATTGATTTTTCAGACGAAATGGTTCCCGACGGTGCATGCCTATCAGCATCTATTGGAAACGTATCTTGTGACCTAGTACGCACCGGAACAAATGAGGAAGTCTCATTTCTTATTGCATGTGAAAGATCATTCGGAGAGTACCTTTTCCGAGTCTTAATTGACGCGGGTAGAGAGTTTGGAATCACTCCCCCGGACGGATTAGAACTGCATTAAATCATCACTCCACTCCGGCAGCATTACGCATAGAGTGTTCTAAATCGTTGTAAAATCTTACGCGCCAGATTCGTAAATTGAGGAGAAAATGACTGAGAACTTAGAACCAATCCGCTGTTGGAGAGCTACGGTTCCTACGGAATGGATCGACTACAACAATCACCTTACAGAGGGCTACTACGGAGTTGCTTTCGGCTATTCCGGCGACATGCTTCTAGAAGAGTTAGGATTTGACGCCACTTACCGTGAAGAACACGGAACCTTTTACACTGTTGAAAGCCGTGTTCGTTTTCTAAGAGAAATCCATGTGAACGCCGATGTTTATGTAGATGGATGGCTTCTCGGTTGTGACGAAAAGAGACTTCACTGGCTACAAGAACTTTACGTGGAGGGCCACGAAGAACCCGCAGCCACCCAAGAAGCACTCTTACTTCATGTAGTACAAGGTGAGAATGGTGAAAGCCCCAAAGTTGCACCAATGAAAGAGCCGATCTTAAGCATCGCTGCAAATATTCGAGATAAACATTTAGCTTTTCCTCTACCAGATTTCGTTGGAAAAGCTATTAGGTCTATGCGGTGAATCAAGCATCAGTAACCAGTTCCCGCGTTTCTCCGTTTAATGGTGTCGTTGCTTTATTTACTTCATTTCTCCTACTTCAAGTAGGAAACGGGCTTCAAAGAATTCTGCTACCAATTCGAGCAGAGTCCGAAGGTTTTAGTGCCGGAACCATGGGTCTTGTTATGGCTTTTCATTTCGCCGGCTATCTCGCGGGTGCTCGTTTCATTGTTTCAGCAATCAATTCTGTAGGGCACGTTCGTGTTTTTGCGGCACTCGCTTCTACTGCATCCGTCGCTGTTCTCGTAAATGCTGTATTTGTTATACCGACTACCTGGATGCTTATTTACTTCTTAAGTGGGATATGCAATGCCGGAGTTTTCGTAGTCCTTGAGAGCTGGCTAAATGCTAAAGCAACTAACGACGTCCGCGGCAAACTCTTGGGAACTTACATGACAATCATGATGGGTGGAACTGCAGGCGGATTCCTTCTCATCAACGTTGCTGATGCTGATGGATTTAGATTATTTATTTTTTCTTCTGTTCTGATTTCTGCTGCAGTAATACCAATAGCACTGACTTCTACTTCAACACCGCCACAAGAAGTAGAAGAGAAAATGAGTTTACGAGAACTACTAGATATCATTCCGTTGGCTGTAGTTGGGCTCTTTCTTGCCTCATTCAGTCAAGCATCAGTCAGTTCAATGGGTACTGTCTTTGGGACTGAAGCCGGGATGACAACAGAAAAAGTTGGATTGTTCACGGCTGCAGGGTTTGTTGGCGCCGTCTTGTTGCAATATCCACTAGGAGCGCTATCAGATCGCTTTCCTCGACGTAGCGTGATCTTACTCGTAACAGTTGCCGCTGGATCCCTTGCCGCACTCGGGGCGATATTACCAACTAGCGGAAACTGGATAGTTCTTCTACAACTTTCCTTTGGAGCGTTCGTCTTCCCTCTTTACGGACTATTTCTGGCATTAGCAAACGACTGGATACCCTCAGAGAAGAAAACATCGGCAGCTTCTGCCCTCGTTTTGATCAGTAGCTTAGGGGCAATTATTTCCCCACTTGTATCTGCACTAGCAATGAATATTTTCGGCCCGAGTGGCTACTACTGGTCCTCAGCTGCAGTATTTGCCCTGTTGACGATCTACTTGGTTTACAGGATCAACGTACGAGAAGCTGTTCCAGTGGAGAAACAATCTCCATTTAGACCAGTCATTGCACGCTCAGGTGAGATCTTCCATGGCTTCACTCGCCGGGTCCGTCGCCAAGAGAAGTAACCACAATTTCCACTGAAAAAAACTATCCGCTACTTTATGAATCAAAGGAGAAATTTCTATGTCGTTCGTAAATATCAACAATCAGACAATTCATTACATTGATCACGGCGGGTCAGGCCCCGCCGTGTTTCTTTCACACGGGTTCTCCATGGATCATGAAATGTGGTCAAACCAGGTCGAACCTCTCGTAACAGCTGGATGGCGGGTAGTTACTTATGATGAGCGCGGATGGGGACAAACTTCTCATCAAGGTGCATTTACTTACTGGGATTTAGCAGAGGATTTACTTTCCTTAATGGATTTCTTAGAAGTAGAAAAAGCAGTACTGGTAGGCATGTCTCAAGGGGGTTTCCTATCGATGCGCGCTGCCTTGCTTCAACCTGATCGGGTTGAAGCCTTAGTCTTAATTGATAGCGAAGGTTCGGCATTAGCGGAAGACGAAAAGACACTCTATAAATCCCTATATGAAGCAATGCTTGAAAGTGGAATGGCTGGTCCTCTGGGAGAGACACTTGCATCTTTTTTGTTTGCCCCTGACTACTCAGGAGTTGATTTCTGGCGAGGTAAATGGAATTCTCGTAACCCGGAGCGCTGGGCTGACGCAACGGAGTGCTTATTTGAACGTGACGACATAGACGACCGTTTGGAAGAAATTAAATGCCCTGCTTTGATATTTCACGGAGATTCAGATGCTTCCATACCGTTAGAACGAGGGAAAAGAATGGCTGAACTTCTAGGCAGTGAAACCCAATTTATTGTTATTGAAGGAGCAGGACACACACCAAATCTCGAGAAACCAGAAATGGTCAATCCTCCACTTATTGAATTCTTAGAGACACTTCGTGCCTAAGTAGGCCCCACTGCTGATTTATAACCAGTGACGTTAACTTCCTTGAAAAGTCCAGCTTTAAAATATGGGTCGTTACGTGAAATCTCTTTAGCTTCTTCTAAATTCGAAGCATTCACTACAATAAGAGATCCACACATCTCTGAATCTTCGTTTAGAAGAGGGCCGGCATAAAGAATATCTACTCCTTTTAGATACTCGAGATGGCTGGGCCGAGTCTCCAGTCGTAAATCTCCCGCATCTTCTCTATCCACTGCATATATAACAAAGTGCATCTTTTGCCTACTTATTAGTTAGATAGTGAATATAACTCATTGAGTTTGAATTGGGGAGAAAGATCGGATTTCCATTACACTTCCTTCAACTACAAATTTTCACCAATTTATAATTCATTCGATGAAACTTAAGGAGAATGACAATGCATGAAGCAGTAATCATCGATGCGGTACGTACCCCAGGTGGGCGCCGCAACGGAAAACTAAAAGATTGGCATCCAGCAGCTTTATCTGCTCTCACACTGAATGCGTTAGCGGAAAGAAACAATCTTGACCCCGCGCTTGTTGACGATGTTGTTATGGGATGTGTAATGCAAGTTGGTCAACAGTCTCTCAATATCGGACGATCAGCGGTGCTTGCTGCTGGCTGGCCAGAATCCGTACCTGCAACAACAGTTGATCGCCAATGCGGGTCAAGCCAACAAGCGATACATTTCGCTGCACAAGGAGTCATGGCAGGCTCCTACGACGTAGTTATAGCAGCTGGCGTTGAATCAATGACAAACGTCCCAATGGGTAGTTCCGTAGTCGGTGGACAGATGGGAAGCCCATTTCCTCCGGCAATGGAAGAACGATACGCAGAAACCGGACTCCCGCCACAGGGCATCGGCGCAGATATGGTTGCCGATGAATACGGAATCACACGCGAAGAACTTGACGCATTTGGTGCAGAATCTCAACGTCGAGCAGAGCAGGCAACAATTGAAGGAAGATTCGAAAATGAAATCATTCCTGTGCCAGTAGAAATCGATGGAAACATTGAAATGCACTCAACCGACGAAGGGATTCGTCCAGGAACGACTTCAGAAACGCTCAGTAACTTACAGCCAGCGTTCCAAGAAAATGGACGTATTACTGCCGGCAATTCCTCGCAAATATGTGACGGCGCATCAGCGGTCTTGATCATGAGCGCCGAAAAAGCAGAGGAGCTTGGAATGAAGCCACGTGCACGCTTCCATTCGTTCGCTTTAGCTGGAACAGATCCAGTAACAATGTTGAAAGGTCCAATCCCTGCCACTAAGAAGATCTTTGATAGAAGCGGTCTTAACGTGGAAGACATTGATGTATTCGAAATCAACGAAGCCTTTGCGTCAGTCGTTCTTGCTTGGCAACAAGAAACAGGCGCTGACCTTGAGAAAGTTAACGTCAACGGTGGTGCCATAGCATTAGGACACCCATTAGGTGGTTCCGGTACAAAGTTAATGACAACCATGCTTAATGAATTAGAGCGTGTTGAAGGACGATACGCCCTTCAAGCCATGTGTGAAGGTGGCGGCCTAGCCAACGCAACCATCATTGAAAGGATCCCTTCCTAATGTCACGAATGTCACTTGAAGGTTCCTCCTCAATAATCACAGGAGGAGCATCTGGAATCGGAGAAGCCAGCGCGCGACAACTCGCTGATGCAGGCTCCCGTGTTGTAATTGCAGACTTAAATGAAGAGAGAGGTAATGCTGTAGCGTCTGAACTTGGCGGATTATTCGTTAAATGTGATGTGACCAGTACCGAAGACGCTGATACAGCAGTAGCAGCAGCCTCTGAAATGGGTCCTCTTCGCGCTCTTGTCAATTCTGCTGGTCTTGGATATGCCGGAAGAACTGTTGATAGAAATAATGAACCAATGGATCTCGAAGCATTCAGATTCGTTATAAATGTGAACCTTATTGGCTCTTTCAACATGCTGAGCAGGTCTGCTGCTGCAATGGCGCAAACTGAACCAGTAGATGAAGACGGCTCAAGAGGAGCAATTGTAAATATGGCCTCCGCTGCAGCGTTTGACGGCCAGATAGGTCAATGTGCATATTCCGCCTCAAAGGGTGGTGTTGTTGGTATGACTCTTCCTATCGCCCGTGATCTTTCAGTCTTAGGAATACGTGTAAATACAGTGGCTCCGGGCCTGATCGATACACCGATTTATGGTGAAGGTGAAGCTAGTGAGCAGTTCAAAGCTCATCTAGGACAATCAGTGCTTTTCCCAAAGCGACTAGGAACTGGTGAAGAGTTGGCTTTTATGGTGATGGACCTTATTACTAACCCGTACATGAACGGAGAAACTATTCGAGTTGATGGCGGCATAAGAATGCCACCCAAATAGGAGACGCTATGAGTGAAAACAATGCAGTATTAACAGAAAAACGGGACAGAGTTTTACTAATTACTCTAAATAGACCAGATGCCATGAACTCAATAAATGGCGATCTCTCGCATGGATTAATGGCAGCTATCGAGTCATTGAATACTGATTCTGATTTGACTGCTGGGGTTCTAACTGGTGCTGGTCGTGGATTCTGTGCTGGCATGGACTTGAAAGCATTTGCCCGTGGAGAAGATATCGGGCCATTTATGAAGTTCATAAAAAGTGGTGCAGAGAAACCACTAATTGGAGCAGTGGAAGGTTTCGCCCTCGCCGGTGGTTTAGAACTCGCTCTGACCTGTGATTTATTAGTGGCAGCAGAAGGCGTCAAACTAGGTATTCCTGAAGTTGGAGTTGGTTTATATGCCGCAGCCGGTGGGTTACTTCGCCTCCCGAGCCGAGTGGGATTCAGTAAAGCCATGGAAATGGCTATTACCGCTGACCCAATTACTGCTGAAGAAGCATATAACTATGGTTTAGTTGCCCGCTTGACAGAGAAAGGCGGAGCTGTAGAGGGAGCACTGGCACTAGCTGAACGAATAGCTCAAAATGCGCCTTTAGCAGTTGCAGCGTCTAAAAAAATCATAGAAGCCACCACACAAGGACTGACAGAAGAAGAACTCTGGGCTTTGAACACAGAACTTCAAATCCCTGTCTTTACCTCTAATGATGCTCGAGAAGGCCCGGTAGCTTTTGCTGAGAAGCGGCCACCAAACTGGACAGGAACCTAATCCTCCATCGGTAGAAACATTGCAAGTTGTCTTGATTGGGCAACAAGGTCACCTTTTGAGTCCCAAAGCAATCCGGTTTCAATCATCCGACCATCTCGAAGGTCTTCAGTCCAAAATTTACCCTGAACCCATCCCGGTTCTGGACGTTTTCTAATGTGCGCTGTGAATTCAATAGTTGGAACCCAGCCAACTCTTCCGACGTAACTGAAAATCGGAGGCGGAAAAGCATCAGCAAATAGTACAAGACTTAAAACATCTGGTTCTCTGCCGTCAATAAGTCTGATCCATCCTGATACTTCAGCTTTGGTTTGACTTGTATTTTCTGGATCTGGCGGTGACATGCGCATTTCGACACGGTTATTTATCACCAAATCTACCCCCTGCTGCTCTCCCGAACGTTCCAGGCACTCTTCCGGTGGTGGTATATCAGGTGGCTTAATAACTATCTCATAGTCATGAGCGCTACTTTCAGTTAAATCTCCAAACGCAGCTATTAACTCAAGTCGAGTTGTACCGTTTTGTTTTAAAGTTCCACGCGTAGTTGTTACTGAACGTCCACTTCGAATTAACTCGGTAGAAATTTCTGCTTGCTCATTTCCTGTCCCTGGGCGTAAAAAATGGGCGGTAACGGAGAGTGGATCTTTGTGAGACTCATTTAGTTGCATCGCTCGAAGGGCGGGAATTATTAAGTATCCACCGTTTGGATTCTCTCCGATGTTCCATTGATCGCTCAATAAAAGACTCCACGTTCCATCCTCGTGTAAGGACGCCTGCGTCTCACTATCAAATTGTGTGTCCATTAAGTCTCTTTCAGTTCGTTAAGTAGCAGAGTTCATCCCAAGAAAAGCAACCGCAACTACGTATAAGACTATAAGTATGATGCCTTCACTCTTGTGTAGCTTCTTTCTGAATAAAGCGAACCCAAATAATAAGAAGGTTACGAGGAGCATGAAGCCAACTCCCCTGCCAGTTAGGTTTGAGTCTTCTATTGAGCCAGGTCCGACAACTCCCATGAGACCCCCGACAAGAAGACTGTTGAAAATATTTGATCCGAAAAGATTGCCGATAATCATTTCTGTTTCACCGCGTTTGGCGCATGAAGCCGTAGTAACTAATTCTGGCAAGGAGGTTCCGATTGCAATAAGTAAGAACCCTACAAATCCTCCGGTGATACCCCATGATTCCGCGAGGCCATCCGCTCCTTTTACTGTGAAGTAAGCGCCAACTACTGTTCCAAGTAGTCCGAGGCCGATTCTGACGAACTCCACAGGTGCCTTGCTTGGATCTTCTTCTACTTCGATTGTTAATTCTTCTGAGTTGCCTCTCACTATGTAAAGAAGAGTGAGGATTCCTCCCCCTAGAAGGAGCAGCCCTTCTAAGCGGCTTAGTAATTCATTTACCAGAACAATTGCCAGTGCTATTGATGCGGCAAGTGTTAGTAGTCCTTCCTTGCGAAGTATTTTTGTTGGAATACTTATTCGAGTAAACATCACTGCAGCAGCCATGACAAGAGTGAGGTTTGCCACATTTGATCCAAGAATGTTTCCGGCGCCAATGTCTAGGTCACCTGCTTGAGCGGCTGCGATTGAAACGAGAGACTCTGGAAGTGATGTCCCGAAACCAAGAAGAACTACGCCGATAATGACAGGTGGGATTCGATAAACTTTCGCAACTATTGACGACCCTTTGACAAATTGGTCGGCAAAGAACACCAATCCGATTAGGCCGCCGAGAAACGCTGCGTAATGTTCCATGAAGAAATTCTAGTTCTATTAGTTGCTATCGCATTACAAATGGGTTCGCCATTGGTTCTTCACCCGTATTTATCCAAACACTCTTCGTTCGGGTGTAGTCGTAAATTGCATTAATTCCCGCTTCACGCCCATATCCGCTTTGTCTGAAACCTCCAAACGGAGCGATAGGTGATATTGCTCGATAAGTATTAACCCATACTATTCCTGAGCGAATGGCCGCCGAGACTCTGTGAGCTCTAGCAACGTTTGAGGTGAATACACCGGCTCCGAGCCCAAACTGGGTGTCATT
>CAJXGE010000016.1:0-16997 GCA_913053885.1 uncultured Acidimicrobiaceae bacterium
ACCCGAACACCAGTTATCGTCACGCCCGCTCTGAACTTCCACTTCCGCCCACTGAAGCAGATGGAACGATAGTTGCAGCAGAGTTACAGCCGGGAGACATGCTGGTTTGGTGGTCACACATATTGCATTGCGCCCCCGGCAACCAGCTTCCACGAAGACGCGCCGCCTTTTCGGTCAATTGGCTCGGCGATGACATCACCTACAACGGTCAACCAGCATTAGACACTTATATTGATCCATCGCTCAGTCCAGGAGATACTGTTGTCAGTCAAAAGTTCCCAGTTGTGCGACAGGTGAACACTCTTGACAACTAAAGATGAATCTTGAGACCTGAAATTAACGAAATACTTGCTCCTAGAGCACAAGCGAGGCAGAATTTCGGAAATTGGGAGAAAGTATGAAGTTAAGCGCAGCAGCTGATCTAGAAGAGATATTCAACTTAGAGGACTACCCGATACAGAGTTTCCAATCCTCTGCACGCACTGACCTTATTTCTGAAATAAGGAAACAGATGAAAGAATTCGGGTGTTGTCGAATACCTAATTTCATTCGCCATGAGACTGTTGAGCAGCTAGTGGAAGAGGCAAAGAATCTGCATGAAAAAACTTTCTGGTCAACACGTGAACAGAACCCCTATGCATCTGAAGATGATGAAACTTTCCCTGTCGGACACCCGAGAAGATTTTTCTCACTCCGCACAAATGGGTTCATAAGTTCAGATCTGCTACCAGTTGGTTCGCCGCTAAATCGCCTCTACGCATCTGATGTACTCACTCATTTTGTTTGGGAATGCCTTGAAGTTGATCGCCCGCTTTACCGATATGCAGACCCATTAGCCAGTCATCCATACTCAGTTATGGAACCAGAAAGTGAGTTCCCCTGGCATTTCGATGGAAATGAATTCACAATCTCTGTTTTAGTCCAGCAGGCAGAACAGGGAGGAATCTTTGAATATGTTCCAGATATAAGAAGCCCTGGAGAAGAAAACTATGAAAAAGTTGAAGCAATTCTTCACGGGGGAGAGGAAGGGGTGCGCCGTTTAGATTTAAATCCCGGAGACCTCCAACTCTTTAAAGGTAGGTATTCAATGCACAGAGTGACGAAGATAGAGGGGGCAACGACACGCTATATCGCTCTTCCATCGTACGTATACGATCCATATCGAATGAATCAGCCACATCATTCAATCAACTACTATGGCCGGGCAACAGAAGCACACTATGAACGTTCAAAAGTTCTGGTAGACGGCTTAGTTGATTAGTGGTTGGAAATTTTACGACGTAATCTGTAAACATGTCTGATTCTCATCCTGTCGAATTGAGTGCACAAAAATCACCTGAATTTGTCTTACCTTCTGAAGACCCCGAGGCGATAAAAGCTTTAGACGAGGCTCGCTTACTAGACGATGAGACCTCACGAAGAGACAAAGTCGTAGAAATTCTTGTCCAATGGCCAGATTTTCTTGATGCATGGGCAGAAATAGCCTCATTAGGGCGTGATCCCGTAGAAACGTACGCGGCTTTCCGTGTCGGATATCACCGAGGTTTAGATCGTTTACGTCAAAATGGGTGGAGAGGGTCAGGTTTAGTGAGATGGAACGCCCCACACAATTTAGGGTTTCTTCGCTGCTTAGAAGGACTAGGGCTTACTGCTCAAGAGATAGGCGAAACAACAGAATATGAACGTTGCATGATCTTCTTAAAGCAATTAGACCCCTCGTATGGATCAAGCAAGGAAATTTGATTAATAAAAAGAATCAGAGAAGTCTTATTGTTGGGACATCAATTCTTTTCGTTTTTCCATCATTGCGTCAAAGTCACCGACTGGCTTAATTTCGGCCGTTCCTGAATTAAAGATAGGGAAAAGACCAGCAAAGATCTGGGCAGTGTCGTCTGCTTCTACAACCATAAAAAACTGATGCCCAGGAGGGTCAACCCACACTCCGAGTACTTCGTTTACGTTTTCTTTCAAAGAGTCGACAACAACAGCAAATGTTCTCGACATAACTTCGTCGTCATGGGCTGGGCAGGTATGTTCATCATGGGTATGAGTGATATGAAAAAGCATGGTTTCCTTTCAATAAAAGTTATTACTAGTAACTTACGTGTTGCCTATTGTTCAAGCAAATAAAAGGTTGTTTCAATTTCTGTATCTCAATATATTTCCGTGTACTGTAGCTAGAGGGGTAACTCAGGAATGGAAAAATTAACAGGCGTTGAACGCTTAAATTATGAAAAAGAAATCACCGCTCCATTTCTTGGCAAATTTGGCTACAGGACGATTTTCAATTTCTTGTGGGCTTCTGCAGGGTTCGTAACTGTAATTTTTCTTACTCATAGTGGAGGTCTGCCTCTTTGGCTTGGACTGTTGCTGAACGTCTTATTCATTCAAGCGTTCTATATGCCGATGCATGAGTGCGTGCACCATACTCCTTCTGGTGGAAAACCCTCACTCGCGTGGATGGATAACCTCATAGGTCAATCAAGTGGGTTTGTGCTTTGCGAGAGTTTCACCGGGCACGTAACAACCCACCTTTTGCATCACACACACGCAAATGGAGAGGAAGACCCAGACGTCCTCAATTCAGAGGGCACCCCGCTGGAAATCTTTGTCCGTGTAATCGCCGGAGCGACTCTCTATTTAGTCACTCCACTGCTTACCTTCATGCCTTTTCTCGCCTACCTTTTTCCTAAAGGGATAAAAGAACGTTTCGCACAACGTGAGCAGTTGCGTGGACCCGAGGTGGCCAGAGCAGCGAAACTAGTCGCAAGTTTGCACTTGATCGTGCTTGTTGCAGGAACAGTTTTAGGTTACGGAAAGATTGTCTGGCTGCTTTGGTATTTTCCGGCATGGATAGCTAGGTACTGGTTGAGTTTAGTTTTTGCATGGCTTCCTCACCGACCCCATGAAGAGACCACGCGATACAGGAACACAAGAATATTCACTTTTCCGGGAAGCACTTTCCTTATACGCGGGCATGACCATCATCTACTGCACCATTTGTTTCCGCGTGTGCCGCATTATCACTTACGGACGCTATGGAAGGAGATGGCACCACATCTTCATGCACAAGGCGCAAGAATTGAAGGTAACGCAGCTCGGCAAGTGCTAAATGTAGGTGGGGTTAGCTCTCAAGAGACGCTTTAAGCTGGTTTATAGTGGGTCGAAGAATAAGCGTGTAAGTGTCAGAAATAGCATTTTCTCGATGTGATTGGGCTTTCAAACGGTCAGGATCAGAAACCACTGCCATAAATGCCTGTTTGCTTGGATAGTTGATGAATCGAGCCTGATCCCAATCTCTACCATCGCCGAGAATTGTTCCTTCGACAGCGAAGAATCCGGAAACACTTACCCCATGTCGAGCGGCTACTTTTGCAGCTTCTGAGGAATAATTGTTCATATCCTCAGGATTTTCACCTAAATCAACAGACTCTTCATATTTCAATACATGAAGAACGACTATTTCGCCGTCTTCTTGGGTTGCGGGGTGGGGGACTTGATCTGCATCGACACTTGAAATTTCTCCCATTTCGGGCAATGAGGTTGGAAGCCCGCCCATCACGATTGTTGATTTCATACCAGCATCTTTGTGAACATGCTTTTCTTGAAAATCTTCTCGCTGTTGCATTTCTATAAAAGATTTGCGTGTCGGATACTTCACGACAGCTACACGGTCCCACTGGGGGTCCTTGCCGAGAAGTTGCTGGTCAACGTCAGCGACAAACACCAGTTCAGCACCTATTTTTGCAAGGACGTCAACTGGTGAGTAGATATCGTCAGCTTCCCTTCCAGAAATTTGGCTTTGTTGGCCATCTTGATAGTCGGCTGCCTCACGGTAATGCATGAGGTTAATCATCCAAACTGGCCCATCTTGATCAGGTTCAGTAGTAGCCAATTTGCGAGCATAGTCGATGTCTACTATCCCGTAACGGGGTCCTGCATGGTTTGAGTCACTCATAGTTCTCCGTTCAATTTGTGGCAATAAATGAATTGATTATCTGTGCGAGCTCAGGGCCTTTGTCTTCTTGTAGGAAGTGCCCAGCAGCATGAATGGTCACATGGTTTTGATTTTCCGTCCCTGGAACTGTGCCAAGAAAAGCAGCTGCCCCTCCTTTAGTGACTGGATCGCTATCACTGAAGCAAGTAAGAAACGGTTTCTCGAAACGCTTTAATACTTCCCATGCTTCCTGATTATTCACAGATTCAGGATTATCAGGAGAGGTTGGCACTAAAGAGGGAAATATGCGGGCTCCTGCTTTGTACGAGTCATCAGGGTAAGGAGCGTTATAAGCAGCGATAACTTCTTCAGATAGGTCACTAGTGCATCCGCCAGTCACGATTGTTCCAATATCAAAGCGAGGTGACTCTTGCGAGAATTTTTGCCACGCCATGAAAGCATCGCTCAATGGTTGATGCCCTGTAGGTAATCCGGTGTTCCCTACGACCACACGAGAAAATCTTTCAGGAGCGGCACTGACTAATCGGAGGCCTATTAGGCCTCCCCAGTCTTGACCGAAAAACGTAATATTTGATAGATCCAGGTGATCAAACAGAAGTTCTGAGGTCCAAGTAATATGACGGCCATACGTGTAATCCTCTTTCTCGGTCGGCTTGTCGCTTTTCCCAAAACCAATGAGATCGGGGACAATGACTCTGTTGCCTCCCTCAACTAAAACAGGAATCATGTGTCGGTAAAGGTAACTCCAAGATGGTTCACCATGTAAAAGTAGTATGGGATCCGCTTCGGCTGGTCCTTCATCTAGGTAGTGCATTCTGAGTTCGCCACCCTCAGTATCAGAAACGTTCACATAATTTTCCGCAAAGGCATAATTTGGGAGATCTGCAAAGTTTTCCTCAGGGGTTCTCAAAGCTTTCATGGTTCATTCTCCTTTAGTGATTTCAACGCGGTGAAGATCGTCACCAACTTCGATTTGGCCAGAAAAATGTTGAGCAGCGAGATCAATCCAGTCTTGCCCATCTGCAGCGGGACTTGTCATACTCAGATCTGGAACATAATGCGTCATTATTAAAGTGGACATTCCACCCTTTTGAGCGGTTTGAGCTGCTTCTTCAGGTGAAGAATGGTAATCAAGGATGTCTTGAGCTCTGAGGTTAGGCGACAGTTTCACAAGGTCTTTTCGTATAACTGTATGCACTAGAGCGTCGGAGTTATCACAGAGGGAATCCAATCCAGCGCAGGGAAGGGTGTCACCCGCAGCGACCACCGATACCTCTTCATAGGTGAAACGGTAACCAATGGTTGGTTCAACGGGCTTATGGTCGGTTGGGGCGCATTCAATAGCTACATTTCCTCCGAGTGAGACCACTCCTTCAGCTACTTCAATTACATTAAGTAGGGGAGGGAGATTGAGGTCGTCATGATGGTCCATGCGATATTTCACGTCCTTACTTAATGAAGCGAGAATGGCGTCTACCACATCCTGAGTTCCTGGTGGACCAACAATAGTCAGTGTTTCATCCGAGGGGCCCAGAATCCAGTAACTAGTGATCACATCATTCAAATCTGTAATGTGATCACTGTGTAGATGAGTGAGCAGCACTCCATCTAATTCTCCGATTCCAACCAACGCACCTGCTAACCGCATGAGAACACCTCTGCCGGCGTCAACTAAGTACTTTTCACTGCCAGCACTAATTAAAGTGGCGGGACCAGCTCTATTGGGGCTGGGGATAGGGCTTCCAGTGCCGAGAAGCGTGACCGTAATCGTCATTGTCTTGCATTCTCCGTTCTGGCTATAGCTTCTTTGGTGCCAGGTGCCCCACGAGAAAGTAATTGAATGACTATTTCGTGGAGAGTCCCAGTAAAAGGAAAAGCCCCGCTGTATCGGGTTGAAACCTGTGAGCCATGATCAGATCCGATACTTTGACCAATTGAAGAAACCATGCGCATATAAAGAGGTAAATCTGCTCTGCCAGAGGGAGTGTCATTTACTTTTAATTCAAGTGATCCTGCTCTTCCTTCGCCACGACGGAAAGTCACAGTCAAAATTGAATCCCCTTCAGGTATTTCCATCTCAGATTCAACGATTGTATGATCATCAAACGCGTTGTAATCAACTACAAGTCGGTTGTTCTGAATGAAAATTGACATTCCAGAATTGATGTTTCCTGTAGCCCAAAGCACTCCCTCAGATGAAGCATCACTGGAAATTCGTGCAGTTAATTCCCAACTTCTCCCACCGACTGCTGCTGAGGCTTGCGCAGTTACCGGTGACATTGGAGGACGGTAAACGTACCTTCGGTTGGCGGGATGAGGGGATCTATCGCGAAATCGCGCTCCAAAAAGCTCAAAACCCCGTTCATCTATAGGAAGAACCCCGTTTCGTTCCGCTTCACTCCACCAGAGCTCAATTAATTCGTCGAGTTTCTCCGGTTGCTCGTCAGCAAGATTGACACACTCTGACATATCATCGGCTAGGTGATAAAGCTCCCATGGTTCAGTGTCAAAATCTGCTCCAGTTTCATGCTTACAGACAGCCTTCCATTCTCCGGCAACTAACGCTCGGCTTCCATTTTGCTCGAAATACTGCAAAGTGTTAGTAGCTGGAGCTTCAGAGTTAGCCAAAATATTAACGAAGGAATGTCCCGTAATTGGCATTTGGTCATATCCCTTTATTTGTTCAGGGGCGCTAATGCCGATTAGTTCATAAATGGTTGGGACGATGTCAGAAACATTGACAAATTGGTTCCTCAGAGAACCTGCCTGCTCTTCATTTAGCCCTTTTGGCCAGTGAAAAATTAGTGGTACATGTACACCACCTTCATGAGTGTTTTGTTTATACCACTTGAAGGGAGAATTACCGCACTGTGCCCATCCCCAGGGATAATTAGTGTGGCTGCGTGGCCCGCCAATGTCATCAATACGTTCAATAGCTTCATCCGGGCTTTCTAAGATTCCATTGAAAAATTTCATTTCGTGCATTACACCAAAGGGGCCACCTTCTTGAGAGGCGCCATTATCAGCTAAAACAAGCAAAATGGTGTTATCTAATTGCCCCATAGCGGATAAGCCATCAACTAATTTCCCGATCTGGTCATCAGTGTGGTCCAAAAAAGCGGCAAAGGCTTCTTGAAGTCTCGCTGCAAGTTTTTGCTGGTTCTCCGGTAAATCTTCCCAGGCGTCAACCCCAGGGTTTCGTGGAGCGAGTTGTGTTTCTTCAGGGATGACACCCAATTCAATCTGTTTTTGGTAGCAGCGCTCCCGCATAACATCCCAGCCTTCATCAAACGCGCCACGGTATTTCTCTAGATATTCGGGTGGCGCTTGATGTGGGGCGTGAGTAGCGCCAAAAGGCAGATAAGCAAAAAATGGACGATCAGGTCGAATTCCTTTGCTGTCGGAAATCATCCTTAGGAGCTGATCTACGAGATCTTCACTTAGGTGATAACCCTCTTCAGGGCTCTTGGGGGGATCAATATAGTGGTTGTCCACGGTTAGTTCTGGATGAAATTGATCGGTTTCACCTTCAAGAAAACCGTAAAAGCGATCAAAACCACGTTGAACTGGCCATTGGTCAAATGGTCCAGCGGCAGATGTGTCTTCCATAGGGGCTAGATGCCACTTGCCCGTACAGAACGTGGCGTACCCTTTCGAAGACAATACTTCCGCGATTGTTCCCGCATGATTAGAAATATGCCCAAGTTGATGAGGGAAGCCAGACTGCCAATTGGAAACTCCACGCATTCCTACCGCATGCTGAGACCGACCGGTTAATAACGAGGCACGCGTCGGGGAACATAATGGTGTCACATGAAAGTTTGTGAACTGTAAACCATTTTGAGCGAGAGAGTTAACGTTTTCGGTGTCTATCTCAGATCCGTAACAGCCAAATTGGGCGAAACCAGTGTCATCTAAAAGAATAAAAATAACGTTCGGGGCATCCTCACCTGGGTGGGGTGGCTCGGGGAACCAAGCTTCCGAATCTTCAAGTGTTCTACCAATTTTCCCTTCAAATGTTTGTTTCATCAAACTCCGACTTTCTCGTCTAACAATTTCATTATTTCCCGAGCAACCATCGGCCCAGCATTTTGATTTTGGCCAGTCACGATATTTCCGTCTACTTCCCAGTGATTAGCGAGTGGATCCCGCCTTCTATGTGTGCACTGAAAATCTGCACCTAGTTCCCGTAATTCTTTTTCAGGATGATGGGGAGTGGTTTCGATCCCAAGTTCCTTAACTTGTTTGTCAGTTACTGCAGTGATTCTGCGCCCTTTAACTAAAGGATTACCTTCAGCATCTTTGGCCTTCAAGAATCCAAGCGGACCGTGACACACTCCGCCTAGAACTAGATTTTTAGCATTAGCTTCGGTTACCTTTTCCCCGATCACGTCAGAGAAACCAAGATCGAATGCAGCACCCCATCCACCAGAAAAGAAGATGACATCGTAATCGTCGACCTCAATATCAGAAACACATAGTGAATTCCTTACTTTAGATCTCAATTCAGTGTCAGCAAGAAAACGATCGTCATGCTCGGATCGGGGGACAGCACGCAAAGACATTGGATCTACAGCAATTTCCCCACCTTTAGGGCTCGCAAGATCAACCTCAATGCCTGCATCAGAGAACAAGTAGTAGGGCACAGTCATTTCAGATGCGAACAGACCAGTTGGTTTTCCAACATCAAGCCAAGCATGGTTTGTGCAAACAATTAGAGCTCTTAAACCCTTACTTTTCAACGTGTAGCTTTCGGTGTCATGCGGATGCATACCAAGTTTTCTGATCAGTCGCCTTATAGCTCTCGCCACAGGAGGAGGCGATTTTCTTGGAAGTTGCTCAACAGGAGGATTACGTTTTTCATATGGCCAAGGGTTATTTCGTGCCGGCACAGAACGCTCCGCTTCTTGGGCTAATTGCTGTTTCAAATAAGCGAAGACTTCTTGAGCAGCATCAGAGTATTGCAGATTATTTACTTCAATGGGGTCAACGGTTAGATCATATAACTCCCATTGATCTGGTATCGGTTCAGTTCTATAAGTGTCGCCGCCACGTAATGGGCTCGCCGATAAATGAGAGACATGTGGAGTTGACCAAGTTTCAGGGTCGTCAAAGGCTCGGACTATTTTCCAGAGATGACCCTTTCCCTCTTCGACTATCTCTCGAGGAACTGAAGTGACTATCCCTTCAAAGTTGCATGCAACATGGGCAGGTACTTGAATGCGTAGCGGGGGAGGCGGGTTCTTGTTCATCCCAAGTGCTCTAGCCATACCTGAAGCTAAGGTGTCACCTTCTAGCATGTTGTCTCTTGTCATGAAATACACGGAACGTTCAGAGAGAGATGTGGAATCCTCACCGTTTACAAATGCGGAAAGATCTCGTCCAGGAAGGGCATGAACCTCACTGAAGTTGTCGGAAAGTTCTTGTGATAGTTGTTGTTGATCTAACCCGGCAAGACTAAGAGCGGTTGGTATTAAGTCAACATGGGATGTTGGTGTACTTTCAACTACTTGTGAAACTGTCGGGTTTTGCCCAATGCGAACAATTTGGAAAGGAACTCGGGCAGCCTCGTCGTAAAGGTTGAACCATTTTTGATGGAGTCCGCCGTGGGAGCCGAGAAGATCACCGTGGTCAGCAGTGCGAAACAATACTGTTTCGCCTTCGTTTCCGTTTGTGACTGCTTGACGAACCCGGTCAAGCGGTGCATCTACCTCGAGGTGGAGACGGTAGTAAAGGTTTCGATATTCTTGTTCATTTTCTTCGTAAACTTCTCTCAGTGTTCGTGTAGGCCCGTAGCCGGAGTAGTAGGAATGTTTGTAAGCGATTTGTGCTGCAGGTTTAGTGGAAAGATCCTCATGACGCGTTGGAGATTCAGGAATATCTGGCGGCAGAAGATCAGTTTCTGTCAAAGGAGAGATATCTCGACGTTTCCATGCGGGAAACAAAACGATGTCATGCGGATTAACGAAACTCGCAACAAGTAAGAAAGGTCGTAACGCTTGAGGATCTCCTTCTCGCCGTAATTGGTACCTGTTTTCTAGCCAAGTAACAACACGATCAGCGATAAGACCGTCGCGTATGGCCCCGGAATTCGCTAATGGAGCACCGTGAGGTTCAGGTCCCACCCAACCGTCAAATCCGTACGAATCCAGTGGGTTGGCATCTAGGTAGGCTTCAACCGCTGAATGAATAATCTCGCCTTTGTCAGTATTTGTGGCAAGCGGCAATCCAGTTTCTGGATCAGTCAGATCGGCATGACTTATGTGCCATTTTCCGTCGTAATGCGTGTCGTAACCTGCAGCTCTGAACCAGTGGCCGAGAGTTGGTACTTCTCCTTGTCGAAGCCACCTCATGCGGGTATCTGAGTAAGCTTTACCGAGCCCATCGGTTTGAGTAACTCCATGGAGATCGGGGTATTGACCAGTGAACAATGTTGGACGGCTGGGAACACAGGCTAAAGAGCCGGTGTAGTGGCGAAGAAAAGTGATGCCGTTTTCTTCAAACCATTTTCTTCCCGTCAATGCCGTATCTCGCCAGGCTTTTACCTCTTCCCCTTCATATGGAGTAGGGGCGCGTTCTTCATCAGTCATTATTATGACAATGTCAGGTTTGTTCATGAGGACACTCCGGTCGTGTTGCGAGATTCTTCTATGAATTCCTTCAGATCTTTCAGCATTTTCTTGTTTATGCGACCAACTATGGTGCCGACTATTAAAGCGGGAAGATTTGCTGGAGGTCGGATCGGTAGCAACTCAACGGTGAGACTTATTTTGGTTCCTGATCCATCAGGTTCAAGTAGCCATCGGTTAGTTACCCGACGAAAAACCGGTGGGAAACCAGAGAGAGTGTAGGCCAGCACTTGGTTTTCTTCCCATTCAGTGATGGTTTCAACGATCGTGTTTGACCCTTGTTGTATACGTCGAGCGCAGCCAATACCTGAGCTTCTTTCAGTTAATTGAGAAGAATGACTGACAAAAGTAGCCCATTGTGAAATCTGGTCAAATTTTGACAATGTTTCCCAAATCTCACCTGGTGGCACATTCATAGATATTTGTTTTGTTACAGCAACCATTAACTGTCCTCTTTGAGATCTAAATGTGTGCCGGTAATGCCTCTTATGCATTCTTCTGCTTCAGAAGCAATTTGGGCTACGACTTCAGAAGCTGGAAGGACGCTGTCGATTAAGCCAGCGATATTTCCTGCCCCGTTCATTGAAATACCTTCTTTTCCACCGCGGTCCGTTGCGAGAGATCCAATAGTTAAGCCAGTAAGCACGGGTTGAAGTGGCATAGGGAGTGGGTCTAGGTCATTATTTTCCCAAGCTTCAGTCCACTTATTTGGGAGCATTCGGAAACGTTTGCCGGTGTAAGAGCGGCTTATAACAGGGGATTGGTCTGCGGCAGCAACTATTCCAGCTTTTTGCCATCCTTGTATTCCTGCTTCTTCTGTAGCGAGAAAGCGTGTTCCGATCCACACTGCTTGACATCCCATCACGAGGGATGCTGCAAGCCCACGGCCATCACCAATTCCTCCGGCAGCTACAACCGGAACATCAACAGCATCTAGGACTTGTGGTAGGAGTGCCATTGTTCCTACATGTCCTGTGTGTCCGCCACCTTCGGTTCCTTGCGCTATAACAACTTCGGCACCGTCTTTAACTACGCTCACGGCTTGTTTTGTGTTTCCGACGACAGACATGACGACAACTCCTGCGTCTTGAAGTCTTTTGGCTATAAATCCCGGTGATCCTAAAGCTCCTACAAAAACGGGAACATTTTCTTCCATTACGACTTCAATTTGGGCTTCCGCATCGGTGCCTAAAGCATTTCTGTCTAAATCCGGGGATACAGCGGCATGATTAACTCCTAATTCTTCGGCGATATCTTGCGCTGCTTTTCTATGTTCTTCTGGAATGAGCTCCGCCACATCTGCCATTTTGGTTCCGCCTTGGTCGATTCGGGTGGGCAGAATTAGATCAACACCAAATGGTTTATCGGTGAGGTCGTATGTTTTTCGAACTACTTGCCTTATTTCGTCAGCAGACATCGAAGTGCATCCTAAAACTCCAAGTCCGCCTGCGTTTGAGACTGCAGCGACTAGCTCGGGTCCGGCGATAGGTCCCATTCCAGCAGAGAAGATCGGTAGTTCGATGCCAAGTTGGGAGCAAAGGGGAGTTTTTAACATATTCACTATCTATTTTCTAGTCACTAAGTTGGGTGTTATCGAGTGAGTCGTTGGCTGAACCAATTTTTTTCAGTCGGGCGGTGAATCCCACGTATTCCCAAACGAGTTCTTTACCTTCTCGCCATCTCTTCACTTCAATTGGAAGCCCCTCTGGTCTTAAGACATGAGTTTGATTCTCGTACGTGGCTTTTACTTTTATCGGTGTTTTGTAGTCAGCTGCCATAACGTCGTTGACTCCGTTTTCTTCTGTTCCGTCACAACGCATATCGTGAATTACTCCACCGCTAGTAATGATGATTCGGTCTCCGCTTTGTTCAATGCGTTGTATTGAGCCAAGAATTAGGTGTTCTTGTTGTAACTCGCCGTCTACCTGGACTTCGTAGACTCTCCATACACCCCTTAGATCCGGTGCAGAATCTACAAGATTTGTGGTACAAGTAGAAAGAAATGGATCAGGAAATTCTTTAAAGCCACCTTCGGGTGTATTTATTACGGGAACTGAATCTGGAGAGTCTCCACTCAATAAAGGTGATTTTTCGTTCATATCTCTACTTTTGTTCAAAAACTGTTCTTTTAAAACCCAGAACTGAAGTTACTCAATAGTAACTTGCAGTGCAAGTCTTGCTAGTTTTCAAAAACACACTTTCAAGGTAGAAAATTGATTGACAAGGGAAAGTAGGAAATCAATGTTTAATAACCGAATCACTGAACTTTTAGGGGTAGAAATTCCAATAGTTCAAGCACCAATGGGATGGATATCTCGTGCACAACTTGCCTCCGCAGTATCTAACGCTGGCGCTATGGGAATCATTGAAACATCCTCAGGAGAATTGGATGCAATACGTGAAGAAATAAGAAAAATGTCTGACCTAACCGACAAACCTTTTGGCGTAAACATAGCTCAAGCTTTTGTTCGAGATCCCGACATCGTCGATTTCGTAATTGACCAGGGAGTCAAGTTTGTGACGACTTCTGCCGGAAACCCGATGCAATACACTTCCCAACTCAAAGAAGCCGGATTAACGGTATTCCATGTCGTTCCAACTCTCTATGGGGCTCTGAAAGCGGTTGAAGCAGGAGTGGACGGCCTCGTCGTAGAGGGAGCAGAAGGTGGAGGATTCAAAAATCCGCGAGATGTTGCGCTTATGGTGCTTTTACCTTTAGTTTGCTCGAAAGTTGATGTGCCTGTTATTGCCGCTGGTGGGATGGTAGATGGAGGCTCAATGGCGGCCGCCTTAGCCCTAGGCGCAGAAGGAATCCTAATGGGTAGTCGTATGGTTAGTTCTGCGGAATCTCCTGTCCATAACAATTGGAAACAAGCAATCGTTGATGCCGCTGAAACAGACACCGTCTTCTTGAATCGTCATACATCGCCTTCATTACGGGCGCTGCGAACCGAAAGAAGTGAGGCTTTAGAGTTTGATATGGAAACTAACGCAATGACCGCGTTAATTGGAACTACCCAAGAGCTGTATTTCGGTGGCGACATGAACGCAAGTCTTGCTTTAGCAGGACAAGTTGTTGGACGAATCGATGAAATACAACCAGTCAGTCAGATTATTTCGGATTGTGCAGAAGAATGCTTAGAAATACTGGAACAATTATCTACTAAATATTCACGAAAAGTTGACGCCTAAAAGCTCAAGAGATTAACGCTTCAGTTTGATGCTCGCTACTGGGTAAAGAATCTGATTGAGGATTGGTAAACATCATCACCCCATCGTCAACGGAAGCTTTTGAGATCAATTTGATGTCCCTCTGAAAGTCTTGAGTGTGTAGCCAAGGCTCACGGTCTCCTTGACGGGGGAGGAGAGGCATCATGCGTTGCATGTATCCAGCGGGAAAATCCTCAATCCATTGACGCTGCGGCATATCACTGTCTTCTTCTCGTAGTCGTGGAGTGCACTGCGTAGAGTTGGTTTCTTCCATGTGGTTAAGAAGTCGGCAAACATACTCACTAGTTAAATCGGCTTTCAACGTCCAAGAAGCATTCACATACCCGAAACAAGAAGCCAAATTAGGAACATCAGAGTAGGCGACTCCTTTGTAGGTCCAAGTCTTAGAGAAATCAAGAGGAACGCCATCAACGAAGAAATCCATCTCACCGAGTGTCACCAATTGCAAACCGGTAGCCGTAACGATGATGTCTGCCTTTAGAACTTCACCGGATGTCAAAAGAAGGCCATCTTCCACAAAGGAATCAATATGTTCAGTTACGACAGAAGCATCGCCCGATTTGATTGATTTAAAGAGATCTCCATTTGGCAACAGACAGAGTCGCTGATCCCACGGGTTATAGGCAGGAGTAAAGTGTTTCTCTATGTCGTAATCTTCCCCAAGTTCCTCTTGCACTGCTTGGAGTAGAAGTTTCTTCACTTCGTCAGGCTTAGTCCGAGTTTTTTTGTACACAAAACCTTGACGGAAGATGTTTTTCTTCCTTGTTATCCAATAAGCGACCTTATCGGGGAGAACTTTCCGCAAGAAATTTGCGACCCGATCCTCATCCGGGCGAGAAACAACGTACGTGGGGGAGCGTTGAAGCATAGTGACGTGCTTAGCGGTGGAGGCCATGGCAGGAACTAAAGTCATGGCCGTAGCCCCTGAACCAATGACTACAACTTCCTTATCTGCGTAATCAAGATCTTCAGGCCAATCTTGCGGGTGAACAACTTTCCCCTTAAAAGAAGCTACGCCATCAAAGTCTGGGGTAAATCCACCTTTGTAGCTGTAGTAGCCAGAACACATGTAAAGAAAGTTACAAGAAAGTCTTTTCGGCTGATCAGAGTCCGAAGTATAAATTTCAAGCGTCCAATTGGAATCTTTTGATGACCAAGATGCATTAGAAACGCTGTGGCCGAACTTGATTTTCTCCCTTATGTCATACTCCGTTACCGTTTCTTCTAGGTATTCAAGGATCGCCGGCCCATCAGCAATTGATTTTGCTTGTTTCCAAGGTTTGAATCGAAAACCAAGTGTGTGCATGTCACTATCTGATCGAATACCGGGATACCGAAATAGATCCCAAGTTCCACCAAGATTCTCGCGGGCTTCCAAAATGGCCCAGCTCTTATTCGGCGACATAGTTTGAAGATGGTATCCAGCACTAATTCCGGAGATTCCAGCCCCAACAATAAGGACATCAAAATGTTCTTTAGTCTCGCTCATTTCGTCTTCCATTAGTTGAACTGCAATCGGTAGTGATCATACTTTACTGAATTACTTCTTCTGTCAGCAAAACTATGCGCCATCTGAAGAGTAAGAAATTTGGGTACCTTTCCGGGTAACAGAATCTGAAGCTCGATCAATAGCAAGAGATATTGCATCTTTTGGATTTAAACCGGTGCTTAAACCATGAGCAAAAGCACCAACGAAAGCATCACCCGCACCAGTGGTGTCGACCGCAGTAACAGTAGGTGCAGCAAAGCGAATAATTTCACCTTCTGCGTCTGCGAGTATGGCACCCTCTTCACCGACGGTTACCACAAGCTTAATTTTGTGCTTTCTAGCAAAAGACCAAACAGCGTCTTCGCTGACCTCTTCGTTAGCAAGGGCATGAAATTCATTTTCATTAGGTATTAGCCAGTCAGTTAACTTCAGAAGCTCAGAAGGTAGAGCTGAGTCATCAGTAGCCGGAGCTGGATTAAGAACAGTTGTCGCTCCAATCTCCTTGCCAGCCTTGAATGCTGCAATTGTGGCTTGTGCCGAAATCTCTAATTGACCTACTACTACAGATGGGCGAAGAGAAAGAATTCCCTGTTCAGCGATTTCTGGAGTCAACTCAAAATTAGCCCCAGGCACGATAACGATACGATTCGCTCCGTTTTCTTCGACGAGAATAGTTGCCACACCAGTTGGCAATTCACCAACGGCAAGAAAAGAAATATCAATATCGTATTGCTCAAGATTTCTTCGGTATTCCTCACCATAGGTGTCTTGACCCAAACAGTTTATAAATCCAACATTTGATCCAAGTGTGGCGGCCATAATCGCCTGATTGGCACCTTTCCCTCCAAAAGTCATTTGAAAGCTGTCACCTACTACTGTTTCGCCAACTTCTGGAACACGTGGAAGGTAAGAAATTAGATCAATCATGGTTGAACCAACCACGACAACGGAAAAGTTTCGTTCTTGAGACATAATGTTTATCTAATAGTAGACGAACATTGAAGGTAAAAGTTTTGACTCTAAGTATTCGCAAATTAGTTACACGACATGAGGAAATCCGCGTTGAAGGTGGGAAGGTCGCTGACTCACCGCTACATCTCTATGGAGTAGCTGCCGTTATAACGAATCCATGGTCTGGAGAAGAGTTTGTTTCAGATCTCAAACCGAAGATTTTGTCTACTGCTCCAGAACTTGGACATGAAATGGTTCCACGACTTATTGAGATGGCAGGCGGAGGAGATGCGGTAGAAGCATATGGGAAAGCAGCAATGGTCGGAACGGAGGGAGAGATCGAGCATGGTTCAGCGCTGATACATACCCTGAGATTCGGCAACATTTTCCGAGAAGCGGTTCAAGGGACTGCGTATTTGTCCTTCACAAACTCTCGTGGTGGCCCTGGAGCCACTGTTTCAATTCCTATGATGCACAAAATCGATCCGGGTTGGCGTTCTCACTACCTCACTCTTGAGATGGTAATTCCTGATTCACCCGCACCTAATGAGATCGTAGTAGCTATAGGCGCTTCTGTAGGAGGCCGTCCGCATCACCGAATTGGGAATCGTTATTCTGATATGGAAGAAATGGGCATTGTTCAAGAAGAAGGGTAGAGAGTGACTGTAAAGCAAGTAAATAGTTGTTTTAGTGCGTTCGAAACGGGAGAGTCCGATGAATGAATATTTAATGTACATAA
>CAJXGE010000017.1:0-16721 GCA_913053885.1 uncultured Acidimicrobiaceae bacterium
CATTCAGTTAAAGGTGTTGTAGCGAAATCTAAAGGAGCACCTGTTTCCGTTGAAACAATCGAAATACCTGATCCAGGCCCAGGTGAAGTTCTTGTCGAAGTGAAAGCCTGTGGAGTTTGCCATACCGACCTACATTTCCGAGAAGGAGCCATAAACGACGAGTTTCCTTTTCTTTTAGGTCACGAGGCTGCTGGAATCGTTGAAGAAGTCGGTGAAGGTGTTGTAAATGTAAGCCCAGGCGATTTCGTCATATTGAACTGGAGAGCGGTTTGTGGTGAATGTCGTTCCTGTAAACGAGGCCGCCCTTGGTATTGCTTCAATACCCACAACGCTGAACAGAAAATGACTCTAAATGGAGAGCCTTTAACTGCTGCTTTAGGAATAGGAGCCTTTGCTGAAAAGACACTTGTTGCAGCTGGACAAGCAACCAAAGTCAGTTCAGAAGCTAAACCTGAAGTTGCAGGTTTAATTGGATGCGGGGTAATGGCTGGACTAGGGGCCGCTATTAACACTGGGCAAGTGAACCGGGGGGACTCGGTCGCAGTCTTTGGATGCGGTGGTGTTGGAGATGCTGCGATAGCCGGATCCAATCTCGCAGGCGCACACACAATCATTGCGGTAGATATTGATGACCGCAAGTTAGAAATAGCTAAAGAATTCGGAGCAACTCATACGGTGGATTCGTCTAATCAAGACCCTGTAGAAGCTATCCGCGAGATTACGGATGGAAATGGTGCAGATGTTGTTATTGATGCAGTTGGAATACCTTCTACCTATGAACAGTCTTTCTTTGCTCGGGACCTAGCAGGAACAGTTGTCCTTGTTGGAGTTCCAAACCCGGAAATGAAGATAGAACTTCCTTTACAAGAAGTTTTTGGGCGCGGTGGATCTCTTAAATCTTCATGGTATGGAGATTGTCTCCCTAGTCGAGATTTTCCGATGCTTATTGACCTTTACCTTCAAGGTCGTTTGAACTTAGAAAAGTTCGTATCTGAGACGATCACGTTGGAAGATGTTGAAGAAGCTTTTCATGCTATGGAACGCGGAGACGTTCTAAGGTCTGTTGTCGTTATTTGATGCCACTATTAAGTCCTCTATTTGGGGCTAGTGTGGCGAAAGGTCTTTAAGGGAGTGTCATGCCAACCAAAGCAGTTATAACCGGTTGGGGTAAATGTATTCCTCCTGTGGAATTAACCAATGGCGATCTTGAGAAACTTTCAGATACTAATGATCAGTGGATTGTTGAACGTACGGGAATAAAGAGTCGGAGGATTTCTCATGTTGACGGAACAGATTTAGCAGAATTAGCGGGACGCCGTGCCTTAGCTGCTGCGGATATAGAGCCTGAAGATTTAGATCTGATTCTGGTAGCTTCCACTACTCCGGATTTGATTTGCCCAAGTGTTGCTGCGATGGTTCAAGAACGCCTAGGAGCAGTTAATTGTGCTGCTTTTGATTTAAACGCTGCTTGTTCTGGGTTCATTTATGCAACTGCTAACGCTGCTGGAATGATCGAGTCTGGTTTTGTTAAGAAGGCTTTAGTTATTGGTGCGGAGAAATTACATGGAGTGATGGATTACCGGGATCGTTCTACTTCAGTTCTGTTTGGTGATGGTGCGGGAGCTGCAGTTTATGAAGCTGTTGAAGGTGATGCAGGAGTTCTGGCAGTTGATTTAGGAGCAGACGGAAGTAAAGGGCACACGATGGTGCTTAAATCTATGGGAACTAATGGGAATGTGTTTAATTCCTTGCCGCCTGAAGAAATGGCTCTTCACTTTGAAGGCCAGGCTGTCTTTAAAATAGCAGTTCAGGGAATTGCTGCCTCTGTTACTCGAGTTCTTGAAGATACCGGGTTTGACACTGAAGACGTTGATGTAGTTATTCCTCATCAAGCAAACGCTCGTATTGTGGATGCGGCCACCCGACTGCTGAAAGTTGATGAGGCGAAGGTCTTCTCAAATATAGAGAATCTTGGAAATACGGGTGCTGCGTCAATACCAATGGCTATTTCGGATGCTCTAGATTCCGATCGTATTAATCCTGGAGACATCGTCGTTCTTTCAGCTTTTGGAGGAGGGGTGACTTGGGGTTCAATAGTTATGAGATGGGGAGAGCGAACAGAGCGCCTGAAAATTTACGATGGTGAGTTGCCCCCTACCGATGCCAGTGTGTTTGAGTTACTTAAACCCAACTTACGTTTCTTCGCTGAACTTCATGGATTAGATCCAGACGCTCCGATAGTTTAAAGAGATTTCTTACTCTGTATTTCGTAACCAGGTACTTCTGGTTCTTCATCTATCATCTCTTCTGGGAAACCTGGGGCAAGAACTTGAATTCCAGTTGCGTCTTCGAGTCTGCGAATAATGTTTGGTGACCATTCCCTTGATCCGTACCGTTTTTCGCCGTCTTTGAAAATTTCTACTAGGAGTGGGGATAGTTCTAATGGGACTTCTAGGTCTTGGGCGATTTTGTCAAATATACCTATGTCTTTTGAGACAAGATCCATTGTGAAATTTATATCGCGGCTTCCATTGAGAATGACTTGGCTTTCTGTTTCATGAACAAAAGAGTTTCCTGAGGACATTCGAATGGCTTCATATACGACGTTAAGATCTAGTCCTGCTTTAGCGGTGGTGGTTAGTGCTTCGCTTAAGCTCACTAGGTTCGCTGTCGCTAAGTAGTTCGTCATCACCTTTAAGACTGAAGCGGACCCAAGTTCTCCTGTATGTAAAATCTCTCTGCCCATAATGCAGAGAATGGGTAATGCTCGTTCGAATGTTTCTCGATCTCCTCCGACTAATATCGCGATATTTCCTGATGCCGCTCGATGGCAACCTCCAGAAACTGGACCGTCTAAAGGAGAAGCCCCCACGTTTTTTACTAGATCACCTAACCGTCGCACTTCAGATTCATCCGTTGTTGACATTTCAAGCCAAATTTTTCCTGGGGAAAGACCAGCAATAACCCCCTCTGGTGCTTCCATGACTTCAGCACATATAGCGGGCGAGGGCAAGCAGGTAATTACTAAATCACATTTTTCTGCCATTTCTTTTGGAGAGTCAGCCCAGTTCGCCCCATTATCTAAAAGATTCTGAGCAGCTTCTACATTTAAGTCTCGCACTACTAAATCTACTTCGTTGCGTAGAAGGCTTCCTGCTAACTTCGCTCCTACGTTGCCTAATCCAATAAACCCTACTTTCACTATTCTTCCCTTTCTGAAAAATCGCTTTTTAGGATTTTCATCTCACCGCTCATAGTTTCATATGAGAGAGTTGTATACGTGTTTTTCTGTAAGTTTTTTCAATATTTTTTTATTGTGCGGATTGTTCTTTGTAAGTCCTCTAGTCTGTAAACATGGTAGAACCAGAATTTAGGCGCTTTGATACCCGTGCTTTACACGCGGGGCAGCATCCTGATCCTTCAACGGGTTCACGTGCTGTTCCTATACATCAGACAACGTCCTACGTGTTTGATTCTGTAGATCATGCTGCTGGTCTTTATAACCTTGAAACCAGTGGACATATTTATTCTCGTATCTCGAATCCCACCGTTGCTGTTCTGGAAGAACGCATAGCTTCTTTAGAAGGAGGGGTTGGAGCTGTTTGCACTGCAAGTGGTATGGCAGCCTTACACCTAGCCGTTGCAACCTTATTGAATAGCGGTGACCACATTGTGGCTAGTCGCAACATTTATGGTGGCGCATTCATTTTGATGAATCACACTCTTCCAAGATTCGGAATTACTACCACTTTTGTTGATCCGAGAGATCCAGAAGAATTTGCTAAAGCTATTCAGAAAAACACGCGCTTAATTTTTGCTGAAACTCTTGGCAATCCTGGCATTGAAGTTCTTGATATTGACGCTGTCTCCGATGTAGCGCACGCCGCTGGTCTTCCTTTATGTGTTGACTCCACTTTTTGTACTCCTTATTTGATTAACCCCATAGAGCATGGGGCCGACATCATTACGCACTCAGCTACGAAATTCTTAGGGGGTCACGGTGTAGCAATCGGTGGTGTGGTCGTTGATGGAGGGCGCTTTGACTGGGATGCCTCTGGTAAGTTCCCCACTCTTACTGAACCCTATGAGGGGTACCACAACATCACTTTTACTGAAGAATTTGGGCCAGCAGCTCTTTCAATGCGTGCTCGTGCTGAAGGGTTGAAAGATTTTGGTGCTTGTATGAGCCCTGCAAATGCTTTCTATTTACTCCAAGGAGTTGAAACACTTCCTCTTCGGATGGCTAAACATGTAGAAAACACAAAGCAAGTAATCGAAATGCTCGACAATCATGACGCGGTTCAATGGATAAAGCACCCAGATCATCCAAGTCACCCCGATCATGATTTAGCTAAACGTCTCTATCCAAAAGGAGCGGGGGCAATCCTTAGTTTCGGAGTGAAAGGCGGTAGAGACGCAGGAAGAAAGTTCATTGAAAATGTGTCATTGGCTTCACATCTTGCAAATGTTGGAGACGCAAAAACTCTTGTCATTCATCCTGGTTCCACTACACATCAACAAATGAGCGATGCAGATCTAGAAACTGCTGGAATTAGCGAAGATCTTGTCCGTGTATCTGTCGGACTTGAAGACGCCGACGATATTTGTAGCGATCTAAGTAAAGCGCTTCGAGCTTCTCAACGGTAAAGCAATGTTATTTTCTTTGAACAAGAAGCCAGTGCATGGTGCAACTGGTGCGGTTAGCTTCGAAGGGCGTTCTGAACCAATTGTTGTTCTGATCCATGGAGCCGGCATGGATCGCTCTGTATGGTCTCAACAGACTCGATTCCTTGCTCATCATGGGTTCAGAGCGTTAGCGGTTGACCTTCCAGAACACGGACATTCTGAAGGCCCAGCCCTTGAAAGCGTTGCTGATCTCGCAAAATGGATAGTTGATCTTGCAGATTATTTTGGTGAGCCGCTTCATCTTGTTGGTCACTCAATGGGTGCTTTAGTTGCCTTGCATACCGCTGGCCATCATAAAAACTCTGTTTCTTCAGTGAGTCTTCTTGGAATAGGGGCTTCTATGCCTGTTCACCCAGAACTACAAGAAGCTGCAGATGCTAACAATGTTAAAGCTGCCCAGTTAATTACTTCTTGGGGGCATAGCACCCGACATCATTTAGGCAATAATCCGACACCCGGTTTGTCTATGACGGGAGGAACTCAAGCGCTTATTGAGTCAGCTTCTAGTGGAGTTCTTGGTATTGATTTAATGGCCTGTGCGGCTTATGACGGAGCTTTGGGTTCTGCTGAGCAGATTGAATGCCCGGTTCTTTTTCTTTTGGGAGCGGAAGACAAGATGACTCCAAGAAAGACCGCTCAACCACTCATTGATACAGTTTCTTCCAGTAAATCGGTAATTGATTTACCTGAAACTGGGCACATGGTCATGATCGAAGAACCAGATCGCGTACGTCAAGAACTCTTGACGCATATGTCTAACTAATAACTAGTTTTGTAAAAGGTCTTTAAAGGGTGTGTCTTTAGGGTGACCGGGTTCTTTTGAGAGACCTAATACTCTTTCTCCGATGATGTTTCGCTGAACTTGGTCTGTTCCACCGTAAATAGCTGGCGCAGGTGAGAAGATGGTGACTTCTTGGACTGATCCACCAGTAGCACTATCTTGTCCTGCCAGCATGCCATCTGCTCCAATAATCTTGTTTCCTACTTCTCGGCTTCGTCGGACAAGTTCACTCATAGCTAGTTTGGCAAGATTGCCTTCAGCTCCTGTGCGACTTCCACCTGCTTTGGCTCTGCGCATATTGAGCTTGTTTACTTCTGCCAAAATATGCAGTTGCACGATTTCTTGACGAATAATCGGATCTTCTACACACCCAGTTTCTTTAGCCAATCGGATAAGCGAGTCTGTGCTCATGCCTCGTCCACCATCGCCTTCTGGTCCGCGGCTAACCGATGCTGTGAAGTTGCCTACGCGATCTTCTAGCCTTCCTGGAATACGTCCTGCCGGAGCTGAAACTGGTTGTCTTCCTCCGCCCCCTAGGCTCGCTCTTTCAAACATGAGCGTGCTGTTAGCAACAGCCCAGCCCGCACCAAGTCCACCTATGACATTTTCATGTGGAACACGTGCTTCATCAAGAAATACTTCGTTGAAAAGTGCGCGTCCAGTCATTTCTCTCAGCGGTCGTACTTCTATACCGGGTTGTTGCATATCAATGGCGAAATAAGTTATCCCTTGATGTTTTGGAGCTTCTGGATCAGTGCGGGCTATGAGCATTCCTTTTTCAGCCACATGACCGCCTGAAGTCCAAACTTTTTGTCCGGTTATAACCCATTCATCCCCATCGCGTATAGCCCGTGCTTGTAAGCCTGCGAGATCAGACCCTGCATTGGGTTCAGAGAATAGTTGGCACCAGGCTGTAGATCCATCAAGGATCTCGGGGATAAAGCGATCTACTTGTTCTTGCGTTCCATGAACAGCAATAGTTGGGGCTGCCAACATGTGTCCTAATCCGGTTGGTGGTCCAACGACGTTAGCGTCAGCTAAACCGACAGTTACTGCCATGCTTTGTTCTCTGTTATATCCCCGGCCTCCAGCTTCTTCTGGGAGAGTTGGGTGGCTCCAACGACCTTCACTGAGGCGAGACCACCATTCGGCCAAAGTAATTTCTGGATCCCAATTTTCTTCTAACCAAGCTGAAAGTTCTTCACTTACTTCTGATGCTGTCTGTTCACTCATACTTTTATAATGCCATTCTGCGTTAACGATTTGTTTGACTTAACATAAAGTTACTTACCGGTAACGTCTGTTGCAATATCCGCTGTGTAAATAGCAAATAAATGTATCCGGCTAACTCACTCGGTTAGGATAACCGTAAGTCGAATCAACGGAATCTTATATGCGCTGGTCAAATCTTTTCATTCCTACTTTGCGTGATGCTCCGGCGGAAGCCGAAGCTATAAGTCACCAATTACTTGTACGTGGCGGTTTCATTCGTCAACTTCAATCAGGTCACTATTCAATGCTTCCACTTGGCTGGAAAATTCATAAAAAAGTTTCAGCCATTATCCGTGAAGAAATGGATGCGATTGGTGGGCAAGAATTTCTGTTACCTGCAATGCATCCAGCGGACATTTGGCAGAAATCTGGCAGATGGGAAACCATGGGCGAAGAAATGTTCAGGTTTGTTGACCGTAAGGGAGCGGATCAGGCATTAGGTATGACTCATGAAGAGGTTTTTGCTTCCATTGGTACTGAAATAAATTCGTACCGGCATCTTCCGCAAATCTGGTACCAGATTCAAACTAAATTTAGAGATGAACCACGACCAAAATCTGGACTTTTACGAGTCAGGGAATTCGCTATGAAAGATTCCTATTCTTTTGATATTGACGATGATGGTCTTGATAAGTCTTTCAATCTGCACCATGGCGCTTATGTAGCAATTTTTGATCGTTTAGGGCTTGACGCTTTTCCTGTTGAGGCTTCTTCGGGTGCAATGGGTGGTAGCGCTTCCATTGAGTTCATGGTGGAGTCTGAAGCAGGAGAAGATGATGTTGCTCGCTGTTCATCGTGTGGGTACAGCGCAAATGTTGAACGTGCTTCTGCGGCGCTTCCTGCCATAGAGAACCGAGAAGGCTTAGACGCTCCTGAGTCTTTCCCTACACCAGACATTCGTACCATTGCAGCTTTAACTGAATTAGGGCACCCTGCAGAGCATCAAATAAAGACGCTGGTTTATTTAGTTGATAGTCAGATAACGCTTATTTTGTTACGCGGAGATCATCCTTTTCTTGAACAAAAGTTTATTGATATTACTGGAGCTACTGAACTACGGCCCGCTACCGAAGAAGAGATTCGCTCTGCACTTGGGGCTTCTCCAGGAAGCCTTGGTGCCGTTGGGGTGACTGATCACCCAATTTACGCTGATTTTGCTTTGAAGGGCCGTTCAGGAATGGCCACTGGCGCAAACACTGATGATGTTCATTATCAAGGAGTCGATGTTGAAAGGGATATCGCTGTAACAGAGTGGGTGGATGTACGAGGGATTCTTGAAGGAGAATCTTGTATTGAATGCGGGAATCCGCTTACTATTTCTCGTTGCATTGAGGCTGGTCATATTTTCAAACTTGGGCGCAAGTATGCAGAAGCTATGGGTGCAACCGTTCTTGATGCTGAGGGTAATTCTCAAACATTAACTATGGGGTCTTACGGCATTGGTGTGGAGAGAGCGATGTCTGCTGTGGCAGAAACACATCATGACGAGAATGGGTTGATTTGGCCCATATCAATCGCTCCTTATGAGGTTGTCGTAACCTTGTTGAAATCCGATCATGAAGAATCTGTTGTCGAAGCAGAGAGGATCTATAACGAACTAGGAAGCGCTGGCGTAGACGTTTTGTTGGATGACCGGAACGAAAGGCCTGGTGTGAAATTTGCTGATGCTGAATTAATCGGCATACCTCTTCGTGTAACCATCGGTCCTCGAGGGTTAGAGAATGGTGTTGCTGAACTTAACGTTAGGTCTGATAGTCAGCAATCCGAAATCGCTTTGGACAAGGTCGTAGAAGAAGTAGTAAGGATCGTTGAAGAGAGCCGATAAGAATCTTTAAACCACCAAGAAACTCTCTTGAGGGACTAGATTCTTTTTTTGCCTGCCCAGTAGAATAAATAAGGATATGACTAAAACTCTTGACAGAACAAAGCCTTTCAAACGTTTCGACAAAGTAGTCGCCGCGAATGATCTAGAAGGAGTGCCAGAGGGAACTCCAGGAAAGATCAAGTTAGCGAACGGTCTTACATGGCATAGGTATTGGGTTGATTTTTCTAACGGAGTGACTATTGGATCAATAGACCATGGAGATCTTGCCCATAGGAACGATTGGCCACAATTTAAGATCGATCGGGAGAAAGCCGTTGAGGAAGAAACGTTAGAAGCAGAAATAGCTGATAACGAAGAATCTGACGGTGACTCTTCAGAAAGTTCAAGCAACTCTCATGGAGTTCCAGAACATTTGCTTGAACGAAGCCGTGCAGCAAGAGCCCGTCTTAGCGGTTAATAGAAAATTGCGTCATACTTTCATCTTTATCAGGTATCATCACACGTTCATTTAAATCTTTCGGAGGCTGTCTTGACTTTTAAACCCGGCGACAAAGTTGTTTACCCACATCATGGCGCAGCAGTAATTGAGGAAAAGAAGAAGATAAAAGCATTTGGGGCTAATACTGAATATTTTGTTTTACGAATGGCGCATGGTGACATGGTTCTTTCAGTTCCGGTAGACAAAGTTGAAGAAGTCGGGATGCGTTGGCCAATAAGCAAAGAAGACGTAGTAGACCTTTTTGAAGTGCTTGAAAGGCGCGATATTCGTGAACCATCAAATTGGTCTCGACGTTTCAAGAACCATCAAGAGAAGCTAAAAAGTGGCGATGTCTACCAAGTAGCAGAAGTTGTGCGAAATCTCGCTCTTCGTGAAGCAGATAAAGGACTGTCAGCTGGAGAGAAAACTTTGTACACAAAAGCGTTGAACGTTCTTGTTTCTGAACTTTCTTTCGCTTTGAACGTTGATGAAGAACAAGCTTTAGGAAAAGTTGAAGGCGCTCTTTCTTAACATCTTTAAGTTCTTGTATTACCCTCTTGTAATGGATTTCGTGTGGCGCTATGAGTGAGCATCGCATCGTAGTTGGTGTTGAAGGTTCCGGGTACGCTCGTGCAGCTTTAATATGGGCGATTGAGGAAGCGAGTGTCCGAGATTCAGTAGTTGAAGTAGTGACTGTTTACACCCCTACGTATGCGCCTGCTTCTCCAGACTTTGGCTACGTGCCATTAGATTCTTACGATCTGCTGACTGAGGTTGAGAACATGCAGAACGATGTTATAGAAAAAGCGTTGGCTGCTTCTAATAACCCAAACGTAACCATTCAACGCACCCTCGTTAAAGGTCGCGCAGCAGACATGCTTCTCAAAGCGGCTAAAGGAGCGGACTTGCTCGTAGTTGGAAATCGTGGAAGAGGAGGGTTCTCTGGTTTAAGGCTCGGGTCTGTGAGCCAGTCAATATCGCATCATTGTCCTTGTCCGCTGGTAATTGTTCGTACGGGGCTTGAAGAGGAATCAGGTCCTTCTAATGAATAAAGTAGCTCAGCTTCTTTCGCCATTCGGAAATTTATTTGTGGCTTTTAATGAGAAAGGAATAAGTGGTAGCGCTCTCACCGAAATAGCTTCTCTTAAAGATTTTTGCAAGAAGGTAGAGAATCGCACTGGTGTTTCTTGTCAGGAAACAGATTCTTTTCCTAAACACTTAACTGATGGTTTATGTCTTTGGTCAGATAAAAATGATTCTTCGAAGTTGACTTTTGATTTAACTAACTCCACGTCATTTCAACAAGAAGTTTGGCGGGCCTGTCAACAAATCCCTGCTGGATCTACAGTTTCATACAGCGAATTAGCGTCTACTGTTGGGAAACCTAAAGCGGTACGGGCAGTTGGTTCTGCTTTAGGAGCGAACCCATTCTTGATACTTGTTCCTTGCCACCGTGTTCTACGCAGTAATGGAGAGCTAGGGGGCTTTGCAGGCGGATTGGACCTGAAGTTACGTTTGCTTCAAAAAGAAGGAGCGAAATAACTTATGCCCGTCGTGGCAAGAGCCTCCATACTGTTGTAAACCTTTTTCATGAGTAGTGCAGAAGGAAATATCACAACAGAAGTAAGAGATCGAATTCTCTTAATGGGAATCAACCGGCCAGAGAAACTTAATGGGTTTACTCCTCAGATGATGGATGAACTCGTTGATGCCTACACCTTGCTGGATAATGACGACGATCTATGGGCGGGTGTTTTATTTGCTCATGGAGATAATTTCACCGCTGGTTTAGATTTACCTAAGTTCGCAGAGCGAATGAAAAATAACCAGAGGGGGCGCGGCGAAGGTAAGACTGATCCAACCGCTTTGGGTAGACGCTGTAAAAAACCAATTATTTCCGCTGTGAAAGGAATAACTTTCACTTTGGGCATTGAATTGATGTTGGCAGGCGACATCGTAATTGCCGCAGATAATTGTCGTTTTTCTCAGTTGGAGCCGCTTAGAGGAATTCATGCAACAGGTGGTGCAACGATACGTTTTGTTGAAAGAGGTGGATGGGGTAACGCTATGTATCACTTGCTGACATCTGATGAATTTGATTCTGAAGAAGCTTTCCGTATTGGACTTGTGCAGGAAGTAGTTCCCGCTGGCACCGAAACTGAACGTGCGATAGAGGTCGCAGAGCTTATTTGCGAAGGAGCTCCTTTAGCAGTCCAAGCAACAAAAGCTTCTTCGTTGATCTATGCAACCGAAGGAGAAGCTGCATGTATCTCTGCTTTTGGGTCGAAACAAGCAGAATTAGCGAACACGGAAGATGCCGCAGAGGGTATCGCATCTTTCATTGAGCGCAGAAAAGGGAACTTTGTTGGCAGGTGATTTGACTTCTAGTTGTTAAGAGGTCTGACACCCTGTGTTGTCTAAAGATCCGTCTGCCCAGATGGTTGCGCACTTAAACGTTCTTCTATCAATTAAACCTTCAATAAAGGACCCTGTTAGGTTCGCTGACCGTAAATCGGTTTGTAAGAATATCGCTGTGCTGAGATCTGCTTGGGTTAGATCCGCATGGGACAGATTGGTTTCAAAGAATACTGCTCCGGGAGCGTTGATTTGAGAGAGTGTTGCTGCCGCAAGATTGGTGTGCGCTAAGGAAGCTCCGCCTAATTCTGCTCCAGTTAGGTTTGCTCCTACCATTAAGGCCCCATCAAGAATAGCTCCGGTCAAGTTGGCTCCGCTTAAGTTGACTCCTGGGGCAATAACTGAAGCGAGGTCTTGTCCAGCAAAGTTTGCTCCGCTGCAGTCTGCGTTGACGGCTAAAACACAGGTAGAAATTGGTTCATTCGTTCCTCCCCCATCATCCGTGGAGTTTGAAGAGGAAGAAGTAGTAGCGGTTGGTTCGGCAGTGTCGGCGTTTTCGTCTTCACCGCCTCCTCCGCAAGCCACGAGCGACAAACAAAAAAGTAAAGAAAGAAGGAGAATTGTCTTATTTTTCATCTCAATCTCCTCTCATTTCCTACCCGAAGAAGAATTCATACTCGACTCCGTCCACTACAACCGTGTATCCGATGTCACTTTCAGTAGCAGTTGCTTGTGTTCCATTAGCGTCAACGATTTCTATTGAAGTTCCATCTTCTGAAATGCTGGTTGTGCCACCGTTACTTCCAAGAATCGTGGCGGCACCAGCATCAAAAGTTATTGTTGTTGATCCAGTAACCCCAGCCGAAGGATCATAAGTTCGGCTGCCTTCTTCAGTTTCAACGGTGATAACTCCATCAGCGCTCAGTTGCGTGGTTGTGATGTTATTCCCACCAAAATCAAGCTCTAGTACGGCGTTTTCTTTATCCCAATTAACTTCAGACACGCAAGTTCCACATGGATCTGCAATATTGATTGCCAAGAATTCTTCATCTTCTAAAATCTCGTTCTCAAAAGCTAACGGAATACCAGAAGCATCGAACTCAATTATTGTGTTGTCTTTGAGGGTTATTTCGTAAGTTCCATCAGAATTTCTTTGGCTGGTTTGTGCATTACCATCAGCATCTAAAATATTTGTGGTATTTGTTTTCGGGTTGTACTCATAAGTTGAACCGAAATCATCTGTTGCCACCATGTTTCCATTTTTGTCTACTCGCATATTGAAAGTTTCGCCAGAGACACTGGTATAGCTGACCTGTCCTGTTTCTGGGAAGTACCGTCCAGTAGACCCGTCTTCGAAGGTTTTTACTACTGAGCCGTCTTCTCCAACAATGGCGGTTTCTACTTCTCCATTCGGTCCAGTAATAACAACGGTTTGACCGTCTGCGGAGGTGCTTACTGACCAGCCGTCGCTAGAGGATTCAACGACTCTTCCAGTTTCATCTCTAATGCTCTTTGTCACTACTCCGAATGGATCTGTATAGGTGCTGTCGCCTTCTCTAGTAATGACTTCGCTTGATCCGTCGGCGTAAGTAATAACAAGGTTGCCGTCGTTGTCGCGTGTCGCCACATCTCTGCTTCCATCAGGATAAAGATAATCAAATGATCCGTCTGGTCGTTCCACCATCACTGAACCATCGCTAGAAGTCGTTGTTGTTATTCCTCTTTCATCAATAACCGTTTCATAGGTGTAGCCGCTTGCGTCTTCGAACACTTCGCGACCATCTTCGTAAGAGATGAGCGTACTTCCGTCTTCAAATTGTGTCATCCATCCAATCGCGTCTCCTTCACCTACTTTTATTGTGCTGGAGACTTCTCCGTAAGGGTCTGTGTATTGATAACTTCCGTCGGGTTGTTCAATTACTTGTGATCCATCAGAGTATTTCTCGACTCTTGATCCGTCTGCTAAATAGCTTTCTTCATACCAGTCACCGTTTGGCCATGTGATCCTCATGGATCCATCATTTCCTATGACTTCAACTGTTCCGTCTGAGTAGGTGTAGACGATCGTTCCATCTGCACGTATCTCTTCAACGGGAGCTTCGAATACTTCGGTGTTGCCGAATTCGTCTGTCCATGAGCTAAAACCGTCTTCGCACCATCTAAAGATTGATCCGTCGTCATACTTTTCAGTGGTGCATCGGGTTTCTGGGTCATAAAGAACTTCAGGAGCTAACCAAGTTTCGGTATTGCCGAATTCGTCTGTCCATGAGCCACCATAAGTTCCATCTGGGCACCACCAATCGGTGCTTCCATCCATATAGGTAGTTGTTTGACAGCCGTCTTCATCTACTGTTGTTTCTCCTTGGTCCCAATCTTCGTAGTAAGACTCGTCTTCGCAATATCCATATTGGAGGTCCCAGTTGCCACCGCGATCTATGCAATCCTTCTCGGTTCGCGCCGACCAAACTGAACCATCGTCTTCGTAGCAGTATTCGTATTCGAAGTCCCAGGTGCCGCCACGGGCTAAACAATCCTTCTCGGTTCGTGCCGACCATGCTGTTCCATCGTCTTCGTAGCAGTATTCGTAATCGGAGTCCCAGGTGCCGCCACGGGCTAAACAATCTGTCTCATTTCGAGCTGACCATGGTGAACCGTCATCCTCATAGCAGTAACCCCAATCTTCTTCTTGTTCCCAAGTGCCGCCGCGAGCTAAACAATCCTCTACGTTTCGTGCGGACCAAGCTGAGCCGTCATCCTCGTAGCAGTAACCCCAGTCTTGTTCTTGGTACCAGCTGCCGCCACGATCTAAACAGTCCGTTTCGTTTCGAGCAGACCAGATTGAACCATCATCTTCGTAGCAGTAACCCCAATCGCCGTCTTGTTCCCAGATCCCGCCACGATCTATACAGCTTGCTTGATCACGAGCAGACCAAGCCGAACCGTCATCCTCATAGCAGTAACCCCAATCTTCTTCTTGATACCAACTGCCGCCACGATCTAAACAGTCCGTTTCGTTTCGAGCAGACCAGATTGAACCATCATCTTCGTAGCAGTAACCCCAATCGCCGTCTTGTTCCCAGATCCCGCCACGATCTATACAGCTTGCTTGATCACGAGCAGACCAAGCCGAACCGTCATCCTCATAGCAGTAATCCCATTCTGGATCCCAGATGCCGCCGCGGTCTGAACAGTCTGTTGGATTTCGGGCGGACCAGATTGAACCGTCGTCCTCATAGCAATGTCCTCCCCACTCTTGATCTTCCCAGATCCCACCACGATCTAAACAGGTTGCTTGATCACGAGCAGACCAAGCCGAACCGTCATCTTCGTAGCAGTAACCCCAGTCGCCATCTTGATACCACACGCCGTTGCGGTCTAAACAAGTTGCTTCATCACGAGCAGACCAAGCCGAACCGTCATCTTCGTAACAGGAACCGCCCCACTCTTGCTGCTCCCAAGCGCCACCACGATCTAAACAAGTTGCTTCATCACGAGCAGACCAAGCAGAACCATCATCTTCGTAACAGTAACCCGAATCGCCATCTTGGAACCAAGCGCCACCACGATCTAAACAATCAGTTTCGTTTCGGGCGGACCAAGCCGAACCATCATCTTCATAACAGGAACCGCCCCACTCTTGCTGATCCCAAGCGCCACCACGATCTAAACAAGTTCCTTCATCACGAGCAGACCAAGCAGAACCATCATCCTCGTAACAGGAACCGCCCCACTCTTGCTGATCCCAAATTCCACCACGATCTAAACAAGTTCCTTCATCACGGGCGGACCAAGCCGAACCATCATCTTCATAACAGGAACCGCCCCACTCTTGCTGATCCCAAGCGCCACCACGATCTAAACAAGTTCCTTCATCACGAGCGGACCAAGCAGAACCATCATCTTCATAACAGGAACCCCAGTCGCCATCTTGGTACCAAACGCCGTTGCGGTCTAAACAATCTGTTTCGTTTCGGGCGGACCAAGCCGAACCGTCATCTTCGTAGCAGTAACCCCAATCTCCATCTTGATGCCAGGCGCCGTTGCGGTCTAAACAAGTTGCTTCGTCACGAGCGGACCAAGCCGAACCGTCATCTTCGTAACAGGAACCGCCCCACTCTTGCTGCTCCCAAATACCACCACGGTCCATACAAGTTTCGTAATCGCGGGCTGACCAAGCAGAACCGTCATCTTCATAACAGTAACCCCAATCTCCATCTTGGAACCAGGAACCACCGCGAGCTAAACAAGTTCCTTCATCACGAGCGGACCAAATCGAACCGTCGTCCTCATAACAGGAACCGCCCCACTCTTGCTGTTCCCAAGCGCCGCCGCGAGCTAAACAGGTTGATTCATCACGAGCGGACCAAATCGAACCGTCATCTTCGTAGCAGTAACCCCAATCTCCATCTTGGAACCAGGAACCACCGCGAGTTAAACAGGTCGATTCATCACGAGCTGAGTACAGAGAACCATCGTCTTCGTAGCAGTAACCCCAACCGTCTTCCTGGGACCAGACACCACCGCGAGCTAAACAAGTTCCTTCATCACGAGCGGACCAAATCGAACCGTCGTCCTCGTAACAGGAACCGCCCCACTCTTGCTGTTCCCAAGCGCCACCGCGAGCTAAACAAGTTCCTTCATCACGAGCTGAGTACAGAGAACCATCGTCTTCGTAGCAGTAACCCCAACCGTCTTCCTGGGCCCATGCGCCACCGCGAGCTAAACAATCCTCTTCATTTGATGCAGACCATAGGGAACCATCGTCATAGGGCTCTTCGGGTTCGTATTCATATTCTTCATAGCAATACCCCCATTCAAAGTCCCAAACTCCTCCACGAGCTAAACAATCCTCTTCATTTGTTGCAGACCATAGGGAACCATCGTCATAGGGCTCTTCGGGTTCAGGGTATTCACACCATTCTCCATTCCACGTCCCGCCATACTGGTAACAATCGGCTTCAGGGTCCCAGTCGGGGTAGTCGCAATAACCCTCATACCAAACAAAACCGTTTGCCAAGCATTCTGATTCATCAGTTACGTCCCATGGCTCGATTGCTCCGGCTGGATTGGCCATGAGGGATCCGAAGGTGGCTAATACTGTAATTATGAGAAATACAAGGCGACGAAAACGCATCCGTTATCTCCAGTTGTTGTCCCTACTCTAATTTATTCTAAAAGACTACCTTAGACGTTCTTTACTGTCCCTTCACCACCGTAAACTCTATGAGACGGGATGTGGCGCAGCCTGGAAGCGCACCTGCTTTGGGAGCAGGGGGTCGGAGGTTCAAATCCTCTCATCCCGACAAACACTCACCTGAATCTGG
>CAJXGE010000018.1:0-16073 GCA_913053885.1 uncultured Acidimicrobiaceae bacterium
CAGGGGGTCGGAGGTTCAAATCCTCTCATCCCGACAAACACTCACCTGAATCTGGCAGGTCAGCTGCAAGGTCATGTGCATATCCGGCTTCAAGAATTTCTTCTAGTTGAGTACCTGTGATTTGGTCTCCTACTCCTGAGTGGTCTACCAATATCTGTCCTGGTGAAGGTCGGCATTCTTTCTCAGGCCAAGACTCTGGATTCCAAAGGCCTCCGCGTCTGAGAGACTTTGCGCAATGTATGAAACCTTGCTCGATTTTCACAACGATTGCGGTCTTAGGTGTTCGCAGTTCTTCACTAAAGAGACTCAGAATTTCTTCGTCAACTGTTACGCATGCCTCTCCATTTATACGCAATGTTTCATCAAGTCCAGCTATAACGAGAAGCAACCCGATGTTGCCTTGTTGAATGATGTTTTTTATTGAATCCAGCCTGTTGTTTCCATTTAGATCCGGAATCGCTAGATGATGTTCATCCACTACTTTTATAAATCCTGGTGGCCCTCCGCGAGGAGAGACATCAAGTCTTCCTTCACTATTGACAGTGCCCATCAGAAGAAACGTTGTCGCTTGAATAAAGTCTCGACAACCTTGATCAAGAACGGAAGTTTCTTTATCTAATACACCTGCGGTAGGTGAACGGTAATGATCTAAAAGTTGATCTTCTGATGTGAGTTTATTTTTGAATTCCATGATCCAAAAGATTACAAACTGTGATCCAAGGTTCAAAGGATTTTGTTAATTCTCTTGCTTATCTATTGGACTAGATTTTTGTGAGTAGCAGTTTTATGGAATCATAAGTAAAGAAAACTTGGGAGTAACGGCATGAAGCATCTGATAGGTGGTATTGATTTCGGAGAAGGGCCACGCTGGCATAACGGGCGGCTTTGGTATTCAGACTTTCACCAAAAAACGGTTTACTCTGTCGATCTCAATGGGGAAAGAAGCGTTGAGTTCACGCTAGATGACCAACCTTCTGGCCTCGGCTGGATGCCGGACGGATCAATGCTTGTTGTTTCAATGATTAACCGGCAAGTTCTGCGTGTCAGTTCTGATGGGGTCTCTGTTCATGCCGACCTTTCAGAATTAGCTACTTGGCACTGTAACGACATGGTTGTTACCTCTAGCGGTCACGCATATGTCGGAAATTTTGGGTTTGATCTTGATAACCGAGCTGAGTTCTGCAAAACCGTTATGGTTCATGTGACACCAGAAGGAGATGCTTCCGTAGGTGCTGACGGTTTGTCTTTTCCGAATGGCTCTGTCATCACACCGGACGAGAAAACATTAATAGTTGGTGAGACTTTCGGCGGCTGTTACACATCTTTTTCTATAAATGAAGACGGTACTCTTTCTGATCCTTCCTTGTGGGCTGAAGTTCCGGGAATGTTCCCTGATGGATGCACTATGGATGATGAAGAAACGATCTGGTTTGCTGATGCTTCAACACCGCGTGTTGTACGCGTAGCTAAAGGCGGAAAAATTCTCGACGAAGTGGAAACCCCTCAGGTCCCTTTCGCTTGCATGCTGGGTGGCGAGGACGGAAAAACTCTGTTTATTTTGACGGCGGATTCTTCAGGGCCAAATCAGGCTGGTTCCGGAAGCGGCAACATTTGGACTCATAATGTGGATGTTGCCAAAGCCGGTTTGCCTTAATCCAGTAACTTAAGGCATGGTTTCATCGTGACCAATCTTCCAGAAAACCTAAGAGAAGAACTAAATAATATTTTTCTTAGCGACAAAACGGCAGAGTCCATAGGAGTCACTTCTGTGGATTGGAAACCCGGAGAAGCTTACGTTAAGAGTGTTTTGACCGAAAATTTTACTAACTTTCTTGGTGTTGGTCATGGTGGGTTTCTTTTCACTCTCGCTGATGTTGCTTTATCTTTTGCTTCAAACAGTCATGGTAGAAAATCTCTAGCGATGAAAGTTGATATCACTTACCATCGTGGGGCTTCTATTGGGGATGAAGTGACCGCTTCTGCTATTGAGTTCAGCAGGTCGCGTCGTTTTTCTAATTATCGCATTGAACTACATGTAGGTGAAGAACTTGTTGCTTCTGCTACGGGTCTTGCTTTCCGGACTGAGGAGTGGCATTTATCTGAGGATGCTTGGCCAGAGGACTGGAAAAATAGTCACTAAACGATCTGTAGCTAAAGACTTTGACAGAGACGTCTTGCTTCATAAATCGCGGCTGCTATGTCACGGCTTGCTACTGAATCTCCTATTCGAAACAAGTTGAAACCTTCTTTAGGTAGAGGTTGTTCTAGTCCTTGCCTTAAGGCTTCTAGGTCAGTCACTCCGTCATTCTGAGAATGTTCACAAAGGCTCTTGAACAGTTCATCATTTGGTGTGCTTCCATGTTCTACAACTACGAGATCTGTGGTTCGTGTAATTTCTGTTCTTGTATGTTCATTGCGTAGAGTTGCTTGAAATTTTTCACCGTCTCGTGTGACTTCTATAAGTCGGTAATCCGGTGTCAGCTTTGCATCAAGTTGGTAAAGCATTTTCAAATAAGCTGGGCCGGTTGTGGCAGAAAGGTCGTGTCCTATTAAACGATCTGGAGTAACGATTTCTATATTTTTTGTCCCATGCAAATGAAGGTACTCTGCGACTGATAACGCTCTTTCTGATCCGTGGTCATCAAAGATCAAAACATTTTCTCCGCTCTTTACTTGTCCGGAGAGAACGTCTGCTGAAGTGGCTACATGTTCTTGCCCACTTCCTAAAAGAGGTTTTTCGGGCCAGCCTCCTGTCGCTATAACAACTACGTCTGGTCTCTCAGAAAGGATGTGTTCGACTTCAGCAATGGTGTTAAGTCTTAGGTCAACATTTAAGTGTTGAATTTCTGAAGCCAACCATTGCGTGATTCCGAGAAGTTCTGATTGGCGTTCACTGGCGCGAGCGGCAAGAACTACTTGCCCTCCGACTTGATTCTGAGCTTCAAAAAGGACTACTTCATGGCCACGTTCTGCACAAACTCTTGCCGCCTCTAAACCTCCAGGTCCTGCACCTACAACGAATACTTTTTGTGAACTTTTTTCCGTTTTAGATATTAGTTGTGGAACAAAAGTCTCTCTTCCGGTTGCTGGATTTTGAATACATGCTGCATCTAAGCCTTGGTGTAAACGGTTTATACAGAGTGATGCCCCTACACACGCCCTAATTCTGTTTTCATTTCTTTCTCTAATTTTTTTCACAATGTGAGGATCCGCCATATGGGCACGTGTCATGCCGATTAGATCCACAAGGTTGTTCTCTATCGCGTATCGAGCTGATGAAATATCTGTCACTCTTGTCGCGTGAAGGATAGGCAAATCAACCGTTTCTTTGATTGAGGACGCTAAAGGCACATACGGGATGAGGGGGGTGCCGGAAGGTGGTATGGCTTTTGAAAGCCCTTCTTCTGTGGCTAATGATGAGCTTGCAATATTTAAAAAATCTAGGAATCCACTTTCGGCGATTTTTTGAGCTATTTCTTTACTTTCTTCGATGGTTAAGCCGCCTATTTGATCTTCGTTAGCGATCATTCGAATTCCTAGAAGAAATTCATTTCCGACTGTTTCTCTTATCGCTTCTAATACTTCAAATGTGAAACGAAGACGGTTATCTATTGATCCGCCATATTCATCTGTTCTTTGATTCACTAAAGGCGTCCAGAACTGGTCAATTAAATGGCTGGTCGCACATAGTTCTATGCCATCTAGTCCTGCTGTTTCTGCGCGTTTCGCCGCTCTTGCAAAATCGCCGATGACTCTTTTTATGTCATGCTTATCCATTTCCTTCGGCCAACCTCTATGCATTGGTTCGCGAATTGAGGTAGGTGCAATTGTTGGGAGCCAGTCACCATCGTTTGAGACGTTCCTTCTTCCCATATGCGTTAGCTGGCACATGATTGCTGTACCGTGCTGATGAATTCGTTGAGCCATTTCCGCTAGAGGCTCAATAATTTGGTCTTGTCCGAAGTTCAACTGGCCCCAGAGCGATGCCGAATCAATTGAAACATTGCTGGATCCGCCAATCATGGTTAAGCCGATTCCGCCTCGTGCTTTTTCTTCGTGATAGGCGATGTACCTTTCTGACGGTGTTCCATCGGTGTTGTAGCCGGGAGCATGACTACTTGAGAATATGCGATTTGGTAACTCAACTTTTCCTATTTGGATTGGTTGAAGTAAAGGATCTGAAAATTCTGATTCCATTGCATCGCTTCCCATGATCAGTTTCTACTCTTTTTATATCCTGTCGTTCTTATTGGCCGGTATTGATGCCTATAACGGATAAAGCCGACCCATTGGGCCGGCTTTATTTGCACCCCGTACGGGATTTGAACCCGTGCTACCAGAATGAGAATCTGGCGTCCTAGGCCTCTAGACGAACGGGGCTTAACCAGTCAAAGAATACTTTCTTTGACCGTTCTCATCTTAGCGACAGTGTTTCTTGCCGCCTCTTGCTCGGAGGAGAGGACTCGAACCCCTAATAACTGGACCAGAACCAGTTGTGTTGCCAATTACACCACCTCCGAAAATTCACCTTGAAGGCTCAGTAAGCGTAACCGGTCTGGACTATTAGCCACCACCACTATCTAGCATCAAGCCGGCGATAACCGAAAATACGACCTAAACCGGCAGCAAATGTTTCCCTCATCAAGTGAGTAAACCCTGCTTTTCCAGAGGTAGGAGCGACTGTGGCATCTAGCCCTACCTCGTTGGAAATTTGGCGAAGCCTGAATGTGTGATACGAGTCAGATACTAAAACAACGGTCTTTATTCCGAATCGAGCTATTTGGCGGGAAGTGGCTGCTAGTTCTTCATAGGTGCTTGACCCATCTACGATCACTACTAAATGTTCATCAGGAATTCCTTTTGTTCGGAGATAGTCGTACCCTGCTTTTCCTTGTGTGAATAGATCACCGGGTTGGTTTGATCCAGTGGTTATAACTGTTTGTACTAGTCCGTCGGCATATAGGTCATACGCTCGATCAAGCCGTGCGGCAAAAACGGGTGATGGTTCACCGTTGTATTGGGCAGCGCCTAGAACTACTGCTGCATCGGCGCCATCCGCAGAATTATCCGATCCAGAAGCCATCCACACTTGGAGGTAAGTAATTCCAAAATAAATGATACTTATTGCTAAGAACCAAATGAGCAGGATCGGCACCCACCGAAGCGACCACTTTAATGCCTTGGTTAGGACAAGTGGCACGAATCCTCCTACAAACGGGACCGAGCCCGAGCGATTCGATCAAGCACTGTCTGGCGGTCCATACAAAGGGCTATTGCTTCAAACAATGGTGGTCCTACAGTTCTTCCAGTGATAGCTACCCGAATGGGCGCCTGGGCTTTCCCGAGTTTTATTCCTAAACTTTCTCCGATTTCAGTGACTGCTTCTTTGATTGTTTCGGTGTTCCATTCACAATCAGTTAACGCTTTGAATGTGCCATCAAGCATTTCGCTGGCGAATGGGGCTTTCACCATTGCTTTATTCCATGAGTCAGGATCTTCAACTGGTTCTTCTAGAAAAATGAAATCAACAAAACGCGGTAGATCCGAAAGAGTTCGAAGTTTTTCTTGCACTAAATCAACCATCTTCAAATAGCGGTCTTGGTTGAAATTCTCTGGTGGCCATGGTGTTGCATCACCTTCAACCCATGGTTTTGCCCTTTCAATGAAATCATTTTTTTCTAGATCACGAAGATGTGTTGCATTAACAAACTCAAGTTTTTTCAAATCAAAAAAAGCTGCAGCCTTATTTACATCTTCTATCGCGAATAGTTCAACAATTTCCTCTAATGGTCGTATCTCAACGTCATCAGGTGGGCCCCAACCAAGAAGAGCGAGGTAATTAACCATTGCTTCGGGAAGGTAGCCGCGTTCGCGGTAATCTGCGATCGACACATCGTCTCTTCGCTTTGAAAGTTTCTTACGTTGTTCATTTACTAAGAGTGGTAAATGGGCATAAGTCGGTTGTTCTGCTCCCATAGCGTTAAGCAGCAAGATAACTTTGGGAACCCCCGAGAGAAGATCTTCTCCCCGTATCGCATGTGTTATACCCATGTCGGCGTCATCTACTGCGTTGGCGAGCAGAAACATTGGTGTTCCGTTTGATCGCCAAATTACAAAATCTTCAAGATCATCGGTAGCGAAAGAGACGGTCCCTCTCACCACGTCTTCAAATTCAATAATTTCTCCTTGAGGCATTCTGAAACGAACGGCTAAACCATCTTTGATTTGGTTGCCTTTCACGGGTTCGTTGTCTGCGTCACATAGATAAGCCAACTCCTTATCTAAAAGGTCTTGAACGACTTCTCGATGTCTTTCTTTTTGTTGAGATTGATAGAACGGTCCTTCATCCCACGTAAGACCGAGCCACTCTAATTCCGCTAACAAACCTTCGGTCATCTCCGGACGATTACGTTCAGCATCTGTATCTTCTATTCGGAGTACATACGTCCCCCCAGTGGAACGAGCATGAAGCCAGTTAAATAAAGCTGTGCGCGCACTACCTACGTGCAGGAACCCCGTTGGGGATGGAGCAAAACGAACGCGATCAGACACACCTTAAGATTAGCGCTGGTTGGACTATTGATCTCTGATTATTCATTCAAGAGTCGAACTATATGAAGAATGTAGCTCTCTAATTTTCTTGCTGTTTGTTCATAAACATCTTTTGGGTAACCCCAAGGGTCAGAGATTTCGTCACTTAAGCGCCCGGAAGTCATGTGTCCTCCTCGGGCTTTGTGCAAAGTCATTAACCATTCTTTTATCTCTGCTGAACCTAATGGACCCATTTGGTTACCAATACGCGGTATCTCGCCTGCAAGGAAAGTCCGTGATCGAGCTTGCGGATCTTTTTTTGCTACTACTGCTTCATGTTGACGGGTCATTGCTATGACAATGTTTGAATCCATTATTTGATGAGAGGTCAGAGTTTGTGCTTTATGGTTTGCAAGGTCGATATTTCGTTCTGCTAACACTTCAATAGCAAGATCTGTGGCTTGATTGTCGGGAATTGCGTCGGTTCCTGAAGAGTGAGCTTTCATTGCTAAACCTTGCTGCTCAGCATGATGATTAAATAATGATTCGGCCATCGCCGATCGACAAATGTTGCCGGTGCAAACAAAAAGTATCTTCAAGTTTCCCTCTACGCAGTAACTGCTTTCTTTATCGCTTCAAAAATTTCGTCACGCGCTTTTTCCGCGATTTCTAAATCTGGAGCTAACGAAGAGAACCCATGAACTAGGCCATCAAAACATTTAGCTTCTACTGTGACCCCAGCTTCAGCAAGCACGTTTGCGTATGCCATTCCTTCATCGCGTAGTGGATCAAATTCTGCTGTTGCGATATAGCAAGGAGGGAGGTCGCTAAAGTCTTTTGCTCTTATTGGAGCGGCAAGAGGATCATCGGTAAGAAGCGTTGTACCAACATAATGCTGGAGGAACCATTTCATTGAAGTTGTAGTAAGTATGGGTGCGTTTGCATTTTCTTCATAAGAGGGCCATCGATCTAAATCAATATCTACTGCAGGATAGATCAAGGCTTGAAAGATGATTTCTGGTTTTTTCTCTTCACGGGCTATTTGTGCTACTACTGCGGCGAGGTTCCCTCCAGCGCTGTCTCCTGCGACCACTAGACGTGATGGGTCTATGCCGAGTTCCTGTGCATTTTCCGCCACCCAGCAGGTTGCGGCATAGCAATCCTGAGGTGCTGCTGGAAACGGATGCTCAGGAGCTAATCGGTAGTCAACTGATACCACGACTGCGCCTATTGCATTAGCCATAGACCGGCAAGTTTCATCATGAGTGTTTAAGCTTCCGATCACCCAGCCGCCTCCATGGAAATAAACGATCACAGGCAAAGACTCCGAGGATTCCTTTGGTCGATAAATTCGTATTGGAATGCCTTCTTGTATTTCTTTGTCTTCAACGGAATGAACTTCTGGCCCTGGCCGAGATACAGACTCGTAGTAGTAGCGCACTACTTCTGGAGTGATTCCGGTCAGATCTTCTAGTGAGTCTCTTGATTTGAGAAGTTTGAGAACAGTGACCGGCTTGGTGATAACTAGTTTGACTAACGTCTTCAAAGGTATTTGCAGTCGTCGGCTGTTCTCTAGATATTTTTCGACTTCAGGATGAATTGGCATTTACTTTCTTTCTATTTATTAGATCTAGAACCTTGGTTCTAGTTTTCTGCTGCCTGGCGATCTTCTTCGCTTTGATATTGAGGGACATCCACTCGTTCGCTTCGACTGTCACCTTCTGCGGAAACCACGCCATTGTTGAGTCCGCTTGATGCTCTGTCTTTCCAAGAAGGATCTTCTGACCATTTGATTCCGGTATCTACGATCGTTCCTGGGGACTCAATTGACGTTCCTAAAGTTAAAGCACTGCGGAGTAACTGTTTCTGAAATTCTTGGTCATGCGGTTTACCTGCGGTGTACCCCAAAGGCATATCAACATAAGTTGCTCTTGGGGGGTTTGCCGCTTTTGTGATGCTGTGTGCCGCGGTTAGAACCAATGTAGATATTCCTGTTTCTTCTAAAGCTCTTGCAACCAAACCCACGGTCTGGTGACATACCGGTCAAACTGGCACTAACAGAGCGAGATCTATTTCTATTTCCATTGCCTCTATTTCTTTGATGAGGGCTGGGATTAGTTCTTCTTCTGTCCGTCTTACGGAGTAGATGCCTCCCATGAATGCAAGTGACTGTGGTGTCAAAGATTTGATGAATCCTTCTTGTACGAGTTCATTGAGACGATCTAAGGGGAAAACGATATTTGGGTCTGAGCGTGCGGGTTCAAGGTCGTAGGCGAAGTGGGTGACTCGCACATCAGTAGCGGGTTGGTCGCTGGGTATTAAGCGAATACCGGTGTCGTCTTTCCAATGGAAAGCTACCTGACCTCGTTTGTATGCTCCGCCTGAACCAAGTAGCAGAATGCGTGATTCTTCTAGCGGTTTAGTTAACGGCACCCATGCTGGGAGATCCGGCCTTTCTGCCCACTCATAAGGTTCATAGCCGAGTGCTGAATACTGCTCGCGTGTACGGGCAATGTAGTCAACGGGTTCTATAGAAGAATTCATATCTCTATCGTCGCATGTTCTGAGGTAGATAGTGAACACCACCTGCATATAAGAGTAACTACTTTGAGAGTAATTACTCTTATAATGGTTTTATGGCTGAAAATTATGTTTCATTCCGAGTTGACGCTTTAGCTTCTGAAGCCGGATTGAGCGTAGACACGGTGAGGTATTACCAGAAAATCGGAATACTTGAGCCGCCTGAACGAATTGGGCGCCATAGTGAATATTCTTCAAGGCATCTTGACCGACTCACTGAAATTCGTCGATTAGCTGATGCTGGGCTCACACTTTCTCAAATTTCTGAACTCTCTGAGGGAAGAGGCGAAGAACTTCATCCGTTAGTTGACTCTGTGCCGGCGTTAAGTCGCTCTGACGTTGCTAAGCAAGCAGGCGTGCCGGAAGGTCTAGTTACTTTGCTTTGCGACAATGGGCTACTTCAACCAGTGATTGTGAAAGGTTCGCCCCGATTTAATGAAAGTGCTGTAGCGATGGTGCGGGCTGGGTTAGCAATAAGTAACGCGGGAGTTCCTCTTGAAGAGTTAGTCGCTTTAGCTTCAGAACATGCAGAAAATATTGATGACATTACCGATAAAGCTATAGAACTGTTTGACGACCATATACGGGGACTTAATGACTCTCAAGAAGACCTTGTAGATGTCGTCCACACTCTCCTACCTGCAGTCACACGGCTAGTTGCGCAACATTTTTATCGGACCTTAGTTACTCGCGCGTTAGAGAAAGCTGAAGATGGCGAGTATCACTCTCTCGCTGAAACTCTCCGTCCGTCAATTACCGAAGACTTGGTGGTTACCTGCACATGGCACTAATCAACGAGGATTCTGCTGACTTTCTTTTGACGGCTTCAACGGTTGAGATACCAGATGGACCGGCTTGTGATCCATTGTCTTGGTTTCAATCTTTTCCAGAAAGTGAACAACGATGGTTCTGGGAGAACCCAGACGAGGATTCGTCTTGGGTTGGGATTGGTTGCGCTGCCACCCATCGCGTAAGTGGATCTGATCGATTCTCTGATGCAGTTACGTTCGCTGATCAATTATTTAGAGACATGTCTGTGGAGGGACCGAAAGAAGCACCTCTTCCCCGTGTCGCTGCTGGCTTTTCCTTTGAGGAGAAGAATCTTAATGAATCATGGAAACCTCTGGGCGCAGGACGAATTACCCTGCCCGCCATACAAGTTTTAAGAAAAAATGGGAAAAGTTGGCTTATCACGATCAATAGTTTTTTAGAAACTCTTCCGAACACAAGCCCTCCCCTTCCTTTAACTCCAAAAGAAGTGGACCCTGCTTTGTGGTCTTCTTCTCGCTCTAGATCGCATTATCGCCGATTGGTGAAGAAGGCTTTGGAGAATATACGTGCCGGCAATATCACAAAAGCTGTTCCTTGTCGGTCTATTAGCGTTCCTGCATCGCCTGATCTAACAGAACTCTTCTCAACACTGCGTAACCTTTATCCTGCTTGCGTCACTTTTGGTGTCAGTATCGATGATGTCTCTTTTGTTGCTGCTACACCTGAGCGTTTAGTAGCAGTTGAAGACGGGAAATTGTATACGGCTGCTTTAGCAGGTTCTGCTCCCCGGCATCCGGAACCAGCCACTGATTCGATCCTTGGTCAAGGACTAATTACAAGTCCTAAAGAACAATCGGAGCACAGTGTTGTAGTTGAAGCTATTGATTCAGCATTGGGCTCTCTTGGCGTAAAAACTCAATATCCGTCCCACCCTGAGTTACTGAAATTGCACGGCATCCAACATTTATTCACTCCTATAACTGCAGAACTAACTACAGATATTCACCTCTTAGACATCGTTAGTGCTCTGCATCCAACGCCCGCGGTTTCGGGTTATCCAGTTGCCCCTTCTTCCCTTCTGCGCTCAGAGTACGAAGAATTAGATCGAGGCTGGTTTGCTAGTCCCGTGGGATGGTTTGATTCATCTGGCAATGGAGAGTTCAGAGTGGCTTTACGATCAGCTCTAATCACTGACAACACCGCCACTCTTTACGCAGGAGCAGGGGTTGTTGAAGGTTCAGATCCTGATCGGGAACTGCTTGAGACAGATATCAAGTTGAGTGCTTTACTTGGTCCAATTCTTACCTCGGAAGGACAACGCCATGGTTGACGCAAACCCAACAAGTATGTACGAATCTTTACGGGCTTTCTTCGCTCAACTACAGGCTTCAGGAGTTCATCACGTTGTAGTATCTCCTGGTTCTCGATCCACGCCCTTGGTGGTTTCTGCAGATCGAACTGAAGGGCTTGAAATTTCCGTACACCTTGATGAGCGATCTGCAGCTTTCTTCGCGTTGGGGCTTTCAAAATCCACTAAAAGACCAGTTGCTTTGATTTGCACTTCAGGAACCGCCGCCGCTAACTATTTACCTGCAGTTGTTGAAGCATTCCACAGTGGGGTGCCATTAATAATTTTGACAGCTGATAGGCCGCCAGAGCTTCAAGACAGAGGGGCACCACAGACGATTGATCAAGTGAACCTTTATGGAACACATGTCCGTTGGTTTCATCAAGCCAAAGTAGTCGGAGAGGAATCAATCTCAGATTCGCTTGATCTGGCTTGCTCCGCTGTGGAAGCATCCTCTAGTCCGCATCCAGGGCCGGTGCATATTAACTGGCCTCTTAGAGAACCTCTAGAGCCTCCGGAGTTTTTACCACCTGAAGATTTCACTCCAAAGATCCCGGCACCTAGAACAGAAATAAGTAGTTTTGAATTGCCAGATGTTGAACATGGACTTCTCGTAGCGGGACCAATGGATCTCAAATCTGAGGAAGTTTCCGCAATTGCTAATCTTTCAAGAAGTTTGGGATGGCCACTGATTGCGGATCCGGCGTCCGGGCTTAGACGGGGTCCTCATACAGAAAACTCTCATATCATCGCGACAGGAGATCTCTTATTTAATTCCCCCTGGGCGGACAGTGAAATACCCGATCTAGTGGTTCAACTTGGTGGTCTTCCTACTTCTAAACCGTATCGATTGTGGCTGGAACGGAACTCTCCACAGCAAGTTCTAACTGTTGATCATATTGGTCGACATCCAGATCCAGTTGGAGCGGTTACCGGTCGAATTGACGCTCACCCGGGCGATTGGGCGAAGTTGGTTTCAAGGTCGCCGCACTTTTCAGATGACTGGATTGATCGATGGAAGCACGCTGATTCAATTGCTGCAGGTGTCCTAGAGGAAGTAGTTGATGAATCTGATTTTTGTGATCCGATGATTGTGAAAATTCTTTCTCAACAACTACCGTCTACTGCCTCTTTGGTCGTAGGGAACTCTATGCCGATAAGAGACTTGGACACATTCCTAGCCACCAACTCAAAGCATCTTAATATTTTTGCTAATCGTGGCGTTAATGGAATTGACGGACAAGTATCTACTGCTGTTGGAGTGGCGTGCGGAATGAAATCCCCCACGGTCTTGTTCGTTGGAGATTTAACCCTCCTTCATGACCTAAGTGGACTTATATCCGCTCATCGTCTAGGGCTAAACCTCACAGTGGTTGTCGCCGACAACAACGGTGGAGGCATTTTTTCCTTTCTTCCTATTTCTGGTTCTCCAGAGGTTGATTATCAGCGCTTATTCCATACCCCACATAATTTGAATATTCAGAATTTAGGGTCGCTAGTTGAAACGGATGTTCATCAAGTAACTAACCAGGATGAACTCTCTTCTGCGCTCAATGCTTCGGTCGGTCGTCCAGGCGTCCACATAATTCATGCTTTGGTTGATGCGGAAAAGAATGTGGAGATTCACCGATTAGCTAGGCAAAGAGTGGCTGAAGCCTTATTGATATGAGTAACCAACTCTCCTTTCAACAAGTCGGTTCAGGGCAACCTCTAGTTGTTCTTCATGGCTTTACCGGCAGTGCCGAAGCAATGCTGCCTCTAGCGAAATGTCTTTCTGAAGAACGAACAATTTATTTGATTGATCTACCTGGTCATGGACAAACTGGGCTTTTAGATGACTTATCTCTACACGGTTTTGAAGAAACGGTAAGACTTTTGAAGGATCTTCTCACTCATTTAGATCTTGAAGAGGTGGATCTGCTTGGGTATTCAATGGGCGGAAGAGTGGCTTTAGGTTTTGCAGTTACCTACCCGGAAACTGTAAATAAATTAATTCTAATGAGCTCCTCCCCTGGCTTATCAGATCCAAATGAAAGAAGGTTGCGGCAACGATCCGACAATGATCTGGCAGATCAGATCATTGAAGATGGTGTTGAAAATTTTGTTGACAGTTGGATGCAACAACCGCTCTTTGCTTCACAACAAAGACTTGATCCAGCGATTCTTGAAGAACAACGCCAGCAGCGCCTTACCAATAATGCGGAGGGGTTAGCTGCGAGTCTCCGTGGTGCCGGAACAGGAGTTCAGCCCTCGTTATGGCAAAGCTTAGATCTTGTTGTTGCCGATGCTTTATTAGTAGTTGGAGAAGAGGATTCAAAATTTCGTCGTATTGCTATGAAGATGTCGGCAAAGTTTAAGGAAAGTTCTATATCAGTGATTCCTGATGCTGGTCATGCCGTTCATTTAGAAAATCTTCCTGCGCTAAATGACGCTATTTGTTCATTTTTAGTGGAGCATCAGTGAACTTGATCACTGATGCCGAGGTGAGCAGGCATTTATTGAAATACAGGGCACCTGTTGTGACTGCCAAAGGAACCTTTACTGAACGTCCTACCGTCATACTCACAATTAAAGACTTAGATGGGAATGCGGGCGTTGGCGAAGCTTGCCCAATGGTTGGTTTCGCTGATGAAACAATCGATGAAACTGAAGAAGCGATTTGGGACTGGTTGCATACCGAAGATCAGAGTTCTCCTCCTCTGATTCCAACTGCACGAGCTGCCATTGAAGGAGCCCTCTTTGATCTAAAAGCCAAACAGCAAGAGAAATATTTATGCCACTATCTAAATCCAGAAAGTTCTTTGAAGGTTCCAGTCTCCATTCTCGTAAATGGTGAAACTCCATCAGAACTTGCTGCAAACGTTAAGCAAATTGTCGATGACGGATTTAGTTCACTGAAACTAAAGATTGGGGCTAGGTCATTCAACGAAGATCTTTCTCGAATAAATGCAGTGAGGGAAGTCGCGAATTCAAACATTTCCATTCGACTGGATGCAAATGGGGCTTGGAGCGTTAGCGAAGCGATAGCAAACGTGAATCAACTCCAAGATCTTTCAATTGAATTCATTGAAGAGCCAGTTTCCGGCATAGAGCAATTACGAGAAGTAAGAAACGCTTGTGGAGTGCCTATAGCCGCTGATGAAACTGCTCTGAATATTGAAGCTGTTGAAACTCTTATTGAGCGCGAAGCGGTGGACTGCATAATCGTAAAGCCATCCGCTATCGGTGGAATTGTTCCCTCTACCCAAGTAACTGATTTAGCCAGAGCTTCTGGAATCGACGTTGTAGTCACGTCGATGCTTGAAAGTTCTATCGGGGTTGGTCTCGCAGCTCACTTCGCTTCTGCCCTTGAGTTAACTGATCCCGCTCCTGGCCTAGCCACTTCATACCTTCTACTAAATGACTTGATTCCTGCACCTGAAATAAAGGACGGCTGTATTCACTTAAGTTAGGGACTTATTTTTCTGGTCTGGAACGCATGGATTTCTGATCTGTTTCTTCACCAAAAACAGCTTCAGATTCTCTTGCCGCTGAAGCAAAGATTCCTTTGGACATTAATGAACGCTCTGTTGCTCTTCGATGCCAATAAATTTCTGCTCTTGCCCGATGCGCTCCTTCGTGAAGGGGTTCTGCTGCTACTGCCATCTCTATTAAGTGGCAAGCCAGACGAAGATCGCCGCTTTCAGCAACTTCTTGAGCGCGGCCAATTAGCACTTCCACTGAACCAGCAATCTGAACTATTTCTTGAGATAGCAGCGCATGCGGAGCTGGTTTCAAATTTGCTGCATTTCCGTCCCACCAGCCCCCAAATTGGCGGTAAACGTTCCGGACAACAAATTCTGGTTCATCGTATTGGGGAGCTAGCCAGGGTTTTTCTTTTAGATGTTCTGGTAAAGCAACTTCATGAATGATGTGATCCAGTGTGGCCCCTTCATTCATTAGTTCCAGAGTCGCATCTGCTAAATGCTCTAAGGCTTCGGCGATATCTCCCAATACCTGCTCAACTCGACTTCTTCCTACTATAGGTAAACCATGTGCGGGGTATATTTTCTCAGCGCCAACTTCTAACATTTCCCGCATAGCCGCAGCCCATTCAATTGGGTACCGTTGAACTTTTTGTGGGTTACCTGCATTTGGAAAAACCCATGTAACGAAATCCCCGGCATACACCGCTTTAGTTTTAGGATCCCAAATCCAAGTGTGGTCATCTGTTTCTCCTCGGGCATGCCTTAATTCAAAGTCCCGCCCTCCAACTGTCATCGCTAACTGGTCTCGGTAGGTTTGATCAGGCTCAACTACTTCATCTGGAAGAAATTTTGGCAAGCTTTTCCCTAAACCAAAATTTGCAATAGGGCGAATACCGCCAAATTGCCGTCTATTGATGATTGAATTCCATCCATTTGTTTTTCGGTAACGATCAAACCGAGGCAGAACACCTTCATGCGCTACAACATTTGGTGAGTTGTGTTTGCGTTCTTTTGAATCTGAAAGGAACGCTCCACTTCCTCCGACATGATCTATGTGGCCATGCGTGTAAATCAAAGTGTGCATTGGGTCCGTTGACCATCTTCTTATGGATTCAACTACTGCCGTGCCTGCTTGTGGGCCACTAGCGTCAATACAAACCAGTCCTTCTTCTGTTTTTTGTATCCAACAATGAGAAAAAGATTCCACCACTGCAATTCCGTCGTCTATTTCTGTTAATTGCTGATTAAAGCGATTGACTGGTTGTCCATCAACTCTTCCCGAGTCAATCACCTCATTTGATAGTTCTACGGGGTGCCGATTTTCGTTATTCATCGCTACTCCTCAGGAATTGGGACCGGATAATTTTTTCTGCTCG
>CAJXGE010000019.1:0-15229 GCA_913053885.1 uncultured Acidimicrobiaceae bacterium
GATTCTGCGGTGCAGGCGCAAGGGTCACAAGTACATGTTGTTTCTTCCATAAGTTGAGTTTACATCTTTTTTTTTCAAGACATAGATTTCTGCTCATTATTTGGCCAAGAGTCCCAGTAGGTAACCGCAGAAGCCCCACCTTCACGAGTCGCTGGTTTGAAATCCGTTCCTAATGTATAACCAACAGTGATTAGAGCTATTTGGGTTATTTCTTCATAGGGGATCTCAAGAACTTCTGCTGCTTCTTCTTCAAAAAGGAGATGGATCGTTGTCCAACAAGTCCCTAGAGCCCGTTCGCGAGCGGCCAACATAAATGACCACGCACTCGGGATAATTGAAGCAAGAGCCGAGGCAGACATCATAGAGGAGCCATCACCCATTCTTCCGGGCAAGCAGGGGATAACCATCGCTGGTACACGATGAAAGTTCTCAGCCAGAAAAGAAGCGGAACTAACAACTCGCATTTGTTGTCGTGCCCGATCATCTCGAGGTATTGCCGGGGCATCTCCTGAAGAAGAGGCACCCATTTTGGCGTAAATTTCCCATCCTTTACGGTAAATGTCACCTAAAGCAGCTCGCTTATCTTCATCAGTTACAACTAGAAAACGCCAGCCTTGCTGGTTAGAACCTGTAGGTGCTTGCACCGCGAATTCTAAGCATTCTTCAATAACTGAGCGTTCTACCGGACGATCAAAATCGAGCCGTTTTCGAACTGATCGAGTGGTTGATAAAAGTTCATCTGCGGACAGTCCAAGAATAGACATAATTCTCCTTTAATTATTTTTGGCTTCAGCGAGATCGCGAATACCTTCAATGGTTCGCGACATGTTTTCTTTCTGACCTTTTTGTCGGCCTCGTATAAGCCGACTTTCCATATCCGGCATTTTTTCAATAACTGCAGTCAACCCAGAAGGCCCGGGCCCAAGAACCATAACGAAACGAAGCAGAGTTGAATCATCACCAGATTCAATTTCGAATCGCCATTGAGCAGCAGGATTCTCTACATCGCTTGCATGCCAAGCAAAAACTTCTTCTGGTGAATAATCAACAATGGTGCAAATCACTTCCCATTCACCCATATTCTCATTCTTATTTCGCCCAGCGAACCTTGCTCCAACACCTGGTTCTGAGTCGATCCATTCCGCTCCTTGAAATTCGTCGCTGAAACGCGCCGGAAGATTAATGTCCGAAACTAGAGCCCAAACTTCTGCCGGAGAAGCATCAATGTCTATCTCTACGGTCACTCCATGACCGCCATCAAAAGAAAGATCACCTTCAGAAGGAGATTGGGCAGTGAAAATACTTCTAACTTCGTTCTTTTCTGACATGAGATTATTTCACCACATCCACAAGGGTAAATACACCTTGGGCTAGTCGCTTCCTAGCCATGCTGGAACTTGATTAAGTAAATAATCGCTTATTTCTGAACAGCGATCTAAAGCATCGCAAATAATACTGTTTTCGTCGCCGTGGAAAAGAACTGCTAGTGGAACTTCTAAACGACTAGTCACGCCGAGTGATCGTTCTGCTTGATCAGTGACGTCAGTGAAGGAATCCATCGCTGATACCTGTGTTGGTAGCTCTGTTCCACTTATCCCCGCTAGATCGGTTGCCAATACAAGTAGGTCCGGCCCGTGTGCGAGTGGCGGTAACTGCCAAGTGAAAAGAAGATCCAGAGTGAGGTCTTCGCTTGGATAAGCATCGTCAGAAAGCATCATGATCTCATCTTCAAAAGACATCAGAGTACGTGGCTCTAAATCAAGCGATAATTGTAAATCAACTGGACCACCACAAGCTGACTCAGGATGAAGGTCTATTTCAAAGGCTTGTCGCATGGTGTAAGTCTCAATGAAGTGACGTTCATCATGGATGTGGAAACCATGTTCAACAGCATGACTTTTTAGTTCAGCTATGAATCCAGGAATGTCTAGAAGCATCGCTTAACTATAAATCAATGGTTTATAACTGCGACAAGTCAAGGAAATGAAATTGCTCGCTAAGAATAAATCAGAGCTTGGACTTGTAAGTGGTTAGGGCGCTATAGAGTTCTCAGTGTGAAGAACATAGAACAAACAACCGTTTTGTCTGAAGAAGTATTTATTTCAGAAGCGTCATGGATGAATGATGAGCCTTACGTGACCGCTGAAGAAGTTGAAAAGATACTTGGTTGGGAACTTAAACCCGAAGGGCTCTGTAAAAAAGAGACATGTGTACCTGTTGGAGAGAAAGTCAGATTTAGTGACGACGGATTATTAAACCTCGAAGATGTTGCTGGTTTAGTGGGTCAACCCATACTTTCTCTTCCAGAAGTAGGGATGGTAGCGGTGGGTCAACCCCATGAATTGCGGTCTGCTGCTTTAAAAAATCGTATAGCTCCTGACTTCGAACTTCCAGACATTTCAGAAGTAGATAGAGCTTTGTCTGACTGGTCAGGGAAAAAGAGGCTTCTTGTCGCGTTTTCAAGTTGGTGAGGGTGCGCATTTGATCTGCCAGGTTGGCAGGAACTACAAGATGAACTTTCTGATGAAGATTTCATTGTTATAGCGGTAGCGATAGATGAGGACTTAGAAGCTGTTCAAGAACTGGCAAAAGATACCACCTATCCCGTTCTTATGGACAAAGATCACCTTCTTACAGAGTTATATGCAATAAGTAATGTTCCTACGGTGATATGGATAGACGAAAAAGGAAAGATTGCTCGACCTGCAGCCAGTGAATTTGGAACGGATGTGTTTACAGAAATAACTGGAATTAAAAGAGAGTTCCATATGCAGCAGGTTCGTGAATGGGTAAAAGAAGGAAAGGTGCCTAGTGATGCATCTTATGCGGTGTCAGATCTCTCATATGAAGAAATCCAAGCGAGACTTTATTTCAGAATCGCTGCCCACTTACGGCGTGAAAATCAATTACCTGAAGCTGAAACATATTTCAAGAAAGCAGAGGAACTTGCTCCACTAGATTTCACCATCGTTCGAGCAAGTATGCCTTTGCGTGGCAAAAACCCATTTGGGGAAGAATTTTTTGATTTGTATAAAAAGTACCAAGAAGCCGGATCGCCTTATCACGGAATCCCAAGGCGAAAAAATCTCAACTTAAGTAACTGATCGGATTATGGAAGATTCAAGAAAGGTTCTTGCCGATCTAAACGAAGCTACAGATCAGATTTTGACCGCTTTCCAAAATTTAGACAATTGGGGTCCTTCAGGTCAGCGGTCTGACCAATACAACAGTGATGTTGTGGCCGACCAGGCAGCAACTAAAAGTCTTCTTTCAGTTGGCTACCGGGTCCTGAGCGAAGAGTCAGAAAGTCTTGATGGAGAAGGTCTGATAGTGGTAGTCGACCCACTCGATGGATCGACTAACGCATCTCGTAACTTGCCATGGTTCGCTACAAGTTTATGTGTAGTAGACGAAGAAGGACCGTGGGTCTCGTTAGTTGTGGATTTGGTTCACTCAGTACGGTACGAGGCGATAAGAGGGCAAGGCGCTTATAAAGACGGACAACAACTTGTACGAAAAGACAATCCGCAATTATCTGAATCAATTATTGGAATCTCTGGACTGCCACCACAGAACCCGGGGTGGGCGCAGTTTAGGTCGTTTGGAGCAATAGCTTTAGATCTCTGCGCGGTCGCTGAAGGGAAATTAGATGGATTCATTGACTGTTCCGCCGATGCACACGGAGTATGGGACTATCTTGGCGCCTCATTAGTTTGCTCTGAAGCCGGTATAGGAGTAGTTGATTATTCAGGGCGAGACCTATGTGTATTAGATCGTACTGCTCGACGAACACCAGTGGTGGGGGTCGGTGATTTGGCAGAGGAATTATTAGATTTCCGTAAAGGGTTCTGACACGAGTTCAGAACGATAGAGTTGTTTCCTTCTCGGGCGTGTAGCTCAGTTGGCTAGAGCGCCTCCCTTACAAGGAGGATGTCGGGGGTTCAAGTCCCTCCACGCCCACCAGCAAGTGTTCGGGGGAGGTCTTGTTCATGAAATCCTCACCTTTCGATGGTGTCTTATTTAGAGTCTAGAGAATAAACTTTTATCGTGTTAACGAAACTAGAAGTAGGTCAACGCTGTTCTGAAATCACCAGAAGTCAAGAAATAGATTCGGGCGGAACTGCGCTTAGAGCGGACCTATTTTTAGCCGTTGATGTGCCACTACCTTGGCCCAAACCAGTTTTTAACCATCAGTTACTAATGGGGGTAGAGGAACTACTAAGTAACCATTCGCTTCCTGTTCGGTTACTGGCATCAGTTCCAGAGAACAACAATGACCTAACCCTTACTGCATATACGATGAACGAGAGCTCTTTAAACCGACAGCAATGGGCTTTCAATCCACCAGATTTATTTGCATTACTAGAGAGAATGCTTGAAGGACAAACGATGGAGGGCTTCAAGAAAGTCCCCCAAGAAGAACAAAAAAGAGAGCTATGGATCTGCACACAGGGAAGTCACGATGTATGTTGCGGATCCGAAGGAACGTCTTTAGCAGTAGAAGCCAGAACAAAATTCTCAGAAGTAGAGATTCGCAGAGTTAGCCATATAGGTGGACATCGGTTCGCTCCCACAGCAATTACTTTCCCAGAGGGAAGAATGTGGTCTCATTTAAATATGGAAGATCTTGAAACTATTTTCAGCGGCTCTTCCATTGATGACAAACTGACCAAAAAGTGCAGAGGCTGGTGCGGATCCAAGACGGGAGCCGAACAAGTCGCAGAAAGAGAAGGACTCAAAATATATGGTCGAGACTGGGATAGGTATGTCCGAAAAAGTGAGATTATTTCTGAAGAAAACTCAGAGATTAGAGTCCAAGTAGATGGGATACATCCTGAAAGTAGATCGCAAGTTGGATTTGAAGCAGTTCTAGAAGAAGTAGGGAAGACCCCTGCGCTGTCATGCGATAAGGCAGGAAGCATTCCAAATAAATGGCAGACACAGTATGAGATGAAAAAAGTAAATGTCCATTCTTGATGTAAACCTCCCAGCAGAAAGTCTTTGGAGAGGGTCAGAAACTCAAGGTATAGAAAACTTTGTAATAAATCTTGACCCAGTCACTGCTTCAACTCTAGAAAAAGCAGCCACTGATCTAGCGTCAAAAGAAGGCGAAGTCACAGATGCAACGGAGCAAGATCTCCCACTCGGCGACCTAAAAGAAACCATAGAAAAGGTACGAAATGAAATCTTAAATGGAACGGGCATGGTACTACTTAGAGGATTTCCATTAGATCGACTCTCATCTCGGGAGATAGCTTTCTACTTCTGGGGCATAGGACTTAACCTTGGCGATGCAGTGTCGCAAAGTGTCATGGGGGAAAAGCTCGGTCATGTAATTGACGCCACCGATATCGATCCGCATGCTCGCGCATACCGAAATCGAACAGAACTCACTCCCCACACAGACCCAAGCGACATACTTGCATTTTTATGCTTGTACCCAGGAGCTACCGGTGGAATAAGCCACTTTGTGAGTTCCCTAACGGTCTATGAAGAAATAAGTAAAAACAATCCAGAAGTGCTTGAAGTTCTCCGGCGAGGATTTCACTACCACCGTTTCGGAGAACAAGAACCGGACTGTCCAGATATAACTCCATGGCGAATACCTGTCTTCAGCGCACGTGAAGGAAAGTTGAGTTGCCGCTATGTCAAAGAGTTCATAGAAATAGCCGCAGATGAAAACCCAGAAGCAGCATTAAGTGCGGAGGAAATAGAGGCACTAGATATTTTTGAAACTACTGCTCAGCGTCAAGATCTACGAATAACGTTTACCTTGCAACCCGGGGAACTAATACTCGCAAATAATTACACGGTTCTTCACGCAAGAACAGCTTTCACGAACCATCCAGAGCGTAAACGTGAACTCCTTCGCCTCTGGCTTACCGCCAAACCGACACGACCAGTAGTAAAAGAGATCTTTATTTATGAAAGGGCATACAACGGAGGGGAACATGGCATAGTTCCACAACCCGGACAGATGCCTTCATTTGCGAGTAGATTTGATCAGGAAATTAAGTAGATAAATGATGGAACGTTCAATTGTTGTATTTACTCGCGATCTTCGAGTAGTTGATAATCCTGCTCTGTCTGAGGCAGCCAAACAGGGCGAAGTTTTCCCGCTTTTTATTTTTGATCAAAAAATAGTTACGTCAAACGACCTTGGTAGTAAACGCTTCACTTTTCTTCTTGAATCTCTTGATGATTTGCATTCTGGGTTACAAAAAATTGGGTCATCTCTTTTCCTGAGAGCAGGTAATTGGGTGGAGGAAGTTATAAATTTCTGTAAAGAAAGGGAAGCTCAAACTATTCATTTAGCTATTGATCACAGCAATCATTCACGGAAACGCTTTGCCGACTTACAAAAGAAAGCTGACCAGATAGGGGTACAGGTAAAAGGGCATCACGGAATCTCGGTAGTCGAACCAGGAGCGATAACTCCTGCCTCAGGAGAAGAATACAAAATGTTTTCTCCGTATTATCAGAAGTGGAAAGAAGTCACATGGAGGGATTTCTTGCCAGCTCCACAAAATCTTCATCCAGTTGAGAGAGATCAAGAAAGTCTTAAAATTTTCCATAACTTTAGACCAGAGAAAAATCACACCCGGATGAAGGGAGGCGAGCACACCGGTCGGATCAGTATGCAGGCTTGGATGGATAAAGATCTCAAAAACTATTCTTCTCTCCGAAATGATTTAGCAACAGATCGAACATCTCGACTTTCTCCCTACCTGCACTTCGGTTGCTTGTCTTCTCTTGAAGTCGCACTTCTATCTCGTGGCAGTGATGACGATTCATTTGTACGTCAGGTTTGTTGGAGAGACTTCTATTTACAAGTGCTCAGCAGTCACCCAGAAGCCTCTTTCGTTGATTACCGGTCACGCAACTTCCAATGGAGAAGCGACGCTACTCAATATGAAGCTTGGAAAGAAGGAATAACTGGCTACCCGATAGTTGATGCCGCTATGCGTCAACTCCTCCACGAAGGTTTCATGCACAACAGAACACGAATGGTGGTGGCTTCCTTTTTAACGAAAGACCTCCATATTGACTGGCGTTTAGGGGCAAAACATTTTATGGAACATTTACTGGATGGAGATATTGCCTCGAATCAACTTAATTGGCAGTGGGTCGCTGGAACGGGAACGGATTACAATCCGCATCGAATATTCAACCCAATTCGTCAAAGCGAGAGATTCGACAAGGACGGGGAGTACATAAGGAGATGGGTGCCTGAGCTTAGACAGTGTTCAGGTCAAGAAATACATGACCCGGGACCGCTCTCAAGAGAAGAAATTGGATATCCGCAACCGATTGTAGATCACGGAGAGGCGATCAAAAGATATAAACAGGACTATGCGTCTTAGGAATTAACTTAAAGTCAAACCACCATCTACAACGACTATGTCTCCAGTTTGATAAGTGTTTCTCAATATTCCTATTACCGCTTCAGCGCAGTCGTCTGCTGTCGCAGAGCGCCTCATCGGAGATCGAGCAGCTACAGCAGCATGAAGGGTATCCCAAGACTCAGTCCAAGGAGTTTCAACTAAACCAGGAGCTACCGCGTTGACACGAATTTCGGGCCCAAGCACATTAGCCATTAATTGAGTCATTTGGTTTACACCAGCTTTAGAGATTGAGTAAGGGATTGAACTGCCTACTGGTCGAAGTCCGGCAATGGAAGAAATGTTGACGATGTTTCCATTTTCACTTTTCTTTAGTTCAGGCACAGCCGCCCTGCTTAAATACCAAGTGCCAAAAATATTCACATCGATAATTCGACGAAACACTTCTTCGGAAACTCCATCAAGATCGCTATGAGGGATGACAGAAGTGAACCCGGCATTATTAACGAGAATGTCTAATTTTCCAAAAGTATCTAACGTTGAATTCACGAGATCAAGGCATGCATCTTCGTTACTTATGTCTGCTTGAAGGTACGTAACAGAATCACCCAACTCAGAAGAGAGGAGCTCTCCTTGTTCAATACTGGAAGAGGAATTTAGTACTACCTTGGCGCCGAGGTTTACTAGCCGTCGAGCGGTAGCTTCACCAATCCCACTTGTTGAGCCTGTAACAATAGCAACTTGATTCGAAAATTCACTCATGACTTACTTCGTCCCTTCTTCATCCTTCATGCTACTTTAAATGTCTAGTTGTTTTTAGAAGTGACACGATAGTAAAGCATGGCAGTTCTGGTGAAAAAAATTCTTAAACAAAAGTTCTTCCTTCTTTTTCTCTTACCTATATTTTTTCTTGGATGCGGAAACGTAGATAGCTCTAATACCGAGAAACAAGAAGCGATCTCGACAAGTACCACTCAACCCGTTCCCTTAAATGATCTGGAAGAAATTAAAACACTTTCGCCGGTTGAAATTTATAATCAGATTTCACCCTCCATTGTTTATGTGGATACACCAAGTGGAACGGGGAGCGGAATACTTCTACAGGAAGGTTTCATCCTCACAAATGCACATGTCGTTTCACTTCATTCAGATGTACGGGTGTGGACTGCTGACGGTAATCATTCAGCAGTCCCTGTTTACGCTAGAGACTGGATTCGCGACCTAGCTTTAGTTGGACCATTGTCAACGAATCTCCCCGGGTTGAATTTCGATACAAAAGAAATGAAATCAGGTGACCAAGTTTTCCTTATAGGGTTTCCTGGAGAGTCAGAATCTCAACCCGTAACAGCTATAACTTCTGGAATAGTAAGCAGGACACGAAGCAACCGTTGCCTTGATCTAGATTTCCTACAAACGGATGCACTCATCGCGGGTGGCCAAAGTGGGGGAGCGTTAGTTGATCAATTTGGAGACCTCGTGGGCATATCAGGCCTAGGAGGTTTCACAGAAGCGAATTTTGCTTTGGTGTTGTCAGCACATAATGCTTTGGAAGGATTGAACGAATTTGAACTTGGACTAGATCCACTTTTCCCAGCTCTTGGAACACCGAACGGTACTCCAAAAAATCAAATTGTTTCTCTTGATTTCAGCCAACCAACCAGTCTTACAGAAATTGGACCAGCAAAATTACTACTTTCTGTAGATGAACCTAACACCGTCTTTGAAGCCACTGTTTCTGGATCGCCCGAGGATGATGTGTGGATAGAGATAACAGACTTGTACGGCGACATACCGTTTACTAATGAAATGGATTCTTACGATTACGTAGAAGACAAAGAGACAGATTCTCCATCAAATCAAGAAGAAATGGAGTTTTACGTTGACTCCTACTTCGAAGGACCTGAAAGTATTGAAGTCACGCTCAATGAGGGAAGTTATTACGTAAATGTTGGTTTATTCAGCGAAGGAAGTAGCTCAGATTTGGAGGTAATGTCAAGCCACGCACTTATTCCAATGTTTGATCCTCAAGGTGTCATCGAAATCGCTCTAGGAACTTCCGTAAGAGGCACGATCTCTTCTTTGGATAAAGATCACTTTGAAATAAGATTAACCGAAGGGGAAGAAGTGAGAATCAGAGTTGATTCAATTTCTGATCCAATAATGAGCGTTTACCATAATGATATTTTGGTGGCATCAAATGACGACTCCGGAAGTGGTCTCTACGGTGCTGCCTCCGAAGTTATTTTTACTCCACCTGAGACCGGTCAATATATTATTTCAGTTACGTCATGGAGTCCCGAAATTGATGGATATGTTCTAACTGCAGAATCTGGGTCTTCGACATCCTTTTGTGGAAATGACTGGTGGCCACGGCAATAAATCACTGAGAAATCAAGGGTTTTTGGGGGCGAGTCGTCGCGGAGATCTTTCTCTGGCAGACTGTTCAGATGAAAAGAACTTCTACGCTTTTAATTTTCTTCCTATCTTCGTCCGTTCTCTTTGCGAGTTGCGGTCTTTTCTCGTCAAATGATGGTGAGATAGAGACACTACGTTCCGAAGTTGCACTCTTAACGGAAGATGTGGTCGGACTTAAAGCAGATGTAGCAGCACTTTCCTTGTCGCCGGCTCCGACTGAAACTACTACAACTACTACAACGACCTCTGAAGCGCCTTCAGATTCAGTTGTAACTCCGCCGGAAGATCTTGAAAATGAGACAGTAGATGAAGATGCGGTTCTTCTTGCGACCTATGAATGGGGTCCAAGCGATGAGGCAGTAACCCTCCAAGAAGTTCTTGGAATCTCTGCAGATGGCTGGTATGGGGGCGGAACACGCGCCGCTCATATTGCTGAGTTAGAAGCACGTGGTTTAAGCACAGAAAATGTTCCTTCGCCACCACCTACCACTACAACAACCACTGAAGAGCCGACGGAAAGTACTACTACCACCACTAGTACTACCACCACTACTACAGAAGCTGAGTAGATTAAAGAACGGGCAAACCTTCAACCATTTGATCAATCATTTGGTTAAGAACTTCAGGAGAGGTCCCGAATGTCAATCGCAAATGCCCCGAACCCTCAGGTCCAAAGTTAAGGCCGTTTTGTCCAGCCACATTTGTTAATCCGCGCATCCAAGTAGCAGGACGCTCACCGGGATCATAATTTGATAGGTCCAACCAGGCAACAAAAGTTGACTGAGGAAGATGCATATTGATAGCAGGTAACTCCTCATTCAAGCGAGTGATAAGAAGATGGCGATTCGAATCAAGCACTTTCTTCATGCCATCAACCCAAGTTTCACCAGTATCCCAAGCTGTTATCGAAGCTTCAGCCCCCATTCGGTTAGCACCACCAAGCAAATAAGCAGGGACAGAGTTCAGCTGCTCAAAAATCTTCTTACTTCCAGTTTGAGCAACGGCACAACGAATCCCACCAAAAGCAAAAGTTTTAATCCCTGAAGTAACTGTCACCGTGCAATCTTCAGCCCCAGGAATAGTAAGCATCGGAACATGAGTTGCTTCTGGATAAACGAGATCACCGTGGATTTCATCAGAAACAATTATCAGATTATAACGATGAGCAATATCTACGAGAGACTCTAATTCTTCATAACTCAAAACTTTTCCTGTTGGATTATGGGGATGACAAAGAACGATTAAACGAATTTGCGAATCTTCGCTGAGAAGTTTTTCTAATTTTTCAAAATCGTAATGCCATCCGTTTTCATCGTGAGACATAGGCCAATGAACAAGGCGCCTTTTTGTGGTTGGTCCGATATTAAAGAAAGGTGGATAAATCGGAGTAGAGAAAAGAATTCCATCGCCATGATCGGTGAAAGCTTCAACGCAAGACCAAATGCCTTGGATTACGTTTACTGTCGTTAGGCCCAGTTCTGGATTAGGTGTCCAATTATGACGAACACTTGACCAGCGAGTAAAAGAATCAAGAACTCTCTCAAATTCATGGTAATAACCAAAAGCACCCCCTTCTACAAGTTCTTGAAGCCGAGTGTAAACAGCAGGTGGAGCACCAAAGTCATGTTCTGCAACCCAAGCTGCTAGAGCGTCACCATAACGATTCCATTTTGCCAATCCCATTTGTTTACGCCCGTTTGGCGATAGATCCAAAGCAGAAGGAAAGGTCTCAGCGGTCACTATTTGATGCTATGCGTGAGATTATGAAAAGTGACATCTGACCGGCTGGTAGAACAAACTCAAGCTCCAAGAAAGAAGTATTCTTATATATATCAGAAACGCAAAGTTTCCTATTTGAAAATCAATACTCAGTTGGTCCATAAGGATCCAATAGAGGGTTAACATGTCCCGCCTTCCCCCCCGGCGGGACATGTCATTTTTCTGCTAAACATCCTTTAAGGTGTTAAATAAGGGGTGAGTATGAAAAAGAATCTTCGTGAAAAAATACGTATGGACACTGAAGAAATAGAAGAGTTCATTGAAGAGCAAAAAAGCTTGCAAGTAGGAACGATCAACTCTGATGGATCTATTCATTTATCAACACTTTGGTTTGCTGTTGTTGATGGTCTGATTGTGTTTGAAACATACACCTCTTCCCAGAAAGTAGTTAATCTAGAACGTGATCCACGTATCACTGTTCTTCTAGAAGATGGTTTGGAATACAATAATTTGCGAGGCGTGATGATCAAGGGAACAGCGAATTTAGTTTCAGAGCCAACTGAAGTTAAAGAGATAGCGCGTGAAGTTATTAAACGAAATCAACCTGAAATACCAGATGAAATACTTGATGATGCTGCGGCAAGCCTTGCAGTCAAGCGAACAGTGGTCACCGTAGTACCAGAAAAAGTTGTTTCTTGGGACCATAGAAAAATCTCTTCATAAAGTAGAGTCTTCATTTACGATGAAAGAGATGGAATCCCTATTCACAGTTCAAGAAGAGGACACAGTCCTCAGACAGCTACAGCACCGTAAGGAAAATCTCCCCGAAGCAGAACTAGTGGCGAATATAGAAAATCAACTGGTCAAATTCGCTGAAAGAAAAAACTTACTTTCTGTACAACATCTTGAAACTGTTCAACGGCAGAAGCGCCTTGAACAAGAAGTGGAAGCAGTTGAAAGTCGAATTTCAGAACTTGACGGAAAGCTTTATGGCGGAATGATTACTTCACCGAAAGAAGCGACAAGTCTAGAAGTGGAAATACAGCACCTCCGCGAGAGACAAAATGAATTAGAGGAAAAAGTCCTTGAACTAATGGAAGAAGTTGAACCTCAAGAGCGAGAAATTGTTGAAATTGATGATGAAACCCACAAAGCGCAAAATGAATTAGAAGTTGCTCAAGAAGCTCTCCAAGTAGTCAGTGCAGAACTTGATGAAACACTGAAAGGCGCTCAACGACGACGAGAGGAAGCCGCAATCGAAACGGAAGATGAATTATTAGAACATTACGAAAACTTACGTGGTGCTTTCGGTTCAAGCGTAGTCGTTCAGTTCGATGGAAATAACTGCAAAGGCTGCCCCTCAACTATGCCAGCGGTGGAAGCTGATCGTTTAAAACAGATACCTGAAGGCAGCTACTCTAATTGTCAAGAGTGTGGCCGAATAGTTGCTCGTTGATTTAATCGTGTTTGTTTGGTTCATTGCGCTGTCAATAACAGGTGTTGCACTAGTTTTCGATAGCCCAAATTTGGATTATCGGCTCGTGGCTTTTGGTTCTGTGCTGCCAGCAGTGGAAATATTCCTAGATGGGCCTTGGGTCGGACACACCTTACTTCTCCCGGTTTCAACTATGTTCCTGATCATGCTTGTAGCGCGTGGTAAAAGACTTACTCAGAGAAAGTGGCTTGGGTTACCGATTGGTTTGTTCGCTCATCTAGTTCTAGATGCGAGTTGGGCTAAAACCGAAGTTTTTTGGTGGCCTGCTATGGGATTCGATTCATTAGGAGGTTCCCGTGTTCCGGAAATGGAACGATGGCCAGCCGTTTTATTTCTAGAGTTACTCGGAATAATTGTGGGTTGCTGGATATGGCGGAGATTTCGGCTAAATGATAAGGGCAACCGCAGGACCTTCATTCGTGAAGGGAAATTAAACGAATTGAGGAAGTAATGCTTCACATCGTGCGACATGGAAGAACAGAGATGAATGCCTCAGGCAAACTTTTAGGTCGGCTGAATCCCGAACTTGATGAGGTCGGAGTGCAGCAAGCAGAATCTCTAGCCAAATCATTCAAAAAAGTAGACATCTTGATCTCCAGCCCCTTATTGAGGACATACCAGACCGCAGAAGCTTTTGGCGTTCCAATAGAAACCGATGAGCGATGGATAGAAATGGACTATGGAGAATTAGACGGGGTCCCTTTAAACGAAGTAGAAGCACAGACTTGGAATCAATGGAGAGCTGATTTAGATTGGGCTCCAAAAGGTGGAGAATCACACCGCCAGTTAGGAATAAGAATTCGAGAGGCGTGTGAAGACTTAGTTCCGCTTATCACAGAAAAAGAAATTGTGGTTGTGTCGCATGTTTCACCAATAAAAGCTGCTCTTGCTTGGGCATTAAACGTTGGAGATCAGATTGCTTGGAGGAGTTATGTCTCTCCGGCTTCGGTTATGACTATTGGTCCTGGCCCCTCGTTACGTGCATTCAACGACATAAGTCATTTGTAATTAGGGCATTAATTCGTCAGCATCAAGGTCTTCGATGGCGATACTGACACGGTCGAACATGTCATTTACAAGTTGAACTGCTCTTTCATTAACTAATTCAATACCTCCAGCAGACTGGATTGGATAGCAGATGCAGAAAAGAACAGCCCGTCGGTAGTCCGTCATCAACTCGTCTGTCGGATAGTCAATTCCAGATAATGCCAGCGTTGATTGATAAAGGTCTATAAGTGATTTTTCGTGAGCGCGTCGATCTTCTACCGTGAGACTTTGACTAAGGAAATAACCAAGATCGTAGGCGCCACGAGTCCTGATACAGATTTGCCAGTCAATAACAGTTAGTTCTGGTCCGCTAAAAAAGAGGTTATCTAGTCTGAAATCTCCGTGTGAGAGAGTGGTTCCGGCTTCAGGATACTGCATTAGTTCTGTAGTCACTGAGGGAAAACGTTCACAAACCTTTCTGATTCGGTCTGAAATTCTGTCCCCAAACATCTCTTGACAGATCGGCCAAGCGTCTGCAACTCCCTGCTGAACTCCTTGAGGCATCGGTGGATCCCATCCACGAGGAACCCAGGCCAAATCTTCTAAGAAGCGTGAACTATCCCAAAATGCAGCATGATGCTCCGCCAAAGCTTTTACTGCGTACTCAGCTTGAGGGATTGGACATCCATCAATTTGGCTGTATACCTCCCCGCCGGTTAAGTCCTCAAGAACAAGAACAAAGTCATCACTTTCAGAATCATGAAAGGCGGCAAAACATTCTGGAGTGCCGAGTGGGCTACTAGTGGAAATATCGCGGTAGAACCCAACCTCTTTTTCGTAGAACATGAAAGTTCGGGTTAGGTGGCGAGTATGGTCATGTTGCACGGGAAGCTTAACTACAACAGTTTTAGGCGAGTTTGAAGAGCTCGTAGAGTAATTGAGAGTTACTCGGTACAGGAGACCAAGAATACCTACTCCTTGACCTATGAGCTCTGAATCAAAACTTGTTATCTGGCCTTCAGATAGCGCTCCCGAATTTTGAAGCATTTGAGTAAGCCATTCTGAAGACACTTCCTCAATAGTCGACGGAAAATCTTTTGAACTCATTGGTTCTCCCTATATGTAAATCGTAGTTCTAACGAAAGTACTGTTTTAAAAGAAACTCGTCTAGTTCAGTTATTCGTGATGGGTTACACCAACTGAAGGTGGAGGATTGAAACCTTTTGGCCATTGGGTTGACTCATCATGTCTCGAACCTTCTAAAGTGACA
>CAJXGE010000020.1:0-13325 GCA_913053885.1 uncultured Acidimicrobiaceae bacterium
CTGAAGAGGTAGTTGAGGAAGCTGCTGAAGAGGTAGTTGAGGAAGCTGCTGAAGAGGTAGTTGAGGAAGCTGCTGAAGAAGAGGAAGAAGAGAACAAATGAGTTCAGAAGCCCCTACAGCAGAAGGTGTACTCGAGTACTTAATCAAGTCCATAGTTGAAAACCCTGATGAGGTTCAGATTCAATCTGAAGGCGATGAGCGATGCACATTCTCTGTAACCGTCGCAGATGAAGATATGGGGCGAGTAATCGGAAAACGCGGACGAGTTGCAAATGCGATTAGAACCATTGTCCGCGCAGCAGCAGTTCGAGATGAAATAGAAATTGATGTTGATTTCGTTGATTAAATTCTAAATCGGGCTTTCGATGAGAGATCCTGACGATTCAGACCTTCTAGAAGTAGGACGGATAGATCGTGCACACGGAGTAAAAGGCGAGGTCATCGTAAATTTAGTCACTGACCGTTTAGAACGTTTGTCTTCGGGTTCAAGGCTTCAAACTCCTCAAGGAGATTTGACAGTAGTAAAGAGTCGACCACATCAACATCGACACCTTGTCTATTTTGAGGAAATAAAAAACCGAGAAATCGCAGAAAATTGGCGAGGAACAAAACTTTTTGCTGAACCAATTACAGACCCAGAAGATGAAACTTTATGGGTGCATGATTTAGTGGGAGCAGAGGTTTTAGATCAACATGGAGTATCCCATGGCTTAGTTGTTGCCGTAGTTTCTAATCCAGCAAGTGATTTGCTTGAACTTGAAAATGGTGATCTCGTACCCCTTACTTTTGTAGTAGATATTGAGCCTCAGAGACTAATCTCCGTTAAAGCCCCTGAAGGCCTTTTTAAAGAAAAGAATTAAAGAAAATGAAGATAAGCGTTTTTACTATCTTCCCAGAAATGATAGATGGGTATACATCTCAAAGCATTCTTGGCCGATCGAAGGATGCCGGTCTAGTTGAAATAACTAGTCATGATTTACGAGATCAAGCTGATGACCCGCACCGGACAATTGACGACAGCCCATTTGGGGGAGGACCAGGCATGGTCTTAATGTCAGAGCCAGTTTTCAAGTGTGTAGAGACAGTGAATCCACCAAGGCCGTTGATCTTACTTAGCCCTAGTGGAAGAAAATTTGATCACGCAATCGCGACCGAACTATCCGAGTTAGAAGGATTCTCTCTTCTTTGCGGGCGTTATGAAGGCGTTGATGAACGTATTCGAAAGAATCTTTGTGACGATGAGATTTCAATAGGTGATTATGTACTGGCAGGGGGAGAATTAGCAGCCTTAGTGATTATCGAGGCAGTGGCACGATTACGGCAAGGAGTATTAGGAAATGAGGACTCAAAAAATGAAGAATCTTTCGTTGAAGATCTGTTAGAGCATCCTCATTACACCCGGCCAGCCGAGTTCCGCGGAGAAAAAGTCCCATCAACACTCTTATCTGGAAATCATGAAGAAATAAGACGTTGGCGCAAGATTCAATCTCTACTAGCCACTATTCGCAAACGTCCAGACTTGATAGATAAGCGGGGCGGTTTGACTCTAGAGGAAAAGGAATTATTACAGGATGTTGAGGAACATAAAGAATAAATAGGGTGAATCTCTTAATCCAGCCTCTACACTTACTAGGCGACCTAAACGTAGTCGCTTTAGCTTCTAACCAAATTCGCTGAGGATATAACAATGCAACCTACAGACCTCGTCGACCAACAAAACCTCCGAGACGACATTCCTGCCTTCGCTTCTGGCGATACTGTCAAGGTTCACGTTCGAGTTGTAGAAGGAAATCGCCAGCGGATACAGGTATTTGAAGGTGTTGTTTTACGACGACAAGGAAGTGGAATTCGAGAAACCTTCACAGTAAGAAAGTTGAGTTTCAGCGTTGGAGTAGAGCGCACTTTCCCTGTTCATTCACCAGTAATTGAAAAAATTGAGGTTATGACACAAGGGGATGTGCGTCGAGCCAAGCTCTACTACTTAAGAGATCGTGTTGGCAAGAGAGCTAGAGTCAAAGAAAAGCGAGATTGGTAATAACCACTCTTTAAAGTCGCCTGTTCCAGCATCCCCGATGCCAATGACGTCTCAGATCAGGAGCTTCAATTGGCACAACAACTAGATGTCCTAGCCCTTTCGGTATGTCGCGGTTACACCCAGGACAGGCGTATTTTTTCATCGCTTGATAAGGCTGAATTGTTTTTACCTCAAGTTCCCCGAAAATTTCTGGATTATCCATCAACGATCACCCAAGAAATGCCCAAAGTAGAAGAAGTAGGGCTACAACGATCCCAGAAATCACGAAAACAAAGTCGCTGGGACGACGGCGATGAAAACGATTTGGATCAAAACCCATAGAGTTCAGTATCGTCTTTATTCTAATGCGATCACACTTTTTAACTTTGATTTCTATTCTGTCCCTTTCGATGATTGGTATTGGATGTGTTGTTTCCGCACCAGACGTTCCACAGGGATCCGATCAATCAATCTTTGAAGGAAGAAAAGTTTGGACAACTTTTTGTAGTTCATGCCACGGCCCAAGCGGAAACGGTGGACGCGGCCCATCAGTGCAAGAAATCGAAAAAAAATACGTAAACCCAGAAGACGTTTTATTAATTATCAGCAAAGGTCGTAATGGGATGCCTGCTTTTGAAGAAAGATTAAGCAAAGAAGAAATCGAATCTGTTTATTCCTACATCCGAGAAGTTCTTTGAAGGTTTGACCGGCACATCCGGTATTACTTCGATTCCGATACACTCACATAGGCCTAACAACCGTTTGGCCTAGAAAATATTCACTCGATCCACCCACGGTCGCCATTAGGCGCCGGATCGGGGTAAGACAAACCGATGGGAAAGGAAAAACGACATGGCAGTCGTCACAATGAAGCAGCTTTTAGAAGCAGGGGTCCATTTCGGGCATCAAACAAGCAGATGGAACCCAAAAATGCAAAGGTTCATACATGGAGAGCGCTCCGGTATATACATTATTGATCTTCAACAAACACTTAGTTGCATAGAGAGCGCATATGGGTTCACCCGAGATCTAGCAGCAAATGGAGGGCGGGTGCTATTTGTTGGCACAAAACGTCAAGCTCAAGATCCAATTCGGTCATATGCGGAAAAATGTGGCATGCCTTATGTGAATCAAAGATGGTTAGGCGGAATGCTTACTAATTTCCAAACTATCTCAAAACGCGTAGCCAAGATGCAGGAATACCAGCGTATGCGTGACTCAGGAGAATTCGAAGTCATGCCTAAAAAAGAAGCTCTGCAGTTCTCAAGAGAGCTAGAGAAATTAGAAAGAAATTTAACTGGGATCAGCGACATGAAATCTCTTCCAGAGGCAATCTTTGTCATAGATACGGTAAGAGAGCACATAGCTATCACGGAAGCAAACAAACTAGGCATACCAGTGATTGCTGTTTTAGATACGGATTGTGATCCAGATGTTATTCGATATCCAATCCCTGGAAATGATGACGCAATCCGTTCAGGAAGACTGCTATGTCGTGTTATTTCTGATGCAATAGAAGAAGGAAGGTTTATCTCAAACTCTCAAAATAGAGCAGATGACACCCCTTCTCTTGACACAGAAGAAAAGGCCGCGGCACAAGCACAGGCACAAGCACAAGCTGAGGCAGAAGCCGAAGAGCGAGAAAAGCGTGTCGCTGAAAACCTAGATCCAGAAACACAAGAAGATAAATCAGACGAAATTCAAGAAGAAAATAGCGAAGGAGCTTAATTATGGCTGACGTCACCGCTCAAGATGTCAAATCGTTACGGGACGCTACAGGTGCCGGAATGATGGATGCAAAAAAAGCTCTTATTGAAGCAGAAGGGGATGCTGAAGCCGCAGCCCAAATCTTAAGAGAAAAGGGATTAGCCAAAGCAGCCACTCGAACCGACAGGGAGAACGCTGAAGGTTCAGTAGCGGTAGTTGCTGAAGGGAACAAGGCAGTATTGGTACACATAAAATGTGAAACAGATTTTTCAGCAAAATCAGAACAGTTTCAAACGTTCGTCGACTCCTTAACTGCAAATATTTTTTCCAATGGAGTGGATGCAGTCGATGGCTATGCAGAAGAACTTGATGATCTCCGCTTATCAATTAAAGAAAATGTTGAAGTTGGAAAAGTTGAAGTTGTGGAAGCGGAAGAAGGAAATCTGATAGACGTTTATCTTCATAAGCAAGATGGACGAGGAGTAAATGGAGTAATCGTAGAAGGAAAAGGCGTTGACCAAGAGACCCTTCACCAAGTTGCTCTTCACATAGCTTTCGCTAAACCAGCTGCCCTCACTCGGGAAGAAGTACCCGAAGAAGCCATCGAGAAAGAGAGAGCAGCTCTTCTCGAAATAACTAAAGCTGAAGGCAAGCCAGAACAGGCATGGGAAAAAATAGTTGAAGGTCGTCTCACAGGTTGGTTCAGAGAATCAGTTTTACTTGACCAAGGACTCCATGGAGACAAGACTTCAGTTAGAGATTCATTAGGTGGTGGAGAAATAGTTCGCTTCGTCCAGGCATATCTCGGAGGTTGAGTTTGTCCAGTAAAGATTCTGCTCGATGGAGTCGAGTTCTTTTAAAAGTTTCCGGTGAGGCATTTGCCGGAAATAACGGGTATGGCATTGACGGCGAAATCGTCACGCAAATAGCTAAAGAAATAGTTGATGTTAGAGATGCATTTGACGTTGATCTAGCTGTTGTTGTAGGCGGGGGAAATATTTGGCGGGGGATGTCAGGTGCTGGAGCAGGCATGGATCGAGCACAGGCTGATTATATGGGGATGCTTGCAACATCAATTAATGCTTTAGCTCTCCAAGACACATTAGAGCAATTGGGTCAACCTACTCGTGTGCAAACAGCAATTCATATGGCACAAATCGCTGAACCATATATAAGGCGTCGAGCCATTCGCCACTTAGAAAAAGGTCGTGTAGTAATTTTTGCAGGTGGAACAGGAAATCCTTTTTTCACTACAGACACTGCAGCAGCACTAAGAGCAGTAGAAATGGAAGCTCAAGTACTTCTTAAAGGGTCACATTCAGGAACAGATGGTATATATACGGCTGACCCTAGAGTTGACCCGAAAGCTAACAAAATAGATGAGATCAGCCATCTTGAGGTTATTAAACAAGGTCTTCAACCTATGGATTCAACGGCAATTACGCTTTGTATGGATAATCAGCTACCCATCGTGATGTTTGATCTTATGAGTTCAGGCAATGTTAGGTCCATACTTGCAGGGGAACCTGTCGGTACTCTGGTTACTTAATAAGGAGCGAATTTGAGTAACGAAATGATTCAGTTAGTGCTTGAAGAAGCTGAAGAACGGATGACGGAAGCTGTCGCTCATTCAAAAAAAGAGTTTTCTACAATACGCACCGGTCGCGCATCTTCTTCCTTAGTGGAACGTATCTCAGTGGAAGCGTATGGAGTCGAGATGAAATTGCAAGAGTTAGCAAGTTTCTCTGTTCCTGAAGCACGACAATTGTTGATTACACCGCATGATCCTGGCAACGTAACGGCTATTGAAAAAGCAATAGTTAAGGCAGAATTAGGCCTGACCCCCAGTAATGATGGACATTCAATAAGATTATCTTTTCCTGAGTTAACTCAGGAAAGACGACAAGAGTTGGTCCGAATGGTAAACAGCATGGCAGAAGAAGGAAAAAATCGACTTAGAGGCCAACGGCGTAGTGGGCGTAAAGATCTTGATGATATTGGCGGTAGTGGCGGCGTCTCAGAAGATGATATTAAACATGCCTCTGATCGTTTAGATGAACTAATCCACAAACATGAGGCTGCTATTGATCAAGCTAGAGCATCCAAGGAGAGTGAACTACTTGAGGTCTAGGCTTAAGGTAATTCGGGAGAAATAATGAATGATCAACCAAAATTTGAAGAGATAAGGATACTTGGACTCGAAACCTCAGAAGACGAGGTTGCCCCAGGGCGGTCAGTATTTGAAGAAGATCAGCCAGGTAATGATCTTCCACCTTGGACAGATCCACCGGCCACTTCATCGTCTTCTGACGAATGGTTAGAAGACGAAGTTCCCCGTTGGGCAGATGATGTTCCAGAAGAACATGAATCTCAACAACCGGTAGCTAATTTAGAAGATTCTTCTGCAACTTCTTTCTTTGAAACAGAGACGACACAGGCTTCTTCTGGTATTTCAGGAGAGTTCAATCCCCCAATACTTCCGCCAGAAGAACCGCTTCCTCCTCTCCCAGCTAATGAAGCGCCGATGCAAGAACCAAATCAGGATGGCAAAGGTGGTAAGCGTCGCGGGAGGAAACGTGGAAACTCGTCTGGAGAAGGCAGAGATATGCCTGTTGCGATAATAACTGGCCTAGCACTTGGGGCACTTGTGCTTATCGCTTTCTATCTCGGTGCTGCGGTAACCATGGTGGTGGCAACATTTTTCTTGGTTCTTGCTGCAGCGGAGTTTTTTATGGCTGTTCGTCGAGCAGGCTATCAACCTGCTTCACTTCTAGGAATTGTCGCAGTTGCGGCTTTGAATCTGGGGGCGTATTGGCGATTTGAAGCAGCGGTTCCACTAGTGCTTCTCCTGACAGTTCTATTTACATTTCTCTGGTACTTCACCGGTGTAGATAGAGAAGCGCCGATGCTCAACATTTCTGTGACAATGTTCGGTGTTCTCTATATCGGGATGTTGGGTTCATTTGTAGGGCTCATGCTCAAAGATGTAAATGGTATTGGCATGATGCTTGCCGCTGTTCTTGCCACTGTTGGATATGACACGGGTGGTCTTGTTATAGGCCGTATTGCTGGTCGGACACCACTCGCAGCAGTAAGTCCAAACAAAACAATGGAAGGTTTAATTGGCGGTATGGCAGTGTCTTTTGCTGTCACTGTCTTAGTTACGGGTCAAATTACGCCGTTTGGAGACACACCAGGAGATCTAGGTTCAGCTTTTGTTCTTGGGGTAGTCGCGGCTTTAGTGGCTCCACTAGGCGATCTTTGTGAGTCGATGATTAAGAGAGATTTAGGTATAAAAGATATGGGAAGTATTCTTCCAGGACATGGAGGTCTACTTGACAGGTTTGATGCTCTCCTCTTTGTCTTACCCGCTACGTATTACACTGCGCGTCTTTTAGATCTATTCGGCGGCTGATCTACATATAACTTAAGTTAAATCACGGTATTCTCCTTTTATGGCTACCAAAGTTTCTGTCCTTGGTTCAACAGGGTCTATTGGTACGCAAACGCTCGAGATTGTTGACTCGTGTCCAGATGAATATGAAGTCGTATCTCTTGGAGCGGCAAAATCTTTGGAAAAACTTGCAGATCAAGCAAAGCAATTCAACCCAGCAGTTGTAGCTATTGAGGATCCAAGTTTGGTTTCAGATTTAAAGAATCTCTTGCCTTCGAAAATAGAAATACTTGCCGGCCAAACTGCTCTTGCTGAGGCAGCAGAAATGGGAGAAGTAGCGATAAATGGTGTTGTAGGTTTTGCAGGATTACCTGTAACTATGTCTGTTCTAGAAGCAGGAAATCGTCTTGGATTAGCGAACAAAGAGTCTCTTATTGCTGCTGGACCAGTAGTGCAGAAAGCAAGGAACACTCCTGGAGCTGAGTTGTTACCAGTAGATAGTGAGCATTGTGCAATCCATCAATGTTTGCGGGCAAACAATAATGAAGAAAGCGTATCGAAAATTGTTTTGACTGCTTCTGGTGGACCATTTCGCGGTAAAGAACTAACTGAACTCTCAACAATTAGTGTTGAAGAAGCCTTAAATCATCCAACTTGGTCTATGGGCCCAAAAATTACTGTTGATTCTTCAACGCTCATGAATAAAGGACTAGAAGTTATAGAAGCGCATGAACTATTTGGAATTGATTATGGGGATATAGAGGTGGTAGTGCATCCACAGTCGATTGTGCATTCCATGGTTACTTTCTCTGATGGGGCAACAATTGCTCAACTTTCACAACCGGACATGCGTTTATGCATTGGGTATGCCTTGGCTTATCCGAATCGCTTAAGTGTTCCTTATGGAGAAATTGATTGGAGTGAGTTAAGTCAACTCGATTTTGAAACACCAGATCGTGCAGTATTTCGTTGTTTAGACCTAGCTTTTGAAGCAGGTTCTATGGGGGAGACAGCTCCTGCGTGGTTGAATGCGGCTAATGAGGTAGCAGTCGCTTCTTTTCTTGAAAAGAAGCTTTCATGGATTGGGATATCTCAAGTTTTAGAAGAATCTTTAAATGCTTGGTCCGGTGATAAGGCAAATGAGATTCAAGATATTTTGGAAATAGATAAGCAATCTCGAAGACTCACTTCTGAGATAATTCTGAATAAGACATGAAGAAATTAGAAAAACCAGAGCAAATTCGACTGCTACTACTGATTTTTCTAGGGGTGGTCCTTATTCAATTCGGAGGGCTATCGATGGTTGCTGTAGTGCTTGCTTTCGTGGTCATGTTGGCACTTCACGAACTAGGGCATTTACTTGCCGCCCGTTTATCAGGAATGAAAGTTACTGAGTATTTCATTGGGTTTGGGCCACGTTTATGGTCAATCAAAAGAGGAGAAACGGAATACGGAGTAAAAGCAATTCCGGCTGGCGCATATGTTCGGATTATCGGCATGTCAAATCTTGAAGATGTCGAGTTAGAAGATGAGTCCCGTTCATATCGCGCTCAAAGTTATCCACGACGACTTGCTGTTTCTTTGGCTGGTTCAGGTATGCAATTCATCCTTGCCTTTGTGTTACTTTTTTTCCTTTTTTCAATGGTGGGCAGCCCGGCGACAGATACTTGGGAAGTTAGTTCTGTAGTAAGTGACTCAACGGCGGAGTCCATTGGGGTATCTGAAGGTGATCAAATCTTGACAGTCAGCGGCGTGGATGTAAGTGACTTTGATCAGTTTGGAGCAGTTGTTCGTAGTTCAGTCGGCAAAGTAATCCCTGTAGAAATAAGTAAAGATGGTTCGATTGAGGTGCTGGCAGCTCAAGTTGGTGAACGTCTGACTTCAATTGGGGCTGCGTCATTTCCTGGCTTGCAAGAAGGAGACCAAATTCTGTCAGTGGATAGACAAGAAACAACTACTTGGAGTCAAGTTGTTTCTGAGGTCTCTCAACAAGAGACATTTCTATTAGAGGTAAAAAGAACAGATGGGACTGTAAAAACAGTTCAAAGTACTAAGGCTTTTACGCCTCTGCCGCCTCAACAAATGGCGGTACAAGGGTTCTTTGGGGTATCAGCTCGTTACCCCCTCAAGACTCTTGGCTTAGGCTCATCTATAAGCCGATCTGCCAACGAAACGATTGACTTAATTGGAAATTCAGCGAAGGCTATCGCTCAGTTTTTCACTCCGGGAGGCTTATCAAGTTTCATTGGAGGAGCAGTAGAAGGAGGAAGTTCTGCCTCCCAAGTTGGAACAGGAGTGTCTACCAATGATGAAAACCGTCTTTTGTCAATTTATGGAGTCGCTTTACTTGGAAGTAGTCTGTTTGAATCCGGGGCATATAACTTCATTTGGTTCTTAGTTCTAATTAATGTCTTCGTAGCTGTATTTAATCTCATTCCACTTCTTCCCTTTGATGGGGGACATGTATTGATAGCCACATATGAACGTTTACGTTCATTTGGTGGCCGTCAGCATCGTGCTGACATCTCAAAATTGGTGCCATTAACTTGGGTTGTTTTGATATTTCTTATTTCTTTGACTTTGGTAGCACTTTTCCGAGACATTGTAGATCTTCCTGATTTTGGTTGAATTTTGTCTGGGCTGACCCATTACTTCCGGTAGTCTCCGATATATGGAGGTTCAATCAACATTCCCCCGACGTCTTACTAAGCAATTAATGGTCGGAGACGTTCCAGTTGGAGGCGGATCCCCAATCAGTGTGCAGTCGATGACAATCACAAAAACGGCGGATCATGAAGCAACGCTTCAGCAAATTTACGATCTAGCTCTAGCTGGCGCTGACATTGTACGTTGCACTTGTAACGAACCGGAAGCAGCAGAAGGACTAGCCCGGATCGTTCCTCGATCTCCCGTGCCAATAGTTGCGGACATTCATCACCAATACCGTATGGCATTAGCAGCTTTGGAAGCAGGTGTTGATTGCTTACGTCTTAATCCTGGGAACATCCGTAAACCAGAACATATAAAAACGGTAGCCAGTGAAGCGAGAGATCGAGGGGTACCAATTCGCGTAGGCGTAAATGGAGGGTCACTTCACCCGGAACTTTATGAGAAGTACGGCAATGTCGTTACCCCAGAAGCCATGGTTGAATCTGCGTTGAATGAAATCGGGTATTTCGCAGAAGTGGGCTTTGACTTAATAAAGATATCGGTCAAGGCTTCCAGTGTTCCTCTCATGATCGATGCCTATCGACAATTAGCTGAAGTTACGGAATACCCCTTGCATCTCGGGGTCACAGAGGCAGGACCGCTGCCTGGCGGAGTAATCAAATCAACAGCAGGTATAGCAACGCTCTTAGCAGAAGGAATTGGAGACACAATTCGGTATTCACTAACAGCAGATCCAGTTGAAGAAGCGAAAGCAGGTAGATACCTACTCGAATCCCTTGGTTTGAGAGAGCGCAAGAATGTTGACCTGATTGCTTGTCCTAGTTGCGGTAGGGCAGAAATTGATGTGGTGGCTGTAGCCGAAGAAGCTATGAGCGCATTTGCTGAGAGGGAAATTCCTCTTCAAGTGGCGGTTATGGGATGTGTTGTAAACGGACCTGGGGAAGCACGCGATGCAGATTTAGGCATAGCAGCAGGAAATAAGAGAGGACACTTGTTCATTAAGGGAAGAAATGCTTTAGTCGTACCAGAGGATGAAATGGTTGACACGTTAGTTGAATGGGCTGATTTTATTATGGAGCATGGCACTGAAGCAGCTTTAGAGCGCGTTGATGTTAAGAAAGCAGAACGTGAAGCCGCTCGTGATCGAGACCGCCTCTTGGAAGAACAAGGCGAAGATGCTAATGACTCTGTTTCTCGAATTGAGATGATTAAGCGTCATGTCGAGAGCTAAAGCCACGATAATCATGTAGGTTCGTCATTTCAGAGCTTCTGAAGTATGAATTTCAAACTGCAGACCGTTAATACTCGGGTATGATTAAATATTGCATGCATCGTGCAGTATTTGCGACGAGGCGTGGGCTTAGCCCACGCCTTTCGTTTTCACTGCACGAGAATTGCTGAAGTTGAAAAGTAAGGAAAAGTTGGGAAGATCATGAGTTTAATTGAGCAAATTGAAACTTTAGTATCTCCTTTGTGTGAACGCTTAGAAGTGGAATTAGTTGATGTGGAATACACCGGAGGGGTAGTACGCCTTACTGTTGATCGTCCAGATGGAATTGGAATGGACTACATTGCACCACTAACCCGTGAAGTTTCAAGAGCGCTTGACCATGCAGATCCAATAACTGGAACCTACACCCTTGAAATTAGTAGTCCAGGTTTGGAGCGTTCACTAAAAAAACCAGAACATTTTTTACGGGCTATTGGATCAAAAATTACTCTTAAAACTCAACCTGGGACTGAGGGCGATCGGCGAGTCACTGGAGAGTTAGAAAGAGCTGATGATCGAGAAATTTCAGTTTTGGTTGAAGAAGAATCTCGAATTTTGAACTATGACCAGATCTTAAAAGCTCGTACAGTATTTGATTGGTCAAAAAGTTTGAGTTCAGATGGACAAAAAAATGAGGCCTCAGTTGGTAGCAGCCTCCATAGTGGAAGTAGAGCGGGACAATGAGTATTGACATGAAAGAGGCTTTTCGAGCACTTGCTGATGATCGAGGTATCTCAATAGAGGCTTTATTAGGAGCGTTAGCAGACGCCTTGGAATCGGCGTATCGCCGGATGCCTGGCGCAGAAGATTTTTCATGGGTCACAATTGACTTTGAAACTATGGACATTCGAGTTCTAGCTCAGGACATAGATGAAGAAGGAGAACCAGTCGGGCCAGAAAGAGACGTCACTCCAGAGAATTTCGGGAGGATAGCAGCACAGACTGCCCGGCAAGTAATGAGCCAGCGCATTCGAGAAGCTGAGCGCGATCTGAAGTATGAAGAGTATGCAGGCCGTGAAGGAGACATTGTCACAGGGATTATTCAACAAAGCGACGCACGTTATACCCTTCTTGATCTTGGACGGGTAGAGGCTCTTTTACCACAAGCTGAGCAAGTCCCCTATGAACGACCAGAAGCAAATGCACGTCTAAAGGCGTACATAGTTGAAGTAAGAAAGACTGCAAAAGGGCCGCAGATTGTAGTAAGTCGAACTCATCCCGGTTTAATTAAACGCCTGTTTGAACTAGAAGTTCCTGAGATTGCAGACGGGGTAGTAGAAATTAAATCATGTGCCCGGGAACCAGGCCATCGGACAAAAATTGCTGTGGGATCGAATGATCCGCAAGTGGATCCAGTTGGTGCATGTGTGGGGGCGAGAGGTGCTCGTGTGCGCATGGTGGTTAATGAACTTCGCGGTGAAAAGATTGACATAGTTCCTTACTCTGAAGATCCAAAAGATTTTGTGATGAAAGCGCTTTCACCAGCAAAAGTAAATGAAGTTATCGTTGACGAAGAGGCGGGATCTGCTGTTGTTATAGTGCCTGATTATCAACTTTCTTTGGCTATTGGCAAGGAAGGTCAGAATGCTCGACTTGCTGCCAGAATGACTGGCTGGAGAATAGATATCAAGAGTGAAACTCAAGTAGCAGAAGAGGCGGCATACGACGAAGTGGATTGGGCCGAAGGTGAATGGATTGTTGATGAAGAAACTGGAGAACAGGTTTGGAAACCAGCAGAGGGTGGACCAGAGATCTCCTTAGATGAATGGAATGAAGGCTCAGTTGCTGAAGAAGAAATCTCAGATCAAGAGGATGTTGTTGAAGATGCATTGTCTTCTGAAGATTCTGGGTCTTTAGAAGAGGCAGTCGAAGAAGAAGCCGAAGAGCAAAACTGATTCTTACCTTTAAAGTCTTCTAAATCCCAGTCGATAATTGATGAAGAATCCTGAAAAACGGGTTATAAGGCACGGTTTCCGATAGTGTCAGTTCGTGGCTATTTAGGCCATTTGAGCGAAAGAATTATAAAAAAAAGTGGCAAACAATATTCGTGTTTATGAGTTAGCGCGAGAGTTAGGAATGACTAATGCGCAGATCATTGAACTCTGCGGGACTTTAGGAATAGGGGTAAAAGGGCATTCCTCAGGAATGCCTGAGCCTCAGGCTGATCGAGTGCGCCGTAAAGCTGAACGCGAGGGTTTAGTTAACGAAGTTAAGGAAGAGAAACCTGCAGCTAAAAAACCTGCAGCTAAAAAACCTGCAGCTAAAAAACC
>CAJXGE010000021.1:0-11435 GCA_913053885.1 uncultured Acidimicrobiaceae bacterium
GGTCTTGAAATGAACTGGAGTGGCCCTCCTGGTGTAATAGCGCTCAGTGCCGCATCCGAAGTGAGCCTTTCTTTTTAGGGAAGAAGTAAAAGTTTAGACGAGCCACGCGTTTAAATTTAAGACTAATGATAGGCACTCTTTATATTTAGTATTAGGCTTTGTTATTACAATAACAATTCCAAATTCGTTACTAAATAGGGGTAACCAGTGTCACTAATAGGTACAAAAATAGAAGAGTTTGAATTACGCGGCTTCCATGCTGGCAGTTTCATTGATGTTTCAAGTCAAGATTTTGCAGGAAAGTGGACAATATTGTTTTTTTATCCGGCAGATTTCACGTTTGTGTGTCCAACTGAGCTGGAAGACCTCGCTGATAACTACTCAGAATTTCAGTCACTAGATACAGAAATATATGCGGTTTCAACAGATACCCATGAAACTCATCTTGCTTGGCATGGATCATCAACTGCAGTAGGTCGTGTTGAATTTCCGATGCTTTCTGATCCAACAGGTAAAGTTTCAAAATCCTTCGATGTGTTAATTGAAGATGTTTGGCGGTCTGATCGAGCAACATTCATCATTGATCCAGATGGGGTTGTTCAAGTTATTGAGCTCTCAGCAGATGGAATAGGAAGAAATGCTGCTGAATTGCTCAGAAAGTTACGAGCTGCGCAGCACGTTAGAGAGAATCCTGATCAAGTTTGCCCAGCTAGATGGATGCAAGGCGATTCAACACTAACCCCCGGTGAAGACTTAGTTGGCAAAATCTAGATAAAGACCTTCTTAACGTTTAGATTCACTTTCTTTCAGTAAATTAGATAAGGATGCACGAGTATTCTTCTACACCAATCGGTGTCCTTGATTTAGAACGATCTTTCAAACCAGAGTCTGGACACGAAGAAACAATAGAAGGTCTGAAGTCTGCGTGTGAAACAAACGGGTTCTTGATTATACAAAATCATGGAATCCCCTCCGAACTTATTAAAGAGACGGAACGTCACGCAAAGGAATTCTTTGCTCAGCCGTATGAAACAAAGGCACTTAGCAAAGCCCCATCTGGAGTGTTTCGGGGGTATACCCCAGTTGAGAAATCAGCGCTTTCGTTGTCGCGTGATGTGGAAACCCCGCCTGATGTATGTGAAATTTTTTCCATGAATAGATTTGATGATCGGGGAGTAGCAGAAAAGTGTGGATTAAAAGAAGGTCGCGAAGATTTTTTTGCGCCAAATATTTGGCCGTCAAATCTACCTGGATTTAAGGAAACACTTCAGAGTTACTACACCGCAATGGAAGGGCTTGCTGAACATCTGATGCGACTCTCAGCTTTGGCACTTGATTTGGAAGAGAATTGGTTCAAAGACAAGATCACTGATCACATAACTAACTTGACTTTAAATTATTACCCAAAGATTGAAACAGATCTTCTAGATGACCAACTCAGGAGAGGCGAGCATTCAGACTGGGGCACGCTTACAATTTTGCATCATGACGGTGAGTCTGGTTTACAGATTAAGGATTCGTTTGGGGAGTGGGTGGATGTTCCGTCGGTTCCTGATTCGTTTGTTGTGAATTTGGGGGATTTGATGGCGAGGTGGACTAATGACCGGTGGAAGTCGACTGTTCATCGGGTGGTTCCGCCTAAGGATCTTTCACGAGACCGCTTATCACTTGTTTTCTTTCATCAACCGGCTTATGACGCGGTTATTGAATGTATTCCAACGTGTGTTTCTCCTGAGAATCCGTCTCGGTATGAGCCGGTTACTTCTGGGGAATGGATTTTAGAGATGCAAAAGAAAACTACTTATTGATCTCTTCAAGTATGTTGTCGGTTTAATTAAACAAACTTTCTATAAATCTTCTCTTTTTTCTCGGTGTATGGAGGATATAAAAGTGAAAGTTCAGGTTTGAAGCGTTTCTTAAGTACTGACTTCATGTTTGAGAACTGGTCGAAACCAGATTTTCCGTGATAACGGCCAATACCGGAATCACCAACACCGCCAAATCCAAGGTCTGAAACACCGTAATGCAGCAATGAATGGTTGACGCAAACTCCACCAGAACTTGTCTGAGAAATAACTTCGTCTACGACATTGTCAGAGTTAGCAAAGATGTAAAGAGCTAATGGCTTTGGTCGAGCGTTAACGAAACCGATGACTTCTTGAAGGTCAGTGAAAGACAAAATGGGGAGAATCGGACCGAAAATCTCGTCACTCATTATCGCAGAGTCAGTAGAAGGGTCTAAAAGAATGGTCGGTTCTAAATACCGATCTGCCGTATCGTGGCTACCGCCAAGAACAACAGTTCCGTCATCGAGTAGTCCTGTTAGACGGTTTAAATGACGTTCTGAAACTATTCGGGCGTAATCAGGTGAGGTTTTTGGGTCTGAACCGTAAAACTCGTTAGTTGCTTTTTTAATTTTATCAACTAACTCTTCTCGAATATTTTCGTGTGCGAACACGTAGTCGGGGGCTATACACGTTTGGCCGGCATTAAGGAACTTCCCCCAAGTAATACGATTTGCTGCGGCAACTAGATCTGCGGACTCATCAACAATGGTTGGGCTTTTCCCTCCGAGTTCAAGGGTTACAGGAGTTAAATGGTTCGCTGCGGCCTGCATAACAATTCTTCCAACATTTGTTGAACCAGTGAAAAATATATGATCCCATTTTTGTTCAAGTAATTCTGTAGCGATTTCAACATCACCTTCAACTACTACAGCTGCTTCCGGATCAACATACTGTGGGATCAGCTCTGCCATTAATTTGCTACATGCAGGCGCTAACTCTGAAGGTTTACACACAGCAGTGTTGCCAGCAGCAAACACTGCAGCTAAAGGGTTCAACAGCAAACTGATGGGGTAGTTCCATGGAGTGATTACCAAGATGACTCCAAGTGGTTCAGGTTTTATGAATCCGCTTCCTGGTTGAGCAACCATTGGAACCCGCACTTTACGTGATTTCATCCATTTTCGAATATTTTTTCGAATGTAACTAATCTCTGTGGCGGTAGTTCCAAGATCAGTGGTCCATCCTTCAGCGCGTGGTTTACCAAGATCAGCATGCAACGCAGCGATGAGGGCTTCATCATTTTCTTCTAAGAGGCGTACTAAGCCGTCAAGTTGTTTTTCGCGCCAAGAGGCGTCCCGAGTTCTACCGCTTGCAAACGCTTTACGTGCAGTAGTTAATGCTTGTTCAGCTATTCCAGTCATAAAACCACCAATCCAAGTAATGAATAGAAACAATCTATTTCGTTTTCAAGCGAATAGTAAAGATGGAAAGTGGCATCAACGGAATAGATGAACTAGACCATGAATATGAGTGGCCATGACGAAGAAACACTACGAGTAGAACTCGCCGCAGTTTTCCGTCTCGCTTCCCGATTTGGGTGGAGTGAATCTGTAGCAAATCATTTCAGTGCTGCAGTCTCAGAAGACGGTCAAAAGTTCTTGTTGAATCCACGGTGGCGCCATTTTTCACAAGTGCGAGCAAGTGAACTTCTTTTGCTGGATGCAAAAGACGAGTCAATTATGGATGAACCAGATGCGCCAGATCTTTCCGCATGGTCCATACACGGCGCTGTTCATGCTTCTTTACCTGATGTCCGTGCCCTATTGCATGTCCATTCACCCTACGCCACCGCAGTAGCGTCGCTGCAAGATCCAACAATTGTTCCGATAGATCAAAACACCGCAAGATTCTTTGGCGAGGTGGCTTATGATCTTGAATTCGGTGGAATAGCTGATGATCTTGAAGAAGGTCAAAGATTGGCTGGACTATTTGAAGAGCATGAGATCTTGATGATGGGTAACCATGGAGTAGCAGTTGCCAGTTCCACTATCGCTGGAGCGTTTGAGTCGCTTTACTATCTAGAGCGTGCTTGCCAGACGTTAGTCATGGCTTATTCAACGGGAAAACCTTTGTCGATTCTTTCTGATGACATGGCGGCGAAAGTCGCTAAAGGGTGGAAACAATTCGAAGGTATGGGGCAAGCCCACTTAGATCAATGGATGGAAGTATTAGATAAAGAAGATCCAAGTTACCGCGATTAAAGTTGCCGTTTAAATAGTTGGCTGAAATCGTTGAATGAGTCTTCTACGCCAGCGAGGCGAAGAAGATGCCAACTGATAGCAAGATTGCTGGACACAATCGGTTTCCCTAACTCTTGTTCAAGATCAGCAACTATGCCGAATGAACGGAGACTGGTGCACGAAACAAAAACAGCTTCACAATCGCTTTTAGCTAGATCACGGACACCAGCAGCTACAGAATCCTCTGAAATGCGAGCTACGACGTAGTCACTCGGCTCAAGAAAAGAAGCAACTTTTTCGACTTCTAAACCTGAATCATTGAAGAAATTAATTATGGGAGCCGTTACTTCAGCGGTGTATGGAGTTAAAACAGAGATGCGAGTTACCTCCAAGGCTTGAAAAGATGCAACAGCAGCAGTTATCGGATTACTGCAAGGAACTCCCGGATGCGAGCTTTGAATAGCTTCGGCAACGGCTTCCTCACCGATCAAGGTCGCTGCTGAAGTGCAACAGTAACCAATTGCATCAAAAGAGAATTCTTCTGGGAGAAGCGAAGCCGCTATAGGTAAACGTTGCTTCATATCAGTAAGAGTTGTGGGCGTTACTTCTGAATCGTTAGGTATGCGTGAGTGATACCAGTCAACTCCAGGGATACGGATTTGTCGCATCTCTGCCTCAACTGTTTGATCCGTCTCAAGGACTATAAGCCCTATTCGTGCTTTGTGTCCAAAGCCTTCATCAGTTTCAAACTCGACTTTTTCTGGAGTCATTGTCTACATGCCTGCAGATGATTTGGCTTGCTGATCAAAGAAAGAAGCAGTTGTAGGATATTCAGGAAACGCCATTTCAAAGTCTGAAGACCTTACGCGGTTCGTAACCACACCTCTCACTAGTTCGCCTTCCATTTCGCTAGGGATATGGTTCTTATCCAGAGGTTTAGCGTCCTCTGACCGGTACTCGTTGATCAGCAGAGTGCGAGGTCCTGTAGAAAGGTTTGGAGCGGAACCATGCAGTAGACGCCCATGCATAAAGCAAGCTGTTCCCGGTTTAGCAACGATATTTATAGATTCTGAACCAAATTCTTCCATGACTTCTTTGCTGACCGCTCCGGTAAACACTCCGTTGTGCCAGTGTTCAAAAATTGGGCCCCTGTGGCTTCCGGGAACTACTTGCAGAGGACCGTTCTCTAAGGTCATTTCATCAACACTGATCAAGACAGCTATCAAATCATCATTTGAATGTGGTTGAAAGACGAAGTCTTGATGGAAATCTACCTTAGTGCTAGTCCCCGGCTGTTTGAAATTAACTTTTGAATTATTGAACTCAACATTTGGGCCAATTAACTGAGCGATAGCATCAACAGCTCTACTGTTTCTCATAACGTCTAGACAAGCATCGGAGACTTCTATTGGTGACGAAACCCGCCGTAGAGCAGGATTTTCCGAGCTATGTCCAGGTTGAAGATCAAATCGTGGCCGCCCATCAATAGTGATGCCAAAAGGATCACTGTGATTCTTGCTTTCTTCAAGCCAGTCGTCAAAATCACTGCGAACAGCAGCTAGCTGGTCTTGTGAAATGGCGTCTTCTAAACAGAGGTAACCATTTTCCCAGAAATCTTTTATTTCTAAATCACTCAAAGGTTGGCTTATCACAAACGCTCCTAACCGCTCTGCTTAGATTATCGGAAGTTCTTCCGCAGCGCGTCTACTTAATAGTTCCGGACCATCAGATCGGACTACCAGATTCTCTTCATGCACCATTACTTTACCTGCTGCCCATTGGAGGCCAGGCTCTAAGGTAAGGACCATATTTTCCGTAATAAGCGTATTGTCTTCAATGGTGTGAGAAGGCCATTCAGTTACCTGCATTCCAAGCCCATGACCCATCCGGCCAACATTGTTACCGAGCGAGCCATTTTCCATGAGAACTTTGTTCATAGATGTGAATATTTCAGAGGTCGTGACACCTGGTCTAATTATTTCTAAAGCAGCTTCTGTGGCTTCCCATACAGCGCGGTAAGCATCCTTGGCAGTTTGATCTGCTGAACCGAAAGCAAAATTTCTATCAAAATCACTGAAGTATCCGTCAAAAGTGGAACCAGTGTCGAAAATGAGTAGGTCACCTTCACTGATGATCCGGTCTGAAGGCTGCCGGATTATGTCATCAATTCCACCCGGCCCAGTTGCTCCCACAAGGTACGGGACATCATCGGCGCCGCATTTCAGTATCTCTAAACGAAAGGCAGCAAAAGCCTCACGCTCAGACATACCAGTGGAAAGAATCGTAGGGAGGGCATCAAATGCATCTGAAACGACGCCACAAATATATTGATGTTTGGCAATCTCAGCCTCAGATTTGACCATACGTAATGAACGTATGATTTCTGTAGCATCAAAAAATTCTCTGAATTCTGAACGCACTTGTTCAAGATCATTTAAAGGCATTCGAACGTGCGTTTCGGGTCCCATGGGAAGCCCGATTCGGCCATTAGGTCCCGACACTTCTTTCAAACAATCAATCAGCAGTGAAACACCGTCATCCTCAGGTTGAGGAGCTGGCCATGTCCGGATGTCTTCAATCCAAGTTGAAGACATGGTTGAAGCGCCAATGCTTGGTATAACTGCGATGGGTTTACCAGTCAAAGGAACAACAACAAACCAAGGACGAGTTGGACTTTGCCAGAACGGGGTGTGAAAACCAGTGAAATAACGGACTTCAGGTTCTGTGCATACCCATAAGGCATCTAAATTGTTTTGAGCCATCATCGACTGGCAGCGTGACGTCCGATCTTCAAACTCTTGGTCGGAAAATCCTCTTTGGAGATTCTGTTTCATAGTTAATCTTAACGAAAGTATCGCTTTGAGAGAAAAGCCTGCCTCAAGCAATAAATATCTCTAGTATGGGCAAATGACTGATGGGGTAGTAGGAGAATTCCCCTTAGACCAGGTTCGTAGAGATACCCCCGGTGTAAATGAGGTAATTCATTTCAATAATTGTGGCAGCGCCTTACCTCCCACATGTGTTGTAGAAGCGGTAATTAATCATGTGCAACGAGAAGCAACTATTGGTGGTTATGAGGCAGAGGATGAAGCCCAGGACCGCCTCAACGCTGTGTATACCTCAACAGCAGAACTCATTAATGCAAAACCTTCAGAAGTAGCAATAGTTGAAAATGCCACACGAGCTTGGGATATGGCTGTTTATGGCTACAAGTTCAAGAAGGGGGACAGGGTTCTAACCTGTCGAGCAGAATATGTAAGTAATGTCATCGCTTTGCTTCAACTCCAGGAACGACATCAAATTGAAATCGTTCTAATCGAAGATGATGAATACGGGCAAATAGATCTAGCCCATCTTGAAAAAGAACTCCATGTGGGAGCGGAAATGGTAGCGCTAACACATATTCCCACAAGTGGAGGATTAGTGAATCCCGCACATGAAGTAGGAGCCCTCTGCGAGGCATACGAAACTTTTTACGTACTTGATGCGTGTCAATCAATCGGACAGGTGCCCATAAATGTTGAAGAGATAGGTTGCGACGTCCTATCCGCGACGAGCCGGAAGTATCTTCGAGGCCCACGAGGAGTTGGATTTCTTTACGTGAAGAATTCAGCATTAGATCGGATAGAACCACCTTTTCTAGACCTTCATGCAGCAACTTGGACCAATGACACAGAGTATGAAATTACAGAAGGTGCAAAAAGATTTGAGAACTGGGAAACCAACTTTGCAGGAAAACTTGGCCTTGGGGCAGCTATTGATTACGCACTAAGTCTTTCAATCGAAGTAACCTCAAGCCGCTTAAGAAGCCTTGCTGAGGTTTTACGTGAAGCTTTGACCGAGATAGAGGTCGTCACAGTCCATGATCAAGGAAAAGAAAAAGGCGGCATAGTCACGTTTAGCGTTAAAGGATTCGAAGCTGAGATTGTGAGCCGTCAGTTAAATAAACAGAAAATCAATACGTCAACAACTTCTTCTAATAACGCACGATACGACTTAGCACATAGGGGAGTTCCAGGAGTTGTACGAGCTTCAACTCACTACTACAACACCCAAGAAGAAATTGACTCCTTTATCTCTGCAGTGAAGGAATTGAGCAGCAACTAGTAAAATTTGCTTGTGATAGAATAGAGGCGAAAGGAAGTGCAGATATGTCAGAATTTTCTGAAGAAGTCCTAATCGACACACTGAACGAAATACTTGAAGCCGAGTTATCCGGTGTTGTTCGCTACACCCACTATTCACTAATGATTGCCGGACCACACCGCATTCCATTAGTGGATTTCATGAAGGCTCAAGCGGTTGAATCACTTGATCATGCTCAACAGGTTGGTGAAATCCTTACTGGATTCGGTGGACATCCTTCTACGAAAATTGCAACTGTTGAAGAAACTTATGAACACGGCATTGAAAAAATTCTTCAGGAAAGCGTCGATCACGAACTTCAGACAATAGGGCTTTATCGAAACCTGTTGGCATTAGTTGAAGGACATTCAGTTTTCTTAGAAGAGTTCTCTAGGAATCAAATCTCTATTGAAGAACAGCACCAACTTGAATTAAAAAAGATGCTGCGCGACTTTGCCTAAATTTTCCTAGCTTTATAGATCACGGGGGTAAAGAGTCTCTGTGTGACCATCCACTGAAAGTAGCTGCCCGTTAATTGATCGTGCATGAGCGCTTGTCAAATAGAGTATGAGGTCTGCAATTTCATCTGGGTCTTGAAAGCGCCCCATCGAGACACCTCGGGTATACATTTTCCGAATGTAATCTTCATCCAAACCATCTGCTTCCGCATGAGAGGCAATAACTCGGTCCATTCTTGGCCCATTGATTGAACCCGGAGCGATAGCGTTAACTCTTATGCCGTGTGGCCCAAGTTCCATAGCTAAAGTTTTCGTTAATCCTACGACGGCAAACTTTGCTGCTACATAAGGAGCTCGCAGGGGCATACCTAAGAAACCGGCAGTAGAAGACATGTTTATAATGACGCCTTCTCCAGCGTCTTTCATCGGACCAGCTACACGTCGTGAAGTAAAGAACATGGCGTCAAGGTTGATCTGTAAGCACTTCTGCCATTCTTCGGTAGAGATGTCTTCTATTGCTGCCGCCGGACCGCTGATTCCGGCGTTATTCACCAAGATGTTGATCCTGTCAACACCAATTTCGTCTAACCAAGCATCAATAGCGCTGGGATTAGATACGTCAACCACAGATCCATATAAATCAGAAGGCAGGCTATTTATAGCTTCTTGATCAATATCACAGACAAAAACTTCAGCCCCTGCAGTGTGCAAGGTTTTAGCGACAACAAGCCCTAAACCATTGGCTCCAGCAGTAATAACTGCTGTCTTCCCGTTCAGATTTGTTTCAAGCACTCTGTTCCCTCGAAGAAAGTTTAGTTAACCCGAGTAGCCGCCCAAGAGAAGAATCTTCCTTAAACAGCTCGGGTAAATTTTTATTCACAGAAACAATCACAATAAGCGCTGCAGCAGACATACACAATCCACCAACTACATCAAGAGGCCAGTGTTCAAGCTCACTGATTCGACTCCAGCACGTCAAAATAATCAACAGTAGAACGGATCGGGCAATCCATTTAGAAACACGGGAGGAAACATTACTAGTAGATAGGGTCCAAATGGTTCCAAAGACAAGAACGGTAAATATCACGTGTCCACTTGGATAGCCGCCGTTGCCAAAAGAGTACGCCATCCATTGACCATCAGAAGTAGGCCTTGGCCGGTTGACCAGATCTCCGATACGCGTTAAAGCGGTGCATGCACCAGCGAATCCGAGAATTATTGCAGAGAACCTTCCCCAAAATATCCAAACCACTAAAACAAGAACTGCAAAAACGATAGGTGCAGCAATGTCAGTAAGTAATGGATCACTGACGTTATGAAATAGCTCAATGAATGCTGGCGAATTTTCACTCATCCATCGAGTTACCTCCACTTCACCACTCACAGGGCCACCTTTTCGTACAACTAGAGTGCAAAAAATTGAACTGGCAAATAAAAATATGAACCCAAGTTGAGAAGACAACGGGAAATAAGAACTGAATAAAGATTTAGCTTTCGGCGAATCCATTTCAGCCACAATAAATATTCCTAAACGTCAGATTTAGTCTCGCCGAAATATCTTGTTTAGTTTTCGGAACCTGATGCTCCCAAAAGTGCTGTGTTTGACCACTCATCACAAGTAAGTCCCCATGATGCAACTCAAGTGAAGCTGTTTTTTTCGACAGAAATTTGTGACGCAATTGAAATCGTCTCGTCTGCCCAAGACTCACTGAAGCGATGACGGGATTTTCCCCAAGTTCTGGTTCGTCATCAGCATGCCAAGCCACACTGTCTTGCCCATTCCGATAACGATTCAACAAGACTGAGTTGAATCTCGCCTCAGTTTCGTTTTCAACTTTCTCTCGTATTTCCGATAAAATCGGTGTCCACGGCTTCGGCGTGTGAGTAATTCCCGAGTAAGTGTAAGTGGTTCCTTGATCCCCATACCAAGCAGTCTCACGGGGCTCAAGATATTTTTTCCCAAATACAATGATCTCTTCTTGATGCCACGGAACATCTTGCAAACCAGCAAAGTATTCATCAGCTTTTAAAGAAGGAAAGTACTCCCTGAATAAAGTTATAGATGCATCTTGAAGATCTAAAGTTCCATCGTCCTCCCACAACTTTCTTTGCATTTATAGAGACTACCTAATGAGTAAAAGCCAACTATGTTTCTCCGGTTCTTAACCCATTAAAGTTCTTTCTAGATGTCTACTGCAGACAGACTTCCAGATCAGAGAGGCAGAAGTGGCAGAAGCATACGAGTTTAGTCACATGATTCAGTCGTTTGATGCTGATTCTAAGGGGGCACCTGATGGCGTTCGTCTCGCGTTGGAGAAAGATGGCGTGGTCTGCCTACGTGGTGCATTTGACTCATCTTGGCTCTCTGTTATTGAAGAAGGAATAGTCGAAGCATTGGCTGGAGCGAGCGCTGACTTAGAGGTAGTCAAAAGGGAGGGCGATAAGGGACGGTTTTCATTTAGTTCCGGCGCTTGGCGAACCGTAAAGCCCTTTCAACGCTTTATCTTTGATTCTCCTCTCCCAGATTTGGTATGGCCCTTACTTAACAGCTCAACTCTCACTCTTTTCTACGACTTCTTGTTAATTAAAGAAGCACATAGTGACAGTGCTTTAACGCCATGGCATCAGGATCACTCTTATTACCCGCTTGATGGAACAAAGGTTGTTAACAGCTGGACTGCGTTGGATCATATTCCCATTGAATCCGCACTTCGTTTTCTAGCTGGCTCTCATAACCCTCCTCAGCTTTACCGCGCCGTTGATTTCGATAACCCGAACACCAGTTATCGTCACGCCCGCTCTGAACTTCCACTTCCGCCCACTGA
>CAJXGE010000022.1:0-7305 GCA_913053885.1 uncultured Acidimicrobiaceae bacterium
CTCCGAGGAGCCAGGTGATGTGGAACCGGTCATCATCTATCCAACTCCAGCAGGTGCCTTCCCAGTCTCCTTCGTAACTTGATGTTGTCTCTAGGCATCTTTCGAATTCATCTTGATTAGGAGCAGAATGTTTGTCCGTAACCAGGAAGGTAATTGTTCCGACTAATACTCCGATTCCGATTGCGATGATGAGAAGAGTTCGGGCCATTCGACGAGCAGAAAATCGTTCAAGTTCTGACCCAAGGAGCCTGAAGAAAGTTTTCATAGCATGTCTCCTGATCTTCCTTCGGTGAGTCCAAGAAATACTTCTTCTAAGTTTCCTTCTTCGGTTCGTAATCCGGTGAGATAAATACCGGCGTCAGCCAAAATTTGGGTTATGGTCGCTGGATTTTCTGGAGCGGGTTTGACTTCGATTTGGTTGTTGGTTCGGGAAGAAACGGTGAATCCTTTTTCTTCTAACACTTTTCGGGCTTGCTCAGTGTTTTCGATGGTGACGATGAGAGCATTGCTGCTTGATGCATTAACGATTTTGTCAACTGGCCCTGAGGTAACAACCTTTCCGTGATCGATGATCACTACTTCGTCGCATACCTGTTCTATTTCTCCTAGCTGATGACTTGATACAAAAACTGTTTTTCCTGAGTCTCCTAAGTCGCGTAACAGGCGTCGCATTTCAACGATTCCAGCAGGGTCTAACCCGTTTGCTGGCTCATCAAGAACAAGTAATTCTGGGTCTTTTAGCAACGTGGCTGCTACCCCTAATCTTTGTTTCATCCCGAGGCTGTATTTTCTTACTTTCATGTCAGCGGCGTCAGCCAAGCCGACTTGATTAAGGATTTGATCTATTTCTTTTCGTTGAATGCCATGAATGCGACCAAGGAGTCTGAGATTACGTCGGCCGGTGAACTCTTCAAAGAACTTTGGATTTTCGACAAGTGCTCCGACTCTAGTGAGAGCTTGAGATGCTCCAGCGGGCATTTCAGACCCTAAAAGAGTAATAGAGCCTGCTGTTGGTCGAATTAAGCCCAGCATGCATCGAATTGTGGTGGTTTTACCGGAACCATTCGGTCCGAGGAAGCCTACGACTTGACCTGGTTCTTCAATGTGTAGATCTAGAGTATCTACTGCCATAGTCGGGCTCTGGCGGAAGCGTCGATACTTCTTACTCAACTGAGAGATTTCAAGAATCGACATAACTTAACTTTAGCCTCTACCCCAACAATGCTCTGACGGGTACCAATGGCTGTCCCCAGAAGGTGTTTCGTAAAATAAATATGCTGCTATCAGAACTTGAGCTACCGGGTCAAAGATGTCGGCGTCAGATATCCCAGCAGCTTCTGTTCTTTCCTCCCAAAACTTTGGAAGATGCTGAAACCATCCAGAAGCACCGCTTTCTTGGTTATATGCATCACTTATTTCGTCGTCAGGTTCAGCTGATGATTCACACTTAGCCACACGTAACGCCCACTCTTTGTCTTCAGGTTCAAAATAGGTGTCGATCAATGTTTCGAGAGTTACAGGTGGAGGTTCAACTTCAATGACGATCGGATCAGGAATTGTGGTGGTTGTTGTGGTCGTGGTGGTGGTCGTTGTTGTGTAAAGCGCATCAAGCGAACCAGAAATCGCTGGGGTTCTAGAAGTAGTAGAGCAACTTGACGCTAAGACAACGACTATAAAAGCGAGACGGAAAGAAGTGAGAGAAGACATAAATTAGAGAAGGATTGTCGTTGACTACTCAAGAATAGTCACAACATGAAGCAACTTCTTGTCACTACATTGTTTTCCCAGGAACTGAATTATCGAATCAAGCTTCCTATAGGGGTTTCTCTAACATCTATTTCTAATTGCCAAATTCCATCTGGTTGCTCTACTTGCGTGACGACTGGAACCCAACCAATTTCTTTTCCTTTTGGAGGTTCAACGAGAAGACCATGGTCAATTTCTGCAAGATGTAATTCGTTTTGACTAGTTGGTCGTTCTATGAATTGTTGTGACCCGCCCCAGTACTGATGCATTGTTTCAATCATTTCCTGGATTTCATTTAAGTATGACTCTGAATAGATTTCTGGATACTCCATCGCGAGGTCTCTAAATAATGGCTGATCGCGGAAGCGGTACCAGCGGTAAGAAATCTTGCTGCCATCATCAATTACTGTTTCGTAAGTCGTTGGGTCACAAACTTCTGTGTCTTCACATACCCAGCAGGAATAATCAGGTATGTAGTCTTCGTCGTAATAAACCGCTTCCGTTTCCACGTGTGGCGCCAGCGATGTGGTGTGTGGTTGAGACTCATATTCGAGTTCAATAAGTGATACTGGTACATCTTCCATCGCTGCGGGAACTATTTCTGCACCAACTATTTCTAAGTATTGGTCCCATCCCCGATTTTCTGGAGCTACACCTTCCCATTCGAAAAAGATGTTTGTTTCTCCGTTGTCATGTCTCGGACGGAAAGGGGCTGAAATGAATAGATCAGCGTCGCGTTCAACCCATTCATCAACCTCTGCTTCTTCATAACGCACTTCTCGCCAATCTTCTTCATTCCATCTTTCCACTGTCATCGGTATACCAAAATTCCCGAATGAAGTATCTACTTCTCGAAGTTCAGCCTCTGGTTTAAATATGTCAACGAAATGGTTGTAGAGGTTGACGTCAAAGGTTTGGACATTTAGAACAAATGGTTCTATCTCGTTTACTTTTGGGAAGAGTGGCGGAAATATTTTGATGAATGTGCGTCCATTTTCGTCTGTTTCTGAAAATGCCGGGATTGGAGGCATTTCATTTCCGGTAGGCAAATAAGGGCTAGCAGCGGAGAACCCGAGTGTCTGTTCAGGTCTCACCCATGCCGGCTTATCCTCTTCCCACCCTTCGTCTTCTGGGCTCGTTGTATACCACCATTCTTCTTGAATTACTTGATGAAGTTGTTCTGAGGAAATATCGCCTTGCACAAAGTTTTTAAGAGCTTGAGCAGGTTCGCTGTCGTCCCACTCGTAAATATCATCGAGTATCTCCATCGCGTTCCAACGGTCAACTCTTCTTGACCAATGTTCAGGAACATAGGCGATAAGAGGACCGCTGTAGTTTGCTGCGTCTGCCACGAATGTCCAGGTAAGTTTCCCCCCGTCAGTACCCCACTCTTGTTCGTCTTCACGATTTTCTCCTCCGAAGATCGGTAACGCCACCCAAGAAGTTCCAAAGAAAATTCCTCCCTCAGAATCATAAGTTTCTTGGTCTTCATCAAACGAAATGAGATTTGGTGGTACAAGAACTTGGTTAGATAAAGTCACTCGACCTAGCACTGAGCAAGGGATTCTTCTTTCGTAGAATCCCCATCCGCCTCCGGTGTCACTTAGTGAGGAGTACAAATGGGTTGCCGCTGATGCCATATATTTTGGAAACTTGCTGCGTCCCATCTTGTCGTGAATGAATAGCCCCCCTTCAATGGAGTTGAACGGCCCATGCGGGTGTGCTCTATCATCTCCGATCCATTGACCCCATAAACCAAATTGACCAGTTGTGGGGTTACGTTCCATCACCGGAAAGATTCTCAAATATTGAGAAACCCCGTATAAGTCTTCAGAGGATTCCCAGTCTCTAACCAACTCTGCGTGCATCTGTACTTCTAGGAGATGATCAGGACCGCATTCAAAAGAGTCTGTGGTTTGGTAATTGACGAATCCGTCGTTGTTTATTGACTCTGGTCCAGCTTCTGGGCAATGTCGCGGTAAGTAAACCCCTGGCTGCCCTCCAGGTGTCTTAACGAGGTCCCAGTCAATATCTGAAACCGGAGATCCTTCTGATATTTCTGAATCAGGTTCGCTACGTGAAGTTGTAGTGGTGGAAACTTGAATAGAGTCTGAGAGGTTTGAGTCATCTGCATGAAGCTCTGCAAACTCTGTCTCGGCTTCTTGAAGTTCGGTGTGCAGCTCAGCTATTTCGTTATCTGTGGTGGTGCTGCAAGCTGATGCGATGAAAAGCGCGATAAGAAGAGGGAGGAGAATCTTCATGCCTTCATTTTAGAGACTGAATGCAGATCTAAAGGTTTCGTGTTGTTACTATGTGGTAACAACACCGATAAAATTTAGTTACTCCCGTTTATATTGATACACATGCAGGGAAAAGATGACAGTTACCGAAACATTTGATGAAGAATCCTTAAGAGCGAAATACCGTAAAGAACGTGATAAACGTTTACGCCCTGACGGAAACGACCAGTATTTAGAACCCAAGGGACGCTTTGCTTATCTTCTTGAAGACCCTTATGTAGAAAAAGTAGAACGTGAACCTCTTTTTGATGAAGTAACCATCGCTTTCATCGGAGGTGGCTTTGCTGGATTATGTGCGGGTGCCCGCTTAAAAGAAGCCGGAGTGGAAGACGTTCGTATTATTGAAGGTGGCGGAGACTTCGGTGGAGCGTGGTATTGGAATCGCTATCCCGGAGCAATGTGTGATACCGCTGCAATGGTTTACTTACCGTTGTTGGAAGAAACCGGTCATATGCCAACAAGAAAATATGTGTTCGCTGATGAAATTTTCGCTCACGCTCAGCGCATCGGTACACAATTCGACCTCTACGAGAACGCTTTGTTCTCAACCTCAGTTTCAAAACTTGAATGGGACGAAACACAAACAAGATGGATTATCCACACAGACCGCGGGGATGCCATCCGAGCAAAATTTGTTGCTATGGGCACCGGGCCACTACAGCGTCCAAAACTCCCTGGGATTCCTGGCATAGAAACTTTTGAGCGAGAAAGCTTTCACACCAGCCGATGGAACTATGACTACACAGGCGGCGATCCGACTGGTGAACCAATGGTTAATTTGGCAGACAAACGTGTCGGTATTATCGGGACGGGTGCTACCGCTGTTCAATGCATCCCTCATTTAGCCCGCGATGCCGGAGAGCTGTATGTTTTTCAACGCACACCTTCTTCCATTGATGTACGTAATAACCAGCCCATAGATCCTGAATGGTTCGACACACTTGAACCAGGATGGCAGAAGAAATGGTTGGAGAATTTTGCCACCGTACAAACCGGTGGGCTCGCCGAAGAAGACTTAGTGCAAGATGGGTGGACTGATCTCACCCGTCGCATTATCGGAAGAGTTGTCGAAGAGCTTAAGAAGCCAGGAACAGAACCTGGGCCAGCATTATTTACTCGAGCCTACGAGTTAAGCGATGACGAAAAGATGGAAGAGATTCGGGCTCGAGTTGATTCCATTGTTGAGAACCCTGAAGCCGCTGAAGCTTTGAAACCGTGGTATCGACAGCTCTGTAAGCGTCCCTGTTTCCACGACGAATACTTGCAGGCCTATAACGAACCTGGCACTTACCTTGTCGATACCGACGGGAAAGGTGTGGAACGGATTGATGAAACCGGTGTTTGGGTTGATGGCACTCACTATGAACTTGATTGCCTTATTTTCGCTTCAGGTTTTGAAGTAGGAACACCACAATCGCGACGGTCAGGGTTTGAAACCTTCGGAAGAGACGGGGTGGCGTTAACTGAGCATTGGAAAGACGGAATGAAAACTCTGCATGGCATTCATATGCATAACTTCCCGAATCTATTTATTTCTAGTCTTGCTCAAGGCGGGAATCTTCTTTCGAACGTGACCCATAATCTGGTTGAATCGGGAACAACGATCGCTTCGATTGTCGCTCATGCGCTAGAAATTGACGCCGACGAAGTTGAAGTCACCGCAGAAGCCGAGAATGAGTGGATTGAGATGATTCAAGGAAATCCTCGATCTTTCTTCGGTAATCCTGAATGCACACCAGGGTATTACAACAATGAGGGGCAACCGATTGGGCGTCTGGAAACTCTAAACGCTGGCGGTTACCCCGAAGGTTCGGTTGCGTACTTTAAATACATTGATGAGTGGCGAACCTCAGGTGAGTTCAAAGGGTTGAAATTCACCAGTCATTCTGAATAACTAAGTATTTTTATTCGTTTACCCGCTGGTAGTTCCCTACAGGAATATTGGTTGGAAGTTTGAATCCTTGATTATTGAGCAGGTCATATGCTTGTGGATCTACTTGCTGTAACTCTTCTTTAGTGCAGACATACCATTCATCTTTACTGGATTCGCATTTATCTGTATATACCGGATCCAGTGCGTCAATGTTCGCCATCAAAATCCAATAAAAGTATTCGTGCATTTGGCAATCATAGTTACAGGTGTAGTCGTCGTAGCTATACCACGCACCTTCCGGATAGCTGCTAGGAACGGTTTGGAATTGGCCGCCACGGGCAGTGTCCATGGCATTGGCGAGGCGGCTGCCGGGTTCGTCGCCAAAATATTCTGGGTAGGTCTCATACCAGCCCACTGAAAGAACATGCCATATTTCTTCAAGGTTCGTATCCCACGTTCCTGCTTGTTTTATTCCCCCGAACGCCCATTGATCGTGTCCGTAATACATGCTGGCGGCCCAACCAAGATTGTCTTCACAAAGCGTGCCTCTTAACGAAGGGAATACTTCTTCTCGCAGCGCTTCAGTCCAAACCGGGACAACAAAGTTGTTCTCCACAAGGAAACGGTGAACTTCAGGGTCGTCCATAACACCATCGGCGTCATTGTCCATGAATTCGGCGACCACGTTTGCGGAATGTTCAACATATTCTGTTGGAATACTTGAGTGAGAAATGACATAAATGCCGAAAACATCTACGAACACATCGAGTTCTTGATTCAGACAATCAAAAGGGTGTTCCGACAGGAGTTCAAAATTGAACTCACCGCTTACTACCGGCAGTGAATAGTCTCCAGTGTCGGCGTCTTCATATTCTTCATCGAGGATGCCGCAGACCTCTATCCCGATCGCCACTACAGGTAACAAGTCTTCCATTTCTTCCTGTGATAATCCTTCCAAAGCTTCAGCGCTCACTGGATAGTCGTTACCTAAAGTGTTCCATTGTTCAAAATCAAGTGGTGAGTTATCCACTACATAATCGATAAAACATTCTGCAAGGTCTCTGCCGATCCCTAACTCAGGTTCAGCGAGGATTTCTTGAAGGAGTTGCTCACGGCCACTTTCATCAGCGCCAGATTTGTCTGCTTTGAGCTCTGCGAGTTCTGCCTCGGCTTCTTGAAGTTCGGTACGTAACTCGGATACTTCGTCGTCCGTGGTAGTGCTGCAAGCTGTAGCGAATAGAAGAAGTGTCGTGAAGATAAGTAAAATTTTCTGTCTCATAGGTACTAGCAACATAGTCCATACGCTCTAGAAATTCGGTTATTCCAGAGTAAGTAGTTAAAGCAAATTTTTCGTTATTGTGTCTCTGTAAAGGATTTTTATGACGG
>CAJXGE010000023.1:0-6575 GCA_913053885.1 uncultured Acidimicrobiaceae bacterium
AAACCTGCAGCTAAAAAACCTGCAGCTAAAAAACCTGCAGCTAAAAAACCCACAACTAAAGAATCTGCAACTAAAAAACCCACAGCTAAAGAATCAGTAACTAAAGAATCAACTACGAAAAAAGTTGAAGACACGGAAGAAGTTTCAACTAAGGAAAGTTCACAAGAAACAAGTGAACAAGAGAGCAAATCAGAAAAAACTGAACGGCCCGTTCAAAAAATAAAAGAAAAAGAAGAAAAGCCTTCTCAACCTGCGGATACTGGCACAAAAAACAGAACTCCACCGCTTTCTTCAACAGGTAAGCCAATACCTCCTCCACCAACTTCTAGATCGGGTAAACCAATTCCTCCACCACCTGGCCAAGGTGGACGACGTCAACCCCCACCCGCTGGAGGACCTTCAGGAAGACGAAATACGCCTCCACCAACCGCTGCACCACGGCGACCAGCATCAAGTGGAGGACCTCGAGAGTCAGTTCCGGGCGCGGGAGTGCGACCTGATATGGGCCCGGGGGGGCCACAAAACACCGGCAAACCGGGTGGCGGTCCAGGTGGCGGTCCAGGTGGCGGCCCAGGTGGCGGTAGACGTCCACCACGTGGTAAAAAACGACGTCGTAGAGTTCAAGAAGAACTTGAGCCACTAGACGCACCAAACTACACACCAGAAGACGCTGCGGTTCCTGAAGGAGAAGTTCTGATCGAAAGGCCTACAACTGCTCAAGAGTTAGGCCCAAAACTCAACCGGACAGCTGCAGATGTAGTCAGATTCTTAATGCAGCAAGGTGAAATGGTTACTGCAACACAATCTCTTTCAGACGACATGATTGAGTTATTCGCCGTAGAAATCGGCGCAGAAATACGTCTTGTGGATTTAGGAGAAGAGCAGGAAGTTGAATTATTGAAACTTCTTGAAGTCTCAGAAGATCAAGAAGTTTCTGAAGCTCCAATCCGACCACCAATTATTACGGTGATGGGTCACGTTGACCACGGAAAAACTAAACTTCTTGACCAGATAAGAAAAACAAATGTTGCAGACGGCGAGACAGGTGGAATAACTCAACATATTGGGGCATATCAAGTTGAACTAGATGGCCATCCTCTTACTTTTATCGACACTCCTGGACACGAAGCTTTCACCGAGATGCGTGCTCGAGGAGCAGATGCAACTGACATCGTTGTGTTGGTCGTAGCAGCAGATGATGGAGTTATGCCACAGACAGCAGAAGCTATAAGTCACGCAAAAGCAGCTGAAGTTCCCATAGTCGTGGCAATCAATAAAATTGATCGCGAAAATGCTGATGTACAAAAAACAATGACGCAAATCGCCGAGAATGAACTCGTCCCTGAAGCATGGGGAGGAGACACGGTAACTGTTGAGATTTCGGCTTTACAAGACCTAGGAATTGACGACCTCTTAGAAAATCTGAAAGTACTTGCTGAAGTGGAAGATCTTCGAGCAAGCCCAGAAGGACGAGCCCAAGGTGTAGTCCTTGAATCTAACCTCGATATTGGCCGCGGGCCAGTCGCTACAATACTTGTCCAACGAGGAACACTAAACATAGGTGATCCACTTGTCGCCGGTGCGGCTTGGGGCAAAGTCCGAGCCATGGTTAATGATTTAGGAGAACAAGTTCAAGAGGCAGGGCCTTCGACTCCTGTTCAAGTTTTGGGACTATCTGATGTAGCGGATGCTGGAGAAGGTTTTGTAGTTGCTCCAAATGAAAGAATTGCTGGTCGCGTAGCAGAAAGCCGAGAACATTGGAAGCGTCAAACGACCATGAGTCGCGATTCTCACGCTCTCTCTGGCGGAGCCCGTCTTGAAGACATCTTTGAACAAATTCAGCGCGGAGAAGCAGCAAATCTGAACCTAATTGTCAAAGCGGATGTAAATGGGTCACTTGAAGCGGTAGTGGAGAGTCTCCGGAAGTTGGAGAGAGAGGAAGTGCGCTTGTCTTTTGTCCATCGTGGTGTCGGTGGGATAACTAAGAATGATATTCAACTCGCAGCGGCAACAAACGCAACAATTATAGGTTTCAATGTGCGACCCGAAAGAATTGCCAGAGAATTTGCCGTAACAGAACAAGTAGAAATCAGAACATACGAAATCATCTACAAATTAATTGAAGATATCGAAGCAGCGATGGTAGGAATGCTGACTCCAGAGTTTGAAGAAATCGTCACTGGAGACGCAGAAGTAAGAGAAATCTTCTCAATACCTCGAATAGGACGTATAGCAGGTTGTTATGTGCAAAATGGACTTATTTCCCGAGGGTCCAAAGTTCGCTTCCTTCGCGATGGGTCAATTATTTGGAAAGGTGAAATAAGTTCTCTCCGCCGATTCAAAGAAGATGTAGCAGAAGTTCAAACAGGATTCGAATGTGGTATTGGGCTTTCAGACTTCCAAGACCTCAAACAAGGGGATGTTATTGAAACCTACGACGAACGAGAAATCCCTCGAACGTAAATCATGGCACGGCATCCGCAACGCCATAATAAACCAAATCGAAGGTTTGATAGGTCGGACCGAGTCAACGTTCTATTAACACGAATTCTGGCCGAAGAGATAGAACTCATTGATGATGATCGATTAGATCTTGCGTCAATAACCGGAGTTGAGTCAGACCGTGATCTAACTAAGGCAAAGGTGTATATAACAGGAATTGTTGATGACGAAACCCTTTTAGAGTCCTTTAACGACCACAGAAACCGGTTGCAACAGGCAATTGGCAACCGCTCGCGTCTCAGAAGGGTGCCACAACTGAATTTTCTTATTGACGAAACTGGAAAATCTGCGGAACGTATAGAGAAAATACTTCGTGATTTAGAGATTCCTTCTGATGAATGAAATCAAGCCAGAACCAAATGGTATTTCCATCATTGATAAGCCTTCAGGGTGGACAAGCCATGATGTGGTGGCTAAATGCCGAGGTCTACTTGGCACCAGAAAAGTGGGACATTCAGGAACCCTCGACCCAGACGCAACTGGAGTTTTAGTTCTTGGAGTGGGGCGGAGTACTCGCATACTTCGCTATTTGACAAGTCTTCCTAAACATTATGTGGGACATATTGTTCTAGGGATTGAAACCACAACTCTTGACGCGTCCGGCGAGGTTACCGCAACTCATAGCATGAATTCAGTAAAACTTGATGATGTAAGAAAAGCAGCCTTGAAATTAACTGGAGAGATTGACCAGATACCCCCAATGGTTTCAGCTCTTAAAGTCGATGGCCGACGACTTTATGAAATCGCTAGAGAAGGAGGAGAGATAGAGCGTCAGTCTCGTAAGGTAACTGTCCAACAGTTTGATATTGATCCGACAGATGACCCTCTAACTTTCAAATGCGAGGTCAAATGTTCTAGTGGAACTTATATACGTTCTTTAGCGGCAGATATTGGGGGTCTTTTAGGCGGTGGCGCTCACTTAAAAAGTTTACGTAGGCTTGCTATCGGTTCATTTACGGTCCAAGAAGCCAAATCTCTTGAACAACCTGTTCTGCTTCCCCCCTCGGAAGGGCTCCGGGACTTCAACAAAGTAAGAGTTTCTGAAGAAGTAGCTGTAGATGTCAGTTATGGAAGAATTCTTGATCGTGAACGTTTGGGAGTAGATAACGGTAATGGCCCCTGGGCGGTATTAAATCACGATGGAGATCTTTTAGCTATTTATGAGCCACATAAAGGCCGGGTAAAACCGTCGGTTGTGTTAATAGGGGCTAAGTGACCGGTAGCCTCCACCAAGTGGAAGTACATCGACAAATTGTTCCAGCAAAACAAGAAGACCAAAGAACTGTATTAACTATTGGGGCTTATGACGGGGTGCACAAAGGTCACCGCAGTGTTATATCAGAGGTATGTCGATTGGCAAGTGAACAAGATTTACGGTCCGCAGTAGTTACTTTTGACCGTCATCCTGCATCTGTAGTTCGGCCAGAATCTGCGCCACTATTATTAACTGACCTTGATCAAAAACTTGAGCAACTCGCTACTACCGGAATAGACCTCACTTTGGTGGTTCCTTTCGATCAGAGTAGAGCCAAAGAAACCGCAGAAGAGTTCATAGAAGAAGTTCTCGTTAATTGCTTGAAAGTGAAGCACGTCGTTGTAGGAGAAGACTTTCATTTCGGACATCAACGCCTAGGGAACGTGGCACTTTTACAAGAAGCAGGCAAAGAACATGATTTCACTGTTATCGGAATGGACTTAGTGGGCCTAAATGGCGAACCAGCCCGTGATCATAAGCAGGTGTCTTCAACCTTCATACGCCAAGCATTAGGCGAAGGAGAATTGAAAAAGGCCAATGACATGCTGGGAAGAGACTATGAAGTTTCAGGGGTAGTTACTGCCGGAGATGGGCGAGGAAAAGAATTGGGATTCCCAACAGCAAACGTTCGAATCAACAGCTCAATATTGCTTCCGGCAGACGGGGTATATGCAGGATGGCTAGAACTATCAGATAAATCCAGCCACCCAACAGCAATATCGCTAGGAACTCGACCACACTTCTACGAAGACGGGGATCTCTTATTAGAAGCTCACGTGCTTGATTTCAATAGAGACCTATATGGAGAACAAGTCAGAGTGCGTTTTACTGAACGCTTACGTTCACAAAAGAAGTTTGACAATCTTGAAGCACTGCTCGCTCAATTAAATGCAGATGTGCAGACAACAAAACAAATTATGGCTTCAAAATAAAACCTGAAATCAATACAAAGCCCTCCAATTTATGGAACTATGACGCCTTCTCTTTTATGCCCGGTAAGGTAAAAGCCTGAATTTCTTTTGAAAATCAGAAGTACATAGTCCTCGGGGTTGGGTGAAAATCCCTACCGGCGGTGACCTGTTAATAACAGCAGCCCGCGACCCTTGTGAAAATTGATCAAGGTTGATCAGGTGAAATTCCTGAGCCGACGGTAAGAGTCCGGATGGGAGAGGATGTAAGACTGGAAACAGATTTGGCGTACCAAAGTACGCCTCATTGCGTATTCAGTCTGCATTTGAACGCAGCCTCGGAGACCACAATAGTTGGAGAGGCAATAAAATGTTCACTGGCATTATTGAAGAGCTTGGAGATATGCATTCCATACGCTCGCATGGTGATGGATGCCGTCTGAAAATTAACGCCCACACCATACTTAGTGATGTATCCATTGGGGATTCAATTTCTGTGAATGGTTGCTGTTTAACAGTCGTTGAGTATGAAAATAAAAGTTCAGACTCCTGGTTTGCTGTAGATGTAGTTCCAGAGTCCTTAAGTTTGACAACCATGGGGAAATTGGCTGAAGGGGAAATTGTCAACCTTGAACGCTCTATGTCAGCAAATGGTCGATTTGGCGGCCATGTAGTTCAAGGTCATGTAGACGCCATCGCGGAGGTATTACACATCCACGATCATGAAGACGGATCAAAACGCTTAACTTTCAATATCCCCAAGGATGTATCTGGTCAAATTGTCAGAAAAGGATCAGTCGCTCTTGATGGGATTAGCCTCACTGTCGCCAGCACTAACCAAGAACAAGACACTTTTGATATTGCAGTGATACCACACACTCTTGAAGTCACAACGCTTGGAAAAAAAATAGTCGGAGATCAAGTCAACGTTGAAGCTGATTTGTTTGCCCGTTATATCGCAGGGATCATCACTAGCGATTCATATGCATCTCTGAAAGGAAAAAGTTAATGCCATTAGCAACTATCGAAGAAGCAATCGAAGCCTATGCAAGAGGAGAATTTCTTGTAGTCGTAGATGACGAAGATCGGGAGAACGAAGGGGATCTGATCATAGCTGCCGATGCAATGACTATGGAAAAAATGAATTTCATGATTCGCTACACCAGTGGAGTAATTTGTGCCCCAATGTCCGATGAAAGAGCGGATCAACTCGATCTCTCATTAATGGTTGTTGAAAATACAGAATCTATGAAGACGGCCTTTACAGTTTCAGTTGATTTAATCGGTGGTACAACCACGGGAATCTCTGCAGCTGACCGCTCAGCTACTGTGAAAGCTCTCGCCGATCTTGATCGTATCGGAACAGATTTCGCTCGACCTGGCCATATTTTTCCACTACGCGCAAGAAAAGGAGGGGTCCTAAAACGCGCAGGTCACACGGAAGCAGCTGTAGACCTCTGTGCAATGGCGGACCGACCACCAGTTGGAGTGCTAAGTGAGATCGTGAATGAAGACGGAACGATGGCACGAGTTCCTGAACTAGAAAAATTTGCAGAAGAGCACAATCTGCTATTCATCACAATTGCTGACCTGATTAGGTACCGAAGGCGGAACGAGAAATTAGTTGAGCATTTTGCTGAAGCAAGAATTCCAACAAAACATGGAGAATTCGCTGCTCACGCTTACAGGTCAGTTTTGGATGAAATTGAACATGTCGCCTACGTACTCGGAGACATAGAAAACGTAGAAGAACCATTAGTCCGTGTTCACTCAGAGTGCTTAACCGGGGATCTTCTCGGCTCAATACGTTGCGATTGCGGATCACAACTTGACTCTGCTTTGGAAATAATCGGAGAAGAAGGATCCGGGGTCATTGTTTATTTACGTGGACACGAGGGTCGCGGCATAGG
>CAJXGE010000024.1:0-6259 GCA_913053885.1 uncultured Acidimicrobiaceae bacterium
CTGGATATAACCAGAAGCCCAGTTCGCACGACACATCGTGATATCCCCACGAGAAGCTGCTTCTTCTTCCTCAGCAGTTTCTTCGGCGGCTGCTTCCGTGGTTTCCGGAGCTGCCTCTTCTTCAGCGGTAGCGCTGGAGCTAGCAGAAGAACTGCTAGAAGCGTCGTCGCTGTCACTTCCACAAGCAGAAGCTACTAAAGCAAACCCTAGTAACGCTGCGAGTAGAAACATTATTCGCTTACTCATTGATCCCCCTCGGATCTATATATAGATGACCTGTAGTTCCAAACGATTTGCCTGAAAAGTCATGATGTCTAGACCTTACCGGACGAGCGGAGTGCGTACCAAGTTTCGTTTTCATACTGTCATACACGCTCAGTGGTTTTCACTACTAATCTGTTCTTGTGGGAAGTACAAGAATTATTGCCGACACAGTTTTAACCTGTGATGAAGATTTTTCTGTCTACTCTCCTGGTGCGGTAGATATTGATGGCGACTGTATTACCTGGGTGGGTAGTCCAGAAGACAAAGTTGCTGAGCCAGAACGAAAGATTAAGAGTGTTGGTGGTTTGTTGATGCCTGGGCTTGTTAACGCTCATGCTCATACGCCGATGACTCTTGTTCGAGGAGCAGGGGATGGGCTTCCTCTTTGGCGGTGGTTAACTGAAGCGATGTGGCCTCGAGAGGGCCGTATGAATCCTGAAGATGTTTTGTGGGGGATGACTTTGGGTTCAGCAGAGATGCTTTTATCGGGAGTTACAAGCAGTTGTGAGATGTATCTGCATGAAGAATCAATTGTGGAAGCGGTCAAGAATACGGGTGGTCGGTTGGTTATGACTCCGGGTGTGGTTTCGGCACTTCACCCAGATGATGCGGGTGCTGGCCGAACTCAGGACATTATTGATTTCCATGCGGCTCATCATGGGTCGGAAGGAAGGATCACCGTAGGGGTTGGACCTCATTCAGCGTATGACCTTGGTGTGGAGAGATCTTTAGAGCTGTCTGAGTTGGCTCAAGAGTTAGATTCAATACTTCATATTCATTTGTCGGAAACTTCGCAAGAGAACGGTGATTTAGAAAGCAAGTACGGGCAAAGTGTTGTGAAAACGCTTGCGGAACACGGTGTATTTAATGGTCGAGTTCTTGCCGCCCACTGTGTGTGGGTAGATGAAGATGATATTTCGGTTCTGCTAGAGCATGAGGTGGCAGTAGCGCATTGCCCATTATCGAATATGAAATTGGGTTCCGGTGTCGCTCCAGTCGTTTCTATGCGAGAAGCCGGAGTGCTTGTTTCCTTAGGTACTGACGGTCCTGCTTCTAATGACACGCTTGATTTATGGGAAGAAGTTAAGTTTGGTCCTCTTTTAGCGAAGGTTTCTGCCCACGATGCTTCATTGTTGGGTCCGAAAGAAGTTTTGACTATGGCTACTCGCCTCGGAGCCGAAGCTGTTGGGTTATCTAATGTTGGAAGTCTTAAGCCGGGTTATAAGGCTGACCTTCTTCGAATAGAGACAAATCATCCCGCTTTTGTTCCTGTGACAGAACTTGATGAGCTTTTGGCGCATGTGGCTTGGTCAGGGTCGAGTAAAAACATTACTGATGTTTGGGTTAATGGGAATCAAGTGGTCTCAGATGGGTTTTTAGAATCTCTGGATATAGAAGAAGCTGTTGCTGAAGTTCAAAAAAGAGCAATGGGGTTAGTGGATTGATGGCCGCTGAACTTTCAAGCGAAGAAGTCATCGAACTGCTTGGTTTAGAGCCTCTTCCTGAAGAAGGAGGAATGTGGACTCGAACGCTTTACGACGGAAAGTCAAGCGCAATTTATTATCTTCTAAGAAGAAACGATTTTTCGGCTATGCATCGTTTAGTCGGAGACGAAATATACCATCACTATTCTGGAGCCCCAGTAGAAATGCTTCTGCTTCATCCAGATGGAAGCCACTCAACACCTATTTTGGGTCCAGATTTAAGAAACGGGCATCGGCCACAACTCATAGTCCCTAAGGGGGTGTGGCAAGGATCTTCAACTCTTGGTGACTGGTCTTTAGTAGGAACGACGATGGCGCCACCGTATGAAGATGACGATTTTGAGCTCGGCGACCGAGAGTTCCTCAAAACAGGTTGGCCGGAAGTTTCCAGCAGAATAAACGAACTGACAAGAGAGTAATTAGTTGTTACCAGCTGGGTTGAGTTAAAACCCCGCCGTCTACGACTAGATCTGTACCGGTTATCCATTTCGCTTGTTCAGAAATGAGAAAAGCGACTGCATCTGCTACGTCTTCGGGAGTTCCGAGTCTTTTAAGTGGAGATGATTTCAACCATCGTTCCACTCCTTCTGGCCAACGATCGTGAAGGTTTCCATCATCGATCAGGCCAGGGGACACGGAGTTCACGCGTATCCCGTGTTGACCGAGTTCAGAAGCCGCAGCTTTAGTCGCCATGAGCAAACCGGCTTTAGAAATCGCGTAATGGCTGTGGCTAGCGGAAGGCTGGTAAGCCTCTATAGAAGAGATGTTCACAATGGCCCCGGCTTTCTGTTCTGAAACCATGTGGTCACTCACTGTATTCATGAGAAGTTGCGCAGCTCTCAAATTGATATCAAGCATTTCATCCCATTTATCGCTATCAATAGTTGACCAATCCTCTAGTTTTTGACAAGCGGCATTGTTGACCAGAGCATCGATACCGCCTGCTCGCTCCAGAGCGTCTCCTACGAGCGACTCAGGGCCTTCCGGGTCCGAGAGATCAGCTGCGATTATCACGGCGTCAAGTTGTTCAGCTAACTCAGCTCCTTGCTTCGAAGAAGAGTTCACGGCAAGAACCAACTGGTAATCATCGCTGTGAAGGCGTTTAGCGATAGCGCTACCGATCGGGCTGGTAGCTCCTGTTACTAAAGCAACTTTTTTATCAGTATTAGAAGTCATCGTGTTAAGTAAAATAGAAAATCTAGTTAGGATTTATTTCGGTTTCTATTACGAGGGTAGTCAAATGTCAAGCAAAGACCAGAGTATTTTCACCGTTGATTATGTTGATAACAAATTAATGCTTTTAGATCAGACCGCCCTGCCGGCTGAAGAAACGTATATTCACTGCGAAAATTGGCAGCGTGTGGCACAAGCTATCAGCGACCTTGAAGTCAGAGGAGCTCCTGCAATAGGAGTGACAGCAGCATTTGGTTTAGTTCTTGCCGTGAAAGCATCTTCAGCAGAAACCCAAGAAGAAATGCTCAACGAATTAGAACAGGTAGCGAAGTCTCTAATAGCTACACGCCCCACCGCAGTAAACCTCGCGTGGGCAGTTCAAGAAGTCATGACTGTTGCTAGATCAGCAAAAACAACCGAAGAAATGCGACAAGGCGTGGAGGATATCGCCCAACGCCTACACGCAGAAGACCTTGCGATCTGTAAATCCATAGGAGATTCTGGAGCGGAGCTACTAGCAGATGCGAAAAATGTTATAACTCACTGCAACGCAGGTGGCCTCGCGACTGTCGGTTACGGCACGGCTCTTGGAGTGATCCGTTCAGCGCATAAAAACAACCCGAATCTTCATGTATGGGTTGATGAAACTCGCCCAGTGTTACAAGGCGCTCGACTGAGCTCTTACGAACTTCATCGAGACGGAATCGACTGCACAGTGATTGTAGACGGAGCAGCAGCTTCAGTTCTGAGAGAGAGCGAAGTCGGCGCTGCTGTAGTAGGGGCGGACCGGGTAGCGGCCAATGGTGACGTTGCCAACAAAATAGGAACCTACGGACTCGCAGTATTAGCTCGACATCATGGGATCCCTTTTTATGTAGCAGCACCCTTATCCACTATTGACTTAAGCACCCCGAATGGTTCTTTTATAGAGATCGAACAACGACCCGGTCTAGAGATTTCTGAATACCGAGGAGAAGCCATCACCCCAACTGAAGTAGGAGTTCATAACCCAGCTTTTGATGTAACTCCCGCAGAATTAGTTGACGGCATAATTACCGAAGTTGGGGTTCTATACGCCCCTTATGAGACCTCTATACGTGAAGCGCTAGAAGGAAAAAATTAGTCGCTTCCAGAGGTCATCAATCGACCAATTTGAGTACGAGTAAATTCTTCAGTTGGAGCGATCGCAACAAGTTGTCCTTGATAGATAACACCGATGCGGTCAGAAAGACTAAGGATCTCATCTAGTTCTGCTGAAACTAAGAGAACAGCTACTCCGGAATCCCGTTGGTTCACTAATTGTTGGTGTATGAACTCAATACTTCCCACGTCAATCCCTCGCGTTGGCTGGGCGGCGAGCAAAAGTTCAGAATCATGAGAGAGCTCACGTGCAGCGATAACTTTTTGCTTATTCCCACCCGATAGAGTCCTTGCTGGATTATGAATCGACGCTGTCCTTACATCAAATTTCTCGACTAAAAGCGAAGCCTCATCGTTGATGGCTGTTGTTTGCCTTATACCGCGTGCAGCGAAAGGAGAATGGAAGTATCGATTGAGAACTAGGTTGTCGGCCACAGAGTGAGGGCCCACTAGACCATGCTTTTCTCTGTTCTCTGGAATATGAGAAATGCCTTCTTCGCTTATTTCCCGAGCAGTAAAGTCGCTCATTTCCTTTCCGTTCATAAGGATTGATCCTGAAACTATTGACCTCAACCCAGTGATCGCTTCAACAAGCTCTCTTTGTCCGTTGCCTTCCACTCCGGCGATTCCAAAAATTTCTCCCTTTTGAACGTCTAGTGAAAAGTCTCTTAGCGCGGGCTGGTTTCTGTCATCAAGTACGTTGAGGTCTTTGATGGAAAGTATTCTGTCTCCAGGAGTGGCTTTAGATTTTGCGATTCTAAGAACCACTGAGCGGCCAACCATCATCTCCGCTAAACCTTCTTCGTTGGTTTCTTTTGGATCTGTTGAGCCAACTACTTTTCCTTGGCGCATGACCGTAACTTGGTCGGCGATAGCTAGGACTTCTCTAAGTTTGTGCGTGATAAAGATTATTGATATGCCTTCTGCTGCTAGGCCTCGGAGGACGTCTAGTAGATGGTCGGTTTCTTGCGGAGTCAAAACCGCGGTTGGTTCGTCAAGGATTAGAACATCGGCTTGGCGATATAGGGAGCGGAGAATCTCAACTCTTTGCTGATAACCGATGGGAAGATCTTCAACGATTGCTCTCGGGTCAACTTCAAGACCGTAACGTTTGCCGAGTTCTGAGACTTCTGCAGCGGCTCTTTCAAAGTCAAGGACGCCCCCTTTGCTTGTTGGCTCGTCACCAAGAACAATGTTTTCTGTAACCGAAAGCACAGGAACTAATTGAAAGTGCTGGTGCACCATCCCAATTTTGTTGTTAATGGCATCATGCGGGCTGTTCATTTCTACTTTTTCGCCACTAATTCTCACTTCACCTTGGTCCGCTTTGTAAAGACCAAAGAGAATGTTCACGAGTGTGCTTTTACCGGCCCCATTTTCTCCAAGAAGAGCATGTATTTGGCCTTTTTCAACCTTGAGGTTTACTTCATCGTTAGCCACAAGAGTGCCGAACTTCTTGCAGATGCCTTCTGCTTCAAGCGCAAGCGGCGCCTGCTGAGTACTCATTCGCGTGTATAAGGCTGCCCAATGGCAGCAGGGGCTCGAGCTTTTCCAACGAAACCAGCGAGAACAACGATTGTGACGATAAAGGGAATCATGCCGATGAATTGAGGATGACCAGTTAGCCACCCTCTGAACTGAAATTGTGTTTGTATAGCGTTTGTGTAGCCGAAGAGTAAAGCAGCTCCCCAGGCGCCGACTGGGTTCCAGCGTCCAAAGATCATCACCGCTAAAGCAACGAAACCTTTTCCGTTAGTCATATTGCGTTCAAACGAACCGACTGCTTCAAGGCTTAGGTAAGCGCCGGCAAGACCTGCGATTCCACCGCCGATTATTAAGTTGAGGTAACGCATTTTTGCAACAGAAACGCCGACAGTTTCGGCTGCACTTGGATGTTCTCCGATAGCTCGGGTTCTGAGACCCCAAGTTGTTTTAAATAATGCATACCAAACGACGCCTACTAGCAGAAGAGAAAAGTAAGTTAGCGGTTGGTTAGAGAAGAAAATTGTCCCGATCACAGGAATGTCCGCTAACGGGCCGATATCAATTCTTGGAGTTTTGGAGTGAATAGTTTCGCCCGGGGTGTAAAGAAAACTTGTTAGACCTAAGGCTGCAATATTAAGAACAGTTCCGGCGATGATTTGGTCTCCTTGAAGACTCACGGAAAGACCACCGAGAGCTGCACCCATTAGCATGCC